>NZ_JBITGN010000032.1:0-51054 GCF_044457245.1 Nocardia sp. NPDC050630
CCAACCCCGAAACCCTTCCCGACCGGGGGCGATAGCACGCGCCCAAACACTGAAACACCATCGAATTGACTTCGCCTTCATAGGCTGCTCAGAACAGGGTTATCACCAGCAACACCGCCACCACGATGAACAGAATCGCCAACGCCGCGGCCATGGCGATGAACCCGACTCCGGTAGGCGGGAAATGTCGGCTGGTGCGTGGTTCGGGCGCGGATAGACCGGAGGTCTGCGCCGTCTCGGGCGGGGTCGAGCCGGGCCGGACGCCGCCACCCGGCTCGAGATCGGGAGTGCGGTGGGGATCAGGATCCATCGACATGGCGATGCCCTTCGTTGCCGGTGATCATTTCCGGGTCCGTCGGCTTCCCGGCACGTTTACGTCGCAATACCACGATGGCGACGATCACCGGTATCACGACGAGTACCAATAGAAGTTCCATATCGGGCGCTTACCCGGACTCGCACCACTTAAAGGTCATCGTTCACTCGAAAATTGCCAAGGCTCCGGCCAGATTGCTGCGGGCGAGCGGCCGCATCCGCGCGATATCTCGAGCCGTCGCCATGGCATATGACGGCGGTACCGTGGAAGAAGACGCGGGGAGGCGACGATGGTGCAGATGGACCGGCCGCCCAGGGTGCAGACACCGGATGCGGATGCGCCGTGGAACGAGATCGTGCCAAAGCTGTGGATGGGTGGACATCATTACGGGAACACCGAGGGTGTGCGGGTGCCCGCGATCGTCGGGACCGAATTCGAGGTGGTGATCAGCCTGTACCAGGCCGAGGGGCACGGGCCGGGACCGGATGTCGAACACCATCACCTCGCGATTCCGGATGCGGCGCTGCACGCCGAGCAACTGGCGGCGGCGCGGGCCTTGGCCAGGATCGCCGCCGCTGCGGTTCGCGCCGACCGCAGCGTCATGGTGCGCTGCCAATACGGATACAACCGCTCGGGTTTGGTGGTCGCGCAGACGCTGCTCGATCTGGGGCATGCGGTCGATGACGCCATCGCACTGATCCGCCTGCGGCGCTCGCGTTATGCGCTGAACAACGAGTTCTTCGTGAAGTATCTGACGATTGGGCTCGACGGCGGCTGAAATGCTCTGTGCCCCAACCACACGGTTGGGGCACAGAGAGTTCGATATCAACGCGGCGCATTGGCCGGATCGGCGACCGTCGGATGCGTTCCTTCGCGATGCGCCCGGCGCACATCCTCGAAGAACTCCCGCGAGAACATGGCCGACAGCACGGCGGTACCCGCACGGTGCACCCGGAATTCGCTGCGGTTGCTGGTGCCGATGAGCCGGATGACGCGACCCGCGGCGTCCTGGGGCCGCGCGAAATCCTTCACCCGGCCGCGGCCGGTCCAGTGCAGTTCGGTCTGGTCGATGACGGCGTCGTCGGGGACGAGCAGTTTCACCATGGCGTGGTCGAGATCGGCGTGCACGACGATCTCGCCGTCGCCGGTGATCTGCGGCGAGCGCAGGTCGATCACCACGCTGCCGTAGCGGGCGGTGATGTCGAAGGTATCGGCATCGGTCCAGTTGCCGAGGCGCTTGGCGGTCTCGTGGTCGACGTGGATGCGGGTGGCGGTCTTGGCGGTCATTTTTCGATCCTTTCGGGTGGCTTCCGCTGGTGAACCAATAGTGGCATACAGACTAGTTTCTTCGCAACTAGTTTGTATGAACCTAGTTGTCGAAACACCATTAGAATGAGCGGTATGACGGCATCGACGCAGTTCAAGCGCTCGCCCCTGGCGATGGCGTTGCTCGGCATCCTGCATCTGGAACCAATGCACCCGTATGCGATCCAGCGGCGGATCAAGGAGTGGGGCAAGGACAAGGTCGTCAATGTCACCCAGCGCGCGGCGCTCTACAAGACGATCGGCAGGCTGCAGGAGGCCGGACTGGTCACGGTCCGCGAAACCGGCCGCGATCAGCAATATCCGGAGCGGACCATCTACGAAATCACCGATGCGGGTCGCACGGCCTGCGCGAATTGGCTCGCCGAGATGATCGGTGAATCGCGCAACGAGTATCCGGAATTCCCTGCGGCGCTGTCGTTCCTGATGTTGCTCGGGCCCGAAAGCGCCCGCACCGAACTAGAGCGGCGCGCAAAATCGGTGCGCGCCAAAGTCGCCGAGATGGACGCGGACGCGAAGCAGGCCGCCGCGATGCAGCTGCCCAGGGTGGTCATGCTGGAGGACGAGTACCAGCGCGCGGTCACCGAGGCCGAATTGCGTTGGCTCGACGCCGTTATCGCGGATTTGGCGGCGGGCACCCTCACCTGGTCCTGGGAATCCCTACTGCCGCATCAGCAGCCGTAGCTCACATCCCGCGCGGTGACACCGGAATACCGACTTGCGCCGCCGATGGATCCTGCCAGGATCTGGCGCGACCGTTACCGCGACAACGACGCCGCCCGGCGCAAGGTGAGTCTCGTCCGCCCCGGTGCGCGCACGCACTCGGCCGCGATCGATCTCGAATTTCCAGCACCGCACCGGATTAGGTAACCATCACACTGCCGTCGAATCCGGCACTCGCGCCGTCTGGCTGGTATCCGGTGAACGATCAGGGTGTGCCGTCGACCGGACAGTGGCTGCACCTGAGCTGATTGTGACCGATCACAGTCCCGGACCGCCACGGCGGTGGCGCCGACTGTCACCTGCTCCGTTGCCGCCATGGGCGCGAGCTCGGCCCGTAAGGTACCGATCATGGTTCCCACCGAGATATCCGAGCTGGTCGAGTCGGTCGTGGAGTCGTATCTGCTCGACGGGCCGCGCCGCTACAACCGCACCGAGGTCGCCGAAGAATCGGGGACCACCACCGATCTGACGAAGCGGCTGTGGATGGCACTCGGCTTCCCCGCCGGTATCGATGATGCCGCCGTCGACTACGCCGATGCCGATATCGCCGCGGTGCGCAATTTCCGCGCGCTCAATGTGCTCGCCTCGGCGGACTCCAAGCAGCAGGCCGCGACCGCGCGCACCCTCGGCCAGGGCATGGCGCGACTGGCCGAATGGCAGGTCGATGTGGTGCTCGCCGAAATCAGCGCTCGGATGGCCGCGACCGCGCCCGGCACCGACCCGGCCGAAACCGCGCGCGCAGCCACCGAGGCGGCCATCTCCACGCTCGAACAGCTCAATACCTACGCGTGGCGCCGCCACCTCGCCGCGGCCCTGGCCCGGTCCCTCGATCCTGGCACTACGGCGGGTGAGGCGGTGCGCGAGTTGGCGGTCGGCTTCGCCGATATGGTCGGCTACACCCGGCTCACCAGGCATCTGCACCCGGATGAACTCTCCATGCTGTTGGAGGCATTCGAATCCACCACCACCGCCGCGATCACCGAGAACGGCGGCTGGGTGATCAAAAATGTCGGCGACGAAGTCATGTTCGCGGCCGAGGATCCGGCCGATGCGGCCCGGATCGCGCTGGCCATCCAGGAGAGCACGATGATGGTCGGCGGCACGCCGGAGCTGCGGGTCGCGGTGGCATACGGGCCGGTGCTGCAGCGCTTCGGCGATCTGTACGGCTCGGTGGTGAATATCGCCTCCCGGCTCACCGGCGTCGCCCGACCCGGCACCGTTCTCGTCGATGACGACGCCGCCGCGGCCCTGGACGGCAATCCGGAGTTCGATATCCGCAATCTACGCAGCGTGCGCGTCCGCGGATTCAACCGCCTGCGTCCCCACACCCTGCGGCGCAACGGCAAGTACCGGTAACACACGAACCTGCCGCCCGGGCACCCCCAGCGCAGGGCCGCAACAGCAAACACCGGTAGGGCACACCCTAAGCTCGTCCGGTGGAGTTCGAGTGGGCCGAGTTGCGGGAGAGCTGCGTTATCGAGGAGGACGCGGCGGTGTTGGCGTTGAATAAGCCCGCTGGGATTTCGGTGACCGGGGAGCGACACGACAGCGATATCGTCGAGGCGGCGGCCGCTTCCGGGGAAACACTGTATCCGGTGCACCGGATCGACAAAGTGACCTCCGGGCTCGTGCTGCTAGCCAAGGAACTCGGCGCGCACGGGCAGCTGACCAGGCAGTTCAATAAGCAGACGGCCGAGAAGTCGTATCTGGCGATCGTCGAATCGACCGGCTTGCCAGATCGCGGCATCATCGAACTCCCGCTCAGTGTCGGCCGCAAGAACCGAGTGCGGATCGCCGCACCCCGCGAATCCATTCGCGAGCAGACGGGCCGCTGGTTCGTCGACGACGCGGATCTCTTGGCCACCAAGAACTACCCGTCGACCACCCAGTTCACAACCGTGCTGCGCACCGACGCCCATACCTTGCTGGCCGTGCGCCCGATCACCGGCCGCCGCCACCAGATCCGGGTACACCTGGCGTGGATCGGACACCCCATCGTCGGCGACCCGCTCTTCGACAAATCCGCCCGATACGACCGCACCTACCTCCACTCCTGGCAACTCGCCCTGACCGCCAGCTGGCGCACACCCCCAACCCTCACCCTCCAAGCAACCCCGACCCCCGACTTCTGGCGCCCCCTCCAACCCACCCCCGACGCCGAAGCCCTCCTCCAACACGCCGACAACCTGCTGCACACCACCGATTCCCCGCTCCCTCCACCCGAATAGCCCTACGCCCGCACGCAACAGACCAAGCCCTCGTGTCACATAGCCACCCCGTTACCTCTCAGCAGCCACCGAAGCCAACCTCCCCAGCCTGGTCCAACGGCTGCTCAGGTTCTCTCGTGCCGCGCGCTGAATAGCCGAAAATCCCTGCGCCGCACGCCCAAATCGCGCGCGGCGCGGCGAAGGTTGCGGTGTGCGACGAACGCTGGCATCGCGGAGTCCGGACGGTCGTCGCGGTTGCTGCGCGCACCGCGGAGCCGATGGGGCCGCGGCAGCTGCTCGAGCGATCTTTGCCAGCGCCGATCACCCGAGCGTCGTCTGAAAAGACACGCGCACGCCGTCTCATCGCCGCGCGCGCCTCAGCGCGAAACACGTAGCAATTGCCCCGGGCGTGGCACACGGTGATCGGGTTCGGGCGACGACTACTCGGGCCAACTCGGAGAACGTCCGAGGATGGCGACGATCTCGTCGAGCACGGAGTCACCGGACCAGTTGATGACCGGTCCGAAAGCCGCACCGGGTGCCAGGCGGGCCGAGCCGCCGGGGACGACTTCGGCCACCGAAAGTGCGACCGCGAGCAGGTCATTGTCGAAATGCACTGTGCGGCCGAGGGTTCGGGCGACGTCCCAGGAGTGCACGACGTAGTCGATGAAGTGGAAGCTGACCGCCTCGGCTCCGGAGAATTCGAAGGCGCGGGTGAACTCCGGCAGTGGAAAAGTTCGGTCGAGCACGCCGTCCTCGGCGAAGGATGCCAGGACATGTTCGGCGGCGGCACGGTAATCCGCGACCGGATCCGCACCCAGCGGACGCAGCCGCCACAGTGACAGGTCGCCCTCGCCGCGGGAGGCGGCCGCGAAACCGTAGTGCTGGGTGATCATGTGCGCCAGCAATCCGTGCAGCGTCCACCCGGCGCACGGCGTGGGTTTCGCCAGATCGGCGGCGGTCAGATGGGAGACGACTTCGATGCTGGTGCGCACGGCCTGTGCATTGAGGGCGATCAAATCGACCTGCGTACCCAGTGATTTGAGGGTCCGCAGTTCGGCGGAGGTATCGGAATCGGTGGTCATTGCGAGTCCTTTCGAAACACCCAATTAATACGCGCATGCTTATCGTAAGCTTATGCTTATCATAAGCCAAGCGGTATTTTCTACCCATGCCGGAAAAGCGCCCCGACCTCGCCGCGATGATCGCGCCGCTCGGCCGCGCCCTCGCCGCGGCGGAACTGCCCGTCCTGGAGCGGCACGGCCTGACCATGTGGGGCTATGTGGTCCTGCTCGGACTCGGTGACGAACCCGTCTACACCCAGGCCGCGCTGGCCAAGAAAATCCGCGCGGACAAGACACGCATCATCGGCACACTCGACGAACTCCAGCAGCGCGGCCTCATCCGCCGGGACCTCGATCCGACCGACCGGCGCGCACGCCTGATCTCGCTCACCCCGGCCGGTCGAACCACCCGCGACCAGGCACAACGCGATATCCAGGAGCAGGAGAACCAACTGCTGGCCCAGCTGCCCGCCGCCGATCGCAAGTCGTTCCTGCGGTCACTGCAGACGCTGTGGGCCTCGGTCGTCGACCCGTCGAGCTGACCCGGTGTGTGCGCGACCACTTCCGACCCTGCGGTCTGCTACCGGTGGTCAGCCTCATGACGACGCGGAACTCGCAGGTCATCTAGCCTGTAGACGTGCCAGCACACGATGCCGACACCCTCTGACGCAATGGAGCGATCCCCCAGAGAAAGCGAACGCCGATGATCCTGGTGGCTCAGGTCAGCGATACCCATTTCGATCTCGGCACCCGCAATGCCGAACGGGCCGAGCGGGTCATGGCCTATCTCGCCGAGCTGCGACGCAGGCCTGATGCCATTCTGGTGACCGGCGATATCACCGATTCGGGTAAACCCGAGCAGTACGCCGAAGCGCGCGTCGCACTCGACGCCGACATTCCGGTCTATGCCCTACCCGGCAATCACGACGACCGCGCCGCCTTCCGCACCGTTCTGCTCGGTGAACCCGCATCGACCGCGCCGATCAACCACGCGCACCGGGTCGGCGATCTGACCGTGGCCCTGCTGGATTCGAGCGTCCCCGGCGAATCCGGCGGCCGACTCAGCGAGGAAACCTACGACTGGTTGCGCGGCGTACTCGTCGCCGCACCTGCCGACGCGCCCATACTGCTCGCGCTGCACCATCCGCCCGCACATCTGTTCAGTCCGGTCATCGATGAGATCTCGCTGGCCGAACCCGAGAAATTCGCCGAGGTGGTCGCCGCTGACGAACGCATTGTCGGCGTGGTCACCGGACACGCACACTCCGCCGCCGCGACCACCTTCGCGGGCCGCCCACTGCTGATCGCCCCGAGCACCGCCTCCGTACTCGGCGGGGAGTGGGAACTCGAACTCCCGCACCGCGTCATGGATTATGCGCCGGATCCGGCCATCGCGATGCACGTCATCGACGAAAACAAGCGCATCACAACACATTTCCGCAATATCGCGATGGACGGCTGGATCAACGTGCCGCCGAATCAGCCCCGCACGGCGCGTTCACGGCGGTAGGCGGCCGGTGTCGCGCCGGTCCAGCGTTTGAAGGCGTAGATGAAGGTGGAGGATTCGGCATAGCCGAGTCGGATGGCCACATCGCTCACCGAAAGCGGCGTGGCGGTGAGCATTTCCTCGGCGAGCGCGCGGCGCACCTCGTCCAGCAGTGCGCGATAGCTGGTACCGGCGGCATCGAGATGGCGACGCAAGGTGCGGGTGCTCATATTGAGATCGCGTGCGATGGAGTCGATTCCACGCGGAGCGGCGAATCCGTCCGCACCGCCGGGCACCAGGAGTTCGCGCACCTCGGCCGCGATACCCGTGCGGGCGCGTCGTCGGTCCACCAGATCCCGGCATTGTGCCAGGCACATGGCCCAGGTGTGCTCATTCGCCTGTGGCAGTGGCTGTTCCAGCATTGCCGGATCGATGGTGAACAGATTGTGCGGCCGCCCGAAACGCGGTCGCACCTGGGTGACCTCCATGATCCGATCGATGTATCCGGGCTCAGGAAACCGGAATTCGGCCCTGGTGAGCGGCAGTTGTTTGCCGATCAGATCGCTCATGACCTGATGCATGGCGGTGACATCGCGTTCGACCAAGAACTGGCGCACATCGGCCGGAATCGATTCGTCGTGCACCCAGGCGATGAATTCGCCCTGCCCCCATTCCGCGACCGGTAGGCAGAAGGTGAAGCTCAGCTCCAGATAGCGCAGCGCGAACGAGATGGCCTCACCGAGCGTCGGACTGCTGACGCACGCGAAACCGAAAATGCCGAAGGTGGTGATCCGATACCGGCGGCCGATCTCGACACCGAGCGCGGGTGTCTCGGCGAGTTCCCGCACGAGATTGCGGATGACGGCGAGCTCGGTGCGCGCGTCGATCTGCGCATCCGGATCGTGCAGCACAGCCTCGGTCAGCCCGGTTCCGGTGAGCATGCGCGCGACAGGCACACCCTGCTCACCGCCATAGCCGACCATGAGTGCCACGCTGGCGATGCCGCGTGGAAAGTTCCAGTCGCGGATGCCCGGATCCTGTACCCGCTCCACAGCGGACATTATGGCCGAAAATCTCGATCTGCCGACCCGTACGACCGGCAGTCTTAGAGTGGAACTCATCTACAGCGCTGTGAGGAGTGCCACACATGACAGCTGGGAGGCGGCCCTCGGTCATCATCATCGGCGCCGGATTCGGCGGCATCGGGATGGCAATCGAATTGCGGCGCAATGGTTTCGACGATATCACCATCCTGGAGCGCGGCACCGACATCGGCGGGGTCTGGCGGGAGAACACCTATCCCGGCGCGGCCTGCGATGTGCCGTCGCCGCTGTACTCGTTCTCCTATGAGCCCAAGCCCGACTGGCCGCAGCGCTATTCCGGACAGGTGGCGATCCACGACTATCTGCGCGGGGTCGCCCAGCGGCACCAACTGCTGGAGACGATCCTTTTCGGCGCCGAGGTGACCGATGCCGAATTCGACTACGGCCGCTGGACCGTACGTACCAAGGACGGCGCGGCCCGCACCGCCGACGTGCTCATCTGCGCGGTCGGCCAATTGTCCCGGCCCGCCCTGCCGAACATTCCCGGCATCGATACCTTCACCGGCCAGGCCTTCCACTCCGCCGAATGGGATCACGGCGTCGAGTTGACCGGTAAGCGCGTCGCCTGCATCGGCACCGGCGCCAGCGCCATCCAGTACATCCCGCAGATCCAGCCGCAGGTCGAACACCTCACGCTGTTCCAGCGCACACCGGCCTGGGTGCTGCCCAAATTCGATACCGACTACACCCCCATCCAGCACAAACTCTTCGCCCGACTGCCCGGGGCCCTGCTCGTCGAGCGGTTCGGGTGGTGGGCCATCGCCGAATTCGTCGCGCTCGGTCTTGTCGAATTCCCCTGGATCGCACGGCTGGTCGGGCGGATCGCATCGAAGCATCTGGAAAAGCAGGTCCCGGATCCGCGGCTGCGCGCCGAACTCACCCCCAACTATCCGATCGGCTGTAAGCGCGGGCTGTTCTCCAACGACTACTACCCGGCGCTGCTCGAGCCGAATGTGCAGGTCGAGACCACCGCCATTACCGAAATCGTGCCGAATGGCGTGCGCACCGCCGATGGCACGGTGCACGAGGTCGAGGTGATCATCTACGGCACCGGGTTCAAGGGCACCGAATTCCTCTGGCCCATGAATATTTACGGCCGAGCGGGCCGCAAGCTCGCCGATGCGTGGCAGGGCGGCGCGCACGCCTACTACGGCATTACCGTGCCCGACTTCCCGAACCTGTTCCTGGTCTACGGACCGAATACCAACCTAGGTGTCGGCTCGATCATCTACATGATCGAATCGCAGGCCCGGTATATCCGCCAGGCCGTCCAACTGCTCGCCGAACGTCCCGGCCACGTGCTCGCGGTGCGTCCCGAGGCGGAGGCGCGATTCAATACCGCGGTCCAACAGCGTCTCGCGCGCACACCGTGGAACTTCTGCTCCAGCTGGTATCGCACCGCTTCGGGCCGGATCACCAATAACTGGCCGGGCCCGCAGCTCGCCTATCGCCGTCGCGTGCGCAAGCTGAAGGTCGCCGATTACGAGCTGACCCCGGTCGCCTGACACTCACAGTCTCCACAGAAACACCACACGAACTCTGCCACCGGATCCTGGCAGACTTGACCCGTGAGTGATCTGCCCGCCCGCCCCACCGAGCGCGGACCACTGCGCCCGATCGAATTGGCGGTGGGGGCGGTGCTCGGCGGTGCCACCGTCGGCCTTGTCACCGTCGGTGCGCTGATTCCGTTCGCCGCGGCGCTGCAGCTGGTCGCGGCGGTGCCGCTGGCCATGATCGCGCACCGCTATCGGCTGCGGGCCCTGATCACCGCGACCGGTTCGGCCGTGCTGGTCTGCTTCGTCGCGGCGGGCATCGTGCCGGCATTCGGCATTCTCAGTTCGGCCACCATCGCGGGCATTATCGGCACCGTCAAAAGACGACGCGGCGGCTTGCCCGCGGTGCTCGGATTATCGGTAATCGCCGGTCTCGGCTTCGCGGCCTTCGCCGTCGGAACGCTGTTCGTGCTGTCCCGGTCCCGGGATCTACTGTTCAACACCATTCGCAGCACCGCGGAAGGGCTGGAGCGGACGGCGGCGCGACAGCCCCACCTGGAACCGCTCGGGCGTGGCGTCGCCGATGCCGCGGATGCCGCGATCCGCTGGTGGTGGGTCCTGATCGGCGGTGGCGTGCTGGTGGGCATCCTCGCGACGGCGGTGTTCTCCTGGTTCGTACTCGGCTCGGTACTCGACCGGCTGGCCTGGCTACCGAGTCAGGACCGGCTCGACGCACCACCCGATGACCGGCCCATCGCGCCGCTGCCGGTGCGACTGCGCGAGGTCGGCTTCCGCTATCCGGGCGCGCCGGTGGATGCGCTGTCCGGTATCGACCTAACGGTCGCGATCGGCGAATTCGTGGCCATTGTCGGCCACAACGGATCCGGCAAATCGACATTGACCCGGGTGCTCGCAGGATATCCGCCGACCACCGGCAGCGTGGACCGCCCGGGCGCGGCAGGCCTCGGCCACCTGGGTGGCACCGCACTGGTACTGCAGCGGCCGGAGAGTCAAACGCTCGGTGTGCTGGTAGCCGATGATGTGGTGTGGGGTCTGTCCACCGAACTCGCCGCCGCGGTCGATATCGATGGCCTACTGCGCGAGGTAGGCCTGGACGGTATGGGTGATCGAGAGACCGCCACCCTGTCGGGCGGTCAGCAGCAGCGGCTGGCGGTTGCCGCGGCATTGGGCCGCCGCCCCGCGCTGCTCATCGCCGACGAGGCCACCTCGATGATCGATCCGGACGGCCGCCGCGATCTCGTCGCACTCCTGGCCGAACTGCCCAACCGCCATCCCATGGCGGTGGTACTGGTAACCCATCACGAAGCCGATGCCGCCGCCGCCGACCGGGTCGTGCACCTGGCAGATGGCCGGACCGTCGAGCGACTACCAGCCTGGCCGCAGCCGGTCGGCGAAATACGACGCCGCCCGATGGGGGAAACCGTCCTGCGGTTGAGCGACGTTCGCCACACCTATAACCACGGAACCCCCTGGGCCGCACCGGCTTTGCACGGCGTCGACCTGACCGTCCGGCGTGGCGAGGCGGTACTCGTAGTGGGCGGCAATGGATCCGGCAAGTCGACACTCGCCTGGATCATGGCCGGATTGATCGAACCCAGTTCCGGCCGTTGCGAATTGGTGGGTAAGCCGATCACGAAACAGATCGGCCGAGTCGAATTGGCGTTCCAGCACTCCCGGCTGCAACTGCAGAAACAGACGGTCGGCGACGAAATCGCGGACTGGGGTGGCCGAGCCGCCGGATCCGGCGCCGTCGGCCGCGCACTCGACGCGGTGGGCCTGGATCGCGCACTCGCCGCACGCTCCATCGAACAACTCAGCGGGGGCCAAGCCAAACGCGTGGTGCTCGCGGCCATTGTGGCAAGCCACGCGCCGGTAGTCGTGCTCGACGAGCCGCTGGCCGGGCTGGATCCGCAGGGCCGCGCCGAAATCGTGGAATTGCTTGCTCGCCTGCGTAACTCCGGGCTGACCCTGATCGTCATCTCCCATGACGTGCACGATATGGCCGCGGTCTGCGACCGGACCGTCCACCTCCAGGCCGGACGCATTCTGGAGACCGATCCGATCCGCGATACCGCGAATGCACCCGCGCACCAGCCCGATGCCCACACGATGCTGCCAGGAACCCACCCAGGGGATCCGGCATGGCGACTCGGGAACGGAGGTCGGTGATGAGTACGGTGCTGTTCCGCGAGGTGCCGGTTGCCAGTCCAGTGCACAGCCTCTGGGCCGGAACCAAGATCATCGGGGCGTTCCTGATCAGCCTGGTGCTGATGTTCCTACCGTCCTGGCCGGTACTGGGCTTGATGGTGGTTTTCGTAATCGTGATCGGGGTGGTGGCTCGACTGCCGCTGAGCACACTGCCGCGCCTCCCGTGGTGGTTCTGGGCCGCGATCGGCGTCGGTGCTCTGCTCAATGTGCCGGTAGGCAGTGCAGCCGTGCTGCGCTACACCAATGTCACCGTCTTCGGCCTGATCCTGCTGGCCTCCTCGTTCCTGATCGCCTGGACCACCCCGATGGCCGATATCGCCCCCGCATTGGCCAAACTCGGCTCCCCGCTGCGCAGATTCCGCGTGCCCGTGGACGAATGGGCTGTGGTCATCGCGCTGACACTGCGCGGGCTGCCACTACTGATGGACGAGATCCGGGTGCTGCGGGCGGCGCGCCGACTGCGCCCGAAGAACAATCTGCTCAATCGTGCCGCCGATAATCCGCTCGTCGATATCCTCACCGCCGCGATGGCGGTATCCAGCCGCCGGGCGACCGAACTGGGCGAGGCCATTACCGCGCGTGGCGGCACCGGCCAGCTCACTGCCCGACCGAGCGCCCCCGGCCGCAATGACGCGATCGCGCTGACCATTGTTGTCGCGGTCTGCCTCGGCGCGGTCGTCCTGGATCTGCTGACCTGATCGGCGATACTGGCCTCTGTGCGGGACCAAGACGAGGATGTACCTGCCTGGCAACGCAAGACGGAGGGTGAGTCGCGGTTGGCCGCGACACTCGCCGTGGTGGTGATCGTGGTGCTGCAGGTCGCGCCGAAGGAACTTCGCCAACAGCCCGCCTGGCTGGTGCTGCCCGTGCTCGAAGTCCTTTTGCTCGGTGTGTTGGTGGTGGCGAATCCGTTCCGGCTCAACCGGGAAGAGCGCTGGCTGCGCAGCGGCGGCCTGCTGCTGACCGGGTTGCTGAGTCTGGCCACAGCGGTCTCGGCGGGTCGACTGGTGTTCCAACTGCTCAATGGAACTCTCACCGATCCAGTGCAACTACTCGTCTCGGGCGGTGCGGTCTGGTTGACCAATGTGGTGGTGTTCGGACTCTGGTATTGGGAGTTCGATCGCGGCGGACCCGCGGCTCGTGCACATGCGCGAAAGCCGTTGCCGGACTTCCTGTTCGTGCAAATGCAGAGTCCGGACCTGGCCGGACCCGACTGGGAGCCACAGTTCCCCGACTATCTGTATCTGGCATTCACCAATGCGACGGCGTTCAGCCCGACCGATGTGATGCCGATGTCGCGATGGGCGAAGGCGACGATGATGCTGCAATCGGCGATCTCGCTGGTGCTGGTGATCTTGGTGATCGCCCGCGCGATCAACGTCTTGCAGCAGCCCGGATGACGACCGGATAGCGAAGAGCTATAACAAGACTCATCATGTGAGCATCATTGAATACCCCGAAAAGCATTCCTCTAAACCTTTTGTGCGCGGTACCGTGTCATCGGAGTGCGTTCTCTAGATCACATCGTGGCTCTGCACAGCGTCGGGGGAAGGATTTTTCGTGTGCGGAGCGTTGCTACGGCTTACCAGAACTGATGAAGATTGGACCACCGGAATGATTTTCCGCAAGATCACTGCGGCAGCCGTGCCGATCGTCGCCGCTGTCGCGGTCGGCGCGGGCACCTCGTACGCACAGCCGGATGCCGCGCCCGTACCGGACATCGGATACGAGGCGAAACTGGTGGGCGACAAGATCGTTACCACGCTGACCGACGGGTCCTTCCAGATGTCGGCGAACACCGTGGATATCAAGGACATCGCGGGCAATACCGTGGTCACGCTGCCGCTGTCGTTCCGGCAGGACGGCCTGGAGTTCACCATGCCGCACGAGATCCGCGACGCGGGCCGGGTGCTGGAGTTGACCGCGGTCAAGGACTTCACGACGGCGCGGCAGGCGGCTACGCCCGTCGCGTCGGCACGGGAGAATCTGCGCGCACAGGACAACTTCCTGTCCCAGTTCGGCATTGCCACCGCCATCGGCGGCTTTATCGGCACGGTGATCGGCGCGCTGGTCGGGCTCACCGGCATTGTCGGCGGACCGACCGTCATCGCCAGCGTCCTCGCGGGCGCGGGTATCGGCGGCATTATCGGCACACTCGTGGTCGGCGGTCCGGCACTGATCATCGCGGGCATCGATCTGCTCAACACCCTGTCCGCCCCGCCCGGCACCACCAAATGGCAGGACGGTCCGGTCAAGTAAGACCGCGCACTTCCATCGCCCGACGCGGCGCGCAACGAATCGTCTGAGCGCGCCGCATCTTTCGTTTATCGTCCGTGGCAACCAGGCGCTATCGGGACACCCGCGAAACGATCGGCGAGGAAGCCCATGGCACCGGCCGCCTCACCGATCGCGGTCGCATTGTGTCCGGGCAGCGCCGAATGCACCGAGGTGAGATCGGCACCCTGTGCGCAGTATCGCCCGACCAGATCGGTGAAACCGGCGACTGGGATCACATCGTCAGTTGCGCTGTGGTACAGGTACATCGGCATGATCGGTGCGTTGCCGCCGAGCTCCTGCCGGTCGGTCGCCGCCCGTAATACCGGATGAGACAACACATCCGGCACCGCCGCGAATTCATCCACATGCGCGTTGAAGTACTTCGAAAGGAGATCCGGACCACAGGCGGAGGCGTCCTCGATGAGGGCGGCCCGACCGCGCTCGTTGAGTAGTTCCGCCACACCGGAATTCGGCTCGTTCTTCACGATAGCGATCAATACCAGCATTGCCAGTCCCGCTTGCACGCCACCATCGACACCCTGCGCAATGGCTGTCCAATCTGCGGGCACCCCACCCGAGGTGATTCCGGCGAATTGGATATCGGGCGCGTACTCCGGTTGTATCTGCGCCGCCCACAGCGTCGCGAAGGCACCGCCCGAATAGCCCCACGCCCCAATGGGGCTCGCCGGGCCGACGCCGTCCGGTGCGAACTCCCGAGCGGCCCGGATGCCGTCGAGCACCGCGCGGCCAGCGTTGACGCCGTCCAGGAATCTGGAGTCCGGCCCCTCGTAATCGCTTGTCACCACCGCCCAGCCGCGGCGCAATGCCTCGGCGATGAACAGTGTGTCGATATAGGTGTTGGCGCCGCCGAGATCCCAGCCGCCTCGCAGCGCGTACGACGGCGCACACCGGGTATCGAGACTGTCCTCGGCAATCTGATACGACAGCAGCGGCCGCTGGCCGGGACCGAACCACGGCCAATTCGGCACCAGCATGGTGGCCATACCGGCGATCGGCGAGCCATTCGTATCGTTGGTCCGGTATTGCACCTGCCAGGCCGAAACCGGAAGCGGCAGACCGTATAAAGCGATCGAACGGGTTCGCAGCACAGCACCGTCGGGCTGCGAAGCCGGATCGACCGCTGCCACGTAGAAGAGGTCCTGATCCGGCGGCGGCACCGCCCTGGCAACGGGCACGCATGCGAACGCCGCGACCGCGAGAACGGTAAAGGTCGATATCGCACCGAATCTCCGGTTACCGCCGACGAATGGTGCAGACAAAATGTTCATCGCGGCCTCCAGTCTTTCGACGCGGCGCGACGCGGAGTGCGCCGGGAACGCGTCGGCGCCGACTTCGCCCGGCCTCTGATAAAACCACCGTACTGCCTGATCAGAGGGCCCGGCAACGGTCATCGGCGGGCATCGGCTACGCCGTAGGTGTCCGATTTCCGACATGGTTACAGTTGGGGCGGAGCACGCCTGGAGCGCGCTTCGAAAGTGGCTATCGCGCAATCGGATCACCGTCGGGGCGAACCCCGACCGTGACCGGTACCGAACAGGAGTGAGCTGACCATGCGGCATGGCAACGGACTGGACATTCCCGAAGAACTCGCCGATGTGTGTGCGCCGCACCGCATGGCGGTGATCGTCTACGACATGCAGGTCGGTGTGCTCTCGCAATTACCGGACGGTCCGGAGATCATCGAGCGGGTCGCGCGAGTGGTCGAAGCGGCACGGCGCGGCGGTTATCCGATCATCTTCCTGCGGCATTTCTTCCTGCCCCGCCGCCTGAGCGGCACCTTCGCGCTGCGCATGGCGATGAGCTGGCAGCAGGTCGACAGTGTCGATGACGTGAAATTCATTCTGCAGCGCGACACCCCGGCCTTCGAACTGGTTCCGGAGCTGCGGCCCACGGCCGATGAGGTGGTCTTCGACAAGACCTCCATGTCGGCCTTCGAGGGCACCCCATTGGCCGCGGTGCTGCGTGATCTCGGCATCGGCGCATATGCGATCACGGGTGTCGCGCTGGAGATCGGCATCGCGCCGACGGTCACCCATTCGACCGATCTGGGCTTCGTGCCGGTGATCATCAGCGATGCCGTCGGCGGCCGCGATAAGGAGGCGATGGCGCGCGCCTACGACGATTTCGAATTCCAGGGGCACGCGATGGTCACCGACAGCGCGACCATCATTGCGCTGCTCGCCCGCGAACCCAACTGACCGCGGGAATGGCGGATCGGTACTCCCGGTCCGCCATCGGCGGCTCAGTTGTCCTTGTGGATGGCCTTCTTGGCGGCATCCTGCGCGGCGTCGACCTGGCTGGCGAACTTGCCGTCGGTCTGCTTGTCGACGAGATCGCCCACCTTATCGATGGCGGTATCCACCTTGTCCGCATTCTGCTGGGCCAGGTCCAGCGCCTTATTCGCCAGGTTCTTGAAATCCACCGTGCACTCCTCGTTTTCGAGCCGACACAACCGCGAACAAACGATACCCAGCGAACTCACCGATGAACCGGCAAACCATCAGCGATCGCCATCACATCTCGCCGAGCCAGGCCGGATGCCAGAGACGGCCGGTCTCGGTCCAGTTCATGAAGCGCACGGTTCCACCCAGTTTCGGGGTGACCCACACCGCGTCCGCGCGCTCCTCGGCGGTGAGGTCATTGTCGAACGGCGTGGACTTGCGCTCCAATTTGACCAGCCTTTTGGCCAGATCCCGCATGACGGGCTCGCTGAACCCCGTGCCGACCCGTCCCACGTAATACAGCCTGCCCTCATGCGGAATGCCGACCAGCAGCGATTTGAAGTTGCGGGCATCGCTGCGCCGCCAGCCGCCGATCAGCACCCGCTGAGTGCGCCAGTTGCGCTGTTTGACCCACGAATGCCCGCGCTTACCTGGCAGATACACCGAATCCTTGCGCTTGGCGACCACACCCTCCAGCCCCTGCTCCTGGCTGTAGCGCAGCGCTTCGGCGCCGGTGCCATCCAGTCGCCGCGGCACCCGCAGTGACGGCGCGGTGGCTGCGATCGCTTCCAACACCCGACGCCGATCCGAATACCGTTTGCGGAGCAGTGAAGTGCCGTCCAGATACAACACATCGAAGGCGACGAAGACCGCGCGCGCCGCATCGGCCTGCAGCAGACCGACATTGGCGACGCCGTGATCGTCGAACACAACGGCCTCACCGTCGAGCACCACATTGTGACCGGACAGCTCCTCGGCCAGCACCGCCATGCCCGGATAGCGTGTGGTCACCACATTGCCCGCCCGGCTGCGCAGCGTCAGTGTTCCGGAATCTATTTCGGCGATGAGCCGGAAGCCGTCCCATTTGGTTTCGAAGCACCACTCGACGTCATCGAGATCGGCGACCTCACCGTGCGTGGCGAGCATCGGCCGCAGGCCGCGCGGAAAAGGGGCGGGCCCAGCTGGTCTCGGCACGATGAACGCGGACTCGGGGCCGACTGGACCACTGGAAAACCGGTCCGCGACCGCCTCGGCTGGATTCTGGTCGCGCATGAGATGCATCAGCCACTGGGTGCCATTGGTTCGGATCATCGCGTAGCGGCCGCGCAGTCGCTTACCGTGGAAGGTGACGATGACCTCGTCCTCGCGCCACTTCTCGGTCTCGTAGGTACCGGAATCCCAGATCGTCATCTCCCCCGCGCCGTACTGCCCCTTCGGAATGGCACCGTGGAAGGTCAAGTACTCCAATGGATGATCCTCGGTGTGCACGGCGAGCCGGTTCTGATCCGATGAGGTCGGCGGCCCCTTCGGCACGGCCCACGACACCAGCACACCGTCGCGTTCGAGCCGCACATCCCAATGCAACCGCCGCGCATGGTGTTCCTGGACGACGAACCGATTGTTCTCCCCCGGCACAGGTTCTTCGGAAGGCACCGGTTCCGGCGTCGCCGAGGCGTCGCGCATCGATCGGTATTTCGTCAGCGCATCGCTGTTCGAGCTCGGCGGATCCAATTCGGCGAGCAGATCCCCGTCATCGCGCCAGCGGGCGAGCACCTCATCGAACCGCAACTGCCGCAACTTCTTCCGGCTCTCCAACTCGGCCCAGGTGCGCGGTGCTGCCGCATTCGGTTCGGTGCGGCCGCGCAGTGAATACGGCGCGATGGTGGTCTTGGCGGGATTGTTCTGACTCCAGTCCAGGAAGACCTTCCCGCCGCGCGCCGATTTCGCCATCGTCGCGGTGACCAGATCCGGGTGCAGCTTCTCCAGATTCGTCGCCACCTGCTTGGCCACGGTGGACGCACCGCCCGGACTCAACTCCCGTTCCAGCGGCACATAGATGTGAATTCCCTTGCTACCGCTGGTAACCGGAAAGGCGTGCAGCCCGATGCCCTCGACCATCTCGCGCACTGCGAGCGCGACCCGCGCGCATTCGGCCAATCCCGCGCCAGGACCCGGATCCAAGTCGAAGACCAACCGGGTGGCGTAGCCGACCTTGTCACCGTCGAAACGCCATTGCGGCACATGGACTTCCAGCGCGGCCTGCTGTCCGATCCAGGCAAGTCCGGCCTCGGAATCGATGACGGGATAGACGACCGTGCGATCGGAATGTTCGATGGCGTGACGTTCCAGCCACGACGGCGCGTGTTCGGGGAGATTCTTTTCGAAGAAGGATGATTCGTCGACGCCGTTGGGCCAGCGCTTCCGGGTGACCGGTCGTCCGGCGATGTGTGGAAGCATCGCGGGCGCGATGGCCGAGTAGTAGGCGATGACCTCGCCTTTGGTGGTTCCTGTTGCCGGATACAGCACCTTGTCGAGGTTGCTCAACTCAACCTCGATGCCCGGCCGGCCCGGGCTGCCACCGAATTCCCGGCGGGTCACCATAAATGAAGTTTAGGGGTGGGGACCGACAGAAACCGGCCCCCACCGCATATCAGGCCTGCGGCTCTCCCGGCTCGGGGGCGGGCTTGGGAGCGGGCGGCACTGGCGGTTCCTCAGCCGCGGCCACCGGCGGCTCCGATGCGGACGGCTTCGGCGTGGGCGGCTCCGATGCGGACTGGTCTGTCGGGACCACCTTCTTGGCGGCCTCCTGCACCTTGCCGATCTTGTCGGAATATTTGTGGCCGGTCTTCTCGTCGATGAACCCGCCGGCCTTGTCGACCGCACCGTAAATTTTGTCGGCGTTCTCGGCCGCCGCTTCCTTCCCCTTGCCGACCAGGCCTTTCAGGGTGTCCACGAGACTCATGCCTGTATTCCTTCCTGTCGACGAACCTAGGTATTCACCCAATATCCTCCCACCAGGAATCCCGGCCCGGCAGGTCATTGGGGTCGATACGCTGGCCCGGCATCGGCACCGCCACGGCAGTACCGGCCGCACGCGCCGCCTCGACCATCCGACGCACCGGCTCCGACCACCCGTGGAAGGCCAGGTTGAAGGTCGCCCAGTGGATGGGCACCAGTAGTCCGTGTCCGGGATCGCCGACGCCGAGGTCGGCATGGGCCCGAACCGCCTCCTCCGGGTTCATATGCACGTCCGGCCAGGCCTCGTCGTAGGCCCCGATCGGCAACAGCGTCAGATCGAACGGTCCGAGTGCGGCACCGGCCTCCGCGAAAGCCTTGGTGTACCCGGTATCACCGCCGAAGTAGACCCGCCGGGTCGGGCCGATGATGGACCAGGACGCCCACAGTGTGGTGTTGCGCACCAGGCCGCGCCCGGAGAAGTGCCGCGCTTCGGTACAGGTGAGCACCAGATCGGTGCCATCGCGCTCGCGCCCCAGCGCGGCGAGGGAAACCGAACCGCCCCAATCCAATTCGATGATCCGATGTTCGGGCACACCCCAGTGTCGCAGATGTGCGCCGATGCCGATCGGCACCAGGAAGGGCGCGGCCTGTCCGACCACCAACTGACGGACCGTCGCCTTGTCCAGATGGTCGTAGTGATCGTGCGAGATCAGCACCGCGTCCACCGGCGGCAGCTCCGACAGCGGCGTCGGCACCGGATGCAGCCGCGCGGGACCGACCAACGCCGACGGCGAAACCCGTTCGCTCCACACCGGATCGGTGAGAATCCGATACCCGTCGACCTCGATGAGCGCCGATGCGTGCCCATACCAGGTGACCGCGAGGTCGGCGGCATCGGTCGGCACGTCGGGCGTCGCCAGCGGAACCGCGGTACGAGGACGACCGGCATTACGCCGGGTCAGCACCGAAAACAGCAGGGACGGAGTGGCACCGGAGACGAACTGTGTGCTCGGCTCGGAGTTGTGGAACTGCCGATTGCGATAGCTCACCGCACCGGTCGCGTATGGCTGAATGGCATTGATGGAGGCGCCGATCGCCGAGGGGATGTCCCACACCGCGCGCACCAGCCACGTGAGGCCGACTGCACCGGCGGCAATGCCGACTATCTTCTTCGGATTCATCTATCGCCCCACGAATTTCGCCGGGCGCTTCTCGGCCCTTGCCAGCCGCCCCTCCTGGGCGTCCTGACTGGTCCACGCCGCCTCCAGTGCCGCACGCTGCTGTGTGGTCTCCGGATCCCGGGTGCCGTCGTCGTTGAGCTCCAACTTCATATGCCGCAGCGACAGCGGAGCCAGTTGGGCGATCGATTTGGCCCAGGCCTGCGCATCGGCCAGGGTGCCGAGCCGGTTCGCGAAGCCGAAGGAGTAGGCGTCGGCGGCCGATACCGGTTCCGCGCCGAGCAGCATGGTCCGGGCGGGGCCGCCGCCGATCAGCGAGACCAACCGCCGCACGGTCCAGCGATCGACGCTGATGCCGAGCTTGGCAGCCGGAATGGCGATATATGAATCGGGTGCCATGACCCGCAGATCCGAGGCCAGCGCGATCTGCACGCCCGCGCCGAGTGCACCGCCGTTGATCGCCGCGATCACCGGGACCGGTACGGATTCGATGGTGTGCAGCATGTCGGGCAGGGCCGTCAAAAATTCCTCCGCGTGCACCCCGGACAGGTCCGCGCCCGCGCTGAACAGGGCGCCCCGACCGGTGAGCACTATCACCCTGGCATCCTCGGCCGCGGCCAACACCGCTTCACGGAGCCGAGTGATGAGTTCGATGTTCAGCGCATTACGCCGCTCCTCGCGCTGTAATTCGATGGTGACGACATCGCCATCGCGGCTAACGTCGAGCATGCATCCTCCGCAACTGACCGGTTCGACTGGTTACATCAACTGTGCCACAGGTGGCCGAACATACCGACCAAGCCGATACGATCTCGGTTTGTGCCGACAGACTTCCCCATCCTGGTGATCGGCGCTGGTCAGGCCGGGCTGTCGGCCGGTTATCACCTGCAGCGTCTCGGCCTGCGCCCGGAACGGGATTTCCGAATCCTCGATCACGCACCGGGACCCGGTGGTGCCTGGCAGTTCCGGTGGCCATCGCTCACACTGACCACCGTCAACCGGGTGCACGACCTTCCTGGCATGTCCTTCGCCGAGACACTGCCACCCGATTCCGACGCTGTGCCAGCGGCCACCGCGGTGCCGCGCTATTACGAGTTGTACGAGAAGCGATTCGATCTGCGGGTGCGCAGACCGGTCTCGGTGACCGTGGTCTGTGACCGCAACTCCGACGGAACCCCTTGTGCCGCAGGGCCGGATCTCGCGGCCGGACGAGGCACGACGCTGAATGTCGAGACCGATACCGCGGGCACGATCCGGGTGCGCGGCCTGATCAATGGCACCGGCACCTGGGAACATCCTTTCATTCCGCACTATCCGGGCGCGGAGACCTTCGCCGGACGCCAGTTGCACACACACGACTACCGCATAGCCGATGAGTTCGCGGGCAAACATGTCGTGGTGGTCGGCGGCGGAGTGTCCGCGGTTCAGTTGCTCGATGAGATCTCGCAGGTCACCACCACGACCTGGGTGACTCGACGCGAACCGGTATTCCGTGACGCACCGTTCGCCGAGGAGGACGGCCGGGCCGCCGTCACCATCGTGGAGGATCGTGTGCGCCGCGGACTTCCCCCGGGTTCTGTGGTTTCGGTCACCGGATTGCGGATCGACGATCGATTGCGCGCCGCGCAAGCTCGCGGCGCGCTACAGCGACATCCGATGTTCGCGAGCATCGAACCGGATGGGGTGCGCTGGGCCGACGGTTCGTTCCAGCACGCCGACGTGATCCTCTGGGCCACCGGATTCCGCAGTGCCCTGGATCATTTGGCCCCGCTACGCCTGCGCGGCCCAGGCGGCGGCATCACCATGACCGGTCGCCTCGCCACCCAGGTCGCTGTCGATCCGCGCATCCACCTGATCGGCTACGGCCCATCCGCGAGCACCATCGGCGCGAACCGAGCCGGGCGCGCCGCCGCTCGAGAACTGACGGCTTATCTCGGCCTCGGTTAGACGAGCCCTGCCGTGAAGGTCGCCGGATCGGGCCCGATGCGGGCGCCATTATCGAGTGCGTTGATAGCGTTCATCTGGTCGCGGGTGAGTTCGAAACCGAAGACGTCGAAATTGTCGGCGATGCGCGACGGGGTGACCGACTTCGGGATGACCACAATCCCCTGCTGAAGGTGCCAGCGGATGATCACCTGGGCCGGAGTGCGACCGACCTCGTCGGCAATGGAGACGATGGTGTGATCGCCGAGCAGCGTGCCCTGGCCCAGCGGACTCCATGCCTCGGTGGCAATGGCATTCGCATCGTGGAACGCACGGAGCTCGCGCTGCGCCAGCCGGGGATGCAGTTCTATCTGGTTGACAGCCGGGATCTCGCCGGTCTCACTGATGATCCGCTCCAGATCGGCGACGGTGAAATTCGATACCCCGATCGAACGCACCCGCCCCTGCGCCTTCAACGTCTGTAAGGCCTTGAAGGTCTCGACGAAGCGATCGGCCTGCGCCACCGGCCAGTGGATGAGATAGAGGTCGAGGTAGTCCAGGCCGAGCCGCGCCATACTGGCGTCGAATGCGCGCAGCGTGGCGTCGTAGCCCTGATCGGAATTCCACAGCTTGGTGGTGACATAGACCTCGTCACGCGGCAGCCCGGATTCCCGGATGGCACGGCCGGTGCCCTCCTCATTGCCGTAGATGGCGGCGGTATCGATGCTGCGATAGCCCACCTCCAGTGCGGCGGTGACGACCGGCTGGACGTCCTCCGGCGGTACTTGGAACACCCCGAAGCCGAGCTGCGGGATTACGTTCCCGTCGTTCAGCACGATCGAGGGAATGGCGCTGGTCTCGCTTCTGAAGGTCACATTCCGACCGTAGAAGTGCCGTGCCGAGTCGTCAACGAGAAGCCCTGGTGTGTTGACCACCGGTTTTCCGAATGGCATCGCGTTTGCGCTGGATACCAGGGCTCTTCAGGTTTGCCGAGGCGGCTCGACGCAGCCATCCGATCCGGGCACGACCCCGGGCCGGATCGTTCGACGCAGCGCCGCGAACCACCAGGACCCCCCGGTCGACCCGATCAGTGGCCGATGTAGACGGACTTGATGTTGAAGTAGGACTCGATACCCTTCTTGCCACGCTCGCCGCCCCACCCCGACTGCTTATGGCCGCAGATCGGCATCGAGGGGTCCGCGGCCAGCGCGGAGTTCACCCAGATCTGGCCGGCGCGGAGCTCGTTCACGACACGGTGGGCGCGGCCGAGGTTTTCGGTCCAGATGGAGCCGGCGAGGCCGTATTCCGTGTCGTTCGCGGCGGCGATCACCTCGTCCTCGTCGTCGAACGGGATCACCGAGCCCACCGGCCCGAAAATCTCCTCGCGGATGAGACGCATATCGGGCGTGGTGCCTGTGACGATCGTCGCTTCATAGAAGTAGCCGCGGCGGTCCATCACCTGGCCGCCGGTCACCACCTGCGCCCCGGCCGCCACGCCGTCGTTCACGATGCCTGCCACGCGCTGGCGCTGCTTCTCGCTGATCAGCGGGCCGAGGACCGAGTTGGGATCATCGCTTCCGCCCATCGGCAGCATCTTGGCGAAGGCGGCGAGACCGTCCACGACCTGTTCGTAGATGCCGCGCTGAACGTAGATGCGCGAGGTGCACGAGCAGTTCTGGCCCGAGCCGGCGAGCAGGCCCATACCGGCCCCCATGATCGCCTTGTCCAGATCGGCGTCGTCGAACATGATCAGCGGCGACTTGCCGCCGAGCTCGAGCGTCAGGCGCTTGAGGTTGCCGGCCGCTGCCTTGACGATCAGCCGTCCGACCTCCGTCGATCCGGTGAACGCGATCTTGTCGACATCCGGGTGCGCGGTGAGCGCCGCACCTGTGGTCTCACCGTAGCCGGTGATGACATTCAGGACACCGTCGGGCAGACCCGCCTCGCGGAAGATCTCCTCCAGTTTCAGCGCGGTGAGCGGCGTCTCCTCCGCGGGTTTGAGGACAGCGCTGCAGCCCGCCGCGAGCGCGGGCGCGACCTTGAGCATCGCGACGAAGAACGGCCCATTCCAGGGGATGATGAGGCCGACGACGCCTACCGGCTCGAGCTGGGTGAAGGTGTGGTAGTTCTCGAAGTGGCCGAGTAGTCCGTCGGACACGAGATTGCTCGACTCGCCGTGGATCTTGCCGACCCAGCCGGCGTAGTACACGAGCATGTCGAGCGACACCTTGATGATCTGACGCGCGGCCATCGCGTTCATGCCGTTGTCACGGGCCTCGATCGCGGCGAGTTCGTCGGTGCGGGCCCTGATGATGTCCGCGGCGCGGAATAGCACCTGCGCGCGGTGCGCGGCGGGCAGCTTGCGCCAGACACCCGACTCGAATGTTTCGCGTGCCCTGGCCACCGCCTCGTCGACGGCCGCCTGGTCGGAGTCGACGACCTCCGCGATCAGCTCCTCGGTGGAAGGATCGAAGACCGGAATGATCCCCGAGCTGGGACTTTCGACCGCAGCGTCGACCTCGATGGTGTTACTCAATATCCCTCATCCTTTCGCCGAGCTGCTCCGACGCGGGAGAAGCACGATGCCTGCTGTTGTCGAGAACCCATGCTGTGCAAGCACAGGAGGATCCGGCCGTCTGCCGACGCCCGCAGAACCAGGGCCGGCGCCGCAATTTGTCGGATGACCCGCGTCCCGAGGCGAAGATCTCTCGGTCATTGCGGGCAAGGTTACGCGCTTAACCAATGGGCGTCCAGTATGTCGTGAATCCATGCCTGACGCAAAGACTCCGTGCTGGAGTCCGCGCATCGACGATGAGAGCCGCGTCGTCACCGAGCAGCCGTGGTGTGTTGACCACGGTTTTCCGAATGGAATCTGTTTGTGCTGGTTACCGAGGGGCGTCGGTCATGGCTGGCCGAGGCGGCGATAGCGGGTGTGGCGGGAGGCCCGAATTTCCTCGTACGGCCGGGCGCGCAGCCCGGTGAGCTCTTCGGCGATAACGGCGACCATGCGGCGAGCGAAGTCGACCGGTTCGTCGGCGGCGTCCGGAAACTCCGGGACGATGCGGTCGACGACACCGTCGGCGAGCAGGTCGATGGCGCGGATGCCCTGTGCGTCAGCCAGTTCGGGGGCATGGTCGGTATCGCGGTAGACGATGGCGCTCGCCCCTTCGGGCGGCAGCGGCGCGAGCCAGCCGTGGCTGGCGGCCAAGACGCGGTCGGCGGGCAGCAGTGCCAATGCTCCGCCGCCGGTGCCCTGCCCGAGCAGAACCGATACGGTCGGGGTATCCAGGGTGACCAAATCGGCTATGCAGCGGGCGATTTCGGGAGCGAGCCCACGTTCCTCAGCCTCCTTCGACAGGGCCGCACCGACGGTATCGATCACCAGCACCAGCGGCAGCCGCAATTCCTGAGCCAGCGCCATACTGCGCCGAGCCTCGCGCAATGCGGCAGGGCCCATGGTGTATTCGCCCTGCTGACCCGAGCGATCGTGACCGAACACGATGCACGGCTGTCCGCGAAAGCGGGCCAGCGCATGCACCATGGTGCGATCGGATTCGCCCTGACCGGTGCCGCTCAGCGGAACCCGTTGCGTCACATGGCGCAACAGGTCACGAATGCCGGGTCGACCTGGGCGGCGCGAGATCTGGACCGATTCCCAAGCCGGAACATCCGGGATCGCCTTCGCGGCCCTGCACACCGGCGCGGCCCAACCCGATTCCGCCGCAACAGGATCCGGCACGCCACTGAGCACGCTCAACGCACGGTGCGCGATGCGGCGAAACACCGAAACGGGCAGCACACCGTCGATCACACCGTTGCGGTACAGATTCTCCGCGACCTGCACGCCCTCCGGAAAATCCCTGCCGTACAACGCTTTATAGACGCGCGGGCCGAGAAAACCGATGAGTGCACCGGGTTCGGCGAAGGTGATGTGCCCCAGCGAACCCCACGACGCGAAGACGCCGCCCATCGTGGGATTGCGCAGATAGACAAGATACGGATGCCCGGCCGCCTTGTGCGCCGCGACCGCACCCGCGATCTTCACCATCTGCACGAAAGCCACTGTGCCCTCCTGCATTCTGGTACCGCCGGAGGTCGGCGACGCGACAAGGGGCAGGCCGAGTTCGGTGGCGCGCTCGACCGCCGAGACGATGCGCTCGGCCGCGGCCACCCCGATCGAACCCGCCAGAAATCCGAACTCGCAGGCGATTACGGCCACGCGTCGACCACGCAGCAGACCTTCACCGGTCAGCACCGCTTCATCTGTACCGGCCGCCAGCTCGGCCTTGTACAGATCCTCGCGGTATCGCGGGGACGCGGCCACCGTCATCGGTGGCCGGTCCCAGCTGATGTACGAGTCCGAGTCGAGCAGTTGCCCGAGCAACTCCCGCGCCGAAATCCTCATCGAGCGAGCTTAGGGGATAGCAGCCGGCAGAGCCGGCGGGTGGGAAAACTCAGCCACTCGATTCGGGAACGACGCGGCAAGCGCGAACGCTCAGTAGCCCTGCATGACCTTGCGTAGGGCGTACTCGGTCAGCGAAACCAACGCCTGCTTGGCCGGCTCGCGACGGCGGGCATCGATGGACAGGATCGGCACATCCGCGGGCACCGCCAGTGCCTGACGGATGTCCTCGATCGGATACCGCGGCGCGTCGTCGAATTCGTTGAGCGCAACCAGGAACGGTAGGTTGCGCGCCTCGAAGTAGTCGACGGCCGCGAAGCTGTCCTCGAGCCTGCGGGTGTCGACCAACACCACGGCGCCGATGGCCCCGCGGATCAGGTCGTCCCACATGAACCAGAATCGGTACTGGCCGGGCGTCCCGAACAGGTACAGCACCAGGTCGTCGGCGAGGCTGATCCGGCCGAAGTCCATCGCCACGGTGGTGGTCGATTTCATCGGGATACCGGTCAGATTGTCGATTCCGGTACTGGCATTGGTCACCAATGCCTCGGTGCGCAGCGGAACAATCTCCGAGACGGCACCCACCAACGTGGTCTTACCGACACCGAAGCCGCCAGCGACCACGATCTTTGCCGAAGTTGGTTTGCTGGTGCGGGTATCGACCTGTGCCGTCGAATCAAATACGCCGGAGTCCACTGAGAACCCTTTCGATCAGCTCGCGACGTTCATCGTCGCTGGAATCGTCTTTCAAAGTCGCCGAAACTCGCACATGCCCGGCCTCGATGAGGTCGGCCACGAGCACGCGGGCCACCCCGATGGGGATACCCAAACGCGCTGCCACTTCAGCAACGGACGGCGATTCTCTGCACAACTCCACGATGGACGTCTCGATGTTGGTCAGTTCGAACTGCCGCTCCAGGGCGACCGGATGCGATGCGACAAGTGCCTCCAACGCCAACTCGACCGCGGGCCTGGTTCGGCCCGCAGTCAAGGAGTATGGGCGAACGAGACTCGGCTCGGCGCTCCCCATGCGGTGATCGTCTATGTCCATCCCACCATCAGGAACCCATCGTGACGCGTGGCGTGGCCTGCACCGTCTGGCCAACACGCTCGACCAACAGGGCCATTTCGTAGCCCACCTGGCCGATATCGCAGGAAGTATTCGTCAGCACCGCGAGGTACGAGCCGTCGCCGACTGCCATGAGTAGCAGGTAGCCATGCTCCATCTCGACTACCGACTGCAGCACGGTGCCGCCTTCGAATAGATTCGAGACGCCTACCGAGAGGCTGGCCAGTCCGGCGGTGACAGCCGAGAGCTGTTCGGCGCGGTCCACCGGCAGCTGCGCGCTCGCCGCCATGAGTAGGCCGTCAGCCGAGACCAGGACGGCATGAGCTACGCCAGGAACCTCGTTGGCGAAGTTCGAAACCAGCCAATCCAGCTGACGATTCGTACCACCTAGATCGGGGTTCATCGGTCTCCTTTATCTCCGGTTAGGTTCATTGCCTTCATTGCGCGGCCATCCCGGACGCCCTGCTGGTGACGACTCAAGCTGGACCTGATCGTTTCTGGATCGCGACGCGGTGCGCGATCGGCGTTGCCGGTGACACCGCCGGGGACCAGCCTCCCGCCCGGATTGCGTTGGGGCAACCCGGCGGCCGTCTTTGTTTCGGCCTGGGCCTCGCTGGCGCGGCGCGCCGCCTGCCAGCCTTCGTCACCCGGTGACTCGAAGGAGGCGGCCACCTGGGACCGATCCGAGTTCGGATCCGAGAGCCACGCCGACATCATTTCGGCGAAGATCGGTGTCCCACCCATGACCGAATCGGAGTCGACCGCGGGCTGCAACCTGGTCTGGAAGAACGACGCCGCCTTCTCCGGATCGGGTTTGAAGCTGTGCCGTCCCGGATCGCGCGGTGTGGTCGTCGCCCCGTTCTCCGAAACCGCGGGCGACTCACCACTGGCCGCGGGCTGGGCCGCACCGCGATCGCGTCGCGGCAGGCCGACACCCGGCGGAACTTCCTTGCGCGGCAGTACCGTCGCGCCCGGATCGCGCTGGGGCAGACCCGTCGGGCCCGCTTCCCGCTGCGGCAGACTATCGCGGGACGGTAGCAGACCGTCGCGCTGGGGCAGTCCGCTCGGCGCCTGCGCACCCGACTGACGCTGCGGTAGGCCATTCGGAGCCTCACGCTGCGGCAAACCGTTTGCGGGCGACTGACGCTGCGGCAGACCGGTCGCACCGGACTCCCGCTGCGGCAAACCATTCGAGGCCGAATCCCGCTGCGGCAGGCCGCCCGTGGTTTCCCGCTGCGGGAAACTGCTCAACGGATCACGCAAGGGATCACGCTTCGGCAGACCACCAGAGCTGTCACGCTGCGGCAAACCACCAGAGCTGTCACGCTGCGGCAAACCACCCAGCGCATCACGCTTCGGCAGACCGCCGGAAGCGGAATCTCGCTGCGGCAAGCCTGAACCGGTGTCCCGCGGCGGGATACCGGTCAGACCGGACTCCCGCTGTGGCAGGCCATTCGATGCCGACTCCCGTTGCGGCAGACCACCGGTGTTCTCACGCTGCGGCAAACCGCCCGTGCTCTCACGCTGCGGCAGACCGCCCGTGCTCTCACGCTGCGGCAGACCGCCCGTGCTCTCACGCTGCGGCAAACCGCCCGTGGTGTCGCGCTGCGGCAAACTGCTCAACGGATCACGCAAGGGATCCCGCTTCGGCAGACCACCAGAGCTGTCACGCTGCGGCAAACCGCCCGTGTTCTCACGCTGCGGCAAACCGCCCGTGCTCTCACGCTGCGGCAGACCACCGGTTGCTTCCCGCTGCGGCAGGCCACCCAAAGCATCACGCTGCGGCAGACCACTGGCGCTCTCACGCTGCGGCAAACCATTCGATGTTTCCCGCTGCGGCAGGCCGCTCGCAGGCGACTGACGCTGCGGCAGACCCGTCGCACCCGGCTCCCGCTGCGGCAGTCCGCCAGCAGCCGAATCCCGCTGCGGGAGTCCACCCGCAGCCGAATCCCGCTGCGGCAGGCCGCTCGAACCGGCCTCACGCTGCGGCAATCCACCCGACGCAGCACGCTGCGGCAGGCTCGAACCGGTATCGCGCGGCGGCACACCACCGGCACCCGGCTCGCGCTGCGGCAGACCGTTCAGCCCCGGCGCACGCTGCGGCAGACCACCCGCACCTTCGCGCGGCGGCGCACCATTGCTACCTGGCTGACGCTGCGGCAGGCCACCACTGGGCTGACCGCCCTCCGGCTGCGGCACGCCATTGCCGCCCGGCTGACGCTGGGGCAGACCGCCGGAGTTCAGATTCCGTGGCGGCAGACCACCGCCGGAAACCGTCGGTTCGGGGCCCGGCCGACTCGGCGGCGGACCGCCCGGCGTGACACTGCGCCTTGGCAGATTCGCGGCGGCGAGCTTGCCGCGCTGCGGAGCGCTCGGCGCCGGTCCGGCCGACGGGCGCAGGGTCGGATTCGGTTGCACCGGATCCTGACGCAGCCCCGAGGCCCCCGACGACATGGTGGAGCCGGGCGAACGCTGCGGCAGCCCGCCCGCCGTCGGAATCGGACCACTGCTCGCGGCCGGTGCGGGACTGCTGGTCGGGATCGGTCCACTCACACCGGGATCGACGGTGACCATGACATTGCCGCCCGGCGTCCGGGTGATCGCGCGCGTCTGCATCGACGCCGCCGCGGACGGCCGCTGCGGACTGGCCGCGACCTGCGGTGCCGCCTGCGGCATCGCGGTGGTCTGGCCCTGTCCGAGCACGATCAGATTCATCGGAACGTGCACGGTGACCGTGACGCCGGGATCCCGTGCGGTATCGAAGGTCGGCCGCAGACGCACAGTGAGTCCGTGTCGCTCGGCCAATCGGCCGACCACGAAAAGACCCATGTGTCGTGCGGTATCCGGACCCGGCTCGGCGGTCTGCTCGAGCCGCCGGTTGATATCGGCCATTTCACTGGGCGGCATACCGATGCCGCGGTCCGCGACCTCGATGAGCATGCCCTGGTCGTGTCCCTGCGCGAAGGTGAACTTCACATCGGTTTCCGGTGGCGACGCGCGTAGCGCGTTGTCCAATAGCTCGGCGAACAGGTGCGCCATATCCGAGGCGGCGGGCTCGACCAGCGAACCACGCGGTGTCGCACCCAGCTTCACGCGCTCGTAGTCCTCGACCTCGGAGATCGCCGCACGCAGCACGTCCGCGATCTCGACGGGCGCGGACTTACTGCGCCGCTGCCGGGTACCGGCGAGGATCAGCAGGTTGTCACCGTTACGGCGCATACGAGCCGCGAGATGGTCCAGCCGGAAGAGGTTCTCCAGCAGGCGTGGATCCTTTTCGTCGTACTCCATCGCCTCGATCAGGCTGAGCTGATGGTCGACGAGCGACTTGGAGCGCCGGGCCAGCGTTTCGAACATGTCGTTGACCTGGGCACGCATCTGCGCCTGGTCACTGGCCAGACGCAGGGCCTGGCCGTGGATATCGTCGACGGCGCGAGCCAGCTGACCGATTTCTTCATGACTGCGGATCGGCATCGGCTCCAGCGGCACATCCTCGGGGGACGCGCCGTTACGGAGCTGGGCGACCTCGTGCGGTAGATCGCTCTCGGCCACACGCAACGCGGCCAGGCGCAGCCGGTGCAGCGGCACGATCATCGAGCGCGCGACGAACACGGCAAGCATCAGCGCGGCGAGAATGGTCGCGATAACGACCGCGGTGTAGGTCCACGCGCCGGTATTGGCCTTGGACACCAGCGCGCTCATCGCCGAGTCGATGTCCTTGGTCGACTTGTTGACCACGCGCTCGTAGACATCGAGGCTGCCGGTGAGCGAGTTCTTCAGATCACCGACCGGGATCTTGCCGGACTGCGCCTCCGGGCTGGTCAGCAGCGAGATCCGATTATCGATACCGGCCCGCAGATCGGCGATCGAGGTGTCGCCGTCGGAAAAGCGGTGGGCAAGCACGTTGAGCATCGCCCGCTCGGTATTGGCCGCGGTGATCGCGTTCTGCACGCCAGCCGCCGAACCGCGCAGCACCTCGGGGAACGCGGCGACCTCACCGACCAGTGCGGCGCGGGTGTTCAGCGAGTCGACCAGCCGCAGCTTCGACTGTTCGATGGCCTGGTCGCTGACCTGGCCGACCGTCGTCTCGACGATGTGCACACTGTCGTTTCGGACCTGGTCGATCAGCCCGATGACTTCGGCCGGTGTCTGCGTCGTGACGTTCTTGCCCTGGGCACGAATGGCCTTGGCCTGGGTGATCATGCTGTCCAGCGACGCGCGCGCACCGGCGACACCGTCGAGCTTGCCGCCCGACTGTTCGGCATCGGCGATCACTTTGTCGAGGTCGGCCAGGTTCTTGTCCGACACGATCGACACGTTCGGCATGATCGAAATCATCTGCGAAGCAGCGGTCGTCGCCGTCTGCGCACTCAGCGCGGTGACGGCAGGGATCGTCTCGATGTTCTTCGCGGCAGCGTCCAGTCGGTTCGCGTCGGCGAACTCGGTGGTAATCCTGGACACGCCGAGGCCAACCGCGACTGCCAGCGGAACGGCCAGGACCGCCGTAACCTTCCAGCGCAGGTCCCAGTTGCCGAGCGCCCAGCGTTTGCTGCCGGACCTTGCGGCGTCACGCATCTCCCACTCACTTTCCAAACTGGCCCCAACCACGTGCCATCAGCGAACCTAGACAATCGCATGCTGGCTCGACAGGCAGAGCTGGCCGAGGAACTGCGGCTGGCCGAGAAATTGCGTCTACGACGGCCCAAATAAGTGACATCAGATTCTAACGGATCAATAACAGCTTGGGTGACGTTGAGTGTAGTTACGGGACTTGACCTGCCGAGAATCAGCAAAACCAAAGGTCGCGGCACCCACCCGGGCGTCGCGTGAAGTCTGCCACAATCGTGCTGATCTATCGAGGCGGGCATCGAGGCGAAGCTAGGGAGTCACAAGTTTGGGTACAGCATCGCGCAGCGATTCGATAGGGGGTGGCGGCCGGGACCCGGGTGGGCGTGAGAACCGCGCGTACCGGCCGGTCTATCAGACCAGCCTGGTCGATCCCGCCGAGTTCTGGGCCGAGGCGGCCGAGGCGATCGACTGGGTGACCCCGCCGACCCATATCGTCGACACCACCGCTCGCTCGATGACCAGATGGTTCCCGGACGCTCGCCTCAATACCTCCTTCAACGCCCTCGACCGGCATGTGCACGGCGGCGACGCTCCGGAGGAGGCGGATCGGGCCGATCAGCCGGCCCTGATATACGACTCCGCTATGACCGGCGTCAGAGGCGTTTTCACCTACGCCGAACTGCTCGCGAGGGTTGCCGAGTTCGCCGGTGCGATGGCGCGTTTGGGGGTCGGTAAGGGTGACCGAGTGGTCATCTACCTGCCGATGATCCCGGAGGCCGTGATCGCGATGCTTGCCTGCGCTCGCATCGGCGCGGTGCATTCGGTGGTCTTCGGCGGCTTCGCCGCACCCGAGCTCGCCGCCCGGATCGACGATGCCGAACCTGTGTTGATAATCACTGCCTCGGGCGGCTTGGAGCCGGGCCGGACGGTCGATTACCCGCCGATCGTGTTGCAGGCCCTCGACCTCGCCGAGACGAGCGCGCCGCGTCACGTGATCGTCAAGCAGCGGCCGCAATTTCCGACCATCCACTTCTCCACACCGCAGCCCGCCACCGAATCGCTGCCGAGTTCGACAGAGACCGTCGCGGTGCGATGGCTGGATTGGGAAGACGCCGTCCGCGATGCCCAGCCCGCCGATCCGGTTCCGGTCGCGGCAACCGATCCGCTGTATATCCTCTACACCTCCGGCACCACCGGAAAGCCCAAGGGCGTGGTCCGCGACAACGGCGGACATGCGGTCGCCCTGTCCTGGTCCATGCGCAATATCTACGATGTGGGGCCGGGCCAGGTGATGTGGGCCGCCTCGGATGTCGGCTGGGTCGTCGGGCATTCCTACATCGTCTACGCACCGCTATTGGTCGGCGCGACAACGCTGCTCTACGAAGGCAAACCGGTCGGTACGCCGGATGCGGGCGCGTTCTGGCGAGTGGTCGCCGAGCACAACGTACGCGTGCTGTTCACCGCGCCGACCGCGCTGCGCGCCATCCGCAAGGCCGATCCGGACGCCGAACTCGCCCACCGCCACGACCTGTCCTCGCTGCGCGCGTTGTTCTGCGCCGGTGAGCGCCTGGATCCGGCCACCTACGAATGGGCCAGCGAAACGCTGCTGGCCGGTCGATCCGACTGCCCCGTGGTCGACCACTGGTGGCAGACCGAGACCGGCTGGCCGATCTGCGCGAATCTGCTCGGCCTGCAAGAACTTCCGATCAAGGCGGGGTCGGCATCGGTGCCGGTGCCCGGCTACCGGCTGCGGGTGCTCGACGCCGAGGGCAATCCGGTCGCACCGGGTACCGAGGGCAATATCGTCATCGGACTGCCACTACCGCCGGGCACGCTAACCGGGCTATGGCGCGACGAAGGCCGCTTCCAACGCTCCTATATGTCGGCGTTTCCTGGCCACTACCTCACCGGCGACTCCGGATATTTCGACGACGACGGCTACCTCTACGTGCTCGGCCGCAGCGACGATGTGATCAATATGGCCGGGCACCGGCTGTCGGCGGGCAGCATCGAGACCGCCATCGCCGGACATGAAGCCGTCGCCGAATGCGCGGTGATCGGCCTTCCCGACGAACTCAAGGGCCAACGGCCGATCGCTTACGTTGTGCTCAAGTCCGGCATCGAGATCGATCCGGACCGCCTGCGCGACGAACTGATCGCCCGGGTCCGCGAGCAAATCGGCGCGATCGCCACACTGCACGACGCCGTCGTCGTCACCGCACTGCCCAAAACCAGATCGGGCAAGATCCTGCGCAAGACGATCCGGCAGATCACCGCGGGCGACACCTACGACGTGCCCTCCACCATCGAAGATCCCTCGGTGCTCGCCGCGCTGGAGGTACAGATCCGGGCCAGCCGCCCGCAGGGGCCCGGTCCGGAAGTCGTTGCGCCCAACGGCGATCCGATCGTGCCCTGATAACTTTGCGATCGCATTTCGTTTCACCCCTTAGGAAACCCTCAGGGATACTTCACACATGTGCCAGTGCGGGGCAATAGCGTCTAGGGCGCTGTATCCACAGCACCCTCGAAGCAGCACCCCCGAAATTCTGGAGGCACGCACCATGAAGCTCTACCGCAGTCGCCCTGCCGTCGCCGCTCTCGCCGCGGGTGGCATCGCCAGTGTGGCCGTGTTGCTGTCCCCGGCCATCGCGGCCGCGGATCCGATGACACTGGCTGGGCCGCTGCTGAACTCCGACTGCTCCTTCGCGCAGGTCGACGCGGCGCTGCACGCCAAGGCCCCACAGCTGGCGGCCATGCTCGATTCGAATCCGACCCAGAAGGCCGAACTGCAGCGCAAATTCGACCAGCCGGTCGAACAGCGTCGTGCGGAACTCCAGGCCGCCATCAACGAGAACCCGGGCGCCGCACAGGACGCCGAAAACGACCCGCGTGCATCCGGGCTGGCCGAGACCATCCGCACCGTGGCCGAAACCTGCCACAGCTACTGACGGCACACCCGGCTTGCTGACCGACTCGAGCGATACGTGCCTGCACAATGAGTGATGTGACCGAGCGGAGCGCGAACCCGACCGTCCTTGTCGTCGATGATGACGAGGATGTGCTCGCGTCGGTCGAGCGCGGGCTGCGCCTGTCCGGCTTCCAGGTACGTGTCGCTCGTGACGGCGCCGAGGCACTGCGCAGCGTGACCGAGCAGGCGCCCGATGCTGTGGTGCTCGATATGAATATGCCGGTGCTCGACGGTGCGGGCGTGGTGACGGCACTTCGAGCCTTGGGCAATGAAGTCCCGATCTGTGTGCTCAGCGCCCGCGCCTCCGTCGACGACCGGATCTCCGGACTGGAGTCCGGCGCCGACGACTATCTGACCAAGCCCTTCGTGCTCGCCGAATTGGTGGCGCGGATCAAGGCGCTGCTGCGCCGCCGCTCCGACGTCGCGGCACCCGCGACGCCGGGCGCGATCGCGGTCGGTCCGCTCGAGGTCGATATCGCCGGGTACCGCGCACTGCTCAACGGCCGCGAAATCGAGCTCACCAAGCGCGAATTCGAGCTGCTGTCCACACTGGCCCGCAATGCGGGCGTGGTGCTGAGCCGGGAGCGACTACTGGAATTGGTGTGGGGCTACGACTTCGCCGCCGACACCAATGTGGTCGATGTCTTCGTCGGATACCTGCGGCGCAAGCTGGAGGTCGAAGGCGCGCCACGGCTGCTGCACACGGTCCGCGGCGTCGGATTCGTGCTGCGAGCGCCCAAGTGAGTTGGCAATGACGTCGCAGCTATCCGATAAGCGGCGGCGGCGCACGTTCTCGCTGCGCACCCGGGTGGCCGGTGCGGCCGCGGTCGGCGCGATCATCATCGTCACGATCATCGGCGTGATCTCATCCCGGGCCATCGAGCGCAACAACCTCGCCCAGACCGATCAGCAGTTGGCCATCGCGTCGCGATTGGTGCTCATCGATTCGGTATTGGCCGTCGGTGTGCTCGGACTGGTCGGTCCGACCTACGACATGGCGGTGACGGTTCGCGACAACAACACGGTCGCGGCGAGCACACCCATTCGTCTGCCCGAACAGCCGATCGGATCGCATACCGTCACGGTGAACGGCACCCCGTTCCGAGTGCTCACCACGACTGAGAACCAACCTGCGGGACGCGTTGTCTCCCTTGGCATTCCGGCAACGACTGCGGCGCGTACCACCGCCGAGCAACAGCGCTGGGTGCTCGCCGGAGCCGGACTGGCAATCGCCACCGCCGCCGCACTCGGCTGGTTGCTCGCGGGCCGCGCCGTGCGCCCGATCGTCGATCTCACCCGACAGGTCGGTACACGCAGCGGCTACCGAGATCCGGACAATCCGCAGCCACCGGTCGACGGTTCCGGAGTTCGGGAGGCGGAAAAACTCGCCGAAGCGGTGAACACCCTGCTGCAACGGGTGGATCAGGCACAAACCGAGACCGCCGCCGCGCTCGAGACCGCACGCGACTTCGCGGCCGTCTCCGCGCACGAACTACGCACCCCCCTCACCGCCATGCGCACCGACCTCGAGGTGCTGCGCACCTTGGACCTGGACGAGGCCCAACGCGCCGAAATCCTCGCTGACCTGCAACGCAGCCAGGGCCGCGTCGAAACTACCTTGGCCGCACTGGAACGTCTCGCCTCGGGCGACCTCACACACGAGCGCGATCACGTCGACACCGACGTCGGCGACCTCTGCGATCAGGCCGCCCACGACGCCATGCGCCACTACCCCGGCGTAACCGTCCGCATCGATACCGATGCCGAACTCATCACTCGCGGCCTCCCCGCCGGACTGCGCCTGGCAGTCGACAACGCTTTGACCAACTCCGTCAAACACGGCCGCGCCACCGAGGCCGTCGTCTCCGCTCACCGAATCCCCAGTGGACACATACTGATAACCGTCGATGACAACGGCCGAGGCATCCCCGTCGAAGAACGCACCGCCGTCTTCGAACGCTTCTTCCGCGGCAGCCAAGCCAACAAAGGCGGTTCCGGACTCGGCCTCGCCCTGGTCGCCCAACAGGCCCAATTACACGGCGGCCGAGCCTATTTCGACGACAGTCCGCTCGGCGGTGTGCGCTTGGTATTGGACTTGCCCGAACGCCGAACTACCACTTGACCTGAAGAGCCGCCGCGGCCCGCGCTTCCGACACCGTTCCTTCGAGTATCAGTTGCGAACCACCTCGACCGGGTCGGTCAATGCAAGCGCAAGTGCGGACTGCTGGGCGCTGCTGCGCTGAGGCAGCGCTGAGACGGCCTTGTCGGTTTGGGTGCTGAGGTTTGTCACGATCTGTTGCAGTTGGGTGACGCCGCCGGTCAGCTGGCCTATGGCGCTTACCAATTGAGCACCGCCCTCGTCGGCGAGCTGCGGCAGGCCCTCGGCGAGTTTCGCGCCTTCGGCCAATTGCGCACTGGCACCGGTCAATCGGTCCACAACCGCGCGCAGGAGTGTGCCGAGATCGGTGCCCGGATCGACCGAAGCACCGACCAGACCGCCGAGATTGGTCAGCTGGGAACCGGCCTGACTCGAAACATTGTGCAATCCTTCGAGTTTCGCGATGACATCGGCAACCTGGGGATCGCCCGCGAAAGGAAGCGCGCGCATCAGCGGCAGGATCTGGTCCAGTCCGCCGCTTACCGTATTCGCGGTCTGCTGCACCTGTCCAATCGTGACGCCGGTCGAATCCAATGCCGAGGCAAGTTGATTTGCCTGTGCGGCGGCACCCGAGACGGTCGAGTTCAGCAATGCGATGGCCGAAGTCAGTTGTGCCGAACCTTCTTTGGCGTAGGCCAGGAAGCCGAGTAGCTGATCCGCACCCGAGCTGAACTGGTCGGCGCCCGCAGCCGCGGCACTCACCCCGGCGTTCAGCAGTTGGGTGGTCAGCTGCACCGAGGTCATCTGAGTGCGCGCCTGCGCGACCGCGGCCAAAGCGGCATCGACACCGGCAGCGCCGACTCGGTGCGTCACCGTGTTCACCGCGCCGTTCACCGCATCCGCGTCCGCGCCCTTATGCGTATCCACCGTGACCTTGGCCCGCTTCGGCTGCGCACTCGCCAGTGTGCCCATGGATTGGGTCAGATCGGCAGGCAGGGTGATCACCGCCGCGTAGTCATCCGCATCGAGCTCACCCGGCTTGCCGACGGTCCACTCGTAACCGCCGCCGTCCTGCTGCAGCCCCTGCGCGATGCGCGCACCAGTCGGCCCGGTATCGGCGTTCACCAGCGCGATACCGCTGGGTGAGCCGGATGATCTCGAGCAAGCGGTGACGGCGCCCCCGAGCGCCCCGACAACGGCAACGGCAACGGCAACGGCGAGCAACGCCCACCGGGTGCGTATTCCGGTCACAACTCCACCGCGCTAGCGCTCGGCTCCGCCGTGACCGGCAGCGCTGTGTCTTTGGTTCCTTCGCTACGCTTAGTCACACCTGCCGACCCTAGAGCTCAGAATTGGCGTCGTCGCTTACCGAAGTCTGAGAGTTCGGTAAGGACCGTAGAAGATCAGGCGAGCTCGGCGCCGGTGGGTTCCTCGGTCCGCTTCGCGGCGACCACCCTGCCGAAATCGAGCTTGACCAACTGGTCTGCGTGGTGGAAGTAGCGATCGTCGTGGGTGATCACGATGACGGTCTTCCCGCGCTGTTTGAGTTCGGTGAGGATTTCCTGATAGAAGACATCGCGGAACTTGGGCTCCTGATCGGCCGCCCATTCGTCGAAGACATAGATCTGCCGGTCCTCGAGCAGGGCGGTCAGCAGCGCGAGCCGCTTGCGCTGGCCCTGCGACAGATCGATGGTGGACAACCGCCCGTCCTGCACGGTCACCTTGTGCGCGATCTGCAACTCTTCGAGGTAACGGCGCACCTCACCGTCGAGTCCGGGCCGATCGAAGCCCAGGTATTCCTCGAAAAGATGGAAGTCGGTGAAGATCGCCGAGGAATTCTGCCGGAACCACTCGATATTCTCGTGGTCGATCGACTCGCCATTGAGCGACAGCGTGCCCGTCTGCGGCACATACAGTCCCGTGATCAGTTTGGCCAGCGTGGATTTGCCGCTGCCGTTACCACCGACGATGAAAGTGATCTGGCCGGGTTCGAAGACCAGATCGAGTGGGCCGAGCCGGAATCCGGACTCGCCATTGCTCGCCTCCGGTGGCGGGCCGAGCGGCATCGGCCGATTGTCGTGTCCGCTGTGGTCGACGAACCGATGGCCGTTGACGTCCGGCAGCGGCCCACCGGGACGTGGACCGCGACCGGGTGGATGCGCGCCACCTCGCGGATCGAGCCCGCCCGGCCCCGGCGGAAACGGCGGTGGCGGCTCCATCCGGTAGCTGTAGGTGACATTCGTCAGTTCCAGTCGCGCCGTGTCGACGGCAGGACGGTCCGTGAACGGCAACCTCTCCTCGTTGTGCATGGTCTCCATGGACAGATTCATCGCGCGAATCTTCGCCAGCGCCACATCACCGCGCAGCAGATCCGGGATGCGGTGCATGAAGTTCTGCATCGGCATCGCCAGAAACGTCGTCACCAGGACATACCCGACCATCACATCGCGCGATAGATCCAGCGGCGCGACCAGCACGAACAAGATCAGCGCCATGGTGGCGAGTTGCAGCGCCTGCCCGAAGCCCTGTGCCAGCGAGAATTTGGATCCGGCATCGACATTCTGCGCACGCAGCGTCGCGGCCGAACCGAGCAGATGCCGCTGCATGAAGTCCCGGCGCCGCCCCCGATGCAGCTTCAACTCTTTGATGCCGAGCGTCACAGCCTGGTACGACCGCAACAGCACGTCTTCGTTTTCCCGCGCTTCGCGGTAGATATTGCGCACCTGCTTGAGAATCAGCTCGACACAGGCGATCCCGAGCAGGGTGCCCGCCACGGTCACCGCGAACAGCGGACCCGACACCACCAGCAGGAAGACAAAGCAGCCGACGATGGTGGCCACGTCGATGCAGATGCTCGGAATGGCGGTCACCGCCTGCGAGAGCGAGCGCACATCCTCGGTCAGCGTAGCCATCAGACGGTGCATGCCGAGCCGTTCCAGATGCTCGAGCGGCGCCGAAACGATCCCGGAACTCAGATCCGCGCGCAGCCGATAGATCGCCTCCTGGGCAAGGCGAATCAACAGCACCTGCGACACCACGCCACTGATCAGAATGACCAGACCCGTGAGAGCGAAGCTTTGGATATTGACGTGCGGATGCGGTTCCGGTGACACCACACCCCTGATGAGGGTCACCAGAAAGGTATTTGCCGCACCGCAGACGAGGCCCGCGGCAATAACGGCCGCGATCCGCATCCAGGAGATCGACATGAGGAATCGGATGAGTTGCATGGTTGCTGCGCTCCCTGAGGCCGGTGCTTATTACCGGCGAATGATGTCGAAGATCATGCCTTCGAGGGTGACCCCCGGCGCGAAGGAGAACGCCACACCGGTCGAGATCGGCTTCGCCGTCTGCTGCTGAATCATTTGTTCCAGCACGAAAATCAGCGACACGCTCAGCATATTGCCGAACCTGGCCAGCACATCCCAGCTCAGCGCCGCCCGCTCCGGCGCGATACCGAGCGAATGCACGGACTCCTCGATGATCTTCGGCCCACCCGGGTGGATGGCCCACAGATCGACATCGGATTTCTGCAATCCATTGCGGCCCAAGACCTCGGTGACCACGGGATCGACCCCGGTGTAGATGTACTGGGGCAGATTTTCCGACAGCTCGCAGGTGATGCCGTTCTGATTGACACCGAGCACGATGCCGTCCTCGGCGCCGTCGAAGAGCTGGCTGAAGCTGTCCCGGATCACGACCTTGCCCGGCGCCAGCGGCTGCTGGACCTGACTTGCGCCGATAACCACCGCACCGCATCCGTCGCCGAACAGGCTGTGGATGATCACATCGTTGATGTTGTCGTCGAAGACGGCATTCACCGAGCTCAGCTCGATGCAGACCACCATGGCCTTCTTATCCGGATGCGCCCGAACATAATCCACAGCGGTCCGAATGCCGTTCATCGCGGCCGCGCAGCCCATGAAGTTCACCACGACCCGCCCGACCGATGGCGACAGCCCGAGCTGCTTCACCACCGCGACATCCACGCCAGGCGCGATGAAACCGGTGCTGGTCACGAAGACCAGTAAGCCGATCTCCGCCGCCGCATCCTCGATACCGGCGAGAGCGCGGCCCGCGACATCGACGGCCAGCGGCACCGCGTGGCGGTAGAACAGATTCATCCGGTCCCGGATCGTGCCGCGCTCCCGGCCGAACTGCAGGAATTCGGGATCGAGTGGATCGACCACCAGGCGACGGCTGTCGATCTTCGTCTTCTGGTAGATCCGCGAAATCCGCGCCCGCTGTCGCGGATCGGTGAACAGCTCGGCCACCCGATCGGCGGCGCCGGCCTGGTCGACCAGTTGGCTCGGCGCACCGGTCGCGATGCTCTCGATCACCCCGACCGTGGTCGGTGGCGCGGGCGGCAGCCCGTGCTGCACGAGGCCGTGGCCGTGCTCGTCCCCCTGACGAGCCGCCGACGTTTCCTCATCGATAGTGATTGACACGAAATTCTCCCCGTTCTTGTGAAAAATGGTGATCGGCGCCGCGCTTGTCCAGCGGTTCGATCGGTCGATCTCCGGAATCGATTCAGACCGTGCCGATTCCGGTGAATCCCTGCACCGTGTAGACGGCACAGGTTTTCAGCGCCCCGGGCGAGCAGTGCTCGCGAATGAAGCCCCAATTCCGTTCCTCGGCTTCGCGGGAGGGTGACAAAAGGTAGGTGCGGCAGAGTTTGGGGAACCGATCGGTGAAGAAACTCTTCGCCGGCAGCCACTCGACGTCGAATTTCGCTGACTCCTCGCGCAATACGTCCTCGGTGGCGATATTCGCGAAACCGCTGCGCTGGAACGGCAGGACGTGGTGAACGCGGTGCGAACTCAAGCCGGCCGCGAGAAAGCAGTCGATATAACGATTTCCGATAACCTTCAGGTCGTATGCCTGCTCCACCTGATTGACGGCCCAGTCCTCGGTATCGGCGGCGGGAAGTTCCTCGGCTTCCACTTCGAAATCATGGCTCGCGACAACCAGGAAGGTACTGATCCACAGCGTCACCACGAATTGCAGTGCCCAGGCCCAGAAGTCGCCCGCCAGGGCGAAGACCACCAACTCGCCGAGCAATAGCGCGCGCACGCCGAATGAACCGATGAAGTGTGGCAGCGCACCACCCCAGGTACCGTACATATCTTTGATGCCGACCTTGCGGGTGAGGCGGCAGACATCGAGGAGTCGAATTGTCATGCCGGTCACCGTGTGCCCGAATTTGTGCAGGGTGTGAATCGGCACCCGATACAACCGTGGCACCCGCATCATCATGGTGAAGACGTTCTTCTTGATATCGACTTCACTCTGGGTATGCGGGTGGTGCAAGAGCGCGTGTCCATCCGCGGTGACGAAAGCCAATGCGACATAATTGAAATCGAAGGTATTCGTATAGATCTTGTTGAGGCCCTTTTGCGCACGATGGATCGCGTAGTGGCCGAATCCGGCCAGCGAGCTGCGCAGCAGCACCATCAGGATCACGAAGACGGGCAGCGGCATCCAGCTGCGCTCGACCAGGCGCAAACCCTGCACCGCGAAGTAGGCGACGGCCAGTACGGCGACCACGATGTTGAAGATCGTATCCATGCGCTGCAATCGCGCGGCCAGTTCCGGCTCTTTCAGTCGTGCCTTGACCTTGTGCAGCAGATCGTCTTTATTGTCGAATCGGTACTTCGGAGTGTCCTGCCAGCTGTCGAAGCCCTCTTTGAACAGGAAGTCGGGGGCGTTGGCCTTCGGATGGATGTCCTCCGGTAATGCGTTGCGCCCCACCGCATATCTTTCGAGCATTCGCCCGATTCGCTCGGGATCGCGGTGATAGGACCCGATGATGGAGGTGATATCGCGATTTTTCGTTCGCCCGATGAAGAACTCGCCGCCGGGATGTTTGGAGATCCAATCGCTCAGATCGTAGGCTTTTCCGTTGTAAACCCACACATTCGACAGTTGCGGGCCACCGCCGGGCGGCGGGCCGGGCGGTCTACGGAAGTCCCGCTCCTCCGCTTCCGGCTGGCTGTTCGTCATCGCATTCCTCCGTGTCTGATCCGCGGTTCGGTGGCCGTCGTCGGCCCCGGGGTTATGGCGTGTATCGCGGACAGGCGCGGGGGCGCTTCATCCGGCGAACCGGATGTCCCCCCGAAGTCACACACACTGCCTGAGCCTTCGTGACAGCATCGTGCTTGCAGCGCCTTACATCTCACTAAACAATCCCTTAACCCGGTAACTTTCGCGTCGGATTCCCCCCGATCTCTGCGAGAAGACCGAACCAAGGGTAACGTCGGCACCCGCAGCATGCGCGGCTCACCTCGACTTCGCTTGCGAACGGGGTCGAGTTACTCTGCGCGACAGGCTAATCTGGCGGTCGAAATGCTGCACTACACCCGGGCGGCAGCACCAGCTGTCCCCGTCAATCCACCCGGTCGTACCCGACCTCGCACTCTTCTGGGGGCAGAACATTGAGTGATCTGACAGCGCGAGCACGCACCTCGCACCGAATTCGACTTCGCCGACCGGGACTCGTGCCCGCCGTGGTCGCGGCGTCGATGTTCGCTGCACTGGTGACAGGCTGCGACTCCAGCTCCGACTCGAAGACCACCTCGTCCGCGCCGCCCTCGGGTCAGCTGCCCGATGCCGCGCAGATCGTGCAGGAGTCCGCAAGGACCACCCAGACCCTGCAGGCCGTGCATCTGAATCTGAAGGTGGACAACCTCACCACCCTTCCGGTGGAGAGCGTCTCGGCCGATGTGACCAACCAGCCGCAGGGCGCCGGACAGGCTATCGGCGAGGCGAAGGTCAGGACCAAGCCCGAGGCCGACTTCATCCAGGCCAAGTTCCTGGTCGTCGACAAGGAAATGTACGCACAGACCGGTAGCTCCTCCGCCTACGCCAAAATCGGTCCGGCGGAACAGATCTACGACCCGGGCGTAATCCTGGACAAGGACAAGGGTCTGGCCAACCTGATCGCCCAGGTGAAGAACCCGAAAGTGGAGGGCAGGGAGAAGGTCGACGGCACCGACACCGTGAAGTTGACCGGAACCATCGACTCCACGGTCATCGATCCCATCGTCCCCAAGTCCGGTGACCCGGCGGGCACGTTCCCGATCACCCTGTGGATCGCGGATGTCGCCCCGCCGTCGGGTTCGGCTTCGGCCCTGCCGTCGAACGCCGCCTCACCCGGCAACGGCCCGAACCTGGTTCAGGCTGTCGTCAAGCGGGATCCGGGCACCATCAAGGTGACCCTGTCGGCGTGGGGTAAGCCGGTCAAGGTCACCGCACCGCCGAAGTAAGGCACACATACCGCAAACCGGTCCGGGATGCGTGACGGTGGCAGCAGCCGTCATCCGAATTCCCGGACCGGTTTTCGCGTCTCAGGCATCGCGCCGTGCACACGCCCCGCAAAGCGACACCAACACTGAATGCCCAGCTGCGCGCACGAATTGCTCCGCCGCGCACCGATTGTCCCCACGAAACTGTGCGTGGCGCGCTAAATCGTGCGCGGCGCCTACACGGCGTTAGGAAATGACCGCGGCCCGTGCTCTGTGAGAGCACGGGCCGCGGTTGGGTTGTCAGGTCAGTTGACGACGTCGAGCAGGTCGATCACGAAGACCAGGGTCTTGCCGGAGAGCTTGTGGCCGGAACCGGCGGGGCCGTAGGCGAGCTGCGGCGGAATGGTGAGTTGGCGGCGGCCGCCGACTTTCATGCCGGGGATGCCGTCCTGCCAGCCCTGGATCAGGCCGCGCAGCGGGAAGCTGATGGATTCGCCACGGTTCCAGGAGGAGTCGAATTCCTCGCCGGAGTCGAATTCCACGCCGACATAGTGCACCTCGACGGTGCCGCCGGGCACTGCCTCGGCGCCCTCGCCCTCGACGATGTCCTTGATAACCAGCTCGGTGGGAGCTGGGCCCGCCTGGAATTCGATCTCCGGCTTGGTCATTCGGCTATCCCCTCTGATAGGTGATGGTGGATTGGGTTGAAATTAGCGGCCGTCGATCTCGTGGTAATCACGGTGACCGTAACCGGTGTAGATCTGGCGCGGACGGCCGATCTTCAAAGGCTCGCTGTGCATTTCCCGCCAGTGCGCGATCCAGCCCGGCAGCCGGCCCATAGCGAACAGCACGGTGAACATGCGGGTCGGGAAGCCCATGGCCTTGTAGATGACACCGGTGTAGAAGTCGACGTTCGGGTACAGCTGACGCGAGATGAAGTATTCGTCGGTCAGCGCTGCCTCTTCGAGAGACTTTGCGATATCGAACAATTCGTCGTCGCCGCCGAGCTTGGACAGGATCGCGTCGGCATGCTTCTTGGCAATCGAGGCGCGCGGGTCGTAGTTGCGGTAGACGCGGTGCCCGAAGCCCATGAGCTTCACGCCGTCTTCCTTGTTCTTGACCTTGCGGATGAATTCCTTGACATTGCCGCCATCGGCCTTGATGCCGTCCAGCATCTCCAGCACAGCCTGGTTGGCGCCGCCGTGCAGCGGGCCCCACAGCGCGTTGATGCCGCCGGAGACCGAGGTGAACAGGTTGGCGTCGGAGGAGCCGACCAGGCGCACGGTCGAGGTGGAGCAGTTCTGCTCGTGATCGGCGTGCAGGATCAGCAGCATGTCGAGCGCGGCGGCGATCTCGGGGTCGACCTCGTAGGGCTCGGCCGGGAAGCCGAAGGTCATCCGCAGGAAGTTCTCCACCAGGCTCAGCGAGTTGTCCGGGTAGAGGAAGGGCTGGCCGACCGACTTCTTGTACGAGTAGGCCGCGATGGTGGGCAGCTTCGCCAGTAGTCGGATGGTCGATAGCTCGACCTGTTCGGGATCCTTCGGGTCCAGCGAGTCCTGGTAGTACGCCGAAAGCGCGTTCACTGCCGAGGACAGCACCGGCATCGGGTGCGCGTTGCGCGGGAAACCGTCGAAGAACCGCTTGAGGTCCTCGTGCAGCAGGGTGTGGCGGCGGATCCGGTCGGTGAACTCGTCCAGCTGCGCCTGGGTCGGCAGCTCGCCGTAGATCAGCAAGTAGCTGACCTCGATGAAGGTCGAGGATTCGGCGAGCTGGTCGATCGGGTAGCCGCGGTAACGCAGGATGCCCGCTTCGCCATCGATGTAGGTGATCGCCGACTTGGTCGGCGCGGTGTTCATGAATCCGGGGTCGTAGGTCACGTACCCGGTGCTGGCCAGCATTTTGCCGAGGTCGACGCCGTCATTGCCTTCTTTGGCTTCGGCGATCGTCATGGCATATTCGCCGCCGGGGTAGCTCAAAACCGGCTTGGCGTCGTTGATGTGGTCTTTTTCGGGCACGGAAGGATCCCTCTCAGGCTAGGACCGTCGGCATCGGGGTGCGGTCGGCACGGCGGTGCTCTCACGTAGACGCTAGTCGCTACTCGCGCGGCCCGAGAACGAGGGTGCCCACCGACCGACCTCACAAACAACTTCTGCTCAGGTGAGGTTTATGACTCATCCCGGCACGGTCACCGAGTGCGACCTGGCAACGCGATAGCGCACAAAGGCCGGGAACACGAGCGCAGCCAGCACCACCCCGATAACGACGAGCACACCGCCGCCCGCCGCGGCCACCGCGGTACCCAGGCTCGCCGCCGCAAAACCGTGGGCAACATCACCGATGCGCGGGCCACCCGCGACGATCACGATGAACACCCCTTGCAAGCGGCCGCGCATCTCGTCGGTGGTGACCGTCTGCAGCATGGCGATGCGCAGCGCGGCCGAAACCATATCGACCGCACCGCCGAAGGCCGAGCAGCCCAACGCGATCCACAGTCCGGGTCCGATCCCGAGGCCGTGCCCGGTCCAGCCGACCGCGACGCCGAAGCCGACCATCGCCAGTCCCCACAGCGCGATGCAAACCACCACCGCGAGCCCTTGGCGGCGCACATGCGAGATCCAACCGGAGAAGACTCCGCCCAGCACCGCGCCCACCGACATGGAGGCGAACAGCAGGCCGAGCGCCACGCCGCCGCTGGCCGGATCACCGAAGGTCTCGTGCGCGATTTGCGGGTAGAGCGCGCGCGGCATGCCGAAGACCATGGCGATCACATCGACCACGAAGGAGGCCAGCAGGATGCGCTGTGTCGCCAGATAGGCGAAACCGTCCAGGACGGTGCGGAATCCGGCCTTGCGCGCGGTGCCGGTCGGCGGGATGGCGGGCAGTCGCCACACCGCCCATACGCTGGCGAGCAGCGCGATCGCGTCGATCAGATACAGGGTGGACAGGCCGACCACGGGGATCAGCACACCTGCGAGCACCGGTCCGGCGATGGCGCCGGTCTGCTGCACGGTCATGCTGAGCGCACTGGCCGCCGCCAGATGTTCGGTGGGTAGCAATCGCGGTATCGCGGCGCTGCGGGTCGGCTGATTCACCGCGAACAGCGCCTGCTGCACGGCGAAAAGTGCGAGCACGATCCAGACGTTGTCGAGTCCGACCGCGGCCTGCGCCCAGAAGGCGACCGCGGTCACACCGGTGCCGCAGTTGGTGATGAGCATGAGTTTGCGCCGGTCCATCACATCGGCAAGCGCGCCGCCCCACAGACCGAACACGATCAGCGGGACCAGGCCGAACAGGCCGGCCAGACCGACATAGCCGGAGCTGCCGGTGATCTGGAAAATCTGCTGCGGCACGGCCACCACGGCCAACTGCGACCCGATGACGGTGACGATATTGCTGGTCCACAGCCGACGGAACTCGGGATAGCGCAGCGGGGTGGTGTCGGCGAGCAGTTTCACCGACCGCAGCGTAATGAGTCGGTCAATGGCGCAACAATGTTGGGTTCGACGATTCAGCGTCGCGGAGCGCTTCGACCAGGGGTTGCCGGGGGCTTTCTAGGGTTGTAGTCGGTCGACTGTCATGGTGTCGCCGCTGATCCGCACCCGGATCCGGTTGTGCAGCCGTCCCCGGCGACCCTGCCAGAACTCCACCTCGTCGGGGCGGATCAGGTAGCCGCCCCAGTGCGGCGGCACCGGGATTTCGTCCACATCGGCGAAGCGAGCGGTGGTCTCGGCCAGGGTGCGATCGAGTTCGGCGCGCGAGGCGATCGGCCGGGACTGGCGCGAGGCCCAGGCGCCCAGCTGCGAATCGCGTGGCCGGGAGCGCCAGTAGACGGCGGTCGTCTCGGCGGATACCAGCTCGACCGGCCCGCGCACATGCACCTGTCGACCGAGTGCGGGCCAAACAAAGGTCGCGGCGGCGAATGGCACGCCAGCCAACTGGTTGCCCTTTGCCGAGTCGTAATTCGTGTAAAAAGTCACACCTTCCGGCGAGAGGCCTTTACACAGCACCGTCCTGGCGACCGGACGCGGCCCGATATCGGTGAGTGCGACAGTCGCGACGACCATGGCATTGGGCTCGGCAATGCCGACCGCGGTGGCCTGTTCGATCCAGTGCCGAAGCAGCGGCTCCCACCCGCCTGCCAGCCAGTTTTCATCCAGATCGGTGTCCTCTCCGCTGCCGAATGGCATGCCGCCGTAGTCGACTCGCATTGCTGCCAAATCGCTCGCCGGGAAAAGCACCCGGTCGCTTGCGGCCATTTCCTGACCGAGAGATGAATTGTCCAGGTCACGCATGGGCCAGACGTTACTCCGCGGTAGCAGGGAGCTAAGGTTTTGTTGATCGGCATGTGCTCGGCGAGCCACACCCATATCGACGAGAACAGGCCTTTTCCAGCGACCCGCAAGTCGTCGCCAAGGAACGAACCGAAGTGCAAGGAGAGTCACAGAATGACTACCAGCCATGCGGTGCCCAGCGGGCAAACCGCCGTACCCCCTGATTTCGTCAGTGGACTGGAAGGCGTGGTGGCATTCACCACCGATATCGCCGAACCCGATAAGGACGGTGGCGCGCTGCGTTACCGCGGCGTCGATATCCAGGACCTGGTCGGCTCGCAGGTGACCTTCGGCGACGTATGGGCGCTGCTGGTAGACGGCGAATTCGGGCGTGGCCTACCGCCCGCGGAGCCGTTCCCGCTGCCGGTGCACACCGGTGACGTGCGCGTCGACGTGCAGGCCGGACTCGCCATGCTCGCCCCGATCTGGGGCTACCAGCCGCTGCTGGATATCGACGACGAAACCGCGCGGGAGAATCTGGCGCGCGCCTCGGTGATGGCGCTGTCCTATGTCGCGCAGTCCGCGCGCGGCATCTACCAGCCCGCGGTGCCGCAGAAGAAGATCGACGAGTGCACCACGGTGACCGAACGGTTCATGACCCGCTGGAAGGGCGATCCGGATCCGCGGCACACCGAGGCCATCGATGCCTACTGGGTTTCCGCGGCCGAGCACGGCATGAACGCTTCCACCTTCACCGCCCGGGTTATCGCATCGACCGGCGCCGACGTCGCCGCGGCACTGTCCGGTGCGATCGGCGCGATGTCGGGCCCGCTGCACGGCGGTGCGCCGGCGCGCGTGCTGCCGATGATCGAGGCCGTCGAAAAGTCCGGTGACGCACGTGCTTTGGTCAAGGGCATCCTGGACCGCAAGGAAAAGCTGATGGGCTTCGGCCACCGGGTCTACCGGGCCGAGGATCCGCGGGCGCGCGTGCTGCGTGCCACCGCGCAACGCCTGAACGCCCCCCGCTTCGAGGTCGCCGCCGCGCTCGAGCAGGCCGCGCTCGCCGAACTGCGCGAGCGTCGTCCGGACCGCGCCATCGAGACCAATGTCGAATTCTGGGCGGCGGTCATCCTCGACTTCGCCGAGGTCCCCGCGCACATGATGCCCGCGATGTTCACCTGCGGCCGCACCGCCGGTTGGTGTGCCCACATCCTGGAGCAGAAGCAGCTCGGCAAGCTGGTCCGCCCGGCCGCCATCTACACCGGCCCCGGCCCGCGCCAGCCCCAGGACGTCACCGGTTGGTCCGCCGTCGCACACGTCTAGCCCACGAGCTCCTCAGCCGGTCGCCGTGGTGGGACCCATTGCCCGCCACGGTCGCCGGCTATTTGCAGCGATATGCCCGACCAATCGACCGCCGCGGAGCTCGTCTTACGAACGAGGAGTTCGCGGCCGTCTCGCGGCCGAGCCATCCCACCGCATACCGCAGGCCCGGGACCGACCACCCAACACGCATGCACCAAGTGCCGAACACCCCAGCCATCACAACAACAACGGAGCGAGTCTTACCAGCGAGGATTTCGCGGCCCGTCTCGCGTCCGAGCTGTCGAAGCGCATGCGCCCGCACACGCGGGACTCGCCTTTCCGGCATGCGTGCATCAGGTGCCGAACACCCCGGCCATAACAACCACAACGGAGCGAGTCTTACCAGCGAGGATTTCGCGGCCCGTCTCGCGTCCGAGCCGTCGGAGCGCATGCGCCATAGTCGCGAGTCGGCCCCTTCCCGCATGCGCGCACCAAGTGCCGAACGCCCCGCCACCCCCAACCACCACGGAGCGAGTCTTACGAGCGAGGAGTTCGCGGCCCGTCTCGCGTCCGAGTCGTCGAAGCGCATGCGACGAAGTCGCGAGTCTCGA
>NZ_JBITGN010000033.1:0-48887 GCF_044457245.1 Nocardia sp. NPDC050630
CCGGATCGGACTGCGCTCCGCTCCTACCAGGCTGCTGCGACAGCCCAGCGAGAAGGTCTTTCACCTCCTTCGATTCCTGGCGCCTCACGGCGCACAAGCGCCTCGCGGCGCACTCCGCTCTTGCCGCATTCAGCGCGTTCGCGTCTTCGTCGTCAGTGTTGTAGCCACACCAGCAGGGCGTCGGTCACTTCCGAAGGCCGCTCCTCCATGACGTAGTGATCGGCTCCCGCAATCCGGGTGAGGGTGGCGTCCGGAAGTTGGTGTGCGAGATCCTCGGCGATCGTGAACGGACACGCGGTGTCTCGATCACCCCAGATGATCGCGCTCGGGCAGCGGATCGCGGACAGCTCGGTGGATTGCCGCCGAACGCTGTATCCGGCGAAATAGTCCGCGTACCGTTCGCGTCCTGAACGGGTGTCGAGCCATCCGACATAGTCTTCGAGCCGGGCGGTATCGAAAGCGCCTTGCCGCACATAGCGTTTCATGGCATGCCGATGCACCGTACCGAGCGGCGCGGACGGCAGGGCACGCCGCAGAATCGGATGTCGCGCCTGCACACCCAGCAGGGCGAACAGCAGATAGTACGGCAAGGGAAACGTTCGGTGGGCTCGCGAATTCAGAATCGCCAAACGCCGCACACGATCTGGGTGAGCGGCCGCGAATCCCACCGCGAGATAACCGCCGTAGTCGTGCCCGGCCAGGTCGACCCGGTCCACACCGAAGGAGTCCAGCAGCGCGGCCACGAGCGCGACCTCGGATTCGTAGTCGCACCTCGAGCCGGGGGACGCTCGGACGCGCCCCAATCGAACCAGTCCGGAGCAACCTGGGGCTACATCGAAACACGCCAGGGTTCGGTAGTCCCGACCGCGGCAGGTGTCGTCAAACCGGATGCGGACCGTCGCACACAGCTATCATTATTGAAAATGATTTGCAACAAAGGGGATGCTATGGCCATCGACGCCACGCGGTTGGGTGAAGTCCAGGAGACGCTGCTCATTACGCTCTACGGGCGAGCCGTCGAAACCGGAAAGCCGCGCCCGATCCTGCGGGATCCCAAGGCGGTGGAGATGGTCGGGGCCATCGACTACGACTTCGGCAGGTTCGACGGTGGCCGCAGTCTGTTCGGAACGGTGTTGCGCACCAGCATCATCGATGTGTGGGTGCGCGAGTTCCTGCAGCGGCATCCCGACGGCACGGTCATCGAGATCGGCGCGGGACTCAACACCCGGTTCGAACGCGTCGACAACGGCCACGTGCATTGGGTGGACCTGGACCTGCCCGATGCCATGGCCGTGCGGTCGCAGTTCTTCGTCGAGTCCGATCGGCGGCGCCTGCTTGCGGCCTCGGTCCTCGACGACAGCTGGGTCGCGGTGGTGAAAACCCTTCCGGGGCCGCACTTCTTCATCTCCGAGGGCGTGCTGGTCTACCTCGAAGAGCCGCAGGTGCGGCGAGCTCTGACCCTGATCGCCGAGAATTTCCCCGGTGCCGACCTGGCCATGGACACCACCGGCCGCTGGATCATCGAGCACCAGGACCGCCATGACTCGTTGAAGCAGGTATCGGCACGAATGCGGTGGGCATGTGACGATCCCGCGGAGGTGGAACGCTGGGGGATCGGGCTGCGCCTGCTGGAATCCGGTGACCTGTCGCGGATCCCGGCCGGTTTGCGTGCGCGGGTCCCGGTGGCGCGCCGGATCGCGCTGCGGGTGACGAGCCTGGTGTTGCGGCAACGGTTCGGGCGTTACCGGCTCAACCACTACCGCGTATGAGGCCGCTCTGAGCGTCGTGCTGATCCTCCTGGTCCGGAGGCGGGCCGTCAGTCGCACTTGTGAATCGCTGCGTGTTGGGTGACATCCGGAGCGGCGGCGTACGGCGAACGTGGTGAGCGGCGGTATGTGTTCGCGGCAACCCCGATCCGTCTGGCGTGGGTGTGGAGGTGCGCAGGTCGAACTCGGCCGATGGGGTGCGGCTTCGGCAGCGCTGACACGAGCGACGAACCACGCTACGCTAATTGAAAACGATTTTCAGTCTGTGGTGGTGAGGGTTCGATGGTCGGCAGAGTTCGGGTAGCTGCGCAGGTCAGGCTCGGTCGATGGTGTGGGGCGTGGCCGGTCGGCTTCGGTGGCCGTGTCCGCGCCGCGGTGGGTGGTGGGGTGTCGTGATCGGGTCGTGGGCCGGGGAGAAGCCGCCGACGTTCTGGGGTCTGGCTGCGCCGGTGCTGGGCCGGGTGCGGTGGGCGGGGGTGTTGGCTGCGCTGGGGGCGGTGGCGGGTGTGCTGCCGGTGGCGGTGGCGGTGGCGATGGAGCTGGCGCGAGTGGTCGTTCCGGCTGCGGGTGGCGGCGTGGTGGAAGGGCCGCGGGTGTGGTGGCTGGTGGCGGCGTTGATCGGTTCGGTTGCGGTGGCGCAGACGTTGACGATGGCGGGGTACGGGGTCAGTCACGTCGCTGATGCCGAGTTCGCGCAGGGTCTGCGGCAGCGGCAGATCACGCATCTGCTGCGGCTGCCGTTGGATTGGTTTTCCCGGACGGCGTCGGGGCGGGTGAAGAAGGTCGTTCAGGATGATGTGGCGAAGGTCCATCAGTTGATCGCGCATGTCGTCCCGGACGTCACCAACGGGATCGTGCGGCCGGTGGCGAGTGTGGTGTTGCTGTTTGTGGTGGACTGGCGGCTGGGGCTGATCGCGCTGATCCCGCTGATGCTGGCGGTGGCGAGTTTTCCGCTGTTCATGACCGACATTTCGGCGCAGTTCGACCGCTACAACGCCGCGCTCGCCGAGCTGGGTGCGGCGGTGGTGGAGTTCGTGCGGGGGATCGCCCCGGTCAAGGTGTTCGAGGTGTCCGGTCGCGGGCATCGCAGGTTCCTCGACAGTGCCGCTGGTCACTACCGCTTCTATCGGGACTGGATGGAAGCGACGGTGCACGGTTCGGCGCTGCTGCTGGTGTTCACCTCGCCCGGGTTCGCGGTCACCGTCTCCGGGGTCGGGGCCACGCTGCTGATCGCCTACGGCGGATTGGAGCCTGCGGGAATCTTGCCGGCGGTGCTGTTGTCGGCCAATATCGCCGGTCCGTTGTTCATGCTGATGCAGATGCGGCAGTTCCTGCGCGAAGCCAACGGTGCCGCCGGTGAACTGGAGGCATTCTTCGCCATGCCGGCTGCCGCGGACCCGGACGATACGGTCGCGGCGACGGGCAGTGAGATCGCCGTCGTCGGTGTCGTGTTCTCCTATACCGACCGCACGCGGGCGCCGGACGGGGTGAGCATGCAGCTGGCGCCGGGAACGGTCGTCGCGCTGGTGGGGGCGTCGGGGTCGGGCAAGTCCACCCTGGCCGCGCTCGTGCCGCGGCTGCTCGACCCGGACGCCGGGGTGGTGCGGTTGGGTGGCGCGGATCTGCGGCGGCTGGCGCCGAAGCAGCTGTACGCCGCGGTCGGGTTCGTGTTCCAGCAGCCGTACCTGCTGCGGATGTCGGTGCGCGACAACATCGCTCTCGGGCGACCGGACGCTACCGACGCCCAGGTCGTCGCGGCGGCGACAGCCGCACAGATCCACGATCGTATCGCGCGGTTACCGCAGGGGTATGCCACGATCGTCGGCGACGATGCCCGCCTGTCGGGAGGCGAGCGGCAGCGGCTCTCGATTGCCCGCGCTCTGCTGATGGACACCCCCGTCCTGGTGCTGGACGAGGCGACGGCCTTTGCCGACCCCGACTCCGAGGCCGACATCCAGCGCGCCCTGGCCGAGTTGACCCGTGGCCGGCCACTGCTGGTGATCGCGCACCGGCTCCACACCGTCACCGGCACCGACCAGATTCTGGTACTCGACCACGGCCGCGTCGTCGAACACGGCAGTCACGCGACGCTGATCGCTGCCGACGGCCTGTACGCGCGGATGTGGCACACCTACCAGCAGGCCCGCGACTTCGCCCCGCGGTCGCGTATCGGGAACACGGAGGAGCCGGCATGATCCGAGCCCTGTGGCGGATCGGCGACACCCGGTGCCGCCGGATGCTGCGCGCCTACCTGGCCGTCACGATCGGGTCGGTGACCTGTGTCGCCGCGGCTTTGCTCACCCTCGTACCGTTCGTTGGTGCGGGCATTGTTCTCCACCGATCCGGCGTCGGCGGTTGCGGCGGCCGCGGTGCTCGCCGGGTTCGGGCTGGCGGCCGGATGCCTGGACGTGGCCGCGACGCTGATCGGGCAGCGAGCCGGAGCCCGCTACATCCTGCGGATGCACGAGCTGATCGGGCTGCGGGCGGCGCGGCTGCCGCTGGGCTGGTTCGACACCGAGCGGACCGGACCGATCAGCCACATGGTCACCCGGGGTGTGGTGTTCGCCGCCAACGCCCCGGACACCATCTGGCGCCCGATGCTGCACGGGCTGCTCGCACCGGCCGTCGCCGCTGCCGCGGCGGTCGTGATCGACTGGCGGCTCGGGCTGTGCCTGCTGTCCGGGGTGGGGCTGGTCGCCGTCGTCTACCGGTGGACCCGGGCACGACGCGACCGGTGGGAGCGCGCGGTCGACCGGCACAACGAGGAAGGCGCGGCGCGGGTGCTCGAGTTTGCCGCCGCCCAACCCGCCGTCCGCGCCGCCGGCCCCGATTCACTGGCCGAGCGCAGCGTCCGCGATGCGCTACGAGCCCAGCGCGCTGCGACCCGGGCGGTCGAAGCCACCCGGCTGCGAGGCATGACGCTGTACAACACAGCGACCTACGTGGGCATGCTGCTGGCCGTCACCGTCAGCGTCGCCCTGGTGACCGGCGGCGGGATCGACGGGCCGACCTTCGTGGGGTTCCTCGCGCTCGCGATCGTCCTGGGCTGGCTCGCGCTGCACGCGCTGCCCTTCGACCAGGGTGTCGACCTCGCCACCCGGGCGCTGCAGGAGCTGGACACGTTGCTCACCGCGCCGGTGCTGCCGGAACCCGACCATCCCGCCCGGCCCGCCGATACCTCGATCGAGTTCGACAACGTCGCCTTCTCCTACGCCCCCGGCACACCGATCCTGCACGGAGCGAGCTTCCGCGTGGCCCCGGGCTCGATGACCGCCGTCGTCGGCCCGTCCGGGTCGGGCAAGACCACGCTGGCCCGGCTGATCGCCCGGTTCTACGACGTCGACACCGGCAACATCCGCATCGGCGGCCGCGACCTGCGCGACCTCGGCACCCGGCGAGTACTGGCACAGGTATCGATGGTGTTCCAGGACGTGTACCTGTTCGAGGACACACTGCGGGAGAACATCCGGCTCGGCCGCCCCGACGCCACCGACGCCGACGTGGACCAGGCCGCGCAGCGCGCGGGCGTGACCGACATGCTCGCCCGGCTCCCCGACGGGATGGACACCATCGTCGGAGAAAGCGGCGGCACACTGTCCGGGGGTGAACGCCAACGGGTCTCGATCGCCCGCGCCCTGCTCAAGAACGCACCGATCGTGTTGCTCGACGAGGCCACCGCGGGCCTGGACATCGACAGCGAAGCCCTCGTGCAACGCGGACTGGCCGAACTTGCCGGCGACAGCACCCTCATCGTGATCGCCCACCGGCTGCAAACCATCCGCCACGCCGACCAGATCGTCGTCCTCGACGGCCACGGCGGCATCGAAGCCGTCGGCGACCACACCACACTCCTCGACCACAGCCCGACCTACGCCGCCTTCTGCGCCGACCGCAGCCACAGCCACGGATGGTCCCTCGATGCCCAGTAACCCTCCCGCACCGACCACACCCGATCCCACCCGATGCGACCCGATCGGCGGCACCGCCGACGGCCCCGGACCGGCGTTGGCGGCCCGCCTGGTGGCCCATCGAGAACTCGGCTACCGCATCGTCTCCCCGGCCGTCCCTACCCGCGGGCACCGGGCAGCATGACACCGGCACGCACCGAACCGAACACCGCGATGCAACCGTATTCGGAATATTCGGGATCGGCGGAGTACCTGCACCTACTCAGCATTCCGGCATGGGAGCAGATGGCCGGGCGGCTGACCGCCGCGCTGTCGGGCGCAGACCCCGCGACGGGGACCGTGGTCGAATTCGGGGCCGGCACTGGATTGGGCACCCACATCCTCCTCGACACACTGGCCCCGGCACCCGTGCTGGCGGCCGAACCGTCGGCGCAGCTGCGCGCGGTTTTCCTGGCGCGCATGGCCGCCCGCCACGACCGCGATCGGATCCCGGTCTTTCCCGGCGGCGCCGTCGAACTGCCGTTGCCGGACCGCATCGCCGCGGTGACTGGCATGCACATGATCGGGCACCTCGCGCCCACGCAACGGCACGCACTGTTCGCGGCGTTGAAGCCCCGGCTGACGCCGGGCGCACCCGTGGTGTTCAACGTCCAACCACCCGACACCGCGGTAGAAGTACCGGAATGGCCGCCGTTCGGCACCACCGTGGGCCGGCTGCGCTACGAAGGCACCGGCGTGCCGTACCGGCCGCACCCGACCGGGTGCGCTGGACCATGACCTACCGGACCCTGGACGGCGATACCGAAATCGCCGGCGCGAGCGCCGAATACGACTGGTGGACCGTGTCGGCGGACCAGCTGGCAAGCGAACTCCACCGCGCCGGCGCCGCCACGGTGCGCATCGATGACGACCTCGTCATCGCTCACGCCACCGACGAGCACGCTTCACGCACGAACTGGCCATCCGCCGCCTGCTGTTCATCCAGGCTGTCCGGGATCATTTGCGCTGCAAGGGCTATCAGGAGACGCCGGTGCCGGACGCGCGAACCGGAAAGCGCCGACGGTGCAGCCGGGAACCTACGGCTGAGTATGTGCTGTGTGTTTCAGGAAGTCGAGTACTTCCTTGTGCAGGTGACCGTTGGTGAATACCGCGGCACCCGACCCGATGCGGCGCTTGCCTTGCAAGTCGCTGAATCGGCCTCCCGCTTCTTCGACGATCGGGACAGCGGCCGCGATGTCCCAGGGACCAGCGGCCAGATGAAGGAAGACGTCAGTTCGCCCAGCAGCCACGAGCACGGCGCCCTGGCAGGTATCAGCCCAGCCGGTCAGCGGGCCGCCACCGGCGCATCGGGCGAGAAACGCAGCACCCATGGCAAGACGTTGAGAAGGCATCCCGGACCTGACGGGCCAAATCGCGGCAGTGGCACCGCTGAGCGTCCGGATTGTCGTTACCGCGAGCCGTTCCCGGGGGCCGAGGTGCCCGGCTACACAGGCACTGGTCCACGCACCTGCATCTCGCGTCGCCCACCAACGGCGCCGCAGGGCTGGCGCGGTGATGATCCCGGTTACTACCTCGCCGTTCTCTTCAACGGTGATCAACGTGCTCCATTGCAGCTTTCCAGCAGCGAAGTTGGCTGTGCCGTCGATAGGATCGACCACCCATCGGCGAGCGCTGTCACCCTGTTGGCCGAACTCCTCACCGACAACGCAGTCGTGCGGACGGAGGTCGACGAGCCGACGGCGGATGGCTTGCTCCACTGCGCGGTCCGCGGCCGTGACAGGGCTGCCGTCGGCCTTGGTCTGAGCGGACACGTCCCCTGACGAAAAATACCGCATGGAGATGCGATCGGCCGCCTCGGCGAGCTGATGGACAAGTGTCAGGTCGTCGCACGCCACCATAAGGATGAAATCCTAGACAGCAATACCCTGCCCGCGACCTGCACCCGCACCGACACAGCGCCGAGCCCGCGGCGTGTCCTGCAGTCACTGCCCGCTCGGCATCAACACCATGCGAGCGGGGGAGTATCGGTCAGGCGATACGCCGCCCCTGCTCGCACAGGACAATCCCGCCCTCTCGCACGGCATTCAGCGCGGCAGTGAAACGATCGATGAGTAGCGGTTTCATCTTGCCTGCAAGCTCCGGGAGGGTGTAGAAGCCCGCCGAACGAATCTCGTTGGTATTCAGTGTCATCCGGGCAAGATCGCCTTCCGCGAGCACGCCGCCGTCGAAGACGAAGATCACCCCCTCGGGCCGCGAGTCCTGGGGACGGACATAATCCACCACCAGAAGCCTGCCGAGCCTGTAGTTCCACCCCAGTTCCTCGAGCAGTTCGCGCTCGGCTGCCGCCCAGGGCGCCTCATCCGCCTCGACCGAACCGCCGGGTGTGCTTGTAGGACGGCTCGACCACGAGCACCCGGTCCGAGCTGTCCCGAAACAGCACCCCGGCGGCCATGCGTTTGCGCGGCAGCCTGGCCACGTACTGCTCGACAGGCAGTGTCCCGGTCACGGCGGGACCGTCGTGCGACGTCGTCACCTGCGACACCCTAACCGCTACATCCACCGTCGTTCGGGTTTCTGGTGACCTGGCCGGTTGCCCACTGCCGCATTCGCGGCTCGACTTCGTCGAAGAACAACGACTTGGAGCGGGTTATCTTGGGTGCTCCCAACGATCTTCGGTACGTGAGTTAAGTAGCCTGCATCATCACATGCCTCACACCTATCTGGGGGTTTCGAGTGACGTCTGGTCTGGCTGGTCAACCGCGGGTGTTTCGTGCCGAGCGCGCCATCTCACCGATGGATGGTGGGGTGCGCTGGGTCGTCGTGGACTGTCTTCTACGACTTTCACGTGGAAGCGACCGCCTATTTGGCGTCGCTGCGGGCACGGGACTGCTCGCCGAACACTGAACGGGCCTACGCCGGACGCATCGCACTGTATTTGTCGTACTGCGTGCGAACGGGTATGGACTGGGCAGCGCCGACGGTGTGGCAGTTGGGGGCGTTCTTGCGCTGGCTGGTGGAGCAGCCGCTGCCGCCGCGCGGCCGGCGGCCACCGGCGGAACCCAGGTTCCGATCGAAGGGCACCGCGAACCACATCGTGACGACAGTGTGTGAGCTGTTGCGGTTTGGCTGTCTGCACGGCTGGGTGAGGCCGGAAGTCGTTGCCCCGCTGAGCCAGAAGAAGTTCTTGGCGTTCCTGCCGGATGGCTTCGACCCGGGAGAGAACAACCAGTTCCGCACCGTCCGAACCAAATTGGTGAAATTCCGAGTCGCGGTTCCCGGCTACGAGTGGCTCGATCAGGATCAGATCACCATCCTGATCCAGATGGCGACCCGGGCGCGGGATCGGTTCCTGGTGAGGCTGCTAGCTGACACCGCAATGCGCATCGGCGAAGCATTAGGGCTGCGCCGCGAGGATATGCATCTGCTAGCCAGCTCGCGTGAGTTCGGCTGCATGTTCGAGGGGCCGCACGTCCATGTCCGGCGGCGCCGCAACGCTAACGGCGCCTGGGCGAAAGCCCGCAAGCCTCGGCCGATTCCGGTGACCACCGGAGTGATCGACAGCTACATCGATTACCAGCTCGAGCGCGACTTGGTGCCCGAAGCCATCGACTGCGACCTGGTGTTCGTCAACCTGTTCCATGCACCGCTGGGGGAGGGGATGAAGTACGACACCGCCAAGGAGATGTTCGACCGACTCGCCCAGCGAGCTGGATTCACTGCCCGACCACACATGCTGCGGCATTCGGCGGCCACTGAGCTGCTGCGACAAGGCACTGATCGAAGCGTGGTCCAGGAGTTGCTCGGACACGTCTCCCAGCGATCCATGGATGTCTACACGCACGTCGCCGACAAGGACAAACGCGCCGCGGTCGACGCCGTCGCTGCGGCCCGGACGATGAAAGGCAGGAAGTGAATACATCCGCGGTGAAGACGCTGGCGCCGGCCAGGACTGTGGGAGAAGATCCGCAGATCGACCTGCCCGCATGGGCGGACTGGCTGCAGAAGGCCCTCGATCCCGACTGGCGATCCGGTGGGTGGGATCCGGAGCGGCTGTTGTTCACGGGGGACCCCGACAACCCATGGACGGCGGTGACGTGATGCCCGACCAGGGCATGCGGGCGGATCGTTCACGTCAACTCCTTCTGCACCGAGTGCTCACGAGCGTTCACCCGAAGCGAGATCAGTCGCGAGAACTTCATCGCGACCTTCAACACAAATCCGGACCGGCGGACGAAAATCCGCACAGCGGATTGCCTGGTCGTGGCTGGCGATGTGCGCTGCGCTCGGCACGCGAAGTGCCGCGGCCTGTGCGCCAACCACTACGGCAGCTGGGCCCAACGCCAGGACAGACAGCTGCAGTGCTCGTTCGAGGAGTGGCTTGCCGATGCCAAACCTTACGGCCCCGCAACGGCTTGCGTGGTCCGCGGCTGCGAGCAGGACGCCCCACTCACCGCCATGTTGTGTGTCATGCATCGACGTCATTGGCGTTGCCATGCACTGGCCGCCGACAAGCCGATCAACGATGCCGCATGCATCCGGGTCTGGGCAGAAACGATTGCGCTGCCGCCTCTTTCGGTCGAGCACTTCTCCCTGAACGCCACACACCCTCTGGTCAGGTTGGAAGTGCTCTACGTGCTGCAAGAGCGTGATCGACACGATCACAAAATCTTCCCGGGCCTGGTCCGCCGGTTCCTGCGGCTCGTCACGGACACCGAGCATCTGGCCACGAACCCAACGGCTTGGACCCATCTTCTGGACCGCGCTGCAGGCAGCATGGGGTTGGACGTGCTTGTTCGTGAAGCCCACCGGATCCTCGGCGACGCCGTCGATCGGTTCCGCGGCATCGAACCCACGGACAAACTCGTCTGGGATCTGACTGCGGTCGGAATTTACTCTGTTCGCTCCGCGAACGGTCGTCGACGCCGCGGCGGCTCGCTCGACTTCGGTCAGATCACGCAGCCGTGGCTGCGGGATTTGGTGATGGCGTGGGCGCGGGACACCAAGCCGGTCAGTGAGTACTTGCGGAGCCGCTTCCTGGCATGCGTGATCGCGTCGCAAGCTCTGGCGCTGCGGCCGGGCGGCGGCATGGATCTTGCCGGGCTGGGGTTCGCAGATGTGAACGCCGTGATCGACGGTATCCGGCAGATGCGGAATGTCAGGAATGGGGAGCTGGCGGCGGCCAAGCGGCGCCGAGATATCGTCGGCGCGTTCTTCATGCTGCTCGATTACGGCCTGGCCGCGGGTCTGCTTCAGGGCATGCCAGCCAGCTGCGCCCGCCACCGGTCGCATCGCATCTGCGTCGAGGACGCCAGCGAGGACGACCTCGGCAAGGCCATACCTGAATCGGTGATCAGCCAGCTCGACGATCACCTGGACCTTCTCGGCGCGGAGATTCCCTACGGCGACTACGCGCGAGAAGACATCCGCGCACTGTTCCAGACTGTTTACATCGTTCACCGCGATACCGGGCGGCGGCCCCGCGAGACCTGCGAGCTCGGGCTCGACTGCCTGGAATACATCGACGGCGAATACACGCTGCTCTGGGACAACCGTAAAGGAAAGCGCCTACGGCGACGATTGCCGATCCCCATCTCGACCGCCGAGGCAAACCTCGAATGGCGGGAGCACCGAGCACGACTGGCCCTTCCGCCTCGCAGCGCGAACTACCTGTTCCCCGCGGCCGACGAAACCTTCGGTGAGGGCACCCACTTGCCGACCCACAAGTTCTCTGAGGCCATCCGCCTTTGGGCCGACTCGATCCCCGAACTGCCCTCCGAGCAGACCGGCCCGGACGACCGACCGGTGCCGTTCGATCGCACTGCGGTATTTCCTTACGCGTTCCGGTTCTCCTACGCCCAGCGTCACGCGGACGCCGGGGTCCGCGTCGAGGTGCTCAAAGACCTCATGGACCACAAATCGATCGATACGACCATGGGCTATTTCAAGGTCTCTCTGAATCGAAAACGTCAGGCAATCAACACAATACGAGCGCACGTGATCGACCGCAACGGGCGCCTCGCGCCTATCGGATCGGCCACCGCCTACCAAGCCAAGTCGGTGGCCGTCCCGTTCGGCAACTGCCACGAGCCCAGCAACGTCAAGGCAGGCGGCAAGGCCTGCCCGATCCGGTTCCAATGCGCCGGGTGCGGGTTCTATCGGCCCGACCCGTCCTACCTCCCAGCGGTCGAGGACCATGTCCGCGCCCTCAAGACAGACCGTGAGATCGCGCAGGCGATGGACGCCGACGAGTTCGTCGTCCGCAACCTCACCGACCAGATTGCCGCCTTCCAGCGGATCGTCGAAGTCGTCCGCGAACATATGGACCAGCTCCCGACCGACGAGCGCCACGCCGTCGAGGAGGCTTCCGCGGTGCTACGCAGAGTCCGGGCCGCCGACGGCATCCCTTCACCGACAGAACGTCGACTTTCCCTGCCGCTGACCGTCATCGAGCCCGGGCAAAGCAGATGACTGGACCTCGCCACCCCCGCCCAGGTCCTCCGGGACGCCAGGGAGCGAACCAGCCGCGAGAAGCGCGCCAACGTCCTGGCCGTGATCGACGAGATGACCACCCGCAACGAACCGATCACGTTCACCGGCGTCGCCCGAGCCGCCAGCGTCTCGAACTGGCTGGTCTATGCCCCGGGCGTTCGCGAACACATCGAGCGGGCCCGCCAACGGCAACAGACCCAACCCCGCCTGGACCGGGAAACCGCGCGCACCGCCAACACCGCTGGATTGAAGACCGACCTCGCGATCGCACGGACCGAGGTTGCCCGCCTGCGGACCGAACGCGATCAACTCAAAGCCACCGTCCAACGTCAACTCGGCCAACAACTCGACCAATACGCGGCCACAGACCTGATCACGCGGGTCGATGAGCTCACCGACCAGAACAAGATTCTCATAAACGAGTTAGCCGCCAGCAGACGAGCCAATGCCGATCTCGAGAAACAGCTCGCCGACGTCCAGGACGACCTCGCCGCCGCCCGCACCAGCCTTCGGCGCATGATCCGTGAGGAGAGTCATCGGTTGCCCGATGCGCAATGATCTTGCCGATCAACCACTTCCGGGACTCAATGCTCGGCCTTGCGTCAGATCCTGTGGCCTACTTCGGAGTTCGGGCCACCGACCGTGGCGCGGCGGGCCGTCAATGAGAGCCGCTGACGGTCAACACGACAGGTCGGCGCCAGGGTCTACCCCAGTTGTACTGCGTATTTCTCACGCATTCCGTTCCCGGCCTGTCGGGCGTGCTTGACACTGCACACCGGCTACCGCCCGTGTCGTCGCCGACATCTGGATTTCAGTCGTCGTCGGTGTTGTCGTGGTCGCGTATTGGGCGGTGAGTGCCGCCGAAGCGGGCAGGTGGAAGGCGTAGTGCCCGTCGACCCCCGATGTGGTCTCGATGGACGCCGACAGCTCCGACGACGACTGATGCGGAGTGAGACACCTCCGGAGGGTGTTCCGGAATCCACGATGGCTGCGGCTCAGCGTGCAGGATCAGCTTCAGATCGGATGCGGGCCACCTCGTCTGTGAGGACCGGGCGGAGTGCACCGGTGGAGAGCTTCTCGATCAGTGAGGTGGCGTATTTGCGCATGACCAGGGCGGTTGCCAGCCCGACGGCGACGCCCACCACCATGCGGCCGCCACGTCGTGTGTGTAGTGGCGCCGACATAGACACGGGAGAAGCCCATGATCGGTGGCGAGGGCCGGGAGGACCCCGAGTCGACGATTGATCAGGAACAGCGCCGCGGTCATCGCGGAAGCCACCACCGCGTGATTGCTCGGAAATGAGTAGGCCGTTGTGGGCGGGCACTTTTCGAGCAGCTTCCACCTGTATCGCATGCACCGGCGACTGCTGATCGCCTTTTCAACACCGCTGCTGCTGGTCGCGGCCGGTTGCGGCAGCAGCACCACGACATCGACATCGACACCGATGAGCGCCATAGGCCATCCGGCGACGGCTCCGATGACAACCAGTGAGGCAGATTGGAAACCGGTCACCGATGCGCTCAGACGGGCCGGGAAGTTTGGCGACAACAACACCCTGTACCGGATTCCGTTGGTGCGCAGCGATCTTCACGTCACATCCCAAGGCGTCGACATCAAGCCCGGCCTGTCACTGGATGGCTACGCGGGTTTCGCGATATACACCGACGGAGCAATGCTGATGGGTGACCTGGTGGTCACCGAGGACAAGTTGCCCAAGGTCACCGACGCCCGGCAAGCCCACGGCATCGAGCAGACCGCGCTGCATAAACATCTGCTCGAGCAGAATCCCCAGATCTGGTGGACCCACATCCACGCAATGGGCGAGCCCGCCGCGCTGGCCCAAGGCCTACGGGCCGCACTCGATGCGACCGCAATCCCCGCCCCCAGCGCCCCCTGCCCAGCAGCCGCCGGTCGACCTCGACACCGCCGGGATCGACGCCGCGATGGGTCGCACCGGGACCACCGACAATGGCCTCTGCAAATTCACCCTGGCCCGCAACGAGCAGATCACCGACAACGGGCATGTCGTGCCACCGACATTCGGGTGAGATCGGCGTTTAGCCTGGGAACCCGCATCGCGACAACCTGCGCGTTGTGCCGGCCAGCCGGACGTCCTTGCTCTCGTGGAGATTAATTGCATGGCCCGCACCACCGCGCCCCGGCCGGTCGACATAGCAGCCGTAATTCCAGCTCTGGTGCTGCTTGCCCGGACCGCGACTCGACTGCACCCTCGCCCCGGCAGCCCCTCGCGAGCTCTCCTACTACCTGTAGCTCTGACTCGCGCTGCTGACAGCACCGCAGGCCCAGTCTTCATACGACTGAGCCTGCGGCCATTCGACCAGTGTCCGAACTTGACGCTCTGGGCCCCGGCCTCGCTGAGCAGCCTGCCACGCGAATGTGATATGTCAAGTGCTGGCCAACCCGGTCAAAGATGACGTCCCGCGCAGTTGCTGCCGCGCCGCCCGCCAACCGGGCCACCTCGATAGTCAATAGCTATGAGTTTCGGCACGGCTGCGTGAGGTGCAAATTTCGCCCTACACAGCCATCTTGTCTTCACTCACCATGTGGTCTGATCTGCGGTGGAGCGTCAACGGTAGGCAGGTCGCGGAAGCCGCTCGGGGCGCGAGATTGAAAGAGCAGCGGCTCCAACGTATCTCATCGCGATGACGAATTCTGCGCAGAGAACACCAAGGAAGCTGTTGCGGCACGAGGCCATGACAGAGCTGACGCAATATGAACGGTCCGCGCGTGAAGTTGCTGGTGTGATGGGCAAACAACTTGGCCGCTCGCTGGTACGACAACTGGCCGCGCATCGTCGATGGGGCGATATCATTCACGGCCACACTCGGTTTCGCTTCCGAACTGAACGCTGAGGGCTACCCATCTGTCGCATTGTTAGCGCGTGGCGTCCGGGACCGGTGCCCGCGTACGCGATGAAATCACGTGGGGTGCAGGGCTATAACTCGGGCAGCCCACTCATCGAGGAAGCGACACACCTCACCGACACGCCAGCAGTTTGCATCTGGTGACACGAACCGGGGGCGGCCATGACGTCGCTCATAACCGAGCACCGTCCCGCGCCGCGAACTCCCAACAGATACGCCACACCACACAGCGGGCAGGTCGCCCCTGCTAACAGCCGGTGGCGAACGCAGTTGGATGCACCCGGCGCCGCATACGGACACCGGCTCGCGGGCCCGGCGCGGGATTGGGCGGCCCGCGCCGGATCCGGTGCACCGCACTCTGTGAAAGGGACACATTCCGCAGCGCCGGATGCACATTCCAGAATGCACGATCCCGGTGCTCCTTCCATCGCCCTTCCGGCGACCTTCCGCTGACCACTAATGACTCCGAACCATTGGTGGGCACGGATTTACGGGCGCCAGCGCACCGCGTCCGGGCCATCTACCAGCGCCTTCCGGCCATGAGGCCGGCAACCGGCGGATACGCCTCACACCGAATCCAACGGAGCCGAGCCTCGATCGCGCTTCCCCGGGCGCGCGCACGAGGCTCGGCTCCGACCCCGCGTGGTTCCCGGTTGAGCAGTAGAGCGAACCAAGAACCGACCGGATGGTACTCAATACTCGGGGGCTCCCCAGTAGCGGGAAAACGCCACCAGCGGATGCAGGAGGGGGTGGGGCCGATGGTGAGGGTGTTGCGGGCTGGTTCAATGTTGTCGGTCACATGGTCGGGTCGGATGTGGGTGGGGCGGTGCGGGTGTAGGTCGTTGCTGTGCTGATGCCGCCCGGGGTGTCGGCACCGGTGTCGATGAAGCCGTCAGGGCATACCTCGGTGCGCAGCCTCGCCAGAGCGCGTGCCCGACGAAGGGCTGTGACGCTATCGATCCGGCCGCGCGGCGGCGGACTGGTTGCTGACCCGACCGGTCGCGGTGCCCCTCCGTGCTCGCCGACTCTTCCCCGCGCACCACCGCCATGTGAGCACTCCGGTTCCCGGCCACAACACCACCACCATCACCGTCAGTATCGAAACTGTCAGCATCACTCCAGGTGCCCGGTTAGCATCCGGAGCACCGGGTGTGTTGGTTTCAGGGCTATCAGACTGTCGGGCAGGCGAAGCCGTCGCCGTCTGGATCGAGGGAGGGCTGATAGCCGGGTTCCCCGCGGAACAGTGGTGCTCGACCGGCCGCGCGGGCATCGTCGCAGTTGGCGAATGCGCCATCGGCCGAGCCGGTCTGGGACAGGCCTGCTGAGCCGGTCGCGGCTGAACCGGTATCGATTGCAGATGAGCCTGTTCCCGCGGAACCGGAGGGGACCTCGGCCAGGGCTGCGGGTGTGGCCAGGAAGGGCAGTCCCGCGATGGCGACGCTGACGGTGAGCCGGCGAACGTTCATGGGTTCCTCTGTTTGTTTGCTGCGGTGGATTGGCGCCCAAGGGGGGAGGTGCCGCGTCCACTGTTGTGACGGGCCGTGAACTTGTCAATCGCACAGCTTCCCAAAGGGGGGCATTCGCGTATGCCCGCGACCAAGGGTTTCGGCGAATCGGTGACGCGCGCGTCTTCGATTCCGTCTGCAGTTGCCTGACCATCAACGCCGACAAACCGCGGTCCACGACAACGCGACCCTGTTTGTTGCCTGCCGCGCAACCCAAAATATGAGGCGACAACGCCTGCGGCGTCGTCGCCCGCCGCGCCCGCCGCTACGGCGTCTGCCGCTCGTTCTCGGTCAGCATCGCCTCGGTCACCGGCCGACCGGTCCGCGCCATCAGGTGAGCCTGTATCCCGCTGGTTCTACGAATTCCCGGTGCGGGGCGCTAGTGGCAGGATGGTGTGGCGATACGGATCGATGCGTGGTGAATGTCACGAAATACGTTGTGTAAGTGTGTAACTCGCTGCGAGCCGATACGCTGAGCGGGCATGACTGGCAGCAGAATCATCCGACGCGTTTCCGGAGACGACACACTGACACAGAACCCGATAGCGTTCGCAGTTGATACGGCTCGGCTCTGCGCCGCAGTGTTCGTTCAGCGTGGTGACGGTGCTGTCCTGCTGATCTGTCGCAGCGGTAGCTGGTCGATGCCCGGTGGTCGGCACGAGCTCGGTGAATCCCTGCGCGACACCGTCGTCCGAAACACTCGCGAGGAAACCGGAATCGCTGTCCATCTCTCCAGCCTGGTCGGCATCTTCATCACCGCGGGCCGCGTCATCGACGAGACGAGCAACGACAAGGCCGGGCAGGAGTGCACCATCGTCTACCGCGCCGAGCCTGTGGCCGGTGAACCGACACCGAGCGGGAACGATCGCAGCGAATGGGTGCCCGTGGGCGGCATCGCCGACCTACCGATGGACCCCGGCCAGCGCGAACGCCTCGACTGGGCAGTGATCCAGCCCGAACCGCACATCGACGTGTCCATGCTGTGAACCGAGACCGAGACCGAGAACGGGCCCGAGCGCGACCAGCGGCTGGTGCAACCAACGCGCCACCCGCGCCCAGCGATACCCGAGCTGTCGACGCTTCCACAGGATCGACCCGGCTGTGCGTTATGTGGGCGCTCGGGGTCCGAACCAGTCCACGTACTCCGTTCGCCGACGTGCCCGCTGTCTGCAACACATTTCTCAATTTCCGGCACCGAACGCAAGCAGACAGAGCGGCTCCATATTCCAGCAAGGAGTGAATACCGATGGCCACCAGCACCCGCACGTCGGACAGACAGGGAATCCAACCCCACCAGCAGCTAGCCGATCTGTTGTCGGCGATCGACGCCGAGGAGGAGCAGCTCCGTCAACTCGCCAGTGACATCGCATCCATAGCGCCACAATCCCCGGGAGCCACAAACCACTGACGATGTTGGCTCGGCTGCCTCGAACCAGCGTCAGGGTCTTGGGCCGCCACGAACACCTGGTCTCGGGTGCTCTCGAGTGTGTTCGATGATGGCTTCGAGGGTGGCGGTGTGGTGGGCTTCGATGTTGCGGGCATCGAGTGCGACGATCACGTCGAGGCGGCTGAAGGTGTTGACGTGCATGGGGATCGGTCCTCTGATTCGCTTGCGGCAGGCCAGCCTGCACACGTCGATGAACTTTGTGTGTAGGGGCGGTTCCCTCCGGTCGGTGGCGGGTTTCGGGTTCGCTTTGTGGGGCCGACTTCGTTGTCGACCTACCGACGTCGTTGTCGGGGGCGGGGTGTCCGATACGAATAAGGCTATGGCTGGCATCGTTGAAGCGTGAGTGTCGGAAGCGGCATCTTTCGACCCGTTTCCGACAAAAGCCGGTGTATCACCGCAGGCGACCCCGCGAATTCGGATGCCTTGTATGTGTATACCCGGGTCGTGACCCCGCAATTGCGGCAAGACAGCGCTCGCTGGGTCGATCCTGCTTCAGCAATGGCGGGCCGACGACTTGACGGCCAGCTGTGGGATCCGATGCCCGAAGGGGTCCGACAGGCCTCGAACGCATCTGCACCGACAAAGTCCTGGTCGCTGCCGCACTCACCATGATCATCATTCGACCTGGTGGGTCATCACAAACGAGAACTCCGGCGTGGCGCCGAAATGAGTTTGGGTAACGCTGATTGCCGAGACACAGTGCGGGGCAGGGCTGTTGAAAGCGCAACGGAGGCAACCGGACTGGACGCGCGGTCGGCCATCGACAGTGTCGGCGATTCCGACCCACGGCTACGATGCCTGGGCCGGGAGGGATCCGGCTACTGTCCGAACACGAGATTTGGTTGAGATATGACATCACTGGTCAAGCGCATCGGGTTGCCGCTTGCCGTCGTAGCGTGCACTGTTGTCCTGGCTGGCTGCAACGATTCTTCGAAACCCGCTGCGGCCGCTAACACTTCAGGCACCTCCAACGCTTCCGGTGGCGCGGATACCCATTCGGCGATCTATCTCTCCGAATGCCAGGCCATGGTGAAGATTTTCACCGATTCGAGCCTGCCCGCCTCGGCGAAGGATCCGGAGAAGGTGATCTCCAACTTCAAGAACGGTCCGGGGTGGTCGACCTTGTCCAGCCAGCAGCAGGTCGATGCTGTCGCGGGCATCCGCAAAGCCGCCACCGGCTCCTGCGGTTGACCCTCCGCCGCAAGCACGCCCCGGTCGCGGGCGCTGCTTGCCCACATGCCTGCTCGCAGGTGTTCACACCGATCAAGCGGCCTCCAGCCCGACTGATCACGACCGCCAAGCGAACGCCAACCTCCTCGCACCCCGGTGCGGCACTTCCCGTTCCTGGTGAACCCGGAGTCATTCGATACCTTCTGGCCGGTTCCGAGGTCTATTTCCGGGGACCGCGGGGTCGGAGTCGAGCGACGTACACACACTCGGGGAACCAGAACCTGAAACCGTTCGCCTGGTGCAAGACCACCGAGGAAATCGGCGACCCCTCGCCGAATATGGCGAAGATTTCAGGACCGACACGCCAGGAGTGCCAGGTGAGGACCTGGTGGCGGAAGCGGAAGGGAATGGTGTTGAGCGAACCGCGTAATCGTGAATTCGGGTTGACGCGACGGCGTTTCATCGGGGGGACGGCATTGACGGCTGCGGTCGCGGCGACGCCGGTGAATGTGCGGCGGGTGCTCGCGGAACCGGTTGTGCCGCAACCGATCGAACACATCGTGTTGCTGATGCAGGAGAATCGCTCGTTCGATCATTATTTCGGCACGATGGCTGGTGTGCGCGGTTTCGGTGATCCGGACGCGTTGGTTTTTCCCGACGGTTCACCGGTGTTCCGGCAACCCGACGAGCAGAACCCGGACGGCTACACGTTGCCGTTTCATCTGGACACCTACCGCAACAGCGTGCAGAAGATTCCGTCCACCTCGCATGCCTGGTCGGTGCAACACGAGGCGCTCAACGGCGGCAGGATGGATCGGTGGCTGTCCGCGCACCGCGAGGCCGACGGTGCCAACGGGCCGTGTGTGATGGGCTATTACGAGCGTGCCGACATTCCGTTCCATTTCGCGCTTGCCGACGCGTTCACGGTGTGTGACGCCTACCACTCCTCGGTGCTGGGCCCGACCTGGCCCAATCGGATGATGTGGATGACCGGGACCATCGATCCAGGCGGTACCGGTGGCGGCCCGATCATCAAAAACACCAGACGCCCGGGCGGCTACTGCTGGAGCACCTATCCCGAACGGCTCGAGCAGGCCGGGGTCAGCTGGAAGGTGTACAACGAGATCGACGATGGCGGCTTGAACGTGTTGGAGCAGTTCCGCCAGTTTCAGCAGGCCCCGCGGGATTCACCGCTGTACGGGAAGGGAATCGCCACTTCACCGGTCGGCACTTTCGAACGTGATGCCCGGGAAAGCAACCTGCCGGCCGTGTCGTGGATCATCCCGAACGCCGCCGCGTGTGAGCATCCCGACTACCGGCCCGCGGACGGCGCCAAATTCATCGCCGACCGGATCAACGCTGTCGCAGCGAATCCGCAGACGTGGGCGAAGACCGTTTTCGTGGTCAACTACGACGAGAACGACGGCTTGTTCGATCACGTCGTGCCGCCGTTGCCGGACGCGGCCGAACCGGGCGAGTTCGTCGGCGACCTGCCAATCGGTGGCGGATACCGGGTGCCATGCATCATCGTCTCGCCGTGGACCGCGGGCGGCTGGGTGGCAACCGAGCGTTTCGACCACACCTCCTGTCTGCGATTGCTGGAATGGTTCACCGGCGTGCGCGAGCCATACATCTCGCCATGGCGGCGAAGGACTTTCGGCGACCTCACCTCTACTCTGCGACTGGATCGACCACCCAGCACCAACCCTCTGCAGTTCCCCGGCGTTGATTTCGAGGTGGCCAGGGCGGACGCGACCGATCTGCTACCGAAGCCAGTTGTGCCAGTCAGCCCCCAAATCCTGCCCACCCAGACCCCGGGCGCCAAACCACAAATCCCATAAGGACCGGCACCGCGCTCAGTGGCGACAACACATCCAGCCGATACTGAACAACATTGGCAGGCCACGCACCCGAAGAGCGGTTGGGTGAGAGGCCGCGCCAAAGTGCCAGCACTCTGACGCGATGATTTCCTCTCGCGGCGGGCTTGTGGGTCAACTGACGTGGTCGAGGGGTACGTGGAAGCTGAGGGCTTGGAGCTGGTGTAGTGCACGGCTTTTCGTTCGGTCGGGGTGTAGTCGGTTGAAGTGGTCGCCGCCCGGGTCGCGGTAGGGCGTGGCGGGGGTGCTCATGTGCCAGATCGCGGTGAGCATGGAGTGCAGTGTCGCGACCTGTGGCCCGCGCCGGGAGGCGATCCGCCGTAGCGGGCGCCGAGATAGGTCCCGGGGTGTTGGGCACACGCCATCACTCGCCTGCCTTAGGCTCGGCGAGGGGCTGGTGAGCGACGGAGCACACGTCTAATGCAGTGGTCCACCGTTCGGCCGCGTGTGGGTCACGTGGTTTGGGGTTGAGTCCAGCCGAGGGTTTGCTCGAGCATGCGGAAGGTGTGCTCGATATCGAACCGGCTAAGAAATGCCTGCCACAATAGATCGACCTCACCGGCGTCGAGATCAACATGGGAATGCCACGGCTCAACACCGATCGATGTTCAGCGCTTGGCGCCGGTGTCACCTCAACCTGCGGATTTCCGGTAGCGCCGACAAGCGCGGGATCAGTCGGATCTCAACCTGCGAGTCTCAACCTGCGAGGCACGCCGTCCACGCCTTTGCTGCGGCAAACATCAAGAAAACCAAGAAAATGTACTCTACGAATACGCACAGGTCAGCAGCTTATTTCGGCCCCGACGGCCGGCAAATTCGAGGGCGGCATATCCGCTGACACTTCGTGCGGCCTCTCAGAATTCGGTGGGATCAGCCGTGTCGGCGGAGGTTGGACAGTGCCTCGGTGGTCTGGTGCACGACGGACAAGCCTGGGGATAGCCAAGGTAACCCCCAAAGCCGTCACGGCCTGGTCTCTGAGGTGAGTTTGCCAGAGGGTGGCGTGCGCCGGGTCGGATAGCGGCGCCGCGCGTCATGGTCGCGGATCCTGGGTTGACCCCGAAAGTTTCGGCTGGGCACCTGCCCCGATGCCCCTGGTGGACGGTGTGCAACACTATCGGCCGTGAGCAAGCGCACGCCGGCCGCGAAACGCCCTGGAAACCACTGGCCCACACCGTTGTTCGACGTGACGGCCCCACCGCCCGACGGTCGTGTCGATGATGCCGGCGACGGGAGCGATCCGCGGGTCGTGATGGAGGCGGTCCTCGCGGGCTTCGCTGAGATCACCGATCCGGTGGAGGCGGAAGTCCTCGGCTCGATGTTCCTCGGCGCCATCGGCTTGCTCGGCGCGGAGGCGGCCGCGCTCGCCGCGTCCGAGCTTGTCCCGGTGATCGAGGCGGTGGGCGACTCACGGGCGGCCGGGATGCTCGCGGTGCTCGCGACGCTGGAGGGGGGACGAATCGGTGAGGATGCTGCCGCGGGGCTGAACCGGCTGCGGGCCCACGGCGTCGCCGTCCCCGAGTGGACGAGGGTGTTGTCGGCTCCGGTGACCGCGCGTGATTGCGTCGAACTGTGCCAGGACAGCGAGGCGCTGGTGCTTGCCGCCCGCTTCGACCGCGCGGGCGCGGGCCACGCGGTGATGATTCTGCTCGACCCCCGCGAGTGCGGGGAAGCCGCCGAGATCATGCTGCTGGAGGCCTCCGATTTGACCGAAGCGCTGGCCGAGCTGCGCCAGGGCGCCGAACGGGACACGGTCCGGCTCACCACCACAGCCCTCGACCCGGCCGAATTCCGGTGGCGGGCCGAAGCTGCGATGGACGCGCGCGACCATCACGACCGCGACGACGAGGACAACCTGTTCGATCCGGACGACCTGTTCGATCCGGGCGACATCACCGACCCCGACGATCTGTTCGACGACGCGGATCTGTTCGACGATGGCGACGATGTGTTCGACGATGACGGTCCCGGATATCACGACCTTGCGTCATTGCTACGGGCCCGGCTGGCAGCGCTGCCGGCATCGACGAAACCGAAACCACCGCACGGCAGATGGGACGAATTCGACGGCACCGACCTGCTGGCAGGGTTCGATCGGCTCGCCGGCCCGCCCGGTGTGTTCGGCGGCCCGGCTGCGCCCGGCCCGGTGACCTCGCGCCCGAAACTGCCTGCCAAGCGCAAGACAAGGGATGGGCAGGCCCCTATTCTGCAGCTACGTGTCGACTTGCGCGGCGCCAAACCGCCGATCTGGCGGCGCCTGCAGGTTCCCGGCGACATCGCGCTGCGTGAGCTGCACGAGCTGTTGCAGGTGGCGTTCGGCTGGCATTCGACGCACCTGTATGCCTTCGGCACCGCCTACGGTGGATTCGGTGTTCCCGACCCGGAGCTGGGGTTGCGATCGGATGCGAAGGTCACCCTGGAGCAGGTCGCCGGTCCCGGGACGAAACTCACCTACATCTACGACTTCGGTGACGACTGGGTACACGTGATCGCCGTCGAGCACACCGTGCCGCGAGCCGATGGCTCGGCCTACCCGCGATGTGTCGGCGGGCGCCGCAAGGCTCCGCCCGAAGACTGCGGCGGCACCTGGGGGTACCAGGAGCTGCTGGAGATCCTCGACGACCCCGCCCACGAAGAACATGAAGACCGACTGCAATGGCTCGGCATCGACCGACCCGACCAACACCACCCGGCACACTTCGACATCGACGAGGTCAACGACGCGTTCACCGCGCTTCACCAGAATCCGAGACGCCGGAAGTAGGGCATCACGATGGGCAGAGTTACCGGATAATGATCCGATATCCGGGCGCTTATGGTGTGCCGTTAAGGAACATGTTAAAAAGCGGCAAACGAGCACTCCCGGTGTGAGCCCGCTGTTCGCGGTGTAGCTTCCGGCCGTGGCTCAGGAGTTGGATGAGGACGAGCTGATCGATTGTTGGACGCTGGTCGGGGATGATCTGCAGCTCGTTGCGGGCAAACCGGCGCGACGAAACTCGGGTTCGCTTCGATACCGCACCGGCTATGCCTGCCTGGACCACAGCGTGACGCTCCGCTGATCCGCGCGTCTACCAGGCACGTGCGGGCATCGTCGCAGACGATCGAATCTGTCAGCGGCGCAACCGAAGCCGGATAGACACGGAGGTCATCGACGGTGTCGATGATCAGTTCTCGGCCACTGAGACTGCCGCCGAACATGCTCGTGCACATCGGAATCGACCCGGTTGCGCCGCTCCGCGCGGCCACGTGGATCCAGCGCTGCGGCCGCGAGACCTAGCAACACCAGCACGACGATGACGCCCACGATAGATCCGCCGATCAACAACAACCGTTTCCTATTCCCTCGACAGGTGCGCGGCGCGAACACCGCACCGTTGATCTGATAGTCCTTGCGGCACAAATACTTTCATGTCACACCTCCGCAAACCGGCCTCGCCAGCGCGGCCACCCAGTCGAGCTCGGTCACCACGGGCCCCGGGAGTCCTGATCCAGCCCGAGCCGCGAAGTGGATCAGGGACCCCCGAAGCCGTCCCCAGGGGCCGCAGTCCCTGATTTCATCAGTGCGCAACCCCATGGCCGGCGCGTCCCAACTACCGAAACGACCCCGGTTCCCCCCTTTCGGCTGATGAGGGGGCCGGGGTCGCTGCCTATCTGCGGTTGCCGCGCCCTCGGTGTTGTGTTGTGGAGATCCGGGCGCGACGAAATCTATTCGATCATGAATTCACTTGTGCAGCAATATTTTTGACACAGGTTTCATTAAAGATTCGTGAGACCTGCTGTTGGACAGTCGGTTTGATGTGCCCAAAACAGGTAGACGGCCATGAACCGTCCATCCGAGCGGGTCTCGGCCATGAGGCGGATGCATCCGTGGGTGCGCTGGGCATGGGGTCCGGGAACGGACTGGTTGGGTCCGTGAACGCGTCGGCACCCCGGCCGATGGGGGCTGCCGCCGCTCAGGGCGTCGTGCGTGCCGTCTTGGGCAGGTGGGGTGGGTGAGTCGACACGTGGGGTGGGTGAGTCGACACGTGGGGTGGGGACTAGTTGACGTACGCGGCCGAGGACGGGCGTCCACGCCGATGCTGATGCGCATGAGCGAGCGCACCGCGGTGCGATCCCTGGGCAAATACGCGCGCCCATCGGCGGAGGCCTTGATGCGCTGCCATGCCCAGACCGATCCGTCCGCCCGACGACAGCGATAGGGACGCGCTACCGGTCTCGTCATACCCGAAAAGGAACAGACCTATCACGTTGGACCGCAAAGGATCTCGCGGCAGTCGCGTACACCCTCAATACGCGACCGCGGAAGGCACTCGGATGGCGCACTCCGGTCGAAGCGGTGGAGCATCACCTACAATCGCTCCAGCAGAGAAATGTTGCGACGACCAGTTAAATCCGCCTTGCGACCCGGCGTCCGAATGATGGATTGTGCTGCCGGACAATGGATGCCCCTCGCGGGATCGGATCGCCGCCGATTGCTGGATTGCGGATTAGACGAAGCTGGTGTGCTTGGACGTTGAGCATTCCCAGCCGAGAATTCTCCCGGCGTAGGCATCGATCACGAACGCGGTGTAGACGAACATCCCAGTCGCCAACCGAACATAGGTGAAGTCGGCGACAAGGAGCCGGTTCGGTGCCGGGACCTGGAACTGACGATCTACCAGATCTGGTGCCCGCTGCGCCGCCGGATCAGCCACGGGCGTGCGCACGCTTCTGGCGCGGGTGGCTCCCTTCCAGCCGTTGGCGCGCATCAGCCGCTCCACCGTGGAGCGGGCCACCGGAATGCCTTGGCGGCGAAGATGAGCCCACATCTTCAACGACCCATACAACGACTCCGGCCGCCGCCCACGCTCGTCGGGCTCGTAACAGCGGGCCAGGATCTCGGTCACCGCCGCGTCCCACAGGGACCGTTTCGACGGTGCCCGCTTGTTCCACGCGTGGAATGTTCTCGGGGCGATCCTGCACCCGTGCGCACTGAGCGCACGGCAGATCGGTGCGACCCCGAACCGAGCCCGATTCTCGGCGATGAACCGACAAATCACCTCTGTTTCGGGTCGCACTCCCGAACGAAGAAAGACGTTGCCGCCTTGAGGATTTCGATCGTCTTCTCCAACTCGGCGTTCTTACGCCTCAACTCACGAATCTCCCGCGCCGCCGCGGTTGAGACACCCTCGGATTCGCCCTCGTCGACCGCAGCCTGGCGAACCCACTTCGGCAACGTCTCGGGAGTCATCCCCATCCGACCCGCGATCGTGGTGATCGCAGCCCACTCCGAGGCGTAATCGTCCCGGTGCTCGCGAACCAGACGAACCGCCTTCGCCTTCGTCGCCGCGTCGTACTTCGTCGGCATGATGTCTACCTTCCCAATCAAGAAGGTGGGCATCAAACCCAATGCCGTTAACTTTGTGCGGTTGCTGATGCTGGGCAGTTTGCTAGCGAATCTTTCTGCGGGGCATGCGATATGGGCTAGGGTGCCGGTTCGTGGCGGAGGTGGCGGGTCGGCTGACCGACCGGGTGGGGCTGGGTGTGCTGACCCGGGTGGTGACTCGGGATCTGGTCGATGAGGTCCTGGTCGAGACCTGTCGGCGTGAGAAGCGGCGGCGGCTGTTGCCGGCGCGGGTGGTGGTGTATTTCGTGCTGGCGATGACGTTGTTCTTCGATGACGCCTATGAGGAAGTGATGCGCAAACTCGTTGACGGGCTGCGGTTTCTGCGTTCGTGGGACGAGGACTGGCAGGTGCCGACCTCGCCGGCGTTGTGCAAGGCCCGCGCCCGCCTGGGCGAAGAACCGCTGCGGGAGCTGTATCGGCGGGTCGCGGTGCCGCTGGCTGGGGCGGGCACTTCGGGTGCATGGCTGGCCGGACGGCGGGTGATGGCTGTGGACGGGGTCCAGATGGATGTCCCGGACACGCCCGGCAACGACGAGGCGTTCGGGCGTGGAACGAGTCATCAGGGCTTGGACGCGCCGTATCCGAAGGTGAAGGTGGTCGGGCTGGCCGAATGCGGCACACACGCGATCATCGACGCCGAGATCGGCGCTGTCACCGATGATGAGCGTGAGCTGGCGCGTGAACTGCTGGCCGCGTTCGATCCGGGGATGCTGGTAATCGCCGATCGCGGGTTCTTCAGCCACGAGTTCTGGCGCGAGGCCGCAGCAACCCGCGCGGATCTGTTGTGGCGGGTGCAGTCGGGGCTGAAACTGCATGTGGTGCACCAGCTTCCGGACGGCTCGTATCTTTCGCGGCTGATGACCGACATCGAGCGCCAGCGCATTCGCCGCCACCGCGCCCGGGGATTGGACACCATGCCCGAAGGAGTGGCGGTGCGGGTGATCGAATACGAGATCACCAACCGCGACAGCGACACACCCGGCCCGATTCGGCTGGTCACCACCATACTGGACCCCGAGCAGGCCAGCGCTGCCGAACTCGCCGCTGCCTACCATCAGCGCTGGGAGTTCGAGACCAGCCTCGCCGAGATCGAAACCCGTCAACGTGGCAGCTACCGAGTGCTGCGCTCGCACAGCCCCGCCATGGTGCGCCAGGAGATCTGGGGCCTTTTGACCACCCACTACGCGATCCGCGAACTCATGTACCACGCCGCCGACCTCGAAGGCTGCGATCCGTTACGGCTGTCGTTCATCCGCACCCTCCGCGTTGCCCGGTGACATGTCACCGGACAAGCGGGTTTTTCCCCCTGACCGGCTCGCCACGACCACCGGTGACGCCGTCGCCGAGATCACCGAACGCCGAACCCGCCGCGGCGCAACCGCAGCTACCCGCGGGTCCTCAAACGCGCCGGCCGCCACAAGTTCCCCCGAAAAACCTTGCAGCACAAGAGCATCAGCCACACCAGCCCCGCCGAGATCCAGCTATACCAGCGCATAAGTTAACGGCATTGGCATCAAACCCGGGACGGTTCACTGTGTTCCCATGGCCGACCCTGATTCACCCCACCGCCGTCACCCGACCGAGTCGACACCACGCACGTGGAGGTCGGCTGAACGTGCGGGTCAGCGTGTGCCGAGTAGTAGAGTCTGGGTGCTGCGCCCGATCGGGCCCTTCGCATCGAGCAGGTGGGACTCGGCTAATCCGATACCGCTGCGTTCTGGGTAGGTGACCGCATCCAGGCATACCCATTCGTCGGCGGGGGCGCGGTGCAGGTTCACCGTGAGATCGGTGTTGATGAAAAAGTATCGGTCCCATGGCAGGACGGAGCTGATGCCGTTCCCGAAGTCGGCGGCGGCGAGGGTCCGCTGAAGCGGGCTGGGTGAGGTACCGGCCACGATCGGGTAGCGCAGGCGAAACCAGCACACCGCAGGGCCTGGGGTCCGGAATGCGCCTGAGACGAAACGGTATTCGACGCCGGTGTGGAATCCGACGGGCTGAGTACTCGGGAAGCTATGCTCAGGGCTCGGCGTCACAGCATCTGGGCCGGGCAGAGGCTCGGCCGCTTGTATCTCGGCCATCACATCCAGCTTCGGCTCCGCCGGTCGCAGCCGCCAAGCGGTGGCCTTCAGCACCGGTCCTTGGTCGGAACTCAGTGTGGCCTCGATCAATTCGATATTACGCCCCGGCTGCCTGACTCGCGCCGCGGCCTGGGTAACCCGCGCCTGGGCCCGCAGTGGAGCAATCGGCACCGGCCCGAGAAACTCCACTGTGACCCGACCGATCCGACATGCTGGTCTAGGCTCGCACCGTTCGATCGCATGCCCCAAAAGAGCCGCCGGCGCCCCGCCGTGCTGGGCATCCGGCGACCACGGCCCCCGGGTGAGCTCAGTGGAATGGAACAGATCCGGGTCCGAGGAGTCGGGCAGATAGAAGGCATTTCATAGCGTTACTCCGTCCATGCCGCCGAGGATCACCCGCTGCACTCACGCTTTGTGCGGTACTTCGCGGCGGCTCTTGGTCTCAAGGATTGTGTCTCGCACCGCATCAACATGCTGAAACACGACTTCCTCAGCGGCAGCTACAGTTTCGTCATCGGCAAGGTCGTCGATACTGAAGACGAAGCCTAAGACTGCTGAGAGGCCCGCTCGAGATGTCGATCTCCCCCCACGAACACGATCACCTCGTCCATCAACTCGCCGGTTGGCACGACGATGCGGTTCGACTTTACGAGTATTCGTTGCACACCGTCGAGCAGGAGCTCGGTTCGCGTCATCCTCAGACCTTGGCAGTGTTGCTGCACTCGGAGAAATACGTCGACGCGGTCCCGGTTTTCAAAGGGTTGCTCGCCGACTGCGAACGGCTCTACGATGCAGACCATGAGAAGACGATCGATGTGCGCACCGCGGTCGCGGTCTGCCTGAATCGGCTCGGCCAACACGACGAGGCGGCCACGTTGCTCGAACGCAGCCTAGCCGACAACGAGCGAGTTCGAGGCGCGAATAGTCGCTTGACCTTGGAAGCACGTGAGCATCTGGCGCTGGCCTTGCTGAGCCTCCCAGACCGGCTCTACGACGCGATCGCCGTGATGGGACAGGCGCTTCTCGATCGGGAGCGCATCGTCGGTCTCGACGATGCGGTCGCTATCGCGCTGCGTGACCGGCTGCTGTCGTATTACCTGGAAGCCGGACATGACGAACTGGCGATCCCGCTGCTGGAACGCAACCTCGACACCGCCGAACGTGTCCACGGAAAAGACCACACCGAGACAGTCCGGGCCAGAAAAGGATTGACTGCACTGTATCGGGCGACTAAACGATACGCCTCCGAGACTCCGCTGCTGGCCTACGATCTGGTCATTTGTGAGCGAGAGCTCGGTCCCGATCACGACGACACCATCGAAGCCAGGTTCCAGCTCGCCTGGAGTTCATGGCAATCCGGCCGCGCGCACGACGCGCTGCCGCTGTTCGAGCACGTCCTCGACGACCATGAGCGACTGCGCGGCCCCGGCCACGACGACACCATTCCGGTGCGCCGGATCCTGTCTCATCTCTACGCCACCGAGTTCGAGCTGTTCGACAAGGCGGCTGACCAGTGCGAGCATCTGCTGGCGCACCACGAGCGGAAGTACGGTCCACAGCGCAACGAGACCCTCGTCGTATGCAACAACCTCGCCCACGCTTACCACAAGACCGGTCGCATTCCAGAGGCGGTGACTCTGCACGAACGCGTCCTCGCCATACGCATGGATACCTTGGGATCCGATCACCCTGACACCTTGACCACTCTGCATAATCTGGCCGCGATCTATCAGCAGCTGGGACGCCACGATCGCTGCGTCGACTGCTACGAGCAGATTCTTGCCGCCCGCAAACGCGTGGTCGGCCCGGACGATCCGATGACATTGTTCACTCGCGACAATCTCGGCGCAGCATACTGCGCGCTGGGCCGCCACGACGAGGCAATCGAGCACCATCGGCTCGCCCTCGCCGGGCGCGGACATGTCCTGGGTCCAGAGCACCCGAACACACTGACCTCCTCGCACAACCTCGCTTTCGCCCTAACCGCGGCGGACCGCCTCGACGAGGCGATCACGCTCGCCGAGCGCACCGTCGACGACCGAGAGCGTGTACTCGGCCCGGATCACCCCGCCGCCCTGTCGACCAGGCACTTGTTGGGTCGCGCCTATCACAAGGCCGGTCGCCGCGACGCCGCAGTCGCAACGCTGACCCGGGCCTTGGTCGACCGCGTTCGCGTTTTCGGCGAAGATCATCAGTACACCGCTGTCACCAGAGAGGCGCTGGCTCGCGCGCAACGAGCCTGAGCGTGCACGACGAAGCAGCGACCGCTCCCCTTCCGGTCGCCCTGGCCTAGATAGTGAGCCTTTTCCTACCCTGTTGAGCGGCAGGTTTGCCAAGTGGCGCGCCGAGCAGAACAGAACAGAAGCAGGGCGTGATAGACGACGGCGTTGCGGCTGAGCGAAAACCGCGTCCGGCTAGCGCGCCGATGATCGCCAAGGTTCTTCGCCGATCCGAGGCTGAACCAACCATTCTCGCCCAAGCCCTGCGCGACTATCTCGCACCCGGTCACCGGTGTTCTGACAGGCGGGTCGGCTGGTTTACCGCGGTGAAACAGTCGACCCGCGCGGGTGATTCCGCGATCGGGTGATAGGGAACTGGACCAAAACCGGCATCCGGGTCGGTGCGCTTCGACGAGGTCGAGCTGTGCCGTGAGATCCGGTATGCGTGCGAGTCGGCCCTCCCCGTCCGGAACGCCGACCAGGAGCACTTCGACTTCGCAGGGGTTGGTCGGAGTTTCTCGGTCGAGAACGAATGAGATCGATGTGATGGCTTCCAAACCTGCGTAATGCAGATCGGGCCCGCCGTTGGAAGGTCCGTAGAAGTAGATGAGTGCTGCAGGCCCTGAGCACTCACCTACGAAGTCCCAGCCGCGGTTTGCGAGCGTCGCATCCATGTCGACGAATTCCCGGACATCATCCTCGGGAAGCTCAGGGAACTCGTCGAAGCCGCGGCTTAGGGCATCGATGGCAGAGGATGGGGGACGCTTCTCATGCCAGATGTATCGCTGGATTGATGTGATGAGCTCTCGCTCCATCTTTGGGGTGATCATGCGCCCCTTGCGCTTGGATAGCGCTACGAAGAGACCGACTGCGGCGACGACCACCAGCCACACCGTTGCTCCGAAGCCTGCGATGACGACCGTTCCTCGCAACATGAACGGTGAGGTTCCGGCTTATATGAATGTCACCGGTTGGCAGGCTGGATGATCACCGGCCGTAGTCTGCCGGAGGTGTCGAGTCGGGGCTGGCTCGTGAGGTTCCTGCCGCCCGTTCGGGCTGGCTCACCGGGGGTTTGCGCCCCGGCCCGACACCGGCCGCGGGCCTGACTCAACAGAGGTGTGGGACACACAGCCGAAAGCCGGAATGTCGCCCGCGGCTTCCTATATCCGACGAGGAATAAGGAGACGTGGTTGACGGTGGTGATCGGGGTCGACCCGCACAAGTCCACCCATACGGCGGCAGCCCTGGATGCCGGGACCCACAAGGGGCTCGAGACGATGCGTATCGACGCCGCCTTGCCGGAGTATCGGCGAATTCTGGTGTGGGCGAGACGATTTCCCGAACGCCGCTGGGCTGTGGAGAACGCGTGGGGTCTGGGCCGGCACCTGGCTCAATGGCTGATCGCCCACGGTGAGACGGTCACCGATGTGCCGTCCACGGCCACCGCGCGGGTCCGGGAATTATCGCGGGGCGGGCGGCGCAAGAACGACAATATCGACGCGGCCGCGGCTGCCAGTGTGGCGGCGTTGCATGGCGATGCGTTGCCCGTCGAGGCCGAGGGAGCGAGCACCGTGCTACGGATGCTCGATGAGCGGCGCACGAATCTGACCAGGCAGCGCACCCGGACAATCAACCAGCTGCACGCGGTGATGCGGGAGTTGCTGCCCGGTGGCGTGTCCACCGATCTGACCGCGAACCAGGCCGCCGCCGCGTTACGTCGGGTCCGCCCGTCCTCACCGGTGGAACGCGCCCGCAAGGAACTCGCCCGGGACCTCGTCGCCGACGTGCGGGCTCTGGACGCCCGGCTGAAGGCCAATCAGCAGCGCATGCAGGACACCGTCGCCGATTCCGGCAGCAGCCTTCTCGACGTGATCGGCGTCGGACCGGTGGTCGCGGCTCGGCTGCTGGGCCGCACTGGCCGCGCGTCACGGTTCCGCACCGCGGGAGCCTTCGCGGTCCACACCAGCACCGCGCCGATCGAGATCGCCAGCGCCGACAAGTCTCGTCATCGACTGTCCCGCCACGGCGATCGCCAGCTCGACAACGCCCTGCACACCATCGCGTTGACGCAAGTGCGCATGCCAGGCAACAGAGGACGGATCTACTACGACAGCAAGATCGCCGAGGGCAAGGGCCACAAGGAAGCGATGCGTTGCCTCATTGGGTGAGTATTGGTGATGCGGTCCGCCGATCGGATCGCGGCCCTCGGTCAGCATTAGGAGATGGCCACGTTGCCGCGCCGCGTGGACGGCCAGTTTGAGTACTGCCACTCCTGATGCGCCGAGGCTCCGATGACCGGCGTCAGGGACATGCCCCAATCGAGGGCCGAACAATGAGGAACCGGCAGCGGAGCCTCGACTGGCGAGGGCATGACCATCGAAACCCTTTGGGAGACTGTGCATGTCGTTCGTCGGCTTGGATTGGGCGAGCAAGACTCACGACGTAACCGTCATCGATGACCGTGGTCACGTCTTGGACCGATGGGCGTTCAGCCACACTGAGCAGGCGTGGACGTCGACGCTGGCCCGTCTGGCACGTCACGGAGATCCCGCCGACCTGCCGGTGATCATCGAGCGGACCGGTGGGTTGGTCGTCGACCGGTTGCTAGCCGCCGGGCATCCGGTCGTGTCGGTGCATCCGAACGCGTTTCATGCCGCGCGGCCGCGATGGGGCGCCTCGGGCGCCAAATCCGATCCCGGCGACAGCTACAAACTCGCCGACTACCTGCGCACCGACGGACACCGGCTGCGCCGACTCGACCCAGTCGACGCCGGCCTGCGCGAACTGCAGGCGCTCATCAGGCTCCGAGACGATCAAGTCCAAGCCCGCACCGCCGCCATCAACCAGCTCGCCGCCCTGCTCGACACCCACTGGCCCGGACCCAAAGAGCTGTTCCATTCGCTGGCGTCGCCCATTGCCCTGGCCTTCCTCACCGACTACCCCACGCCGCAATCGGCCGCACGGCTCGGCGAGGCACGCATGGCCGCGTTCTTGCGCCGAAACTCCTACCGCGGAGGAAAACCCGCCGCGCAGCTTCTGGCCCGGTTACGCGCCGCCGCCGTCCCGGCTGCCCAGCTGCCCACCGACACCCTGGCCGTGATGATCGGAGCCCAAATCCAACTGCTGCGCGGCATCCAAACCGCTATCGCAGACCTGGAAGCCCTGATCAAGCACCGCGTCGCTCGACACCCCCGAGCACGGCTGCTGGCCGCTCTACCAGGCGTGGGCACCATCAACCTGACTCAACTACTCGCCGAGGTCGGGCCGATCCTCGACCGCGTCGAAACCGTCGACCAGGCCGCCGCTGAATGCGGCGTCACCCCAGTCACCAAAGCCTCCGGCAAGACCAGCGGAGTCTACTTTCGCTGGGCAGCCAATACGCGGGCCCGCAAAGCCATTACCGCCTTCGCCCACAACGCCCGCATGCAATCACCATGGGCCGCAAAGCTTTACACCAACGCCCGCGCACGCGGTAAACGCAACCCGCACGCCACCCGCATAGTCGCCCGCGCCTGGCTCCGCGTCATCTGGTCCTGCTGGCACCACGGCACACCCTACGACCCAAACCTCCATCACGCCGCACAACGCCTCCCCGCATGAGGACTTGACTCAAGGGACTCAAACGCCATCTCTGCGACCATGTTTGGCGCATCATGATCACCGACGAACGCCGCCACACCAGCGGGGCGGGTTCCGGAGGACACTCGGGGGCGACCACGAAATCCTGCGCGGCCGGCTCGACCCCGCCAACCAGCTCTTCGGACAAGTCACTTCCGGAACCCGCCACCGTCCAGGCTACGACCAATCCCGTTCCAGCGGCTTGACAAACACAGAGGAACCCCCGCTTTCTCGGAGGGCTCCAAGCATGGTCCGATAGGACCGGAAGGAGTCATTCGTGGCAGCACCGAAGAAGTATCCGGACGAGTTGAAGGCTCGGGCGGTCCGGTTGTATCGGGAGTCGGATCGAAGCCGGTGATCCGGAAGTTGGCCGAGCAGTTGGGTGTCCACCACGAGGCCCTGCGCAATTGGATTCGTCAGGACGAGGCCGACCGGGGCGAGCGCGAGGATCGGCCGACGACCGAGATGCTCGAGGAGAATCTGCGGCTGCGCAAGCGGGTCGCGGAGCTGGAGCGGGTCAACGCCGTATTGCGTGATGCGAGTGCGTATTTCGCGTCCGAGCTCGGCCAGATCCGGAGGTGATCATGAGGTTCGTGAGTGAACATCCCGAGCACTCGGTCGAGCTCGTACTACGGGTGTTGGGCATCGCATCGTCGACGTTCTACGGGTGGTTGAAGCAAGCGCGGCAGCCGTCTGCGCGGCGACTGGCCGACGAGGAGCTTCTGGCCGAGATCGTGGATGTCCACACGTCCTCGGGCGGCACTTACGGCGCGCCGCGCGTGCACGCCATGCTGCGCCGTCGCGGTGTATGGGTCGGTCGCAAGCGGGTGGAGCGGCTGATGCGCCAGGCGGGGCTGCAGGGGGCGTTCCTGCGCAAGAAATGGCGAATTCCGTCCACCCGACAGAATCCGCGGGCCACGCCGGCGCCGGACTTGGTCAACCGCGACTTCACCGCCGATGCGCCGAACCGTTTGTGGGTGGCCGACGCGACCCGGATTCCCGCCGGTGAAGGCGTGTTCTGGCTCGCGACGGTGCGTGATGCATTCTCCAACCGGATCGTGGGCTGGAAGTGCTCGGACCGCTGCGACACCGACCTGGTGCTCGGCGCGCTCGAATACGCGGTGTGGGCGCGGCTTGGCATCGACCTCGAGCAGATCCGCGCCGACCGCGTTCTGCAAGAAGCACTCTCACTCGGCAGCGACCCCCTGCACCTGGCGCAAGCGTTCGGTCTCAGCGACAAGACCGCAGTCGAATACGCCACGATCGCACGCACCCTTGCCGAGTGACCAGCTGGCTTCGATCGTGAAACGGGAGTCAGTTGATCGCGAATTGGGCATCGGTAGGACAGGTGGCATCCACGGCTTGGTTCACGGAAATTCGACACCACCTGACAACGTTTAAGCCGCGCTGCGGCTCTGAGCTACGGGCAGCAGGAGCCGATTCGATCGCTGAGCTCAGCTTCCTACCTGAGCTCGCGACCAGACGTTCTCAAACTCTGAAGCCTCGATCATTTCCGCCACAAAATCGGCCTCCGAGTTGATCTCGTCCAGCGGCGGCAGCGGCCCTGATGACAGGAACGTCGTACCGGTCTCGGATCCGGCATCAGCCCAGTCCAAACGTCCATCACGATAGACATCGACCTTGCGTGCCTCATAGCCGTCCTCGCCGATCTCGCTGAACAACTCGACCGGTTCGGTGTCGAAATCGTGACTCCAGAGCACCTTCAAATACCGCATCCGTCCACGTCCTCGCAGCTTCGTCGTGCTATCTCGACAAGGTAGCGCTGCGTGGATCGGACTGTCCCCGCCTGTCCCTGCACCGAGCGATCAGAACAGGGTGTCGCGCACGGGCCGAGTGCGGTTATATCGGTGAAGAGTGACGGTGTCTGATCGGAACTCGGTTATTCGGGCGTGTTGATCGAGGCTACGGCGTTGCTCCGCCGTAAAGGATCCAACCCACTTCCGCTAGGCGGCCGCTGTGCAGCGCGGTATCAGCGGCGTGGCCTGCGTCGGCCAGCTGGGACCACCGCGCGGTCAGACGTTGCAGGGCCCAGACTGTCGTGTGATCACCGAGGAGCCCTTGGGCGTGTAGGACCCAGTCGTCTCTTGCTGGATAGCCAACCTGCCCCCACTATTCGAGAAGCCCGAGGGCGAATCCTGCCAGCGTGGTGGGTTCGGTGGCGTCTATGACGTCGCGAACTCCAGCATAGTCGTTGCCGGGACGACACATCATCAACATTGTGACCAGGTCAGCGACGGCCGCTACGGGCAGAACTGCGTGACCTCGGCGGAGCAGGATCTTCGGTAAACGGTCCAGAGCTATCCACTGCCGCGGTCGGGGAATTCGGCCGGGCAACAGCAGGCGCGGGTCGACGTGCAGGATCGCGTTCACCGCAGTCGATGCCCTCGGGTGGTAGGCCGAGGCAGCGGCCTGGATCCGATCACCGTGTCCGGCCGCCGCCAAGATTCGAAGTGCGCGTTCTGCAGGCATTCGATCCTTGCCGCTCCTCGATAGCGCGATCGCGATGAGATCTGTTGTTGTCGACACGCTGCGGTCACCGCGGTGGCAGGTCCCGACCGGTCCTGGGCTTGGGAGCGATCCGCATGACCGGGTTCACATGCTGCTCGCCTGCCGCCAGAGCATGGTCCTCGTCGGCGGCCGCCGCGACGGTGGCGGGTTCGACGATCATCAGGTCGCCGACCGTGCAGTCGAGCACCGCGCAGAACACATCGATCTCCTCGGGCCGCAGCACCGACGGTGTTCCCGACCAGAGCCCCGACATCTTGCTGGTGCTCAGGTCTAGGCCGCGCGCAGCGAGCATCCGGCGTAGTTCGCTGGCCTTCCAGATACCACAGTTGGCGGCGACCAGGCGCAGGTTCCATTTCATCGGATCAGTCCTTCCCAGCGGACGGCAGCGCGGTTGTCGCCTAACGCGATTGCGTCTTCGACGCGGGTTCCTTGGGAAGTGGCGGAGTCGGTTATTGGAACTCTCTGAATGCCTTCTGGATCATGTTGCGGGCGGTTTGGATCAGCAGGGCGTTGCTCGCGGCGGGAGATCCGTCGGGCAGCTGTAGTACGTCTTCCAGGCCGATCCTGGCGGCCAGTCCGCGGGATGCTGCCAGCTGCAGGACAGTCCATGCTGCTCCGTCTTCTCCGTGCAGCAAGATCGGAATCTGTGGGCCTGAGTTGAGTTCATCGAGCAGCGCGGCGGCTGCTGCTGGTGCGGTCTGCGGGTCGGTATCGGTGATTTCGGCCAGGACCCGCAGCACACGGTGGGCCGACGGCCAGGCGAAGAAGCGTCGGGCAGCGTCGGTCCCGGAGTAGATGCCCGCCTCGATTCCCACGCCCTGGTGCAGCAGTGCGTCGCCAACTACGTCCGCGCCGTCCTCGTGCCAGTTCACCGAGGCGTGGTCGGGCAGCACCATCCACGAGCGCACCAGTTCCGCGCGTTGCTCAGCATCGGGCATCGCCCAAGCGCCTGTCGTGACTCCGACCGGGATTCCTGGGACTGCTGTGCGCACGGCCGTGACCGCCGCCGCGACGTAGGCTGCCGCCAGGGTGTCCTCGCCGTCAAGGCTCTTGGGATGCAGGTGGATGTCTTCGGCTCCGGCCGCGACGGCTTGCCGGGCAGCCACGGCAAGTTCGCCAGGGGACATCGGCAAGTGGCCGCATTCGGCCCGGGTCCTGGCACCGTTCAGACAGACCTGCAGCATGTGCGTGAGCATCCCAGGTGGGTCTGACATCGGGAGCCAATCCTCAGAGCGGAGAGGTCGGCGGCGTAGGACGGCGTTGTGTCGTCCATGACCGATCCACCGACACCGGTGCCGTTCCCGTGGGTTCTTGCCAGCATCGGCATCGCGTAGTGCATTGTTATCGGGTGCCCGAGATCCGACTTGCTGCTGAGGATGCTGTGGAACTCACGGAGATGCTCGAATTTCTCGGAGACTGGCTGGCTGCCGCCGATCCCGCGGCTAGGTCCTCGTTCGCGCGCTTTGCCGACGACTCAGAAGATTCCATCGAGCACCTGCGAGTCGACCTGATCCGGTTCCGGATCTTACTCGGCTCCGCCGCCGAGGACAAGTTGATCGAGTTCTGATGTGTGGGCACCAGCTCCGCGACAATGAGGTCGCTGAGCTGGTGTCTGTGCTTATTGCCGTTTATTCATGTTGGCGAACAGTTCTGGGTTTGCAGCACGGACCGCATCGAGTTCTTGGTCGCGTCAGGTATTCAAACTGTCGGAATGCCTTCGGGTTTGGTCGGTGGATCGGCGGCTGATGTCGGCGGCGTAGCCAGCCCAGTCTCCGGCGGAGATTTGTTGCCAGCGGACGGCGGCGTTGACGCTGATGCCGAGTGTTCGGGCGAGGATGGCGGCGGGGATCTCGGTGGCGAGTTGGAACAGTGCGGTGCTGCGGGCCCTGGTTGGGGCGGATGCCGAGCCGGTTGAGTCGCTGTTTGAGTCGTTGGGCGCTGATCGGGCGGCCGGGCTGACCTCCGGGGAATAGCCAGCGCGACGGGGTGGTCGCGCCGATGGTGGCGTGGCCTTTGCCGGTGGTGACCACGGTGCGGGCCAGCTCGTCGACGGGGTGAGGCAGGCGGATGGGCGTGCGGCCGAAGCTGATGCTGACGCCGTCGTCGGCGATCGTCATTTGGTTGGTGGTCAGCAGAGCGATGGTGGATGGGCCTTGGGCATAGAGCAGCAGGAGCAGGCCGGCCAGGCGATCTTCGGCGTCGATCGTGGTGTCGTACAGGAGTCGGCGGGCGGTCGCCCATCGATGGTCGTCGTCGAGTGGGTTGACCGGGCCGCGCCAGCGCCGGGTGTGGAGGTAGGTGGTGGTGAGTTTGTTGGCGTGTGCCCATCGGATGAAGGTGGCGGCCTCGTAGCGGTAACGGCCAGCAGGATCACCCAGCCAGTGTTCGAGTTCGGGTTGTCCGAAGGTGTCCAGTGTGAGGTCCTGGGTGTCGAGCCAGTCGAAGAATGCGTCGGCTGTGCGGCGGTGCAGGCGGATGCGCAGGGCTTGTTGCTGGGTGGTGGGGCGTCCGTTGTTTCGGCTGCGTAGCCGTCGCAGCATGTTCCAGATCAGCGGCGGCTGACGGAGCGGCGGCGGCCGCATCCGAGGCAGGTCTCCAGGTTGGCGGGGTCGGTGATGAAGCAGTTGACGCAGAGCGGGCGGCCGTGTTCGTCGCGGGTCACCGGTTCGCGGCGGGCCCGGCAACGTGAGCATTCTTCGATGCGGGAGTGCGCGATGCAGGTTCGGCAGACTCGAACTCCGTTGAGTGGCTTGTCGATACGGACCATGCGGTGGCAGCCGGGACAGGTCGGCAACACGATGCCGGCGATTCCGGCGGCGTGCAGATGTTCGATGAATCTCGGGATCACCCGCAGCGGCGCTCGATGGCCGTCGCCGGCGAGCAGCGCGGGATCGGATTCGATAGCCCACGCCATTCTCTGCTGATAGGCGCGTCGACGACAGCACTGGTCGATCGCTTCCGCGATCGTGTCCCTGCCGACCCGGGGATCGAGCTCGGCGACAACGGAGTGGATCACCGATATCGGATCACGGTCGTCGACGTCGCAGCATTGAGGGCATCGCGGCTGTCCATTTCGGTCGAGGGTCTTCACGCGCTTGGTCTGCCCGCAGCCGACGCAGGGCGCTCGGCGGTGTTCGCAAGGGCCGCAGTACCAGTCCTGACCCTTGCGTGTGAAGGTCCGCAGCCCCTTGCCGCAGGCGGCGCAGCACGGCGGCGAGATCATCGTCGCGCCGGCCGCGCGCAATGCCCCCAGCAACTCACCAACCGCACGAGGCGCCGGGGATCGCCCATCGAGCAGAACCCCGGGACGCGAGGCCAGGGCGGCGGCCAGCCGCCGCGATTTCGCCCGCCCTCCGGCGACCGACACGACCACCGAACGGATCCGGTCGCCCGTCAGGCCCGGGTCCGCCGCGGCAATCAGGTCCGTGATCAGGCCGACCGGGTCACAGCTCGCCCGATCCTGTTAAATCACGGTCACGATTACTCGGCTCCACGGATGCGCGCTCGTTTCGGCCGCAGGTCCCCGACGCTGTCTCCGGCGCCGACGGCCTTCTTCCGCCGTGTGGTTGCCGAGGCCGCGGCGACCGGCTCGATCAGGTCGTCCATGGTGCAGTCGAGGATGTCGAGCAGCGCCATGAGCACCTTCAGACTCAATCGCTCCGGCCGTTCGACAACCAGCCGATAGACCTGGCTCGACGACAGCTCGATATCCCGCCGTGCCAGAGGATCGATGAGATCGGTGGTCTGAAACATGCCGCGCTCAGCCATCACCGTGCGAAGGTTCCAGCGGTAGTCCAGCTTCGGTGCCATAATGGTCCTTGCCTATGGGGTGAACGGGGTCAACGCAGGCGAAAGCGCCTTCAGCAGAGCGGTATTCATGTAGTCGTCGCTGACGTGGGTGTAGATCGCCGTGGAACTGTCGCACTCGTGGCCGACCTGGGATTGGATGAACCGGCGATCAACCCCATCCTCCGTGAGGTGGGTCACATACGAGTGTCTTGTGTCCGCAGTAGCCGTGTGCGGTCGGGTTCGTGTTGCGTTTGACGTGGCCGATTCTCGGTGGGGAGTTCGTGATGCTGATCGCGGGTCGTGTGGCGATAACGCGAAGTCCGTCGTGACGGACATCACTGCCAGGTTGGTCAGCATGGTCCCATGATCTTCTGCCGGCGTTCTCGGCGATCGGACGGAAGGCGGGTGATGTTGGCTTCGAGGTCGTCGCTGGCGCGGAGCCGAAGGATCTCGTCGTGTTGGGCGGCGATTCGGGACAATGCTTGGCTTCGGAAGTCGATGAGGTCTTGGATCGTCGAGTTGGCTTGGGCGAGGTTGGTTTTCAGCTTGTCGATCATCGTTTTGAGGCGTTCGATCTGTGCGGCTTTCGGGTCCGGGGTTTCTGCGGCTTGCTGAAGCTGCTGGACGCGGTGCTCGAATTCGGCGCGCAGGTGTGCGTAGGGTCTGGTGCCGTAGAAGGCGGTGCGGTCGACACCGGCTTCGAGTGCGAGGGTTTTGATGTCGCAGTTGCCGCCGGGTGGGATCTCGCCGCGAAGTAGCCGGTCCATGGTGGCGCGGATGCGGTTTTCGTTCTGGGTGCGTTGTGCGGCGCTGATTCTCATGCCTTTTCCTCGGTCGTGCCGGTGTGGGTGGCGGTGTCGATACTGGTGATGACTCGGACGGCTCGGTCGTGGTCGGCCTGCATGCGGGCGCGTTCGGTGGTGCGGGTCTTGCCGAGTTGGCCGAGGAAGGTCTTGGTGCGTTCGGCGTGGTCAGCCCAGACGGGGCGGTGGTGCTGGTGGTGGGTGGCCTGTGGGCAGCGTGCGGAGTCACACATGCCGATCATCGGCCGGTCCGCCGTCGGGGTTCCGGCGAGTTTCAGGCAGAGTGCGCGGGAGGGATCGGTGAACCAGCATTATCCGGAGCAGGGCGTTATGGCGAGTCACTCTGGCGTCTGGCACATTGTTCGCTATCAGAGACGCAACGGTCGGGTTGAGTTCGGGATAATTACAGGCTCTCCAGGTAGGCGAGCAGCTGATCGGGTGGCTGGTATCGGCCCGGTGGGACGTCGATCGGGGTGGTCCTGGCCAGGATTCGTTCTTTCAGTTCGAGATCGGCGTGGACGTAAATTTGTGTTGACCGGATATCCTCGTGTCCGAGCCATAATGCGATCACGCTGATGTCGACCCCGGAGCGTTTGAGAGCCATCGCATTCGAGTGCCGCAATATGTGTGGCGCGATTTTCTTGCCAGCCAGGGAAGGGCAGGATTTCGCTGCGAGCGGCTGGTACTTGGTGAGCCGGGCTTGAAATGCGTCCCGGGTCATGCGCTGGCCGCGGCGGGTGGGGAATAGCGGGTCACTCGGTGCACTCGATTGTTCGGCGAGCCAGTCGCGCAGCATGTTCACGGTTGGTTTGTCCAGTGGTGTGCAGCGCTCCTTGCGGCCCTTGCCGAGGCAACGCACGTGTGCTCCGGTGCCGAGGTGAACATCAGCGCAGGTGAGGCTGGTGAGTTCGGAGACGCGCAGGCCCGTCCGGAGTGCGGTGAGGATGATCGCGTGGTCACGGCGACCGATCCAGGTGGTGCGGTCGCAAGCGTTCAGCAGCGCGTTGGATTCGGTATCGGTGAGCCAGTCGATATCGGTGCGGATCTTGCCGCATCCTTGGATTGCCAGTACTCGCTGGATCGTGGCGGCATTATCGGGGGCGTGCAGTGCCGCGTAGCGGAATAGCGAATGAATCGCGGCCAGGCGGGCGTTGCGGGTGCGTGGTCCGTTGTGCCGTTCGGTTTCCGGGTAGTGCAGGAATGCGGTGACGAGGTCGTGGTCGAGCTGGCTGAGGTCGAGTTTCCATGGCGGTGTCCGGGTTGCCCGTTCGGCGAAGATCAGCAGCAGACGCCAGGTGTCTCGGTAGGCGCCGATCGTGTGTGCGCTGGCGTGTCTTTGAGTGATCAGTTTCGTGGTGAAGAATCCCTGCAGAATCGGCGCCAACCGGCTCATCGGGCCTCCTCGGTGTCGTTGAAGGTGTGGACCATTCGTTCGGTGGCCAGCGCCAGCAGTTCTGGTGTGGCCGAGATGTACCAATAGGTGTCGGCGGGATCGACGTGGCCCATCCAGGTGGACAGCAGCGGCATGTGGGCGTCGATGTCGACGCCGTCGTGGTACCAGCTGATCAACGTGGCGACGGCGAAGGAGTGACGCAGGCTCGTCAGGACCGGCCGACACCGTGGTGAGTGTGGGAGCAGACCGGCCCGGGTCGCGAGCCGGGTGAACACGTAGTGCACTCGGCGTTTGTTGAGGGCCGTGCCCCGCAGGGAGACAAAGAAACTCGTGTCTGTCCGGCAGGGGAAGGTTCGGTCTCTCAACGCGGTGTAGTCGGCGAGTTCGGTGATGGTGCTCGGGTGGATGAGGATCTCACGCGTCTTGTCGTATTTGCCGCGCACCGTCAGGATTCCCTCTCGCAGGTCGACGTTGGCGGTGTCCATGGTGAGGGCTTCGGACGGTCGCATCCCGGTGACGGCGAGCAAGCCGATCAGGGTCCGGTATGTCGCTGCGTGCAGCTCCGGTCGCAGAGTGGCTGTCGCGGCTATCAAGGACGTGATGTCTGCCGCCGACAGCAGATATGGAGTTGGCCGGTGGTAGTCGCGCGGCAGCAGATCCGCTGTCGGCACCTGGTGTGCTGGGTCGATGCCGTGCAGGTAGTGGGCGAATCCGCGGACAGCGCTCAACCGCAGCCATTGGTAGTAGGCCGCAGTTCCGGCGGCCTGGGTTGCCCATTCGATGGCCAGCTCGGGTGTCACCCGTGTAGCTCCGAGTCTGTCGAGGTAGTCGGCGAACTGCAGCACCTGGCGGCCGGGAACAATCAGACCGAAGCCGAGGGAGCGGCGTAATTCGAGGTAGTCCTCGGCAGTCTGGCGCAAGGTATTCATGTCTGCGGCTCCGGTTGTGTGGGCCACGGCCGGATCAGGCGGGCCAGCGCTTTCCGGTCGACCTTCGCGTAGATCGACGTTGTTCTTGGGTCGTCGTGGCGCAGGATTTCCCCAACATCGGCGAGCGAAGCACCCGATGCCAGCAGAGTGCTGGCAAGAGAATGTCGCAGAGTGCGTGGACCTTGCTCGCGGACCCCGGCCCGGCGGCACGCATGCTTGGCAACCGAGTTCAGCCCGAAGATGGTCAATGGCCCGACCGGAGGTAGCGCGGTGAGGAACACCGCGCGCGTCCCGGAGCGAGGCGAGCGTCTGACCCGCAGATAGTCCGCGATCGCCGCGCCGACATCAGAGGCCAGCGGGAAAACATCGACCCGGCCGCCTTTGCCGTGCACGGTGACCTCACCGGTGCGCCAGTTGAGGTCTTCGAGCGCAAGTTCGGTGATTTCGAATGAACGAAGGCCCAGCCGGGCCAGGATCAACAGGATCGCGTAATCCCGCACGCCGACCTCGGTGGCGCGGTCACAACCGGCCAGCAGGGCCTCGATTGTCGCGGTGTCCATCCTGGCCGGCAGCCCAGACAACCGCCACCCCGCGACACGAGGCACCAACGCCGAAAAGTCTTGCGGCGTATAGCCTTCTACGTAGAGAAACCGCAGCAACGACCGGTCGGTCTTCGTGATCAGTTTCGCCATGGCCGGACTGTGTCCTCGTAACTGTTCTTCGAGGACAGCGAGGACCTTCCCCCAAGATAGAGCCTGCAGCGCGTCTTGCAGCGGATCCTCCACCATGGCAAGGAATTTCGCGGCCACCGGCGCATAGCAATCGACCGTACGTTGAGAAACGCCTCGTTCGGTACGTAGATACCCGCAGTAGGCCGACAACAGCACGTCTCGGTCGCTGCCAGGTGCTGGCTCCGCTTCGGGCAGCACGCCAGCACGGTCGAGATACTGCAGGAGTGGGGACAGGCTACGAATCGATCGCAATTTGCGCCGGGTCGGCCCGACGACCGACATGAATTCCTCGGCCACAGTCGGCGACAGGTGCCCGGCATTCAGTACCCGGCTCTCCAACCACGCACTGAGCTCGACCATCAGCTGAAGATGCAGGTAGATCGCGTACGTGCAGTAACCCTCAGCGGCAAGCTCGGCGACGAACCCGGCCGCATGTTCGGCCATCGGCCCCGTACTGCGCGATATCAAACGATCGAACGTTGCCATGACGGATCTCCGCGCGATGTCGCGGTGTCTGGCTACTGGAGTCGATTGCTCCTCACCGCGCCTGTCGTTATCCGGAACGCCGATCGCAGTTCAGCACCCAAAACGCTACGACTCCACGGCGATTCGGCATAATTCCCTGCTCCGGATAATGCTGGTTATCCAAAATTTTGGATAACCAGCAGTAGTTCGCCGGGCCGAGGTGCAGTGCTTTCGCGCGTTTGGACAGCAGATTGAGGATGTCGCGGTCGTTGCGTTGGATCTTCGGTGCCGCAATCGTTTCGGTGTCGAGGTTGGTGTCGATGCTGGCGAAGAATTCGGTCAGGTTGCGGGCCCCGGGCCCGGCGGGCAGGATGCCTTGCTGGTAGTTGCGGAACTCGGCCAGCACAAGTTCGAGTTTGTGGTCGGCCTCGAGCTTGTTGACCTCGGCCAGCAACTCGGCTTGGGCGCCGCCCGGTCGTGCCGCGTATCCCTCCGTGGTCGCCGCGGCGATATGTTTGAGGTGCAGTTTTGCTGCGAGAACACCGCCGGGCCGGTAAGCCATCTCCAACGCGACCGTCCGCCTCAGCATCCGTAGCGAGACTGGTTGGTCGGGGATCGGGGCGAGTCCGAGACGGGCCCCGGCCGCGGAGTTCACCCAGGCGCGAAACCACTGGTAGCGGACCCGGAAGCTGAACCGGGACAGCAGTAGAGCGCCCTCGCTGGGGTCGTCGTGGAGCTGTTCGACAAGGCCGATGGCGCGGTGGACCGGCTCGATGACGACCCATTCGTCGTCGGTGCCGCCGAGACCTTGACCTTTGATGATCTTGCTGGCGACGCGGTAGCGTTTCAGCCCGGCAATCGGTTCCTCGAGGCGGCGGCAGCCGATCCGCAGTTCCATCAGCTCACCGGCCCGCATCCCGGACGCGGCAGCCAGGACCACGATCGCCGCGGTGCGGGCAATGCCGATCAGAGCGACGGCTTCGGATCGGTGCAGTGGCGAAGTCCAGCGCAGTAAAGTTGCGCCATCGGCTGTCGTGGCTTCGGCGGCGTTGCGGCCGAAGATCTTCTCGACTCCGACGGTGTTGAGAGTATCGATCAGCGGTTTGCGCAGTGCGGGCATCCATTTCGACCAGAACTGGACGTATCCGGCCCGCCGGGCCAGGGTGCCGGTGGAGACCGGCAGCAGCGGATCGTTCGCGTCCGCCCGCGGCGAGTCGGCGGTTGATGTCGTGTTCTTCAAGCATCGGCAGCGGTGTGCCGGTCACCCGGTGCTCGCCCAGCAGCCTGTCAATGTCGCCGACCATCGCGGAGGAACCGTGCCGAAGGCCAGCAGCTCCGGTGGCCCAAACGTGGTCGGTGTGACGGATCTGCTCGTGCAGTTCGACAACATGAGGGCCCAGAATCTGCACCAGGTGCAGCGCCGCGGCGAGCATCGGCTGCAGCACTCCGGCAGGGACGGCTGGTGTCTTGTTGCCGTCACGGCCAGAAGGCATTTCGGCGACCGCGGATGCTGTCGCGCCGCCCCAGGGACGTAGATCGGCCGGAACCTGGTCGGTGGTGAACAGGTCACGGTAGTCGACCAGATCGACGATGATCTGCGCGGCGGTGCGGCGGACACCTGCGCTCTGCTCGCCCACGACAACGCCGTCGGTGTCGATGACGTAGCGTCGGAACGCCAGGTATTCCTCGCAGAGGCGGGTGTCGAGTTCAGCCAGGGTGGTGATGCCCCGCTGGCCGAGCCAGCCGAAGAACCTGCCAGCTTCGTAGAGTCGGTTGTAGCAGCTGGTCAGCTGCAGTGCGGTGCGGTAGGCGCGTGGGAGCCGAACCACGGCATCGTGATTCGGGGCCAGCAGCGCCAGGATCAGCTCCTTGGTCACCAGCCGCCAGCCGGGCTCGGTGATGGTGGTGAAGTCGAATCGCCGTCGGTAGAGGGCCATCTGAACTGGGAGCCCGACCACGTCGGTGAAGTCCCATAGGTCGTCGTCGAATGCGGGTCGTGGCGTGCCGTCCGGCAGTGTGAGCCCGGCGGTGCGGCAAATATCGGCGCCGGTGAACGGGGACTGTGGTTGCGTGCCGGGTGCGGCGGTTGTTGTTGTTCTCGTCATGCGGTGAGTCCCTCTGGGCGCAATGGAATTTCGTCGTCACTGTCGGTGACGCGCGCGGTTGCCGCGGCGAGTTCGGTGGGGTCGAAGCGGTCGAGGATCTGCTCGATCCGGGCCGCGTAAGGACCGAAGACGGTCATGAAGTGGGCGGCGGGCATTTGCTGCCACTGGCGGGAGAAGTATGCCTTGAGCCGCAAGAGGTTCACCGCGTGCCGGGGTGCGAACACCGCCAGCGGGCAGAGCAGGCAGACCCATGGCCGTGCCGGGCATGGTTTCCCGGCCGGACCGTGGAGTCCGGCCAGTTGGTCGGCGCAGGCCGCGGTGAACACATCCCGCTCGCCGCCGATCAGCTCGGCGAGCACGCCGTCGTCGATTTTCATCACCGCCAGCAGGTGCGGGTAGCCCTCGGCGAGTGCAGCAACGTCCTCTTCGGAGATCACGGTCGGTGGGTGTGCGCGGCGCAGGATGTCGTGTTGAGCGTCGGCGATGATCGTCTCGACGGCGTGGCGTTGGCCGGACGTTGTCGCCGTTAGATAGTGATCACCCTCGACTGCGGGCGTGTGGTTCGGATCGATTGTGGCCCTTGCGTTACCGGTCCAGGATTTCTTGTCCCGTATGGCGTGATGGGTGGTGCGGATGCGGGACCGGTGCAGTTTCATCGGCTGACCGTCGTCGCCGACGATGCCGTAGCGGTGCATCCATCGCCCGATCGCGGATCGGGTCACCTTCCTGAGTCGGCGGGAGTAGCCGGGCTGGCTCATCGCCAACCACAGCGTGGTGCGCTCGTCCGCCGGCACGAAACTGCGCAGCAGCGCCGAGTGCGCCAGCCATTGCTCGAGCAGCCGCACCGCCGGTCGCGGCAGCGTGGTGCTCTCGGCGGCAGTGCGGCGCTTGATGTAGGACAGCAGCACCGTCGAATCCCCGGCCCAGTCGAGGTCTCCGATCGTCAGGTCGGCGATGCCGTCCGGGACGATGCCGGAGTAGATCCCAAACAGCAGCCGGTAGGCGAGCACGACCTCGAGATGCGGGAACATCGCCAGCGCGGCCTCATGGAAGACAGTGGTGACTCCACGATGGCGGAAGACGTTGATGGACACGCCGATTGCCTCAGCAGCGTCACTGCTGCCGAGCGGGCCACGTGTCGACAATAACCAGCAGAAGTTCTGGTGAGACCATGCACCCGAGCCCGGATGCCGACCTCCGGCGGCGGCCGCCAGCGCATGCCGATGCGCCGTGTAGGAGTCATCGACCTGCTGTCGGCAGATCGTGGTCAGCCGCTGCCATTCCTTCTCGGAGTAGGGCGGCAGCGGGTGATGACTTCGGTGCAGGTTGAAGTGTCGTCCTGCGGCCAGTTCCAGCACACCGTCGCCGAGACCGCCGCCGGATCGCGCGTAACCTTCCACCAAGTAGCGCGTCAGCGACTCCAGCCAGTTCGGGCCCGCCATCCAGAACTGCGCCAATTGCCCGCGCCGCAGATCTCCGACGCCGCCGGTGAACCCCTGATCGGCGAGTGTTCGCGCCATCCGATGTAACCCGCGCACGTAGTGGCCGACCGTGCCGGTCGTATCGACACTGCCGTGCGGATGAATCAGCTCCACCAACCCGATGGCCAGATCACGCACCAGCCTCGGGTTCGGCGACCCCGACAGATCGAATTCGGCTCGGCTGCCGTCGCTGAACACACAAGCCAGGCGCAGCGGATCATCTAGTGGGTGCGCCCGTTAGTTCGTCGGGGGTTATGCCGCGAGCGGTCGGGGTGCGTGCAGGTCGTGGTGGCCGAGGCGGTGCAGTAACTGGTTG
>NZ_JBITGN010000034.1:0-44629 GCF_044457245.1 Nocardia sp. NPDC050630
TCCGTCCTGCCATGTCCTTCAGTGTCCCTTCCAGCCCCAACCAGGGCCAACAAGGACCCTAAAACTGGACGGACTCATTCACCGGGGACAGGCCAAGTAAGCCAGCAGAGAATAAACGTATCCGACTGGTTGCCAGCGATGAGCTCGAACCTTCGATGCAGTTGCCACCCAACAAGCGGTTCGAGGTGGTTGCTGTGCCAATTGTCGACCGCGATCTCAACGCAGTAGCGGAAGCAGCTGACACCCCGGCCGCACGTTCATCGCGACTATGTGGCGGCCACGGTACATGTATCGCTCTAATCGAGGTGGAGTAAGCGATCATGGGCGCTGAGTTCGCTACGTCGCGGTACACATTCCGGATCCCTCTGTCCACCGGGTACGCACTGTTCAACGCCAGCACCGGCAGCGTGCTGCGGATGGATGGCGGCGATGCTGACGAACTCTCAGCGCTGTTGAGCGGAGCTCGTACGTGGATTTCGGAAGAGTCGCTCGGCCAGCAATTGACAGCCACGCTGCGCCGCGGCGGATTCCTCATAGACGCGGCTTTCGATGAACTCGCTGGAGTACGGGCGCGATACTGGGCTGCACGGGGCCATGCACCTGTAGTCCTCTTGGTGACCACAACCATGGACTGCAACCTAGGCTGCTATTACTGCTACGAGTCGCGATCCTCGGACGCCTTAACGGTGCAAGATGTCGACAAGTTGGTTGCGATCGCTAACGATCGGCTCAAGCGGAACCACAAACAAAGCCTGCACGTTGACTGGTACGGCGGTGAGCCGCTGATGAACCTGTCGTTCTTGGAACAAGCGTCAGAAGCGCTGCAGTCCCTGTGCCGGACACAGAAAGTCGCATATCACGCTTCAGTGATCTCTAATGGCACCCACTGGCCGAATGACGTCGGCTCGTTCGTAAAGCAGCACCAGATCCGTCAGGTGCAAATCTCCTTCGACGGGCTCGCGGCGAACCATAACCGCCGCCGCCGGTACCGGCCTGGCTACCAGTCGGACGATGGCCAGGCGTCATTCACGAAGGCCGCCGCGCTGGTCGGCCGTCTTCTCCAACACACCCGAGTTGACATCCGCTTCAACGCCGACCACGGCAACGCCGATGACCTCGCCGGGTTTATTGAGTTTGCAAAGGAAGAGGGCTGGTTTGCTGCCCCATTCCGGTGTGTACTATTCGTCGCCAAGCTGTCAGCGTACTCGGATCGTTCAGCCTTCCTGCGACCCCATGAGCTTAGTCCGGAGCGTTTCGACGAATTACAGGCTTTGGCCAGACGTACACTACCTGCCGAAGCGCTGGATGAGGAAAACGTCATCGCAGGTTTCCCTCAGCCCAGAACCTCAGTTTGTGGCGCGCTGGCGTCCGACTCGGCTGTGGTGGGCGCGGATGGTCTGGAATACCGGTGCGGTCTGCAAGTAGGTGAGACCCACCGTGCTGTTGGTCGGTTCGGCGGTCGTCAGAACCTATTGCTCCAGCCGCAAGAATTCATTGACCGGGGCTGGTGGGAAAGGTTCGACCCGACCGAGTTGCCGACCTGCTCCAACTGCTCCTTCCTACCTATCTGCTGGGGTGGATGTCCAAAGCGGCACTTGGATGGCGACTCGTCGGACGTGGACATTGAAGGCCGCTACTGGCGCACAAACCTGCCGCGAATGATTGCTGACGGCCTGGGTGAGAGAACCTCAGACGGTTGCGTCTTATCCACGGCCGACCAGTTTCGCGAATGACCGTGAAGTTGGTGTTCTCTTGAACAACCTGGTCCTCCCCGACGAGCACTGGTGCCAGAAGATATTCCGCCGCAGACAACCATGGGAAGACCGGGCGACTGCTGCAGGAAGTTGAACAGTGGTGCAAGCACACCGAGATCACAGCGACAACTGAATTGTGCCTCGGGTTTGGTTTACCCCAGGCCGAGCTTCAACATGGCCAGTTGTCGCACTCGGACCAGCGGTGACGTGTGCAGGCGTGATCTTGAAGATACCAAGTTTGGACCGCGACAGGGTTGCCAACAGATAGGCGATAGAACCGACCGGATCGTAGAGGCGGCCGAGCGGGATCCGGAATTGATACCGGCCGCCACCCCGACGGGGCTGAATTGCCCGATCCGGCAACTCCGATCCGGCGTCATGGAGTCGAAGCACCGCCGAACCGAAGAGCGGCTACACGAAGTACTGCATGTACGCGAAAGTCGCGGACTGAGCGCCCTGTGCGGCGACTCGGCGCACCACTGGCAGCGCGGTCTCATCAAATTCGAGGTGCTCGGACTCAGGCGGGTGCCGCCGCATCGTTGCGCCGGCATCCGCAGCGACTTCTTTGTCGCTCAGGTCCAACAGAAGGAATTGATCACTCTGCAGTGTTGAGGATCAGGATCCGATCCGCGGAGTTCGGTCAGTCTGCGCAGGCGAAGTTCATGGTTCTCTCCGTTCTGTGTCGGTCCCACCACTCTCACTCCGCGCCCGGCGAACGCGGCGAGTAGCGCCGTACCCCATTTGAAGCGCACCTCAGCACGCGCACGCCGCACACAGAAGCGAGCCGCCCTTGATGACATGACGCGGAAAGCGCTGTTCTGCTACGGATTCGGGGGTGTCGACGCGTGGGTTGCGCGGGGCGCAGATTCGCCACGAATCCGCTCCATCGCATCAGCCGGTTGCTCGCGCTGGTCTCTGCCATCGCGGACCGGGTGGTTCTCCACGGATCATGCGGTGCGGTGTCGCTGCGGAGATCCGAAGGCCGATTGGGGTAGCCGACTACTTCTTCGACTGCTGTTGTCCGGGCCAACACTCGAACTCGACCGGCATTCGCTGGCTACCGCAACTGGGGGCGATTTCCCCAGGAAGAACGGACAGGAGAAATATCATGCGACGCAACATGATTCGCACAGGGTTGGCTTCATTGGCGGCAGCTGGGGCCGTCGCGGCATTGCCGAGCATCGCATCGGCAGAGGTGGTGACACCGGACCCGATCGGGGGGAGGGAGCGGGTGAAGGTGACCGTCATCTCAACAGAACCGATGCCGTTGAATTGCACAGTGTCGGTGAAAGGCGCACCGCCGGTCACGTTCCAGGTCGCGCTCGGCGGAAGGCAGAGCGTTGTGATCCCACAGGTTGCACCGGGGCCCGGGACAGCGCACGTGGTGTGCCCAGGTACCACGGTAAACCGGGACCTTCCGGTGGATGTGGATTTGGCGAATCCCGCGTTGGACGCCATTGATTCGGTGTTCATCAGCGCGGGCAGCAGCGGGTTGGCCACCGACCCGACCTTGCGGTGATCCCGCCACGCGATTAGAGGTCGGATGTCCGGGCGGGGTGACCTCAGCCGCACCGCCCGGACATCGTCGAGTGCCGTGGACGTTGCCTCTGTCGGCCGTATCGCGTGCTCACGGTTGCTCCGGCAATGGTTGCTTTCCTGCCGTTCTCCAGTTTGGAGGCGGCGATGGATTGGGGTAGCGCGTTACTGCACCTCGACGGATATTCGTGAGGAACGGTGAGTGTTGTGGGTGATGACGAGAATGACGCATTGGACCGGTTGCCGTTTCCGTATGCGGAGGCGTTGCGATTGCGGGCCGCCGGTGTCACAGACGAGGTGATCGCGGAGGTCCTCGGCATCGAGTCCGATGCGGTGGGACCGCTGCTGCGGATGGCCGAGGCGAAGCTCGCAGCGATCAGGGGCCGCGATCAGCGATGAACACATCGACGCTGAACTCGACCCTGCCGCCGCCTACCGTGGCCGCATACGCTGAAGGGGTGGTGGCCCAGTCGCCGCTGGTCGGCCGTGTCGAAGAACTGGACTGGCTGTTGGAATCAACGACAGCGGCTTCCTGCGGTGTGCTGTTGGCCGGGTTTGCGGGGGTCGGAAAGACGCGGCTGGTGTCCGAGGTGGTGGATCGGTGGCGGGCGCGGGGGCGTGAGTGTCGATGGTTCGTTGCGACTCGGTCGGCGGGATCGGTGCCGTTGGGAGTTTTCGCCGAGTTAGCCGAAACCATCGAGGTCGATCCGCTGCGCCGGATCCGCGATGTGGTCGGTGCTGTGTCGGCGCCTGCAGCGAGTGGTCGGGTGCTGGTGGTGGTCGATGACGCGCATCTGCTGGATGAGCAGTCCGCGCTGGTGATCAATCAGGTGGTGCGTTTGCGGCGAGCGAGTGTGCTGCTGGCGGTGCGTAGCGGCGAGATGCCGCCGGATGCGGTGTCGGGACTGTGGAAGGACCAGTTGCTGGACCGGCTTGATCTGCAACCTTTCTCGCGCGAGGTGACCGCACAGCTGGCCGCGGCGGTGCTGGGTGGGCCGGTCGAGTCCTCGACCGCGACCGCATTGTGGCGATATACCCGCGGGAACGTGCTGTATCTGCGGCATCTGATCGACGGCGAGCGCGCGGCCGAGCGACTTGACCGGCGAGCGGGGGTGTGGGTGTGGGATGGCCGCCCAGGGGTGTCAGTGCCGTTGGCCGATCTGGTGGATGCCAGCATCGCCCGCCAACCTGAGCCCGTGTTGTCCGTGGTCGATGTGTTGGCGGTGGCTGACCCGTTGGAGGTCGATGTGCTGTGCGCGCTCACCGATCCGGCCGCTGTCGAGCAGACGCAACGGGCCGGACTGGTCAGCTTCGACCTCGAGGCGGATCCGGCGCTTGCGCGGCTGACTCACCCGCTGATCGGGGACGTGCGACGCGCCCACACCACACCGGCACGGCTGCGGACACTGCGCGGTCACGTCGTGAACGCGCTGGAAAGCTCAGGTGCCACAACCAGTCTCATTCAAACCGTGCGTCGCGCGGTGCTGATGTCGCAGTCGGATCGGACGCCGAACGCCGAAATGTGCGGAAAAGCAGCAAAGGCCGCCTTGAAGCTGGCCGATCCGATCACCGCGGAGTGGCTGGCGCGACGCGCGGTCCAAGCAGACGGCGGGCGCGCCGCACTATTTTTGCACGCGAGTACGTTGGTCGACTGCGCCCGCTTCGACGAGGCATTGGCGGTGATCGCAGTACTGCGCCGCGACGCCGACTCCGAGCGTGAACGGGTGCTACTGACACTGAACCGCGCATCGATCCTGACCGCCAAAGACCTTCCAGCGGCAGAGCGTGAGCTGGCCGCGATCGAATCTGCCACCACTGCTTGCGGGCTGCGCCGTCCCTACGACGCGGTCGCTGGATGGGCCGCGACCACACATACCCAGCTCATCGCGGGAGCCGAAGCTGCCACCGCCGCGTTGACCGGGGACGGCTGGTTCAATGAGTTCTTCGAACTGATCGCGCTCGCCGCGCTCATGGCCGCCAACGCGGCTCTGGGCCGCTGTGAGGAGATGACCGCCCCGGCAGAACGCGCCTACGACCTCACGCAAGACGGGATAGCCGCGGCCACTTTCACCTTCGTCATCGGGATCTATCAGCTCGACGGTTACCGCACCGCTGGCTACCTCGACGCGGCGACCGAAGTGGCCGAGCGTCTCACCCGAGCCCCTGGCGATTTCCCCAATGCTTTCACCTACCGAGCCTTCGGCTGGGCACTGGTCGCACTCGCCCTTGGTGACCTGGACACCACGCAGGCACGATGCCGTGAAGCCCTCGCCATCACACCGGCATCGGAGTCACTGTTGAGTTCACGGGTGGCGATACTGACATTGGCCATCGCCACTGCGATGACAGGCGACGCTGACACGGCCGAAACGCTGTTAGCCCGCTATCAACCGCTCGACAGGAACCCTGGCGGGGTCCGTCTGAGCCACACCCATTTGCTCGCGCGCGCCTGGGCCAGCGCCGCCGCCGGGATCACCAGCCACGCAACCACCCTGGCAACCGAGACCGCCGCCACAGCCCAGGCAGACCACCAGTACTCCCACGAAGTCATCGCACGACAAACCGCCACCCAATTCGGTGACCCCGCCCACGCCAAACGACTCACCGAACTCACCGCCGTCGTACAAGGACCACGCGTGACCGCAGCGGCCAAGCATGCAACGGCACTGCGAGATAGCGACCCCGCCGGGCTAGCAGAGGCAGCACGGCTGTACGAGGAATTCGGTGACCGGATCGCGGCGGCCGACGCCGCATCGCAGGCTGCGATCCTGTTCCGCCGCAACGGATGCCGTGGTGCCGCGCTCACCGCCACCGCCACCGCCCACCGGCTCGCGGCAGCGACCGGCGCGGACACCCCCGCCCTGCGCGCGAACACCACCAGTGATCCGCTGACCGCGCGGCAACGCGAAGTAATCGCCCTCGTAGCAGCCGGGCTAACGAACCGCCAGATCGCCGACCGGCTCGTCATGTCCCTCCGCACCGTCGAAGGCCACCTGTTCCGCGCATCCCAGAAGACCGGTATCAACACTCGCGATGGACTCACCGCCGCCCTCGACACCACTCCCCACTAACCCATCCCAGCCATCTGTGGTTGCAGCGCAGTATCGTATCCGGCGGGGATGGACCTCAACCCGCGAGGCAGGCTTAGTGACCGAAAGCTCCGGTTCCCAGTATCGGCTGCCTGACACACGACCCGCCTGAATAAGATAGAGCGCAGCCGCAATCAGCGGGTTCGTGACCGCGCCGTGGCTACGTGCAGCAATCCGGACGGCGATTGTCGATGAACGGCAGCGGCACAGGCGTGTCGCACAAGTCGATGTCCACGAATCTCGACGGCACCACCGGCGGCCGACCGGAACACAAGCAGCGGCTTGCCAGCCAGCTAGGCGAGGAAGGTCGGTGGCGGCCGGGTGGATGCGACCGTCTTGTCATGCCATCAAAATTCGCGGACGACGCGCCCGAACATCATGTGACGAGCGCGCCCGCAATGGGACACCTGCCGTCCGAATTCGTGGACGAAGCCAGCGCTGAGGTGCCGTCATCCCTGGTTTGTAGGAGCCGCTGCTTGTTCGAGGAAGTCCTGACTCGTCTGGGCGAGCATGTTACGCAAGGCCGGAGTCTCGATCCGGCGGGCGATCTCGTGGACGGCCACCCCAATGAGGACGTTCTTCGATTGAGGCGAAAGGTGTTGGGCCCAGCCGGGGTCCACCGGGCGCGGACCATGCGGGCCCCACCACACTCCAGGCGTGTCGTCGATGACCCCGAACAGGATTCCACCGACCCAGCCCATGATCGGGTTGTCGATCTTGGGTGCGCGGCGCAGGGCTGTCACGATCGCGCGGACGTCGGGCATGGCACCTATCCGGTCCGTTGCCGGCGTGTTGCTCGTTGTGCCCCAGGCTGGGTCGCTGAGCATGGAGCGCATGTCTGCCGGGCTGGACAGTGAGTGGTTTGCATTCTTGAGGTAGGACTGTACGAGCAGTGCGGCGCCAGCGATCATGGGTGAGGCGCCGGAGGTGCCGCTGAAGCTGTCGGTGTATGTCGTATCACCGGTTCCGGTCTGGCCGTCGCCGGTTGTTGTGATGTTGCGTCCCCAGGCGTAGCAGTCGATGCGGCTTCCGTAGTTGGAGCTGGATAGCCGCGTGTGCGGGGTCGTCGACGTCGCCGAGCCGACCATGATGGCTCCTGAGTCCTTGAAGTCATCGTTGGACCGGTCGAGTACGGCGGCGCCGGTGGTGTCGCGGAACGTGTCGAGGTCGTATCCACCGTTTCCTGCTGCCTCAACGACGACGATCCCGCGGGCTGTCGCATAGGCAATCGCGTCGAAGACCGCTTCCTCAACTTCGACGGGGACATAGGTGTTGCCGGTCGTTGAATATGTGGTCTGGGCCTCCAGCAACAGCACATCGCCTGGCTGTATCCAGTTGGCCGTGCTGACGATCGCCTCTGCGGTGTTGTAGGAGCCGTCGGACCGCCACTGTGACACCACCGATGCGTACGCGCTGGGGGCGATGCCGACGACGCCGACGGTGTTGTCGACACCGACGACTTCGCCGAGCACGGCGGTCCCGTGACCGTGCCAGGCGGTGTTCACGCCCGACAGGATGTTGATGTTCGCCGCGGCGAGGTCCTCATGGGTGAGCGTCCATCCTTGCTCCAGGTCGACGAACGTGATCCCAGATCCGTTGATGCCCTGCGCCCACGCCCAGCGTGCGTCGATGCCTATGGGTGCGGCGCCTTCGTAGCGCTGACGAACATTGCGTGGATCATCGACGGCAACGACGGGTGGCGGCGCGGGCCCACCGGCAACATAGACGGTCTCGACCTCCGGAAGTCGGGCTAGCTCGGCGGTCAGTTCCTCGCCTGCCGAGCGGGATTCGACCGATATGACGCGATAGCGGATCAGGGCGTCGGCAGTTCGGTCACGAACTGACCGGCTCGCCAGCAGGGCGGGATCGACGTATGGCCGCGATGACGCGTTGTAACGCTCAGCCAGGGCGGCGCCCGGGCGAGTCTTCACAACTACATCGACCGGCGACATGTCAGCACTGGTCATCGAAACGTCCTCTCTGAACGGGACTCGTGGTGGGCAATACAACTGCCCAGTGAGCTGAGATTACGCACGGTGGACACGCGCAAACCCGAGTAGACGACTACTCGATTTCGGCCGCTGACAGCTCGGAGGGACACAGGCGCGGTCGCCGCAAATCCCTTCAAACTGTCGCCCCCTCCAGTTCCATGATCGGTAAGTATGGGGAGACCATAATCGCGGTGGTGCTGGCATCGGGGACAGCAGTCGCCAGGATGGAAGCGGCCGGTTACTCCATGGCGGGACGCAAGGCTCGCAGCCCAGGAAGCCGGAAGGTCTGACCGGCCAGCCACGACCGCCAGTAGCCGGTGCGGTATGCCTCGATCCAATGACCGAACAGCCACAATGCCACACCGATGATCAGCCACATCAGCGAGATCAGGGGGCCGTGGCCGAGTTCGAAGACCAGCGCCAGAAGCGAGTCCAGCGCGATGAGGAATCCGCCCCAGCGTGCAAGGACAGGGAAGAACGCTCCGAGCACGAGTACCACGAGCGCCAAGGCCGCGAGCAACTGAATCGTCATGAATCCCCCTCCGCTGTGTCACCGTCTCCCGAAGAGATCGGTGTGGGTTGAGCGTACTGCCGTCCATCTCGGGGCGGCAGATTCCGCGCAAGAAAACATACAGAATATTCACAATATGCACAACTGATCAGAGTTTGGGGGCGTGAGAGGAGGTGCGTGGCTGCCGTTGCAGTTGACGGCGGCGGTCGGCGGCGGTGATGGTTGCGGGTGCCCGGGGTGTGGTCGGCGTTGTGGGTGCCGTGGGTGCCGGATCCTGTTGTGGTGGTGGGGATGTCGATGAGGCGGAGGCATCGCCGGGTTGATGTTCTGATTCTGGTGCTGGCTCGGGGACCGGGTCGTCGGTGATGGGGTCGTTGGTGCCTGCGGCGAGTGCGGTGGTGTTGCCTGCGGCGTAGAGGGCGGCGCGTTCGGCCATGTTGGCGCGGACGGCGGCGACGTATTGGTCTTTGGTGGCGAAGGAGGAGTTCTTGACTGTCGCTTCGGTGGGGTTGAGGTACAGCGACCAGCCGGGTAGCCGTCCCTGGGTGCAGAGTCGTTCGTCGCGGGCTTCGCGGGCGGCGATCGCTTCGGGAGAGTTCTCGGCGGCATCCAAATCGAGGCGCAGTTGAGTCAGTTCTACCTTGGCTGCGACGAATTCGTCGGCGCGGTCGAACGGCGCACCGATGATGTTCTTGGAGTATGCGAGGTCGGCGTTCATCTGTTCGAGGTCGGCGCGCAACTGGATGACTTTGGTGTCGAGTCCGTTGTAGGCGTTGGTGATTCGCGCGGTCAATCCGCGTGCGGTGGCCGCGTCATCGGGTGTCTTTGCTGCTCGTGTTGCCTTGTCGGGGTCGTTGGTTTCTCCGGTACCGGTCTTGGCTTGGGGGAACAGATCGGCGCGTTCGATCGAGGTGCTGACGGGCAGTTCACCGATCTTCAGGCGCAGAATGCCGTATGCCACATCCAGGCTGGCCAGGATCGGATGCCCGTCGAGGTTGGCGATGGCCTGCGGCTCGGCGATGAGATGGCGTTGTTTGTAGGCGGCGTCGGCCTCGAGGAAGGCGCAGCGTGCGGCGTGTAGTAGCGCTTTGTTGGCTTTTCCGCGGTCGGTGAAGTTTTGTCCGCCGACGACGATGATGCCGGGCTGGTTCGCCCACGCGGCGGCGGCTGCGAGGTGCGGGGTTGCGGTGTCGACGAGCCGTTTGGTGCGGCGGATGTCGGCGGGCAGTGACTTGATGCGCCATTGGGCGCGTGCGCGGGTTTCGGCGTGTGCTTCTTCCAGAACACTGAGTTGGCGTACTTTCTGCTCCAGTTCGGCCATTTGGACGAAGCGGGGGTCACCGGTGGAGACGGCTTTGGTCATGGCGGCCGCCTGGACTATGTCGGCATCGTCGCTTTGCTCGATCTCGTCCACGTCGACCTTGCCGGTGCGGGCTTGCTCGATGAACTCCGCCTTGGTCTGGACTTTGGACCACATGAATGCGTCGATGGTGCCTTCGGCGGCGTAGACGATGATGTCGACTTCGTCGTTTTGGTTTTGTTGGCGGATCACGCGGCCTTCGCGCTGTTCGAGGAAGTCGGGGCGCCAGGGGACGTCGATGTGGTGTTCAGCGATCGCGCGGGTTTGGATGTTCATCCCCGTGCCCATTTTTTCGGTGCTGCCGAGCAGGATTGCGATGTGGCCGTTGCGGCAGTCGTCGCTGAGCTGGCGTTTCTCGGATGGTTTGCGCGCGTCGTGGATGAACGCGATCTTGTCTGCGGGCATCCCGTTCAGGCCGAGCTCGGGCAGACCTGCGATCAACAGATTCTTGAGGGTGGCGTAGAGGGAACGATCCTTGGTGTCACTGGTTGGGGTGCCGCGATCGCAGAAACCGATCTGCAGCGCACCGGGCACGGGGTGCAGGTCACCGTTGGGGGCGCGGTAGCGGTTGTTCTTGGTGGCGTGGTGCCGGGTGAGCATCTCTCGCGCGACGACGTAGGCGCGGGTTTGGGTGAGTTCGGCGTCGAGGCCGACGAGTTGGGCATCCAGTGCTGCGTTGCGGCCGTCGCTGAGGATCTTGAGCGGGTTGTCCTTCCACGATTTGTCCGGATCGAGTTCGGACATGCGGTAGTCGAGATCAGCGATGAAGTCCTTGATCTCCTGCGACGGTACGGTCGTGACGATCAGTCGTTGGCCGCCTCGCATCGCGGGGAGCTTGGCGGGGACCTGTTTTCGGGTGACGACGTCGGTGTAGATCCGTGTCAGTGCCAGCATTTGGGGCAGGTTGGCGTAGCTGGCGATCTTCTCTTCCGCTTTCACGCTGGTGCCGGCGGCGTTGGTGGTGATGACCGATTTCGTCGTGGTGAACACCGAGCCCCAGTCGGTGACGTCGAGTAGCCCGCGTTCTCTGAGCAGGTCCGGGCGCAGGTATTGCTGGTGGACCCATTCCTCGGCCAGAGCGTTGGCGATCCGGGTGCCGGTGGCCGCGGTGGCGATGCGCATGTTGTCGAATACCGGTGTCGCACCGCGCGCCAGGACCGCTGCGGCGGCGCGGTCCTCGAGCATTTTCAGCACCAGCGCGATGTTCTCCGCGCGCCCGGAGCCCGGCGACAGCGCGAGTTCGGGCACCGGAGAGTAGCGGGCCTTGTTCTTGTACAGGTGGAATTCGTCGATCAGCACATAGTCCAAACCGCTGTCTTCGAGGGTCAGCCCAATGTCTTTCGCTGCCTCGGTGAGCTTTTCCAGCCTCTTCTGCAGATGCTTCCTGGCCCGCATGAGGTCTTTGAAGCTGCGGTCGGGAGTTCCGTCGTCGTTGTCGACCGAGGCCAGGACGGCGTCGAGTTCGGCGAGCTGGTCTTTGATATAGCGGGCGCGTCGTGCGGGTTTGACACCGATCTTCTCGAAGGTCGACATTCCGACGATGACGAAATCCCAATCGCTGGTAGCAGTTTGGGCGACGAAACGACGCCGCTCGGCGGCGGTGAGCCCTTGCGGTGCGGACAGGATCTTCGCGGTCGGAAACCACAGACCGGCGTACAGGACGACGTCTTCGACAATGTGGTTGGGGACCACGAGCCACGGCTGATTCACCAGTCCGCGCCGACGTAGCTCCCACGCGATCATCAACATCGTGCCGGTCTTGCCCGCACCGACGACATGGTCGAGCTGAGTGGTCGGTTCGGAGATCCCGCGCGCTGCGCCGTCGAGCTGATATCGGTAGGGCGTGATCTCCGAGGACAAGCCGGCCAGCTCCAGGAACCGCCCGTCGTGGCGGGGCTCGACCCAGCAGTTCAACGTGTTGTTGAACAGCGCGACCAGACGTTCGCGGCGCTGCTCATCAGCCCAGAGCCAGCGCCGGAATTCCACACGGATCCGGTCGGCTTGAGCTTGAGCCTGTGCGGTGGCCTTCGTGTTGACCAGCGGAGCACCGGCCTCCATCTCCTTGGCCGTGTGGTGGACGACGATGTTTTTGCTGTTACACAGTGCTTCCAGGAGTTCGAGCGCGCTGCGGTGGCGGGTACTCCAGGACCGTTCCCGCTCGCTGGCCTTGGAACTGCTCTCGAAACGCATGACACCGCTGACGCGTGAGGCCTTGACATCGGCCAGCCCGAAGATCTCCGTGACGAAGTCGGCGTAGTCCTCGGTCGGAATCCACACGGTCCCGGGCTGCACCTTGATCCGGGGGGCTTCGCGCCATTCAGGCGCGACCGACTCGAGCGCGGCCACGTTCTCAGCGAAGGCCGGGTCGGCAGCCGCGGCCAAGCGCGCATGGGTGAGTTTGGCGCGCACATCGCCACTGAGGTACTTCGCGGCCGGGACCAATGTGTCGGGTCGGTCGGGGTCGGCGAAGACCTGCCCTTGCAGGCGTTTACGCGCGCTGGCTTCATCGACCTTCAACAGCTCGGCGATGAACCCCAAATCCACTCCGCGCCCGGCACCCAGACTGATCGACAGCGCCTCGGCGGCATTGTCGGTGGAGGTGACGGTGCGTGGTGTGGTGACAACGTCCTTGGTGAAAATATTGGCTTTGAGGGCGCGGCCGGTGCGTTCGTCGAAATGCTCGAGGGCCAGCACCGAGGCCATCGTCGGGTCGCGCCCGATCGCCCCTTCCAGATGCTGGCGTTTCTTCGACCGCGGCACCGCGGTCCAGGCTTTGTCGTCGAGTTCCTCGACCACTTCGGCGGGCAACGCGCCGACGTAGGGGTGACCGTCGTCGTCGGAATGTTTGTTGCGCCATTTGATTTCCAGTTCGGCGTAGCGCTTGTCGCGTTCCTGTTGGCTGCGCTCACGCCCACCTTGCCAGGTGAAGCGGTTGATCGGCCCGTACCGGGAGAGGTAGTCGTCATAGGCTCGGTTGAGCCGGGCGCGGGCCTGCGCGCGTTCGTGCGGGCCGAGGTTCTCGCGCTGGGCGCTGACGAGCTGGTGTGCCAGGTCGCGCAGATGCAGCAACTCACGTGTCTCGCGTGCCCGGGTCCGGTAGACGTTGACCGGCTCCCAGGTACCGAATTCGGTGACCGCCTCGAACCCGCCGTCGCGGTGGCGCATCATGCCGATCGGGTGAGTCAGCATCTGGTCGGGGTCACCCACCGCCAGCCCCGAGGACGGTTCCGGATGCTCGGCGAGGTCACCCGCGCGGGCAGTCAGCGCCAGGCCTTGCCTGCTGGCGGTCCGCACGATCTCGGTCAGCGCGGCACCGACCTGCTTCGGCAACAGCGACAGGTCCTCGTGGGTGACGTTGAGCGAGCCACCGCGATACATTCCGTGCCCGGCCGAGACCTCCCCGAGCACGTACTGCGGGTTCTCGGTGAACCACGTGTTGATCGGCAAACTGGTGTTCTCGCCGGTGACGGTGTCGATGAATTCGCGCTCGACCGAGCGTTGGAACTGCAGGTTTCGGGCCACCACGGCGTCGGGTTGTTCTGGGGGCTTGGTCGGGTCGGGCGGTGGTTCGCGTTTGCGCAGCACGATGATGTCGGTCACGACCGGGGTTCCCGCGACGCGGGTGAATGCCGCGCCCGGAAGCCGGACCGCGCCAACGAAGTCCGCGAGGGCGAGCATGTCCGTGCGTGCCATGTCGTTGACCGCGTCCATCGTCCACGCCGAGCTGATCACCGCGACATAGCCACCGGGCGCGGTCATCGCCAACGCCTTGAGGATGAACGCGTTGTGGATCATGTGACCGCGCGGGTTGTACTTCGGGTCGCGAACCTCCCACTTGCCGAAGGGCACATTGCCGATCGCAGCGACGAACGACGACGGCGGAAGGTGGGTGTGTTCGAACCCTTCCAGTCGCACCAACGCATCCGGGTAGAGCCGGTGGGTCACGCGCGCGGAGATCGGCTCGTTCTCCACCACAACCATCTGCGCGTCCGTCGGCGCCAAGCCGACGAATGTTCCCGTCCCACCACCGGGTTCGAGAACGCGGCCACCAGAGAACCCAGCCTCGATCACGGCCGTCCACATCGCTTTCGCGACGGCGGGGTCGGTGTAGTGGGCATTAAGTGTCGACTCCGCGGCCGTGTCGAAGGCGTCGGCGTCGAGCAATTCGCGCAGGCGTTCGCGGTCGGCGTCCCAATCCGTTTTGCGGGGGTCGAAGATCTCTGGGACTGCGCCCCATCCCGAATACGCCGCCAATTGCGGCTGTTCGGTGGCGCTCGCGGGACGATCCTCGGCGTCCAAACGGGCGAGGATCTCGATGGTGTCCATGTTGGCGCGGGCGCGACCACGCTTACCGCTGGGTACGGTGACGACGCCAGGATGTACCCAGTTCCGTGCGACCGGCACCCGATCAGTCCCGCTCACCAACTCCGCTGAGCCACCCGCGGCGGCGGGGCCGTCGGGTTGTGCCACGATGACCGGAACGGTCACCACAGGTGTGTAATCGTCGTCGGCGTCTTGTGTCTGCGCGTCGCGTTGGGCTTCGAGGATGCGTTGGCGCAGAGGCTCATAGCCCGCGCCCGCGTCGTCGACCCAGAATGGATCGGCCAGCTCCGCACGATCGATCAGTGCGATCGCCTCGGTGAATTCGCCGCGCCGGTACGCTGCGATCGCCTCGACATTGCGCAACCGGGCCGCGGTCTCGGTGCGATCGCGCTGCCGTTGCCTGACCTGTGCTTGGGTGGCCTTCAGAATCTCTTTGCCGCGCTCGGCGATCCGCGCGCGAGCCACGGCCTCGACCGCCTCGATGGTGTGCCCGGGGGGCAGTTTGCGCACCGCGACTTCGGCGACGTAGCGTGCAGCCTCGCGAGCACCGCCGCGGCCTTTGTAGAGCGCGGCGTAGTCGTCGGTAATGCAGGTGATGATCGCGCGCTGTACCGCGCTCAACTCGGTGACAGGCACGGCGGGCGAGCCCTCGGCAGGCGCAGACGGCCTCGCCTGTTCACTGTTCGGCCCGCCCGCCCTAACGGCGTGTACCTGTGATGGTCGCGCAGTGTCGTGATCGGCGTCGGTGGACGCAGTAGCGGGTGCGGGGCGTAGTGCCTGTGCGGTATCGGGTTCGGCTGCTACCGGGGTCCGCACGTGCGGGAGCTGGGTTGGTGTTGCGGTTCTCGTGCGTGACTGGGGTGGTGGTGCTTGTGTAGTGGAGTGTTGGCGGCTCGGTGGTGCGATCTCGGCGCTGATCTGGGCCAGGCTCATGCCGAGGGTCTTGGCGGTGCCGATGGTTCGGCTGGATCGGCCCGGGTTGTACACGAACGCCCCGAAGGGGCCCGCGAGGTCGAAACGCAGCCGGTACCGGATGGTCGGGGCGATGGCTTTGGGGCTGGCCAGCAATAGCTCGTAACGGCGATCGCGGGGATGGGGCTGGTGGAAGTCCTCCTCGATGTCCCATCCGCGTGCACTGGCTTCCTCGGCCAGTCTCGTCGCCTCCGGCGGCTCGGTCCGCTCAGCGATCCAAGCGGCATCGTCTTCGGCGACATCGCGGTGGAACTCGCGGATCACGCTCAGAATCTGTGCTGGCGAGTCCGCTGTCGGCAGCTCGAGATCTGTTTCTCCTCCACCCTGTTCGCGTTCGGCTTCGTCGGCCTGGGCGAGAATCCGGTATTCGCTGCTTCCCGATTGCGGGGTGCCGATTGCGAAAACACGCCCGGCGGCGGCGATTTCGAAGGTGTAGCGGGTGCCGTCGTCCTGGTCGACGTAGGCGTCGATCAACCCGTCGAAAGATTCGAACGCGGGGTTGAATTCGTCATCGAATGGGGCGGTGTAAGCGGAGCCGGTCGCGTGTTGCCACACCGATCTCGCCAGGGATTCGGCAACGGTGCCATCCTCTGGTACGCCCGCTGCCAGCGCGCGGGCGCCGCCACGCACGAGCGTGTCGATGGTATCCGCGCTTGTGGTCGTGGATTTGGGGTCTTCGTGTAATAGCCGCTGCAAGATTTGCGACGCGGCGGGCAGGGCGAAGCCGCGGTAAAGGTCGGCATCGCCGGCTGCGCACAGCTGTGCGAGTGGGCCGGCGCCTGCGGCGTGCTCGATCAACGCTGACAGCGCTGCCGCATCCGAGGGCCCGTTGTCATGTCCGGAGTCGGGTCGGGTGGGTTCGTCGTTGCGCGCGGTGGATAGCCCTACTGGTGCGGCATCGGGTTCGTCGACGGTGACGGGATGGTGTGTGCGCCATACGGTGTCGGCGACTCGCAGGGCGAGTGCTTCCATGTTTCCGCGACCCGCGATGTGCGACCATGCTGGCGCCACGGTCGAGTCCGGGGCGGTGCCGAGATCCTCGTCCACGACCTCGACGATGATGTCGGTGGCCGCCTCGATCGCCGCGTCAAGGTACTGGTCATAGCGGTTTGGACCAGTCGCGATCGTCGTCATCCATTCCGACGCGCTCGCGCGTTCGAAAATCAGCGTCTCGAGCCGCTCGACCTCTGCGCGGATCTCTTGCTCCGAAGGCGTGGGCGCTGCGGCGGATCCGCTGTGGTGATCGCCAGTGCTGGTTGCGGAAGTGTTTGCGTCTGGTTGCGCGTCGAGGAGTCCGGGCGGCGGCGCGGGTTGGGTGCGCGCGGTGATGTAGTGGTCCAGGTGCGCCAGGAGTTGGGTGCGGTCCTGGTCGGAGGTATGCAGCCGGAACAGGCCGAGTTCGAGCTGGGCGCGAACCTCCCCCGCCTGGTCGGGTGCGTCGGCGATCGACCAGACCGCCGCGTCGATGGCGTCGAGGACCGCGCGGGGATCGGCGTCGCCGGACTGTGCGGGTGTTCGGCGCGCGGCGATGAGATCGCGTGCCTGCCAACGGATCTGCTCGACCGCCCGGTGCGCGCCGAGGTCGGCCAGTGCGCGGTCGAGTTCGGTGCGCAGTTCCTCCGGTGACTGTGGGCCGTCGTATTCGGGGGTGCTCAGCGTCGCGGACAGGCGAGCTATCTGCGCTTGGCAGTGCGCGATCTGCAGAGGCACCAGCGCGGGCCGGTCGTCGGGGTCGGGTGCGCCGCGCAGCGCCGACAGCGCATCGATCTCAGCGTTGACCAACTCCATCAACGCGGCGGGGACGGGTTCGCGCGGCTCGGTGCGCGCCGAGGCACCGAGCAGGGCGATATCTTGCTGGAGTTGTTGACGTTCCAGCTCAGACAACTCAGGGTATTCACGTAGGGCGGCAGCGAAATCTTGGCGGGCGCCGTCGAGTTCACGCAGGAGCGCTCGGCGGTCTCCGCCACGTGTCCAGGTGGACGGGTCGACATCGAGTTCGGCGGTCAACCGGGCAATGCGTGCCTCGGTGAAAGTCCGTTGGGCGGTCAAGGCCGTCCGCCAGTCTGTGTCGCCGTTTGCCTCGGCGGCCAGCAACGCGGTCTTGGCGGCATGCTCACTGCGCAGCGGAGCAAGCAAGGCCTGTGGAATTTCCTCAGCGAGCGGCGCGCCGATCAGCGCCTCGAAATCGGTGCCGTCGACGATGTCATCGGCGGGGAGCGGATTCGCGGTGGTGAGCTCGATCGCGGCGAAGCCCACGTCGTTGCGGACTTCTTCGAGTGTGGGCCGGCGCCCGTCGTCGTCTCGGGCGTCGGCGAAATGCCCTGCCAGCGAGCGGGACTGGTCGTAGATCGGATTGCCATCCTGCACACGCCAGCGCAGGACATAGCGGCGGTGCCCGCGCACGGTGTGTGCCTCCAAGGTCAGCCGGTAGTAGTCGCGCGGTGTGTCCGGGCTGGGGGCGGTGTGGTGTACCCGCCATCGGCTTCGGGTAGCGCGTTCGGCGATCGTGGTGGCCTCGGCAGGCGGCAGGGGAAACCCGGGCGCGCCACCGTCGATGACCATCGTGTCGGCGGGTTCGGGGTCGGCGAGGTTCGACGCAAAAAACGGCGAGGTGTCTTGGCTCCCAATCGATTCGGCGGCCACGGGGGTGGAGACGATCGTGGCGACCGGATCCAGTGTTGCGGGCTCATTGAGAGTCGTTGACGGGAAATCGGTCCGGGAGCGGCGGGGCTGGCCCGTCATGTCAGCTGGTGCGCCGGGCTCGAGCTGACCACCTGCGGCAGCGGCGTCGACCTCGGTGTGCACGGACGTGGTGGGTGGGTCGTCACGGTTGTCGCGCGTTGGGGCCAGTGCGTTGGGTGGGTGAGATTCTGGTGGCTCGGGAGGGTTCGCCGAGATGACCGGGAGTTCCGGGTCGGCGACGTAGTCGGTGCTCTGGGTACGGTAGGTGATGGTCGTGTGGTCTAGCGCTTCCTCGAGTTGGCGGACGCGATTGCTGCGCACGCGGTGACCCCAGCGGCGTGGTAGATACCAGGCTCCGTTGTCGCCGATGCTGCCCGAGAACCTGAAACTAAACGCTTTCAGACGTTTGTGTAGTTCGTAGTCATCGCTGGTGGTGCCATGGACCAGCGTTGCGGTGCTGGTGTGCACGATGACAATGCGCGGGTGCGGAGAGTCGTCAGCGTCGGACGTCGATGGATTCGACTGTCCTGCCGCAGAATTCGCAGTAGTGGTGCCAGTTTCCAGGCGAGGCAGAGCATTTCGGGTGCTGTTGCGGTAGTGTCCGCCGGCGTCGTTGATCGGCACCGGCTCGGTGAGGTCGACCAATCTGGGCAACGGCTGGCTGCCCTGCGGCGGATTATCGGCCTGTGCGAAATCGACAGGGGCGCTGGCGGTCTCGGCGCGACCCGGCGGCATGCGGGGCGTATCGGAGAGTGTGTCTAGAGTTCGGGTAGTGATCGTCGTCGCGATCTGGTCTGCGTTGGTGTCTTCAGCAGTCGCCGTGGACGGCTCCGGCGGTGAAACCGTTGGGGGGGAAATCGCATTCGTGAGTTGAGGGTTAGCGGGCTGGCACGACGTGGGCGGGTCGAGGGCAGGGTGGGGGGGTGTCGGTGGTGGGGTGCCGCCGTTGACGCTGGTGTGGTCGAAGGCATAGGCCAGCGATCCAGGGTCGAGTACTCGCCGGGCCCGGGTGACCGCGACGTAGGCCAGCCGAAGTTCCTCCGCGGACGGGAGGATCAGCTCGCCGGTCGACGGATGACGTTTGGGGCCTTTGAAATCGTCGCCGATGCGGACCTGATCCCATTCCAGCCCTTTGGCTTTGTGAGCGGTGGAGACGATGACATCCGGTGTCGCGAATTGCAGGGCGCGTGCGTGGACGGCCTTGCGTTGCCCGGCGCTGCCGGTGGCGATCCACACCTGTAGGGGTTGGCCTTTGTCTTTGCCTTTCGTCTGGCGGCGGCCCTCGGGGTCAGGGCGGCGATCGAATCCGGCGCGGCCGAGGATCGAGCGGACCGGATAGGTGTTGCCCTCGGCGATCAATCCGTGGTCGGTGTCACGGAATTTCACCCCGTCCAGCCCCTCGTCGCTGTGTTCCTGGACTCGCCGCACGAGTGCGTCGAGTGCGTCGATGCCGTTGCGCTCGACCATGCCGACCAACATGACGAGTTTGGGATCGTCGCCGTTCTGGCTTTCGGCGAGAACTTCCGACCAGCTGCGGAACGGGGCGAGGTCGTCGTGCATGCGGCGAGGAGCGGTCGTCTTGCCTTGCAGGAAGCGGGCTGTGTTTACCAGCGAGGTCAACTCGGCTTTGGTGCCCTTGGGCACCCCGACGATGCCTCCGGCAGCCAGTTCCCGCGCGATCTCGGCGATCGCGCCGGCATTGGAGCGCACCAGGATCGCGTCGGCGCAGTCCAGCGTGGCTGGTTCGGTGATGTGGGAATCCGCGCCGCCGCCTTCGATGCGTTTGTTCGAATCGAGCATCTGCAGAAACCGGTTGCCGATATCGGCGACTTGCGGCCCGAAGCGCCAACTCTTGGTCAACGGCAACTCGATATCGGCGGTGGCGGTGTGCAAGAAGTCCACGGCCCCGGTGAAGGAGTAGATCGCCTGGTCCTGGTCACCGACAATGACCTTGCGCATTCGCTGTTCGGCGACAACGCGGGCCAGCACCGGCGGGGTGTCCTGGGCCTCATCCAAAAACAGCACTGTCGCTGCCCGTCTGAGCCCGGCCCCGGGGGCGGTGAGGTCCGGCCGCGACAGCGCCCACATCTTGCGCACATGGTCGAGGGTCAAGCGCAGCTGCCCGTCCTCGGAGGTCAGATCCGCCCATACCCGTTCGGCCAGCTTCACCACGCGGTCCTGCGTCGCTGCGGGCATCTCCTGGATCCGCACCGGCAAGTGGCTGCGCCCGATTCGGTCGTCGGCGCTGGTGGCGTAGGTGTCGACCGTGCGTAACGCGGCCATGGCCTGTTCCGGCACCGACAGCGGTCCTGCCTGCCCGGAGGGCAGTGTCCGGGTGATGCTCAGATGCCGGGCTACCTCGTCGGGTCGTCGTAACGCGTCCTCGTCGTCGGTGCGGTCTTGGACAGGCTTGGGTGCCCACTGATAGGCGATCGAGTGCCCGGTGCGTGGTTCGACGTTGGGGGGCATTCGTTCGGTGGCTTCTTCCTGCACCGATTTGTTGAATGCGATGTAGGCGATTCGTGCCGTCGGATCCTGCAGGCCGATTCGCCGCGCCAGCCCTTCCAATGTCGAGGTTTTCCCCGCTCCGGCACCGGCTTGCACTTTGACGTCCCGCCCGGCCAGCACCTGGTCATAGACGGTTTGTTGCTGGGGAGTCGGCGGAAACTTCTCTCCCGCGACCGCGACGGCAGGTGAGGCCGCCACGGCGAGCGTCGCGTCGCTCAACTCCGCCGCGATTCGCCCGCCGCGAGACGTCGAAGCCGACGACGACCTCGAACGCCGCTGGGATGCAACGGGTTCGGGTTCGGCGACCGTAGGAGTGGGGGCGGTTTCGCTGGGGTGCCGCGAACTTGCGCTCTCCGGGGCAGCGGGAGTCGTCGCCACGATGGTGGGTTGGGTTGCGGCGCTTGCCGATTCATCGGCAGTGAGGGGGGTTGAGGCGCTGTCGGCTGAGGAAATGATGGGGCCGGATTGCGATGTGATGGTGTCGATTCGCAGAGCTCGGCGCAGTAGGTGGTCACGGTTGGTGTCGGACAGTGTGTGATGTTCGGCGAGTTGGGCACGGATCTGCTCGGGCAGCGCAACGGCGAACCGGGCCAACGCCCGCCGCGTGACCTTCGCCGCCGGAGCAGGGACTGGTGTATTACCCGCGGTGGTGAGCCGGACGCCGATGGTGTCGACGTCGTAGGACAAGCCGGTCCACTGTGGGCGTGCCGCGACGATGTCGGCGCGCAGAGGTCCGGAGATGGGGTTGGTGAACAGTCGGGTGATGTCGATGCCGAGCCCGGCGGCCATGGCTTCGGGTGCGACGGCATACAGCAGCAGGAGTTGATCGTCGCTGAATTCTTCTGCTGTGCCCGGTGTGTGCGTGATCGGCGGGGTGCGCGGTGACGGTGCCGTGGTGGTTGCGGGCGTGGGCTCTGTGGCGGCGGGGGCCTGATCGACGGTCGAGGCTTCGTCGATGGTGTCGAACAGGCTCCAGGCATCGTCAACGGGATCGGTGGATGTGGTGGGCCGGGGCGCGGATGCGGTGCCCTCGACACGTTGCTGCTTGCCCTCGTCGGGATGTGGCTGGGGCGTTTCGATTTCGCGTTGCGCCCGAATCTTGGCGGACATCGCGGCGAGTTCGGCCACGCGTTGAGCGTGGCCGCGGAGCAGCGGCATGATCTCGGCAGTGTTCGAGGGCCAGCTGCGGTGCAGGAACGGATCGTAGGCTCCGCTGCTTTGCCAGCCGAGGGTGTGCTCATCGGCCACCCACACGCTGTGCAAGCCCTGCGCGCGCGACAGCGTGGACAAGAAAGCCATCCCACCGGATTCGATGCGGTAGAGCGGATTCACTCCGACACGGTCGACAACCGAAATCCGCTCGTGGGTCAGGTCGAGGCCGAGTTCGACACTGCGCCGCAGCGCGGTGTCGGCGCAGCCGGAGACTGCGGTGACCAGCAGTTGATCGCGTTCGTTCCTGCCGGTGGTGTCAAGTTTCGCAGCCAGCACTGAAGCCATCTCATCGACTGAGGCGAATTCGGCCAGCACCTGTGCAGCGACATGGTGTGCGGCGGCGGTAGTCTCGCCTGGCACCGGATCGGTGGGGGTGTCGATGTATCGGTGCAGCGTGCGGTGCACGAATTCGCGCACCTGCCGAGTCTGCGCGCCGCTGTTGCTGGCGGATTGGTTCAGCGCAGGATCGGCGAGGCCGTGCGCGGTGACGATATCGCTCAGCGTGGCTCGCTGAGCGGCGCTGGCTTGCGGGGGCTGTGGCGGGGTGACGGTGCTGGGTTGGTGGTAGATGCTGGTGCGCCCGGATTCCCAGATCTCGTGGGCCAGCTCGTCGAGGTCGGGGGCGTAGTGAACCTCGGCGCGAGGACCCGGGGTACGGGGGCGGTCGTGGATCAGTTGCCCTGCTTCGATCAACTGCCAGCCGTAGATGCCCAGTGGTGGAGTGAAGATTTCGTCTGCAACGAAGGACTTTTGCGGGTTGTAAGTGTAGGTGTTCTCGTCGGGCTGGCGATCGAATTGGAGGCTGACACGCCGCATACCTTGTGAGGTCCTGGCCAAGAAGGTCGCCCACCAGTGGGGCGGGTGCCATTCGCGGCCGTATCCCCGCACATCGCCATAGCTTTGCCATCCACGGGCGCGGGCGGCGGCGGTCAGTTTCAGGATCTCCGTGGGTGGAGGGTGTTGAGGAAACGGGGCCGAGTCGGGGCGTCGCGGGCTCGGTGCGCGATGCGTGGGCATCGGCAGCGCCGCAACACCTCCGGCGAGGGGGTGGGATGCGGGACTGTCGAATGTGGATGCGACGGTGTTGGTCTGGTCGACAGCGGCATTTGGCGACGGGTGCCCGCGGTGCGCATTATCTGCTCCCGCGTCGTTGAAAAGCGGCGAAGGGCTGGCATCGGTCGCGGCCATATCGCCGATGGCCGCAGGCACGGTGCTGGGCGGTTCGTCGGCTTCAACGCGGAGCGCAGCGGGTGCAACGTGGTACCTGGAAGGCACTGGGGTGGAGTCGGTTTGGTGACCCGGCGCCAGCGACGGTGCGTCACCGGGCTGTTCTGTGATCGTCCCGGAGACGGCGGTGTCGGAGCCAGCCTCTGGTGTTTCGGTGGTCGGCGGTGGGGCGGAATCGGAGTCGGGTCGCGGTCGGTTGTGTGCTGAGGTTGTTGTGGCAGAGGCGGATTCGTCGGCAGATTTGTCGGTCTCGGTGCCGGGGGTGTGCTGCGGTTCGGGTGTCGTGGCGGTGCCAGTGGCGAGGCGGTAGAGGGCGCGGGCCTCGGCGGCGGTGACTGCGGCGGGTTCGATGACAGCAAGGTCCAGCGGGTCGACGGTGTGGACCGTGCCGTGTGGTGATTCGGGTGAGGCCACGACGATTTCGGCCCAGCGCGTGGTGTCGTCGAGGTCGAGGTGGTCACACACCACTGCGACCTCGCCGGAACCCAGGTCCAGGACTCGGTCTCCGAGAGCGGGGTCGCTGCGGTGGACCCGCCGCAGGCGCTCTCCACGGTTCTGTCCGGCCGGCGTGCATATCGGGCGGCCGGCGGCCTGGTCACGGTCCAGATGGCCTTGGTCAGTGAGGTGTTCGATGACCGCTGCGTCGGCGACCGCGACAGCGGCCTTATCGGCGGGCCCAATCACGTAGCGGGTTCCGGATCGGTCGGCTCGGATCAAGTGGTGTGCGGCGGCACGCAGCAGCAAGTATTCGTCGGCGATCACTGCAAACGAGTCGGGGTCCTCGGCCGGTGCTGGTGCCACGTGGTCGGCAGTGACTGGTGTTCTGCCGGTGTCGATCTCGGCAACGTGGGACGCGACAGATGTAGCGGGCGGTGCGGGGTCGATTTTTACGGTGGGGGTGTGCTCGGCTGGTGCGGGTTCGGGGGTGCGGGTGGGGCCGTCGATGTCGAGGATGTCGTAGCGCAGGATCTGGCGCAGGATCCGCAGATCGGCGTGGTGGTCCAGGCGTCCGCGAACCTCGGCGGGCAGTTGCAGGGCGAATCCGGTCAGGGTGTCGCGGGTGATGCTCACCGGCGCGAGATCGGTGACGCCTCGAAGGTGCAGTACGCCGGATTCGGCGCTGATCTCCCAGGAGGCAGGATCACCCCAGACCGGTCGCTGCTCGATCACATCGGAGTGCGTGGAGAACACACGATCGGTGAACAGATCGGCCATGGCGGCCTCGGGGTCGGCGAGGGCGGCGGCCAGCACAGCCACGGTGGCGTCAGCGCAGATTGCCCACAGCAGATGCCGCTGATCGTTGGACAGGGCGACCGGCTGCGGCGGCGGGGTCAAAGTTGTGATGGCTTGTCCGGCCAGAGAGGCCACGATACGGCGGACATTCGTGAGTTGCAGTGGGCCTGGGCGCACGCTGATCGGTTCGGGTCCCTCGCCGATGCGGCTGGCGCGGGAGGCGGTCGGGTTGTAGATCAGGCCGCGGTTGGTGTCGTCCCAGACTAGACGCAGGTGATAGCGTTCGCCGCTGTCTTTTCGGTAGCGCAGCCCCAACACGACGCTGTGTTGCGGCACGGTCAGATAGTGGTAGCGCCACCCGAGCGCGGTCGCGGTGTCCACGATCGGCGCAGCGGTTGCTGGAACCGCGGCTAACGGTGCATCGGTTTCAGGGCCGAAGTGGTCGAGCGCGGCAGCGCGCAGGCGTTCGGTGGCCGCGGAACCGGATTCGATCCGGTCGGCATCGGCCAGCGCGCGCAGCGCGGGTTCGGGGTCTGCGGCGACGAGCGCGGTTTGGGCGTGCGCGCGAAGCCGATCCCCGATCGCGGTGCGGGCGGCTTGGCGGGCGCTGAGTTGAGCATCGGTGCAGACGAGTACTTCGTCGCGATGGGTCGCGACGTGCGCGGCGACCGCCTGCCACAGACTGGTGCGCAGGCTGCGGTCGAATTGTCTTTCGACATAGGTTTCCGCGGTGTAGCGGACCGCGCCTTCTTCACCGATTCCCATGCGCGGCCTGTACAGGTCATGGGTGTGGTCTTCGACCGCGCGGTGGACACGGGCGAGTTCGACGTCGGTGAAATCGTGGCCGATCCAGGCACGTTCGGCGATCGCGCCCGCCAATTCGCGCCGCGCCCACGCATTGGCGCGAAGCCCCAGCACCGCGCCCTGCTGGGCCGATACCGCGTCGGCGTCCGGGGCGATGTCGGTGAGGAGGTCATCGCAGGCGGCGTCGATCGCCGCGTAGACCGGTGCCGCGACCCGGGCGCAATAGGTGTCGTAGCTGTCGAGGCCGCGCACCGCGAGCGCGGGCGTGGTGAGAACGGTGGCGACAATGGCATCCAGCGACTCGGCGGCGTCATGCGGCAGCCGCGCGGCCGGTGCGGCGACGACGCGAGTGATGGCTTCGAGGTCTGTGCGATCGGTGCTCGCGTCGGACCCGGAGGCGTGGTCGTCGCTGCTGCCGGTGGGCTCTTCAGGTTCGAACACCCATCCTTGGCTGCGGTGGCGCCATCGCAGGGTGATGTCCTCGATGCGTTGCCCCACCTGGCCCGACAGCGTCAACCGATAGATCACACCGTCGCTGTCATGGGGCAGGAAACGGCCGCTGACCTGCCAATGATTGCTGATCGCGGTGTCTACCAGCGCGTGCGCGTCAGCCAAGTCCTGCGGGATCAGCGCGGGAACCGGGCGCAGTAGCCGCGACCACACCGACTCATGCCGCAACCGCCCACTACCAGCCCCGGCCGAGTCACGTTGCGGCCCAACCGAAGCTGAGGGCGGGAGCGTGGCAGGACGGCTGCTGTCCCGCACCGACGGCTGGGCTGCCGGTGGCAGATCGGGCGTGGTGACCACCGCATCGGAGTGCGAGCCAGTATCAGCGAGCTGTGCGGTGGGTGGTGTCGCGGGCGCGTCGTCGAGCGGTCGGTCGGACTCGAACAAGGTGAGCGCGGAGTCGTGCGGTGGTGTCGCGCCGGAGTCCTGTGGTCGCGGCGCGGATTCGGGGGTGGCGGTGGTGGATTCAGGAGTGTCGGTGGGCAGCGCCGGACGCGGGGCTTTAATCGGGCGGGAGTCGACCTCGGTGTCGGGGACGGAAGAGTGGTGCTGCGAGACGGCGGGGACCGAGGCTGTGCCGTTGTCGGTAGAGGACGCGGAAATGTCGGTGGTTCTTCTGGCGAGGATTGTGCGGGCGTGGTCGATGGCCGCGCGCAAATGTTGTTCGCCGATAGGAGAGTTCACGGTACTGATGTCGACCCACCAGTAGTCGCCAGCCCTTTGACCTGCACGACGCGGCTGTATACGGCGGCCGAGCACGATGTGCTCGCCATCGGGATCTCCGACGGTGATGATGTCGTTAACCGACAGGACATGCAGGTCCGCTCCGGGAACCGGATCGCCCGAGGCTGGAGCGTTGGCCAGGTGCCGGCGGCGCAGCTCGCGCAGGACATCGATGACGACGTCATCCCACACCAGTGCGTCGGCGTCGATGCCGCGGTCGGTTACCGCGCGCACGAGTTCTGGTGCGCTGGTGGTGATTTCGGTGACAGAGTCGTGGATCGCGGTAATGGACAGTGCCGACCATCGCGCTTCGCGCATCGAGCCGGTGTCGACGTCTTTAGGCATGAGTGCCGCCGATCGCACCACGGCGTGCAGCATTTCGTGACCGAGCAGCATGGCCCGCGCGTGCTCGGCGAACGCGTGACGGGCAGCTTTTACGTGGGCGCGGACGTCGGCGGCGTCCGGGGGGATGAGGTCGGCGTATCCGGCCGTGTGCAGGGCGTGGCCCATCGCCGCGCGGTGATCATCTCCCCAGTCCTGCTTCTCGGAGTTCGTCGGGGATGTGCGGACTACCCAGCTGTCGGCGGCCCAACAAATTTCGATGCCGTGGGACTCGATGCCCCAGCCGTCGCGGGTGGCGGTCCACACCCCCTCGGCGTTGGGCAGCAGGGTGGGCACGATGTTGTGGTGGATATCGGCGGCGAGCCAGTCACCGATGTCGGGGCCACCGTTGTGCAGGGCCAGATCGGGGCGACGCTGGGGCAATTCGTCGATGAGGCGGTCGGTTAGTTCGTCGAGAAGCCGGGCGTGATGGGTGTTGATCCCGTGGTCGCGGCGAAGGGCGATCAACGGGTTGGCTGCCAATTCAGCGGCGGCCCAGTCGCGCCAGGCCCGCACGCTCGCCTCATCGCGGAATGGATGCGGCGGCCATGCCTCGGTGTAGGCGTCCGGGCCCTCGGTGCCTGTACTCGATTTCTGTTGCAGGACCTGGATTGTGGAGGCCAGGTCGTCGTAGCTCGTGCCGTCGTCGTCGCGCCACAGCGGGTCGGTGAGGTGAGCTTGACGCAGGGTGGCCAGCGCCTCGCGGTATTCGCCCGCGTCGCGGTGGGTCAGCGCTTGGGCGCGTAGTTGAGCGGCGCTGCTGTGGCGGTTTTGGGTGTTGCGCGAGCGTGTGGACCAGCGCCAGGTGAGGGCTTCGGGTTGAGCGGCCAGCGCCTCAGCGGTGGCAGCTACGACCCGCCGCAGCCCGTAGGTGGCGGGCAGGTGGTCGAACAACCCCGAGGTCGCGATGCGGTAGGCGAGCCGATCGGTGTCGACCGGACTGCCGACGCTGTGATAGTTGTGGCCCCAATCCTGGATCTGAGTACGGATTACTGCCCGATCGATATCGGACAACCCGAGGTAGGGCACACCGATGACCGGCGCTGTGCGCGCGGGCTCGGCAGGCGGAACCGGCGGGGCTGTCGGCAGCGTCGTCGGCGGTCCGGAGCGTGGGGGCGGCTCCGGTGCTGCTTCGACCGCGCCGGGGTCCGGTGTCGACCCGCCAACAGCGAAAGAGGTTGGCGGGGTGGGTGTTTCCGGACGCGGGGCGGCGGTGGCGAGGATGCGGCGTGCGGCGGCGATGGCGTCGGTGAGTGTCGGCTCCCGCAGATCGACCGATGGTCCTGTCGGGTCGGGGATCCACAGGTCATGGTGGACCAGGGTGATGTGTGCGCCGTCGGGGTCGCCGATCACGAGGGTGGACGGGGTTCCGGCGTGCAGGTCCGAACCCAGCGGGGCGAGGTCGAACAGCGGCTGCTGGATGTCGCTGTCCGCAACACCCGATGGGTGGTAGGCGCGGTGCAGGTCGGTGAGGACCTCGGCGGCGGCGGTATCGCGCAGGAACTGTTCGGGATCCAGGCCTAGGGCGCGGGCATGGGTGAGCAAGACAGGTTCGGCCTCGCCGATGGCCTCGGTAATGGTGCGGACAGCTTCGCGGGTGTAGGCCGATCCGATCGCGGCATCGCCCGCCCGCTCGGAGGTGGTGTCGGGGTTGAGCACCGGTGAGCGGGCGGCGGCGTGGATGAATTCGTGCCCCGCCAATGCGGGGCGAGCCCTGTCGGTGAGTGCGGTGCGGATCGCGTGCACGCGAGCATGGATCGCGCGGTCACCTGGCCGGATATTATCGCCCAAATCCGCCACGAGTAGGGCTTGCGCGAGTGCGGCGCGGTGGTCGCTGCCCCAGCAGTCCGCGTGTGCGCCGCCGTGGGTGAGCACCCACCACGCGCCACGGCGATGCACGACCTCGACGTCGCTGCTGCCCGGCCGCCAACCCCGAGCGGTTTCGCGCCACAGCGAATCAGGCTCGGAACGCGCGAGCGCAGGCTGAATGCGCTGGTAGATGTCGGCGCGCAACCAGGTACGGGTATCGCGGTCGGCTGGATCGATTCCGAGGTGGGGCAGGTGCTCGGGCAGATCCGCCAGCACCGTGGTGACGACCTCTCCCAGCACGTGGTCACGCCGCGAGTCCAGTGGCTGCCCGAACCAGGTCGACACCAGCGGGTCCGAAGCCAGTTGGGTGTTTGCCCATTCACGCCACCGGCGCAGGTCGGTGTCGGTGACGAAGGGATGTCGCCAGTCACGGCGGGCGCGGGCAACCGCGGCTTCGGCGATCTCGAAGGCCAGTCCGGTCGCGACCGGGTGTTCGCCGGACCTGCTGTAGCGGCGCCGTGCGTCGCGCACGGCAACCTGCGCGAGGTCGGTGTCGGGGATGGCGGCGATCTTGTCGGCGACGAGCGCAACGAATTCCTCGGTGCGCGACAGTGTTTCAGGGTCGCGGCCGATGCGGCGCACTGTGGAGACGATGTCGGGGTCGGCGGCAATGTTGCCACGCAGCGATGCCCACAGCGGATCGGTGAGTGCGGTGCTGGCCTCGAACCAACCATCCAGGAACGCCTCGCGGATCTGCTCGGCCGTCCGCGCCGATCGTGTGCGCGCCAACGCGGCCGCGACATCGGGATGCCGGTCCGGGTCGGGAACATGCAGCATTCTTGCGGGTTCGAAGAGTGTGGCCCCCAACTCCTTCCACGCAGTGAGCGCGCCTGCTCCGGCGCGCCCGTCGGCCTCCACGCTCGCCCCGCCAGCGACATCGGGCGGGCGGGCGCGGCGCAGTGAGCCTGTCTTGGAGAACGCGTCGTACTCGCGGTCGTCTACGAAGCCGTCGGTCGCAGTGCGACCGAATGCGTTGTCCAACAGCAGGGTTCGTGAGGCGTGGCTGCCGGGGAGGCTGGTGTGTCGCCAGTGCGGGCCCAGAGTGGTGCCGGATCGGGCGTAGCGGTCCCCCGTATCGACGCGTTCGAGTACGACGCGACCGACGACAACATCGGCAACCGGTTCGGTGGTGGAGATTTCCACGACACGAACGATTTCGGGTTCCTGATACGACAGGGGCGTGTTGATGAGAACGTCGCCGACGGCCAGATCGGCGATCGTGGTGATCTGTGGACCGCTGGTGGATACTGCATGATGCTCGGTCGCCGACAGACTTCGACAGTCCGAAGGCATCGCGGCCCACCCGTATTCATGGTGGGTTCCGGTGGCGATTTCCTCCACAACCAGCGGGGTATCGAGCCCGTGCGGCGTTTGCACTACCCGCACGAGCAATGCATGGTGATCGGCTTTTATCACCAGCAGTTCGCCGGGTTGGACCTGCGTCAGCGGAGGACGCTCGGCCACCCCGGCGAACGACGGCCGCTGGGATCGAGAACCTAACTCGGGTTGGTGTTGGCGATCCGGAGTTGCAGGAGCCTGCGCTTCTCTCGCTCGAGCCCATCCACGAGTTCCTGGTGGATCTGAGCCAGCAGCGGATCCTCCGTGGAGGTCGGGATCGGCAGGTCCGCGCTGCGGCGCGCGTGCAGCAGGTGGGCTGCTGCCACCTTCGTGTCGACGTCGTGTCCGCGCCACAACTTCCGGGCCAGCCCGATCAGGTCGCTGTCGGGGTCCTCCGCCCACGGAGTCATCCACCGCTGCATCGGCGGCAGCGCCGTCCACTGCGCGTCCATCCGGGCCCCGATCAGCAACTCGCGGTCGAGTTGGCTCGGCTCCGCGTCCGGCCCGGTCTGCTCCTCGGGGAAGTCGAAACCGTCGTAGAGTTCGTGCAAAGCGATCTCGGTAGCCTGCAGTCGGGCGTTGTTGGCCAGCCCGATCTTCTCCTGCTCGGTCGGTTCGCGGTTCCAATCGACGCTGAACTGAGCCACGTTGTGCTCCAACAGCACCTGGGTCGACTCCTCGATCCGGCCAGCGATCTCCTGCACGCGTTCGCTCAGGTACTCCTCGCGCTGAGTCGGGCTCCAATCCCGGGGGAGTTCGCCCTGATAGCGATTCTCCACGTGCGCGCGCAACGGGCTCTGCATGTCCATGACCGGATTCGCTTCCGCCGAGTGGGAAGAGTGTGGGTTCGGTGTCCGCCAACGGTAACCCCTTGGCATCGTGAGGCACTGCCTCGGTCGTGGTGTGGGCATCACCGATCTCCTATAGAACCGTCGAATACGTAGCGGCAACCACATGACAGACCAACTGATCCGCCGCTGCGGGAAACGCGAAGTGGGGTCGCTGCGTCCGCGGGAGAGGCAATCGTGCGGCGCAACAACGATGGAATCGTCGACGCCTCATCCACCACCGTGAACTCAGGTGATGGGGGTTGGCTTTCGACGGTATCAGCGGTCAGCGACCCGCGCCAGCATGTGACACAGGGCTCGCGTAGCGACAGAACTGTTTCTTGGGTCGAAGCGCGAACGCGACGAGTGCACGAGTCGCGACGCCAGCTCACCAGTGGGTGAACGTCACTCGAAAGACGAACGCCTCGTAGCGATCTCGGGCATTGGCCGATCTCGCCGCTCGGAGAGTTGACTGGCCGTTCAGGACAGGCAGCGGACACCGGGGTCGCCGCAGCAACCGACGATGCCGCGATCGCGTCGAACCTTGCATGGGAATGGAATCCGTCGATCGGGAAGCGTTGATCGAGGCTGGCTTGGATCCAGACGATCCATGCGTCCTTGGCGATCTCCTTCAACGCCGCCTTCTCCAGCTCGGCTTCGGCGAGAAGCCTTTTCAGGGTGGAGTTTTCGCGTTCGAGGTCTTTCAACCGTTTGGCGTCGTCGGCTTTCAGGCCGCCGAACTGGTTGCGCCAGCGGTAGTAGGTGGCCTCGGTGATCTGTAGAGTCCGGCACACATCGGCTACCTCCTTGCCCTCGCCCAACAGTCGATCGGCCTCGCTCAGCTTGCGCACGACCTGCTCAGGGGTGTGCCTCTTGCGTGTCGCCATGGTCTTCGAGCCTTCCTGCCCACTATGTGGGCCGCAAGGCTCTCACAATCCCCGCCGACCGACTCATCAACGAACTCGACCGCATCGCCGTCGACCGCGGCTACCCAGGCGCGCTGCGCTGCGACAACGGCCCCGAACTGGCCTGCCAGGCGATGGCCGACTGGGCGGGTGAACGCGTCGGTTTGGCGTTCATCCCGCCCGGCCAACCCTGGCGCAACGGCTACATCGAATCATTCAACGGTCGCCTGCGCGATGAATGCCTCAACATCAACAGCTTCTGGTCCCTCACCCAGGCAAGGGTCGTAATCAGCGACTGGAAGGACGAATACAACCACCACCGAAGACATTCTGCGCTGGGCTACCAGACCCCGGCCCGATACGCTGCAACCTGCATCCACCGATAACCGGCTCTCACACCCGGTTGATGTGGCCCCTTGGAACTGGTCCGCGCTTGTGAGAGCTGAGGCAGAGTGATCATCGGGAGGTCACTGTGCCGAAGTCGTATTCGTCGTCTGTGCGTCGTCAGGTGTCTGCGCGGTTGCGCAGCGGGGAACCCGTCGCCGAGATCGCCTCGGAGACAGGCATTTCGCCGGCCACATTGTTCCGGTGGAAGGCCCAGGCGCTGGTTGATGCGGGAGTTCGGGACGGAGTGCCCAGCACGGACGCCGACGAGCTGGCAACGGCCCACAAACGCATCGCCCAGTTGGAGGCCGAGCTGGTGTTGACCCGTGACGCGTGCGCGCTTTTCGACGAAGGGGTGGTGATCTCCCCAAAAGGAAAATCGCGATCGTCGAAGGATTGATCGCACTTGGCCATTCGAGTCGGTCGGCGTGCCGGATCACCGGGTTGAACCGATCGACCTTTCAGTTTCATCGCAGCCGCCCGATGCCGACCCGCCAAGTGCGGCGCATCGTCGTGGCAGATGCGATCGAGGAGATCCACCGCCGCTCCCGCGGAATATACGGGAAGCGGCGAATCCGCGCGGCTCTGCTAGCCGAACACGACATGATCGTGAATCTGAAACTGGTGGAGGCGATCATGCGGGAACGTGGCTTGTCGGGGCTACCGCGGAAGCGCCGCCGCAAACCTAGTCTGATGGGTATCAGTACGCCGTCCGACCTGGTGCAACGGCGGTTCACTGCGGATCGTCCGAACCAGTTGTGGTTCACAGACATCACCGAACATCCCGCTCGTGACGGCAAAGTGTACTGCTGCGCAATCCTGGATGCGTTCAGCAAAATGATTGTTGCTCGGACGTTTTCGACGATCGCGGATACCGCATTGGTCAACAACGCAGTGAACATGGCCGTTCGGGAACGCGCACGTTATGGGGTGACCATTCTGCACACCGATCACGGCACTCAATTCACATCGTGGGCATTCGGCGAGAACCTGCGACGGTGGAACCTGCTGGAATCGTTCGGAACCGTGGGAGATTGCTTCGATAACGCCGTCATGGAGTCGTTCTGGGGACGCATGCAAACCGAGCTCCTCGACACTCGAAAGTGGTCCACCACACTGGAATTGACCATCGCGATGGCTGACTACATCGACAACTTCTACAACGTGCAGCGGCGTCACAGCTATCTCGGCCACATCAGCCCCGCCGAGTATGAGATGCTCTGGCACGACATCCAACCCAGCCCTCAACTCTCATAACGGCGGCCTACCGGCAGGGGGCCACATCAGGTTGACCGAATCACGGGGTCCCGTCAGGGCGGCATACGGGTTGGGGCAGGGCCCATAACAGGCCATCATTATCAGGTGAACGACTTGTGGCTCGACGGTTCGATATCGCCGGACGCGGACACCGAACTCGATATCTTCGCCGAAATCGACGACCACGGTGTACTCGATGCAATGCCCGACGGCGTCGTCTTTGACATCGAAGCCGTCCCGACTCCCGCCGCGGTGTTCGACGACCAGACAGCGGTGGGCTTGGTCCTGCACGGTGAACTCGTCGGCTACCTCGACTACGACATCGCAGGGGAGATGCATCCGCTGATCATGCAGGCCAACTCGCTCGGGTTCGCTGTCAAGATGAGAGCGAGGATGTACCCGGCGGGCGAAGATCGACGCCTCGAATTGAGGGGAACCTGGCCGAGCCATCTGAGGGCATGGCTGTCACTGCCCCCGGAGTTGCGTGGCTCGCAGTTTTTCGAAATCGAATGGGCTCGCGCACTGTGGGGTGAGGAGTTCCAACCGCAGCGACACACCGTGCTGCAGCAGGCCGACCAGCTGATCACCGAGTGCCGACTCCAGTTGCGCGAGGGCACTTCGGAGGTCAATGTCTTCGGGTCGCAGATACACATCGCAACCGTCAACGCGGGGTACGGCGACGAATGTGAGGACGCGGTCCGGCGCGTCGAATCCGGCCAGGATCGTGGCTACGCCAAACTCCGTCGGTTGGATCGCGGGCACATCGTCGTCGGTGTCACCGTCGCCGAACCCGGCAGCGAAACCGGCCTGCAACACAGACGCGAATCGTTTCTGTGGCCCGACCAACGCGATGCCGCCGAGCGCGAAGAACGTGAACGATTCGAGCGCGCCAGGGTCGCTGGCCTCGTAGACGGCAAAGACTTCCGGGCGTGGTTCGAGAAGGTTCGGACTCTCAAGCGCGCCGGGAAGAACAAGGCCGCGATTCGACTGCTCGAGCGCCTGTTGGACGCCGAGGCCGCAGCATCCGCGATCATCGAAACCACACCGACCGCTTGGATCACCGAGCACGCCGCCATCGTTTTCCGCAAGCTTGACGACCTGGAAGCCGAAGTCGCTGTCCTACAACGCTATTTGGACCACTTTCCACCAGGTCGCGGGCCCCACAAAATCACTGCTCGACTGAGAAAAGCCCTGGAACTGCTCGACTGATCCACCGTCGGCGTCCGGATGCACGACAGCTCAACAGCCGAGTGGGCCGACAAGGTGGTGGTCGACGGGATTAGTGACAGCTATCGGTTGTCGTCACAATTACTAGCCGGGGATGACTTCGATTGGGGTGCTTGCGAACCGGTCGACAGCAGGTCAATCGATCAGTTCCCAGGATGGCGGGCGCGTAGTGCCGCTACATCGCCGGGCCGTGGCGGCGCGGTGACGTGTCGCGGGTGGTTCTGCGGTCGCGGCGGCGTGGGGAACGCGTTGTGCGCGAGGGTGTTCCGGGTGGGAGGGGTGTGGTGTCGGTTGGTGCGATTTCGGCGCGGATGCGCTCTTCTTCGTCGTGTGTGTGTTCGTCGAGTTCGTCGCGGCGTTGTTGCTCGGCGAGGGCGGCGTTCAGTGCGGTGGTGAGTTCGGTGATGCGGCGTTGGGTGTCGTCGTGGCGTTGTTGGTTGCGATGTTGGCGTTGGGTGTCTTCGTAGATAGCGGCGGCGAGTTCTTGGGCGAGGGTGTCGGGGTCGTTGGTGCGGGTGAGGATGTCGTCCCAACGTTCGGGGGTGGCTCCGAGATCGAGTGCGGTGTTGTGGGTACGGGTGGCGTGGGCTTCGGCGTCCTGGTATTCGGTGTCCAACATGGCAACGGCTGCTTCGGCTGTGGAGATGTCGTTGTCGAGTTGTCGTCGGGCGCGGCCGCGCACGTTGTGGTTGAAGCGGCGGGCGCTGAGGTCTGCGAGTTCGGTCCGGGCGTGTTGAAGTCGATGCTGGGCGGCGTTGGCAGTGGTGCGGGCGTTGCGTGCGGTGGTGATGGCGTCGGCTTGGGCGTGCAGGCGCTGGTGGGTGGCGTGGGTTTGGTCGGCGACGGTGTTGGGGGACAGTGTGGTGTCGGTGTGGTGTCGGGCGCGGCGGAGCTTTTCGCGCGCGGTGTTGATTTCGTGGGTGAGGTGGGCTGTGGCGAGCATCTGTAGTCGGTTGCCGCGCAGGCGTTCTGCGATCTCGGCGGCGGTGTCGCGTACCCGTCGCCGGGTCTTGGCACTGGGGCGGGTGAGGGTGGCCACCGGTGTGTCGGACGTGGTGGGGAGTTGATCCTCGTTGAGGTGGTCATCGGTGTGGTTGGCGGTGTTTTCCGCGCGCAGGAGTTGGCCTTCGAGTAGTTCGACTTCGGCACGGGCGTCGAGCACGGAGTCGAGGTCGAGGTCTTCGGCGGTCGCGTGGGCGGTGTCGAGGTATTCGAGGGTGGTGCGGGTGGTGTTGTGGGAGGCGGCGAAGTCTTGCCAGGCTTGTTGGGCGCGTTCGGCGTTGGTTTTGGCTGTGTCGGCCTCAGCGCGAGTGCCCTCGGCTTCCATACCGAGCAGGGTTGCGTGCAGTTCCAATGACATCGCGGTGAGGTCGTCACCCTCGGATCGTGCGGCGGCTGCGTCGTTTTGGGCGATGGCGTAGGCGTGTTCGGAAGCGGTGGCGGTGTGTTCTGCGCTGCGCCATCGGTGGTGGGCTTCGGTCGCCGCGATCCGGTAGCTGTTCTGGGTATCGGCACTGCGGCGCAGCGCGCGCAGCATCGGTTCGGCCGCCCGTTGGGCCTGTGCTTGACCGGCCAGGTATGCCGACCACAGTTGCATCGAGCGGCGGCGTGCGGTGTCGAGGTCGGCGCGGAGGCGGGCGACGCGCTGTTCGATGGGCAGGTCGGCGTAGGGGATGGGTGTGGGGTCTGCGGGTGCGGTGAGGTCCCAGTCGATGAGGACTTCACCGCTGATCAGGTCTTCGAGGCTGGGCCCCGGTGGTGTGTCGAGGACGTCGATGGGTTGCTCGGGTGGCTCCTCGGCCAGTAGTGCGGCGAGATAGTCCTCGTCGGTGGTCTCGCTGGTGGTGATCGCGTGTTCGTCGAACGGCCGCAGTGGTGGTGGGTTGTCGGCGGGGTCGGGTGGTAGCTGCTCGGGTTCCGGTGGTGGCTCTGCTGCGGTGAGGTCGGGGGCGATGGGAATGGGCGCGGTGTGCAGGGTGGTGATGCGTGCGGTGAGGGCGGCGGTGAGTTGCTCGGGTAGTAGCGGGCCGTCACCGTGGTCGAGCAACGTTTCGGTGGCGAGTTCGAGAATGTCGGCGGGCAGCCAACGCTGCTCGGCATCTTCGACGGCGGCGAGCAGAGCAGGCCAGGCGGGATCAGTGACTACGTGTTCGGCTGTCTCGGGCCCGAGTAGCCGTTGCAGGGTGGGAAACCAATCGGGGCGCAGCGCGGCGGGGTCGGACAGAACTGCAGGGGCCAGCAGGTGCGATAGTCGCCACCACAGCGCGGCAGCGGGATGTTCGTCGGGCAAAGGCTGTGCGGCGGCGGTGGTTTCGGCCAGGGCGGCGGCATCCTGTCCGGCGCGTGCGGCGGCGGTGAGCCGGTCGGCGAGCACCGGCCAGTACGGGTCAGCGGTCAGGCGGGGGTCGATCCGCTCGGCCAACGACGCCCAGCGTGCCGCGGCGCGGTGCGGGCTGCCCAGCAGTGCGGCGACGCGCCGGTCGAGGTGTTTCTGGTAGCGGCGTTCCCGGATGGCGTAGCGATCCGGGCCGGTCGGATGCCGATCGGGCTCGGGGACCGCTGCTGCTGCCCGCCACACCGCGATATCGGCCAGAAGCGTGCGTTCCGGTGTGACCAGGGGGCGCGCCCACAAGGGTGCGGTTGCTGCGGTCCAATCCTTTGCTTCGGCGGTGAGTTGTTCGGCGAGGTGGCTGATGAGATCGGCGCGGGCGGTCAGGTAGGGCCCGAACACGGGGTGCTGTTGGAGTGGGGGCGGGATGCCGGTCAACCATGGCAGGGGTCCGCGGCCGGTGGAGTGGTTGCCGGTGTCGTCGAGGCGCCAATCCAGCACGGCGGCGACGTCGCGTGCGGTGTCGACTTCGCGTCTGCGGTAGGCAAGGCGCAACTCGGCTACGGCGTCGGTGCCGGTGATCGCGATGGCGGCCAGGTGCCCGCGCAGTGTCGCCCATGCCGGTTGATCGGTGAGCCCGGGACGCAGCGCTTCGGCGGCGGTGTCGATGCGCGCGAGTTCGTTTGGGCCGAGCAGGGATTCAGCGGCCGCGCCCACAGCATGGATGTAGGCGTCCACCGCCGGGCCGAGCCGGTGCCGGGGCTCGGCGAGTTCACGGGTGAGGGTGGTCGCGGATTTCTGGGAGCCGTCGCGGCCCAGGCTGCGGGTGAGCATGTCCACGGCGGTGGCAGGGTTCATCGCGGCGTCGCTGATGAGGGTGTGTTCGTCGCCGGTGAGCGCGCTCGGTACGTACACGTCGTTGCGGCGCGCCCCTCGGGTCAAGGCCATGTAGAGGTCGTTGCAGGTTTCGTTTCCGGTGAGCACGGTGTGGCTGGTGTCGGCGGTGATGCCTTGGGAGGTCATGATCGTGCAGGCGTAGCCGAGGATGACCTCGGTGGCGACATAGTCCGGCGGCAGCACCGTGGACAGGCCGGTGTGCAGGTGCGTGACCGACAGCGCCCCGTCGGGGTGGACGTGGTCGACGCGCCACCGCGATCCGTTGCGGACCCAGTCGCTGGCCGACAGCGTCAAGCGCCGAGCGTTGGCGGTGGTGCGGATGATGTCCCCTGCCGAGACGACAGTGTCGTCGTGTAACGGGATTTCGGGTCCGCTGGTGGCCCACAGCGTGAGGCGGTCGGCGCGGGCACGCAGGTTGAGTTCGCGGGTGATGGCGTGGGTGGGGGCCATCATCACCGAGTCCAGTCCCGCCGCGCAGTCGGCGGCCCACGCGTTGTAGGCATCGTCGGCGACCGAGACCCAGTCGCCAGCGTGCACCCGCCCGTGGTCGAGATAGAACCCGAGCGCGGCAGGGTCGCCCTCCCGCAACGCCAGCGACGCGGCAGCTTCGTCGTGGCGGGGATTGCCGTGCGCGTCGCGGAATCTGGTGACGTGCTCGAGAGTCAACGCACCGTGTTCGTCGGCGATGGCGCGCACGATGCCCCCGGCCGAGATCGCGGCGAGTTGTTTGTCATCGCAGATCATGCGGACACTGCCGCCGCGCGAGAGCACGTATTCGATGGTCTGGTCGAGCTGGGCGGTCGAAGCCAGCGCGGCTTCATCGATGACAACCATGGTGGTTTCGTCGATGTCGCGGACCCAGTTGGGGATTTTCACGGTGATCCCGCGCTTGGCGGCGACTTCGGCTAGGCGCAGGCTGTAGAGGAGTTTGTCGATGGTGTCGCAGGTGGTGCCGATTTCCTCGCGCAACACCGCTGCCGCGTTGGCTGTGGGCGCCAAACCCAGTACGGTGCCGCCTTCCTCCTGCCAGGCGCGAGCGAATACCTTCATCGCGGTCGTCTTACCGGTCCCGGCGGGAGCCAGAGCAAGCTGCACGCGGGCTCCGGAGGTGGCGAAGTCACGGATCAGCGCGATCTGTCTGGGATTGAGCGGTTTGTCGGGATGGTTGGCCTCGTACTCGAGCAACGCCACACCGACAGTGACCTCCCCGGTGTGGCGGCCGTCGCGCCGCGCGGCGGCGTTGAGGATGCGTTGCTCGGCTTCCAGGATCGGTGCGCTGGTGTAGGACTGGGCACCAGCGGTGAAATACACCGAGGTCCCGTCGCGGCGACGCAACACGGCGGGTTCGTCGAACCGATCAGGTAACTCCAGAGCGATACTGCGCGCCGGAGCGAGGGCGGCGTCGATAACCCGATCAGCGACGTCGGCGACCACGTCGGGGTCCAGGTTCGCCGCGCGCACCAGCCGCTGGGCTTCGGCGCCAATGTGATTGATCTGCCACGTCGCGCGTTGCTCGGAAACCTGTTCGACTACCGCGTCGGCTGCCACCGCGACCCAGGCATCGAGCTGCTCGGGTGTCATCGTCGCAGCATCGTCATCAGCGATGTTGGGGTGCAGAGCGGCATGAACCATGTCCGACACCGCGCGTTCGGAGCCCAGATGCGCGACCGCTTCGGCGTGCCAGGTGGCGAGCTGCTCGGCTTCGGAGCGAGGTTCGTGTTTGACCTGCCGGGTTTGCACCGAGGCGAGGTCGGCGAGTTCGTAGGCCTCTCGCGGTGACGGTTCACGCCCATACTTCTGCTGGAATTCGCGGACGAGTTCACCGCGGCGGACCTCGATCGCGGCATTGCGGGAAGACCACAACTCACACAGCGACTCCGAGATCCCGACGACTGCCCGGGTGCCGCGCTTGGTCGGATTCTTGTTGGGGCGCTCGACGAATCGCAGCCCGAGTCGTTGCCGCAGCAGGGTTTCGATGCGCGTGTTGTACACCTCGCTGGCCCACACCGCGAACTTGTAGAGCGTGCGTCCGTCCAGGGCCAGCCATCGCCCGTCGAGGGTTTGCACCTTGTTGGATATCGCGATGTGGGAGTGCAGATATGGGTCACCCGCGCGGGAGTCGCGGTGGGTGAACAGGGTCGCGACCACACCGGTGACGTCGACTTGGGCGACGCCGTTGGTGCCGGTGCGGGTGAACACCGCGTGCTGTTCGAAGAAGGCCACGGTGTAGGCGGTGGCGTCGAGGTGGGCTTGCGCGATGATGTCGGAGGTCGGTTTCTTCGCCAATGCCCAGAGCGCGGAGATGGATTTGTCTTCGGGGTAGAGGGTCCAGTCGTAGCCGGCGCAGGCTTGGGTGCGTTGGCGAGAATTGCGGGCGATCCACGACGACAGTTCACGCTCGTCCAACGGTGGGCGGGCGAACTCTTCGGTGAACATGGTCCGCCCGAGGTCGGTGCGGATCGTGGCGCGTATCTCCTTGGGCAACGCGGTGTTCCACTTCAGGCCGCGCTCGATGTTGTGGTCGCTGAACGCGGAGGCCAGGGCCTGCCGAAATTCTGACGCCTGTGAGTACACCTTGAACGGGCAGCCGAGGCGACTGTATGCGAGCGCTTCGGTGGCGGCGCGTTCGGCAGCGCGAGCCGCCGCGGTGCGAGCACTCAAACCGCGGGCGCGATAGCGCTGGAAGTGCTGCGGGACAAGTTCTTCGATCTTGGCGGCTTCGATGGCGTCGGCGTTGGGGTGGCGTCCGAGGCCGAACAATGCCTTCATCTGTGCTTCGGTGACGACGTCGCCGACATTGATGTCGTCGAAGGCAGCCAATCCGGATCCCAGCCAGTGGCCGGGGTTTTCGCCCTTCATCGAGTAGTAGTCCGATAAGGTGGCGGTTCCGCGCTCGCTGGAGTCCATCGCGGCTACTTGTTTGGTGAGGTAGGTGTAGCCGTCACCCGCGCTGAGTTTGTGGAGGTTGCCTCCCACTCTTTCGACGGTACCGGAAGTGAACGGCCAGAATGCAAGAGATATGTTGTGAGTGGGGGTATGCAAAAGAAGGACTAGTTGACGGGCTGCTGCTTGTGTTGTCCTGTTCGGGTGAACCTTTCGGTGTTCGGAGTTAGTTTTCGGGGGATGTTGCGGAGTTCGGACGTAGGTTGCGGGTTCTGAGGGCATGGGACCGCTGTGGCGGGCAGTCTGCGTGGCCGTGCCGAGCCCGAGCATGATCTTTCGGCGGCGCACCGTCGCCGCAGGGGAGTTCGAGCTGACCTACAGGAGGAGACGTCGACGGGATACACATGACCCCGAGCGTCGTCGAGCCGACCTGTCAGGCACCTTTTGTCCAAGCCCAGGCCGTCAGCCGCCACACTGTCCCCACCTTGCCGAGCGCGACGGTGAAGGTTGAACGGGTTGCGTTGCCTGCTTGCCCTGCAGAGTGACCGTCATGGTGGCGGGAACAACGACATACGCGTGGTCGCCGGTGACGTCGACGTGCCGTGGCTCGCCGAGCGCAATATGGTAGTCCGACGCTCCTGCGTGCTCGCCCTCCCTACGCACGTCCCTCCACCAGCCCTCGCTGGCTGTCGGTCCCTGCCACACATGCGGCGACATACCGTCGAGTATCTGCATCGGGTCAGCGCACAGCGCAGCCATCGCCTTCGAGTCACCGTTGTTGAAGGCATCGACGTATTGGAGCACCACCGCCATGGGCGGCTCAAGGGCGATGTCCATACTGGGGACGGTAACCCGAGTTCCCCGCGCCGGGACGAATGACGCCGTCGTGTCGTCGTTCGTCTTCGAGACCCGGCACCGATGTCCCCCAAAATCCGCAAAGTAGGTCCCAACACTTCGGCGGCCTGAACCATCCGCGCAACCTTTCGGGTCGCAGGTCAGCTACTCGACGTCCGCAAAGTTCGACCGGAACGGACAGTTGTTGTCCTGTTCGGACGTACCTTGCGGTGTTCGGCGATAGTTGGCGGGGGCTATATGCGAGACCGCACGAGGGTGTCAGCAGGTTGGGCTGGGAAAACCGCAGTCGTGCGGCCGGGCGACAGGTTCGGGGAGGTCATCCTCGCCGCTCGTGGTCACGACCACTCCGCCGGGCCTTCGAGCGTGAGGTAGCTCCGAGTCACTCCCAGCCTGTATCCGGCGGTCGATCAGCTGGTGCTCATCCAGCCTGCTGGGCCACGGCGGAAGCTCCACCGCACACAGCACGCACACCCCGGAAACGCTTGTTTGCCGCTCCTGACGCGATCCTCAACGGGTTCCCCCGTGATGGAAGCGCCGAACGAGGCTGTGGCGGTACTTTTCAAGAGTCCCGATCGGCGAATGAGGTGTCTGTGCCACGTATGCCCAATGCCCGGCTTCAAAAGCTCATGCAGGCTGGGGGGTTGTCGCCTGCACAGCTCGCGCAAATGCTGAGGACTATGGCCGCAGAGCAGGGTCTGCCAGCGGTTTACGACGTCACGACTGTCAGACGCTGGATGAACGGAGCCCCACCCAGGCCGCCTGCTCCTGCTCTGCTGCTCGAAGTGTTGAGCCGCCATCTCGGCCGTGTGGTGACGGCATACGAAGTGGGACTCCCTCCACCTCCAGTACCCGAGGCATGACCCGCCGATTCGGCGTGCGGGTCGGTGGCTGCGGGTGACTGCCCGGCCGGGCGAAGTGGGGCGTTTCTCGTGCTTGATACGAAACAGATGGTTGAGGTACCGCGTATGGATGGGTTCCCGCCGCCCTACTCGCTGCCCTGGGACCTGCATCCGCTGCTGCCGGGTGGTGATGGAACAGGTCGAACCCTTCCCGTTGCCCTGCAACCGGGGCGGTTGGTGGTGTCGGACAAGGGCGCTGGCGAGCCGGCGTTCTGGCTCAGCGACGGTCCGGCCGACTATTTCCTCTGGAAGCGGTTGCTGGCCGAGCATGAGCAGACCGGGTTCTGGCCGCTGCTGCTGGGCCTCGATGGCGAAGGCGATCCGTGGGCCACGGGCGAAGTTTCGTTCGAGGGTGTGACTTCTCCTGCGGACCACGATCCGGAGGCCGTGCTGCAGGAGTGGTGGTACCGCTACGTCGTACCCGGCCCCGTCGATACGGCTCCGTTCGGCGCGCACTGGCCCGCCGGTCGAGCACCGGCTACGCTGCAGCGGTCCGATCCTGGCCGCCATGCTGAAACCTTCGGCGCCACACTGCTCTACGACGACCCGTCGCGGTGGCGACTCGGTTTGGTCGCAGCGAGTTCCGCCGATTCCGTTGCCGCGATCGGCTGGCGGGAGGTTGCCAACCACACCACTGACATCGCCGAGATTTCGGCGGTGTTGCGGGATTGGGAGCGGCGTTATGGGACCCGCGTCGTGGCGATCGACGATGGCAGCCTGCACCTGAGTGTGTCCGCGCCACCCGGTAAACGCGACGAGGCCCTTCGTGTCGCGGCAGAGCACTACGCGTTCTGCCCGGAAGACACCTGGTCAACGACCGTCGCGCTCATCAACAACGAGATAGTGCCCTGCTCGGGTACGGTCCTCGCGGAATATGCCGAAACGCTCATCAACAACAAGTTCTGGATTTTCCATTGGTACTGATCCGGATCAGTGCCTCGTCGAGAAACGTGGTCAGTGGCGTACGACAGTCATCGTCAGTCTGCCGAAATCCGCAAAGTAGATCCGAACACCCGCGCCGCCGAACGGATCGGTCAACCCTGCGCGCCGCAGATCAGGTGTGGCTCGATCCGAAGGGTTCGCGCGGAACAGACAGCTGCTTGTGTATTCGGAGATAGGTGGCGAAGTTCGAAGATAGTTGGCGAGAGGTTGGCGAAGTACAGACATAGATGGCGAAGAGTGAGAGTTGATCTGGCCGAACGGAACTCGCGTCTGCACGACAGACCGGTATCTGCACCACCTGGCACGGACTTCGCCACGTATCTCCGAACAGCCCGGCGTCCGGGCCATTAGCAAGACCTGGCCAACCGCGGCTCGGCCACGCGGATGCCCGCCACCTTCGTCCGGGACCGACATGCGGCACTTACTGTGCATGAATCTCTAGCGGGTGAAGGGTTTTCGGTGGGTCGCATCGTTGCCTGATTGTGTTGTATTCCGCGCGTACGGTGGATTCCAGACGATGTGAGCGGAGGAGGAACCGTGATGGCAGGGACCAGGAAGCCCGCGGTGGCGGCTCGGCAGAGCGCCAAAGCTCTCCTCGCGCAACGACACGCGCAACAGTTGGCCGAGCAGCGGGCACACATGCAGGCCGACGAAACCGACTTGGCCGCCTTCGTCGAGTGTCAACGCGTTATCGACACCGCAGACGAAACGTTGACGGCCGATCTGACACGCGCAGCGCGGCAGTACGACCGCGACTTCACCACGGCCGTCTCCGAGTTCCGAAGCGCGCTCGATCAGGGGGCGACAAATGCGACCGGCAGGAAGGGGCGCCGAGACGTTGTGACGGAGCAGTCGAGCATCGCGGCGTTCGGTGACGCTCTCGACCAGGCGGCCGCGGCCCAGCGTGCAGCCGCGCTCGCGGCGGCGGCGCGGCGGGCGGCCACCACCGCAGGGGCCCGCGGTCAACAGGGCCACGCTTTGTACCAGTTACGGAGTCGGGGTATGAGTATTGCTGATATCGCCGCCGCGACAACGCTGTCGGCCGCGCGGGTGTCTCGACTGATCAAGCAGCGGCCCACGGTGGCCGATGACACATGGGATCCGACTCCCGTGCTAGCGGACACGTGATAATCCGGCTGGGCGGACATTTGGCTCCGGGCTGGCGGACATGATTTCTCCGGATCGGCGGACATCTGGATCTCTG
>NZ_JBITGN010000035.1:0-42607 GCF_044457245.1 Nocardia sp. NPDC050630
TTGTCTTTGCACTCGTCGATGGAGGCCTTGACCTCCTCGAAACGAGGATCGGAGAAAGAAAGAGACATCGACCCGGAGAAGTCCTCGATCGGCGAGAGCTCCTCGAGTACCTCCTCCAGACCGCCCGTTAGTCCGCCGTCGCCGCGAGCCGCGGCTTTTTCACGCCACGAGGGCGAGCCGATCAACCATGCAAATGAGTCGGTCTGTAGATCGAGAAGTCCGGGCACCTCCAAGGGTTCACGGATCTTCGCGAAAGACACCCGCAACGGGGCTCCGGGGATTCCGGCAACTGCCTTGGTCTGGGTGGAGACTGCCAAGATGCGTCCTTCCAGCACCTCACGCGCGTCGCGTGGTGGTCCGCGACCGTCGCTTGTCTGCTACGAATTCCGCTGGATACAACCCGCACGAAACCCGAACAGGCAACAACAGAAGTAACACCGGAAGGTGGAACTTACGTGTGCAAATTGAGGTATGGACAGGAGGCAGCCAGCGCAACGTCCAACCGTACACCCATACGCAAGGTGGTGTCAAAGTACCACCCGAACCAGCCGCCGCGTGGCGGCACGCCGTGACCGTTATGACCGTGTGCCATACCCGAATCGCTGGCTGCGCCGGGTAGCCACGGGGCCTATGAAGCCACTGTGACAGCTGCCGCTGTTGTGAATAGCGTGACGTGTCCGGCGAAACTCGTCAAGTGGCGGGAGCGACCCGGTGATCGACCAGATCCCCTGCCCCACTGGGCTTATGCCAGGTGAAATCACTGATCGACGATGGCCGCGGCCAGCCACTTGCCGTCGACCTTCTGCATTTTCAGCACGATCGGGCCGGACGCACTCTGCTGGGCGACACCGTTCTTGTTCGCGCTGACCACGAAGTTCACGAGCAACTCAGCCCGATCCTTGGTGAGCAACGTCACCCCGATCGGGTCGGGAAGGGCATCGGCGCTGGTCTGCGCCTGTTTCAGGGCGGCGAGATTGGTATCGGCGTACTTGTCGAAGTCCGCCAGCATCTGCCCGGTGACGACCCCGTGCACCGCGTCCTTGTAGCCGTCGAGCTTGTTCACGTCGTAGGCGTAGATGGTCTTCAACGCGTGGGAGGCGGCCGCGGTCACCTCTTCGGTGGCCTTGCTGTCCACATAGGCCTCGTTGGAATCGTCGATGCCAGGACGGAAGGCCGCGACGGTTGCGAACGCGCCGAGTAGCACGGCCACGACGAGCAGCCCCGCGACCACGCCCCACCCCGCGCGCGGACGCAGCCGCTGCGACCACGGCCGCGACGGTTCGGCAGACCGCGGAGCCGGCCGGACCGATTCCGCGGTACCGGCGACCTTCGCACGGCGCTTGGTGGTCGCTTCCTCGGCCGAGCGGGTGCCGCGACGTGCGGTAGCGGACCCGGTATTCGTCGCGGTACGGCCGACGGTGGGACGGTTACGGGGAGTGACCCGATTGACTGGTCGACGAGATGCCATGACGGGTTCTCCTACGATCCGGGCTTGGGCGTAGCGCCCTCGGACGGCGTCGCACCGGGCTGCCCGGCAGTCGGCTGATTCAGGGGGACGGGCTGACTCAATGGACTCGCCTTCTCCGCCTTCCACACCTCACCCTGCTCGACCAGGTCAAGGGCCCAGGTCTGACGGTAGGAGTACGGCGCGACATCCGGGGCGGTCCGGGTGGTCTGCAGCACGATGAGCGCGGAGGCGTGGTCGCGCTCGGAGTTCAGCGCGGTCAGCGAGGAGCCGATGACCTTGGATTCCAACCTGGTCTTGGCCTGTTTGGCCTGCTCGCGGAACTGATCCTGGGTCTTGGTGGCATCGTCGAGCAGCGATCCGGTCATCGACGACTGAATCAGCTTGATCGAACCGTCGACATCATTGGGATCCAGCGACATCAGATTGATCGCGGCCTGCCTGGCATCGGCGAGCGCGGTATCGCGGGCCTCGACGCGTGGACCGTCGGTGAAGAACGCCGCGCGCACCCAGCCGGTGCCGAACCAGAGCGCGGCGATCAACGCGACGACCAGCGCGGCCGCCGCGACCATGGTGACCGCGAGCCGTCCGCGGGGCGCGTCCGCGGCCGCCACCGTCGGGCGCACGGGATCCGATGCCGTCGCGTCATGCGCTGCGGCATCAGCTTCCGTGGAATCGGAGCCGGTCACCGCCGGCGTTTCCTTGGACATGTCGATGCTCACAGCGAGACACCCTAACTTCTATTACTGCGGGGTAGCCGCATAGGTCCTGCTCACCGCTTGGGCGTGACCCCCAACAGGGTGGCCATCTGCACGGCGATCGGGTTCAGATTCAGCTTCTCGGGATCGGTCTTGGGGTTGGAATCCCACGGCTGCACAATGCTCGGATCCGCCAGATCGGCGCGCAGTCCGCCGCGCACCGCGGTTGGATTACCGAAGGGCACAGTGCATTTCGCGTCCTTGTTGAACGGGAATTCGTCGCGGGTGTCGTCGAAGTCCGGATTCTCCCGCTTCATCTGGTCGAGGATGGCCTTGGTGCCCTCGTAGCCCTGGGTGCAGGCGGGCGGATTGTTCGTCTCGAGCACCAGACCGAAGTGGCTGGTGCCGTCGCCGGGCGCGGTGGACGATGCGCCGATCGACAACTGCGGCAGCATCTGCAGCAGCGGGCGCAGCGCGTAGAACTTCGGCGAGATGGACAGCAGCAGCTGACGCAGGTTGGTCAGATCCTCGGTGAGGGCGCCGCCGCTCTCGTTCAGCAGCGCGGTGATCTGCTCGCCCGCATCGGTGCCGGTGCCGATGAGACGCCGGATATCCGGATCGCTGGAGCGCAGCTGGGCGGTGAGTTCGTCGAGACCCTGGCTGAACTGCCGGATGTAACCCGACTGCTCGGCCTGAGTGCCCAGTGCGATGCGGCCGTCGCGGATCAGCTGGATCGTCTGCGGCAGGGTTTCGTTGAACGTCGCGGTGAACTTGTTCAACGAATCGATGAAGACCTTGAGGTCGTCGCCCTTGCCGTCGAATGCCTTGCCGAGTTCGGTAACAGTGGTGTGGAGCGCGGTGAGATCGACCGAGCGGGTGAAGGTGTCTACGCTCGTCACCAGCTGCTCAACCGAAATCGGTGTCGTCGCCGTTGGGATCACCGAACCGTCACGCAGATACGGGCCGTGGTCGGCATCGGGCTGGAGATCGACGTACTGCTCACCGATGGCCGAGCGATTGGCGATCACCGCCTTGGCCGAGTCCGGAACCTTCGGCGCGCTCGAATCGAGCACCAGGTCTATCGCCACACCCGAATCGGTCAGTTCGAGACTGCCGACCCGGCCGACCGGAACGCCGCGGTAGGTGACCTCGGCACCCTTGTAGATGCCGCCGGTCTGCTTGGCGTCGACCCTCACCTTGTATTCGCCGATGCCGACCATGTGCTCGAGCCGAACATATTTGGCGCCGACATAAACCACGCCGAGCACCGCGATCAAGGCGAACGCGATCAGCTGGTAGCGCACCAGACGGCTCATCGCTGACCACCTCCGATCTGGTCGAGAATCGCCCCGAGCGGATCGGTCGGCAGCTGCGGCAGGCCGGCCGGGAAGCGAGGAATATTGGGCGGCAGCGGCAGCAGCGATACCGTCGGCCAACCCGGGCGCGGACCATTGCCGCCGTAGTAGGGGTTGGTCGGATTCACCGGCACCTCGGGACCGTAGGGCGGCGGGATGTAGACCGGATCCCCCTTGCCGACACCGAGATTGCTCAGGGTGACACCGATCTGCTGATCCACCGAGAGCCAGGTGTTCACCTGGCCGCCGAAGGTGCCCTCCAGTGTCGAGTCCGGGAACGGATAGGTCGGCACCAGCGGCAGCGCGGTGATCAGATCCGGTGCGGCCTTACCGAGTTCCTGCAGGGTCGGACGCAGCGAGGTCAGATCCTTGATCAGATCGTCCTTCGAGTGGTTCAACACATCGAAACCGGCCTGCCCCACCCGATCCAACTGCTGCAGCAGCGAAATCAGTTGCGGCCGTTGCTCATCCAGGATCTTGATGCCTCGCGGCAGCTCATCGATGATGTGGCTGATCTGATCGGTCTGGGTACTCACCCGATTGCTCAGCGTGGCGAGTCCGTCGATGGCCTTGGTGATGTCGTCGACCTGCTCGTTCAGCCCGCCGATCAGGATATTGGCCTGATCCAGCAGCGAACGCACTCGCTCCTCGCGCCCGCCCAGGGTCTTGTTCAACTCCGTGACGATCGGCTGCAACTGTGCGACGCCACCACCGTTGAGCAGCAACGACAGCGCACCGAGCACCTGCTCGACCTCGGTCGCGTGCCGGGTGTGATCAGCCGGGATGACCGCACCATCGGCGAGCTTTTTGCTATCGGGTTCCTCGGCGGGCTTGGAAAGCTCGATGAACTTCTCACCGAGCAGATTCGACTGCCGCACCTCGGCCCGCGCATTGGCGGGCAGATCGACCGAGGAATTCACCAGCGCGCGCACGCTGGCGGTCCAGCCGTCCGGTGCCAGGGCGATCTTCTCGACGCGCCCGACCGGCACGCCCTCGACCTTGATCGCGGACTGCGGCACCAGATCGAGCACATCATCGAACCGGATGTCGATGGTCAATGGATGGTCGCCGACATCGGCGCCACCGGGCAGCGGCACCGCGTAGATACCCTCGGATGAGCACGACGCCACCAGGACCGTGCTCATGCCGACCACCAGCACGGCGCTGACCATTTCGAGCGACCTGCGAGCAGTCGCCGCGCTGACCCTTTCGAGCGACCTCCGTGCGGTCGCTACGGCGAGAGTACGTGCCGCGGAACGAATTCGCGTGTTCATCGCTGGCCACCTCCCTGCGAGGGCGGAAGTTGATCGGACGGGGTGCCGGGAACCGTGCCCGGCACCGGGTCACGCTGCTGGTTGTCATTGCTGAGGATGCCGAAGGGCAGGTTCAGCGTCGGCGTCTTCACACCGGCGGTGATCTGGTCGGTGATCTCCTTGCAGTGCTCCAGAATTGGGCGCATCTGCTTGCCGAGGGCCTCGAACTTCGGATCGCCCGGCATCAACTTGCTCAGATCCAGCATCTTGCACACCGCGCCGAACGGATCCTGCAGATCGGTGAGGTTGGCGCGCATATCGAGGGTGCCGGATTCGGCATTGTGGATATTGATCAGGTTGCTCAGCGCCAGCGGCAGCACCGGCAATGCCGCGGCCAGATCGTCGCGCTGCTTGGCCAGCGTCGCGGTGAGCGTGGTCAGGTCCTGGGCATTCTGCTGGACCAGATCCCGGTTCTCGTCGACGAATCGAGCGACATCACCGAGCGCGACCGAAAGCAGGTTCAACGCCGCACCGAGATCCTGGCGCTCCCCCGCGAGGAAGGTCGACAGATCCGCCAGCTGGGCATTGAATTGCCGCACCTGCTGGTCGTTCTGGGCCAGCATGGTGACGAAGGTCTGCAGATTCTTGACGGTGTCGAAGATATCGCCGCGGGCATCACCCAGGTACCGCGCCGCGCGCGAGAGCTGAGTGATGCTGTTGGCCAACGCCTCTCCGTTGCCCGTCAGATTCGCGGCCGAGGTGCGGACCAGTTGATTCACCGCACCTTGGGCGTTGGCGCCGTTGGGGCCCAACGCATCCGAGAGTTCGGTGATGCTCTTGTACAGCTGATCGACCTCGACCGGAGTGACCGTGCGATCGCGCGGGATGGTCGCGTTGCGTGCCATTTTCGGTCCGCTGGTGTAGGCCGGGGTCAGCTGAATGTAGCGGTCGGAGACGATCGATGGCGTGATCTGCGCGGCCTTGGCCTCGGCGGGCACGTCGAAGCTGCGATCGACGCTCATCACCACCTTGACCTGCTCGCCTTGCGGTTCAACCGAATCAACCTTGCCCACCGGCACACCGAGGATGCGCACATCCGAACCCTCGTATATGCCAACGGAGCGGTCGAAGTACGCGGTGATCTTGGTCGTGGTCATCCGGTCGAAAAGCCACCAGAGGGCACCGGCCAGGACCAGCGCCGCGATTACGCCGATCACGATGGTCGCCTTGGTGCCGCGACGCGAGGTGCGCAGCGCGGTGAGCGGCTCCTTACGAGGCCAGTTCACCCCCATGTCAGTTACCTCCCATGGTGCGCACCGGCGGACGGTCACCCGGAATCTCCGGCAGACCGGGCGGGAGCAGGTTCACGATCACCGCGTCGAACCAGCGACCGGTGCCGAGCACATTGGCGTAGAGGCCGTAGAACGGCGCCGCGAGTTCCAGCGTCTTGGAAATGTTCTGCTGGTTCTCGTTCAACAGATCGATGGCGGCGTCGAGGTTGGTCAATGCCGTACCCATCTGCTTTTCGTTATCGGCGACCAGCGCGCTCAGCTCGGCCGACACCGTCTTGGCACCGGTGAGCAGCTGCGCGATGGACTGCTGACGAATGTTCAACTCGGCCAACAATTGTCCGCCGTTGGCCAACAGGCGCTCGAGCTGCTGATTGCGGTCGGCGAGCACACCGGTGGTCTGCCTGGTCGCCGCGAACAGCTTCTTCAGTTCCTCATCGCGCTTGCCCAGGGTTTCCGAGAGCCGGGCGACACCGTCGATGGAGTTGCGGATCTCCGGCGGTGTGGTTTCGAACGCCTCCGAGAGCACCCGCATGCTGGTGGCCAGCTGCGCGGTGTCGATCCGATCGACTTGCTTGGCCGCATCGCTGAACGCGTCCACCACGTCGTACGGGGATACCGTGCGCGACAACGGAATCACCGTGCTCGGATCGGCGGGGTCGGAACCCTTCGGATCCAGGGCCAGATACTTCTGTCCGAGTACGGTCTTGATCTGAATGGAGGCGGTGGTCTCGTTGCCGATCCAGGCGTCCTGGGTGCGGAAGTCGACGAGCACTTTATTGCCGTCGAGCCGAACATCGGATACCGAACCGACCTTCACACCCGCGATGCGAACCTCATTGCCCTTCTTGAGGCCCGCCGCCTCGGAGAACTGCGCGGTGTACTTGGTGCCCGCGCCGATAATCGGCAACCTGTCCAGGAAGAACGCCGAGACTGTCACGAGCAGCACCATCGCGATGCCGAGCACACCCATGAACGCGGGGCTGCGCTTGCCGAGCAGGATCCGGTCGTCCATCAGTGACCACCCTTCCCCTGGCAGCGCGGCGCGGCATTGGTGTACAGCGGCTGGTTGACCGTCGGCAGCCCGGCCGGGAGATTGAGCTGCGGCGCATCGACCGCGCCCGGTCCGACCACGATGTCGATACCGCACAGATAGAACTGGAACCAGGAGCCGTAACTGCCGGCTCGGCCGAGCTTTTCCATCTTGATCGGCAAATTCGTCAGCGACGTATTCACTTCGTCCTTGCGCTCGTCGATGGTGCCGGTGAGCTGGCTGAGCCCGGCGATCGAGCCCTGCAGCGTCGGGCGGGTCGGCACCAGCAGATCCGCGGTGGCCGAGGCCAGATTGCCGAGCGAGGTGACCGAGCTGCCGATGGTGTCGCGTTCGGCGGCCAGTCCGCTGACCAACGCCTCGGTATTGACGATCAGCTGATCGAACTGACCTTCACGCTCATTGACCGCATTGAGTACGGCCGTCAGATTCCGCACCAGATCACCGATGACCGCGTCCTTGTCGGCGATCTTGTTCGTCAGGTTCGCGGTGGTCGCCACCAGATCATGGATGGTGCCCTGCTCACCCTGGAAGACCTGGATGATCTCGTAGGACAGCTTGTTCACGTCATCGGCGGTCAGCGTCTGGAACAGCGGCCGGAAACCGTTGAACAGGGTGGTCAGGTTCAGCGCGGGCCTGGTGTGCTCGAGCCCGATGGTCGCGCCCTTGTTGAGTTTGCGGCCCTGCTCCCCCGTGCCCTGTTCGAGCGCGATATAGCGCTGCCCGACCAGGTTGCGGTACTTGATGGTCGCCGTCGTGGAGGCGGGCAGCCAATCGCGGTCGGTCAGTTCGAATCCGACCTCGGCCTGGCGCTTGTCCACGATCTTGACGCTGGTGACCTTGCCGACCCGGACACCGGCGATGCGCACCTCGTCACCTTTATTGAGCGAGGTGACATCGGAGAAGCGCGCCTTGAACGCGGTGCCGCCGCCGGTGTAGTTGGCGATCGAGAGCCCGAGGATCGTCGTCGCCAACAGCGTGACGACGACGAAGATGATGAGCTTGGTCAGCGGCCCGCCGAGGCCGCGCATCGTGTCCTTCATCGCACGCTCACCTCGCTGCCACGGAATGCGGGTGCACCGATCCGGGTGACCCAGCTGGGCACCTGATCGGGCGAAACACCATTCGCCGCACCGTAGATCGCGCCGAGGGTCTGCTGTTCGGTCGGCGAACCGACGGTGGTCGGCACATTCGCGGCCGGGTACATGCCGAACTGCGGCGCCGACAGCTTTCCGCTGTCCTGGTCACCCGGATTGCGGCTCGGCACGGCGTAGGAACCGTCGTTGTTCGGTCCGCCGGTGTACTGACCGGGATCGGTGAAGACCGGGTATTCCGGCACACACCAAGGTCCGCGGGTGTCCAGCCACCGCGGCTCGTCCTGGTTGGGCAGGTACTTGCCGCGGGTGTTGGTCAGCTCGATGGTGACTCGCGAACCGGGACGCGGGGTGCCCATGCCCATGATCTGGTCGATGCGCGGCTTCATCTTGGCGAAGTTCGCCAGCGCACAGGCGTAGTTCGGCGAGTAGGTCGCCAGTTGTTCCAGCGCGGGCCGCGAATCGGCGGCCACATCGATGATGTTGTCGCGATTGGCGATCAGGAAGTCCGCGGTGGTGGCCGCGGTCGGGTTCAGCGTGGCCAGCAGGGTGTCGATCTGCGGGCGGCGCTGCACGATGGTCGCGTTGGTGGTGCGCAGGTTGTTGAACGCGTCGACCAGCTGCGGCAGCGCGTCGGAATAGGTGGCGGCCACATCGGCGAAGCTCACCAGATCCTGCTTCAGATCCGGCATGACTCCGTTGACCCCGCGGAAGATGTGATCCAACTTCTCCACCGACTCACCGAGCGCCACGCCTTGCCCCGACAGCGCTTGGGACAGTGCGCCGAGCGTCGAGGCGAGATCCTGCGGCGGAATCGCCTGCAGCAGCGGCAGTACATCGTCGAGCAGCTTGCTGATCTCGATGGCATTACCGCTGATGTCCTGATGCAGGGTTACACCCTCGGTCAGATGCTGCTTACTCGGCTCGTCCGGGATGACCAGATCCACATACCGCTCGCCGAACAGCGTTTTCGGCAGCAGCCGGGCCGTCGCATTGACCGGAATCTGGTCGGCCTTACCGGGATCGATCGCGAGGTCGAGGGTCACCTTGCCGCCCTCGGACCGGCTGGATCTGACCTCGCCGACATTGACGCCGCGCACTTTGACATCGGCATTGCGGGTCAACGCATTTCCCACACTGTCGGTGATCAATTGGACCTTTACGGTGTCGACGAACGCCTTGTTGTAGATCGCGACCGTTGTGACCAGGAATAGTGCGCAGACCACGAAGAATGCGACACCGAGCAGCCGGACACGCAATTTCTCGGTCGCGCGCCACATCTGCACGCTATTACTCATGACGGCACCTCACTGCCGCTAGGCATTTCGATGACGCGGGCGCTCATCCGGCAACCCGAACTGTCGTCGTGGTGCCCCAGATTGCGAGGCTCAAGAAGAAATCGAGCACATTCACGAGCACGATCGCCGCGCGCACCGCGCGACCCACCGCGACGCCGACACCGGCCGGTCCGCCGGTGGCATTGAAGCCGTAATAGCAATGCACCATGATGATTACGAATGCGAACACCAACACTTTGACGAATGAATACAAGACGTCTTCTGGTGGCAGGAAGAGACTGAAATAGTGGTCATAGGAACCACTGGATTGTCCGTTGAACCAGATGCTGATCATTCGCGACGCCAGGAATGTGCCGAGCAGCCCGACGATGTAGAGCGGGATGACCGCGAGGAAGCCCGCGATCACGCGGGTGGTGACCAGGAACGGAACACCCGGCACCGCCATCACCTCGAGCGCGTCGATCTCCTCGGAGATCCGCATCGCGCCGAGCTGGGCGGTGAAACCACAGCCCACCGTTGCCGATAGCGCGAGCGCGGCGACCAGCGGCGCAATCTCACGGGTATTGATATAGGCGGTGAGGAAGCCGGTCAGCACCGAACTGCCGAGCGCATCCAGGGCCTTGAAGCCCTGCAGGCCGACGACGACGCCGACCGAGCCGGACATGAACACGATGACGCCGATGGTGCCGCCGATGACGGCGAGCGCACCACTGCCGAAGGTCACCTCGGCAAGCAGCCGCATGACCTCCTTGCGGTAATGCAACGCGGTGCGCGGAATCCAGGCGATGGCCTTGGAATAGAACGCCATCTGATCGCCCGCGCGATCGATGACATTAACGGGCACACGTGCGATCTCACGGGCCCGGCGGGCGGATTTCGCCAACACCGGGGGACGGTACGAGGTGGCCACGGGTCAGGCGCCCTTGGCGGGGACGACCTGCAAATACACCAAGGTCAGGATCAAGTTCACAAAGAACAGAACCATGAAGGTGATAACCACGGATTGGTTCACCGCGTCTCCGACTCCTTTCGGGCCCCCTTTGGGATGCAACCCCTTGTACGCGGCGATCACGCCTGCGAGCAGACCGAATACCAAGGCCTTTATCTCGCCGATCCACAGGTCCGGCAGCTGGGCCAGTGCGGAGAACGAAGCGAGGTAGGCGCCGGGCGTACCGCCCTGCAGCCCGACATTGAAGAAATAGCCGCCGGCGATGCCGACCACCGACACCAGACCGTTGAGCAGCAGCGCGACCAGCATCATGCCGAGCACGCGCGGCACGACCAGCCGCTGCACCGGGTCGATGCCGAGCACCTCCATCGCGTCGATCTCCTCACGGATGCTGCGCGCGCCGAGGTCGGCGGCTACCGCCGAGCCGGCCGCGCCCGCGATGATCAACGCGGTGACAACGGGAGCGGCCTGCTGGACGGTAGCCAGCACGCTGGTTGCGCCGGTAAAAGACTCGGCACCTAGTTGTTTGATCAAAGAGCCGGTCTGCAGCGCGACAACCGCACCGAACGGGATGGCGACCAGTGCGCTGGGCAAGATCGAGACACTCGCGATGAACCACGACTGCTCGACGAATTCGCGCAACTGGAAAGGCCGTTTGAACGTCTTGCGCATAACGTCGATGAGCAGCGCAAAGATGTTGCCGGCCTGGCCAAACCCCGACTCTACTGGAGTCCGCAATCGCGCCAGGGTGGAATTCACGATCGCAGATGTTACCCGTTAGTTGTGTTGTGGCGCACGGTAGTGTCGAACGACCCGCCCTGGTATCCGCCCAGGTCCCCATTCTGGTACGCCATCACCTGCGTGTCGTCGCTCTCCGCAAGTGACTCACGGATAGCCACCTGAGCCGCGTGCGGCAGGGTGTGCATGATTTCGCGGACGCGCGCCTGACGGCGAATCACGGCCTGGCGCACCGGCATACCGGGAGTCGCCCGCATCTGCGGGATGATGCCCTCGACCTCCTCGGCGCCACCGTGGTGGTGTCCGGCGTCGACGAGGGCCTGCTCGCGCGCCATCTGCGCCTCGTCCTTCTCCTCCGACATACCGATCGGACCGATCATCCGACCGTTGAGGAACTGCTTGACCACCGGCTCCTCCGAAGTCAACAAGACCTCGCGCGGACCGAACATCACCAGCGAGCGACGGAACAACATGCCGATGTTGTCGGGCACCGTACGGGCCAGGTTGATGTTGTGGGTCACGATCAGGATCGTCGCGTCGATCTGAGCGTTGATGTCGATCAGCAACTGCGACAGGTACGAGGTACGGACCGGGTCCAGACCGGAGTCGGGCTCGTCGACCAGGATGATCTGCGGGTCCAACACCAGCGCCCGCGCCAGACCGGCACGCTTGCGCATACCACCGGAGATCTCACCGGGAAGCTTGCCCTCCGCACCGAGCAGACCGGTCAGCTCGAGCTTCTCCATCACGATCTTCTTGATATCGGACTCGGACTTCTTGGTGTGCTCACGCAACGGGAACGCGACATTGTCGAACAGATTCATCGACCCGAACAGCGCACCGTCCTGGAACAGCACACCGAACAGCTTGCGGATTTCGTAGAGCTCCTTATTGGAGCAGGTAGTGATATCGGTGCCGTCGATGAAGATCGAACCGCGCTCCGGACGCAGCAAACCGATCAGCGACTTCAGAAAGACGGATTTACCGGTACCCGAGGGGCCGAGCAGCGCGCTGACCTCACCCGAAGGCAGCGTCAGTGAGACATCCTGCCAAATTCGCTGTGAACCGAAGGACTTGGTAACACCCTCGGTCCTGACCTCGACGCCCACGCCAACCTCCACAAATTCTCAGCGAGCCACCCACCGGCGAACCGCGCTATTCGGTATCACGGTGTGTCGCGTCACAGTGGGTGCGGTCACTGTATCCCATGAGCATGACGCGGCACACCCTAACCTGACCGAAGAGTAACCCCGGATCACTCGCAATATTCGCATTACCGTCGCACGCGTCGCGGTAATGCAAACGGGCGGCCCCCAATGGGGACCGCCCGTTCAGCGAGTAACTCGCGAATTACTTGACCGAGACCTTGGCGCCGGCCTCTTCCAGCTTCGCCTTGGCAGCCTCGGCGGCCTCCTTGGCGACCTTCTCCAGGATCGGCTTCGGGGCGCTCTCGACGAGGTCCTTGGCTTCCTTCAGGCCCAGGCCCGAGACGATCTCGCGGACCACCTTGATGACCTGGATCTTCTTGTCGCCGGCACCCTCGAGGATGACGTCGAACTCGTCCTGCTCCTCGACGGCCTCGGCCGGAGCGGCAGCGCCACCGACGGCGGCGACGGCGACCGGAGCAGCCGCGGTGACCTCGAACTTCTCCTCGAACTTCTTGACGAAGTCCGACAGCTCGAGCAGGGTCATGTTGCCGAAGGTCTCGAGCAGTTCGTCAACGTTGGCCATTGTTGTTTCCTTTCGGTAGTTGATTGTCTATGTGGGCGAGCCGCACGCGATCCACCCGCACGGGGTGTTACTCGGCGGCAGCTCCGCCTTCTTCGGCCTGCTTCTTCTCCTGCAGCGCGGCAGCCAGGCGGGCCACCTGCGAAGCGGGAGCGTTGAACAGACCGGCGGCCTTCGCCAGGTTGCCCTTCATCGCGCCGGCCAGCTTGGCCAGCAGCACCTCGCGGGACTCCAGGTCGGCGATCTTCTCGACCTCGGCAACGGACAGCGCAGCGCCGTCCATGTACCCGCCCTTGATGATGAGCGCCTTGTTCTCCTTGGCGAAGGTCTTGATGGCCTTCGCCGCGTCGACCGGCTCGCCCTTGATGAAGGCGATGGCGGTCGGTCCGACGAACAAGTCGTCCAAGCCAACGACGCCCGCTTCCGCGGCCGCCCGCTTGACCAGGGTGTTCTTGGCGACGGAGTAGGTAGCGCCTTCGCCGAGCGCGCGACGCAGATCGGTGAGCTTACCGACCGACAGACCACGGTATTCCGTGATGACGGTGGCCGACGAGCTCTTGAACTGCTCCGTGATCTCCTCGACCGCGGTGACCTTCTCGGGTTTTGCCATACTTCGCCTCCTCTCTGGATGTCGGTTCGTATTCGAACTGCCGAGTACCAGGGGCCGGCGATAAAGCAAACGCCCCGAACGCAGAGCGTTCCGGGGCGCGATAGGTGATCGACCCAGGCCTGACCCAGGTCAATTCCCAGCCTCGGTCCTCCCTGCGTGGGCCGCCGGCTCGATGCCGGACCTTCGACCACACCCGAATGGGCGCAGCGACCAACGGTCTTCGGTAGAACGGATTGGGTAGTCATCGAACTCGTCGATTACTTCGGTCCAGCGTAGCCGAACCCACCCTCATCTGCCAAAACGGCGCTTCCCAGGCTCCCCGGAGCTTTCGCCGGTCGCGCGTGCCGGCCGGACGAACGTCGCGGACCTGCGACAATGCAGGCGTCGGGTTTTGGTGCGGCCGGCGAGGTACCCATGCATCGCGGAATCCGCCAGTGCCTCCATAACTTCGGCGACGTGTCGCCAATCACAATCGATGACAGTTGTGGCGGATATCGCCGCAATAAAGTGTTACCGAGAGTGACAGTTACTGTTTGACTACTGAACTATGGCAACCTCCATAGTCGATCCACCGGTGCTGTTGGAACGACGCACCAGGCGCTTCCTCGCTCTCGCCGTCATTTGTCTGGCAGAGCTGCTGGTCGTCCTCGACAACACCATCGTGAATGTGGCCCTACCCTCCATCGGAGTGGAGTTGGCCACTAGCGTCAGTGGCCTGCAATGGGTCGTCGATGCGTACACCCTGACATTCGCCGGATTGTTGCTGTCCTTCGGCAATCTCGGCGACCGCTACGGACGCCGCCGCGTCATGATGATCGGCCTGGTCGGTGTGGCCCTCATGTCGATCGGCGGGGCGCTATCGGAATCCATGAGCAGTGTCATCCTCGCCCGCGCTGCCATGGGTATCTTCGCCGCGGCCGTCTTCCCGGCGACGCTGGCGCTGATCATCAATATCTTCACCGATAAACGCGAGCGCGCACTGGCCATCGCCGCCTGGACTGCCATGGCCGGCTTCGCCATTGCGATCGGCCCGATTTCGGGCGGCTGGCTGCTGGAACATTTTTCCTGGCATTCGGTCTTCTGGATCAATGTGCCAGTGGCGCTGCTCACCATGGCCGCCACCCTGATCTGGGTGCCCGAATCGCGATCCGCCCAGGTGGGGCGGCTCGATCCGACTGGCATCGGATTGTCGGTCATCGGCATCACGGCGCTGGTGTGGGCCATTATCGAAGCGCCGCGCTACGGCTGGCTGTCCACCACCACGCTCGGTGTCGGTGCACTCGGGATGGCACTGCTCGCGGTCTTCATTGCGTGGGAATTGCGTACCAGTGCACCGATTCTCGATATGCGGCTGTTCCGCAATCGCCGATTCTCCATGCCAGCCTTGGCGATTGCGGTCGGCTACTTCTCGATGTTCGGATTCCTGTTCCTCATTACTCAGTACTTCCAAGGGGTGCGCGAGTACACGCCGCTCGAATTCGGCATCGCCTCACTGCCGTTCGCGTTCTCGGTGGCGATCGGTGCACCGATCGCGACGCTCATGGCGACCCGCATCGGCACCACGCCGGTGATCGTATTCGGGCTGTTGCTCACCGGGGTCGGGCTGTATCTCGGTGGGCAGGTGACGGTGGACAGCAGCTATGTCATCGGTGTGCTGCCGTCCATGGTTTCGATGGCGTTGGGCCTGGCCATCGTGCAGGGCCCGGCGACCGAATCGATCATGGGTTCGCTACCGCTGAACGAAGCTGGCGCGGGATCCGCGGTCAACGACACCACCCGCGAGATCGGCGGCACCCTCGGCGTCGCGGTCCTCGGCTCGATCGTGGCCTCCTACTACACAACTCGCGTCTCGTCGCTGATCGACCGGGTGCCCGCCGGGATGATGAACTCCGACCAGCGCAGTCTGGTGAAGGCCAGTCCGCTCAGCGTGCTGGAGGTCCGCAAACGAGAAATCGCACCATTCTTCGAGGTCCAGCGCGAAAACCTGATCACCGCAATGAAGACGGCAGCACTGCAGGGTTCCCATGCCGCATCGCTGGTCGCCGCGGGCGCGGTCGTGGTGTGTGCGCTGATCGTCGCCGTCTTCCTACCGTGGGATGTGCAGGAAGGCGAATCGGTGCTACTCGGTTGGCGCAAATCCGCAGAGCCCAAGGAAGACTGACCACGAGGCGAGACGAATGGTGGCTCGGTCCCGGACCGAACGCCACCATTCGACTCCCTTGGACGGGTGGTCAGGCGAGGGTGGTCTGGTGGACCAGGCGGGCGAGGGCTTTCAGTGCCCCGGTGCGGAATTCGGGGGTGGTGACCAGGCCGTTGGTGTCGACGGCATCGCGGGCTACCGGGAGTCGGGCACAGGTGCCCGGATCGACGATGGCACCGACGTAGCCGAGCACCGTGGTCAAGGTGGTAGCCGCGCCTTCGCCGCGGCCTTGGGCAGCGACATTGAGGAAGGCAGTCGGCTTTTCGTAGAGATCGGCGGTGCCGACGGTCCAGTCGAGCAGGTTCTTGAAGCTGCCGGGGAGGGTGCCCGCGTATTCGGGAGTGCAGAGCAGGACCGCATCGGCGCGCGAAATATGTTCGTGCAGTGCGACAACCGACGGATGACCGGTACCGTCGTCATCCGGACTGAAGGCGGGAAGTTCGGCGAGACCTTCGTACCAGAAGGTCTCGACACCCTCCGGCGCGATCGCCGCGACTGTGCGCAGTGCGGCGGTATTGGTCGAAGCACTACGTGTGCTTCCGGAGATGAGCAGTACGGCGGTCACCTCTTGGCCAACCGTCGCCGCGCGGGAATTAGTCCGGTGCGCGATACGTCCGCAGCACCGCACCGCGAGCGCCCATATGCCGCCCCAGGAAACCTGCCGAAATGTGCAAAGGGCGGGAACGCGATTCGCGTTCCCGCCCTTGCGGTAAAACTCAGCTTCCTGCGGATAACGCTCAGCTTCCGAAGAGCTGGGCTACCGAAGAGCCGGGGTGCTACTTACGCATCCTCGTCGAGGAGGTTGCGGGTGCGGTTCGGGTCCACCGGGATGCCCGGTCCGGTGTTCGTCGAGACCGTCACCTTCTTGACGTAGCGGCCCTTGGCGGTCGACGGCTTGGCACGCAGGATCTCGTCCAGCGCGGCACCGTAGTTCTCCACCAGCTTGGCATCGTCGAAGGACGCCTTGCCGATGACGAAGTGCAGGTTGGCCTGCTTGTCGACGCGGAAGTTGATCTTGCCGCCCTTGATGTCGTTGACGGCCTTGGTCACATCATTGGTGACCGTGCCCGTCTTCGGGTTCGGCATCAGGCCGCGCGGGCCGAGGACGCGCGCGATCCGACCGACCTTGGCCATCTGGTCCGGGGTGGCGATCGCGGCGTCGAAGTCCAGCCAGCCGCCCTGGATCCGCTCGATCAGATCCTCGGCACCGACGGCGTCCGCACCGGCGGCCTCGGCCTCGGCGGCCTTCTCACCGGCCGCGAACACGATGACGCGGGCGGTCTTACCGGTGCCGTGCGGCAGGTTGACCGTGCCGCGGACCATCTGGTCGGCCTTACGGGGATCCACACCGAGACGAACGGCGACCTCGACGGTCGCGTCGGTCTTGGTGGTAGCGGTCTCCTTCGCCAGACGCGCGGCGGCCAGCGGGGAGTAGAGCTGAGTGCGATCGACCTTCTCGGCCGCGGCGAGATACGCCTTGCTTCGTTTTGCCATGATTGTCTGTCCTTAATGTGGTTCAGAAGTGGTTATCGGGTCTGGCCGACCCTCCCACCGGGATTGCGAGTGCGAAACTCACGCCTCGACGGTGATGCCCATCGAACGCGCGGTACCCGCGATGATCTTGGCCGCCTGGTCGATGTCCTTGGCGTTCAGATCTTCCTGCTTGGTCTTGGCGATCTCCCGGACCTGGTCCATGGTGACCTTCGCGACCTTGGTCTTGTGCGGCTCGGCCGAGCCCTTCTGCACACCGGCGGCCTTGAGCAGCAGCTTGGCGGCGGGCGGGGTCTTCAGCTTGAAGTCGAAGGACCGGTCCTCGTACACCGAGATCTCGACCGGAATGACGTTGCCACGCTGCGACTCGGTCGCGGCGTTGTACGCCTTGCAGAACTCCATGATGTTGACGCCGTGCTGACCGAGGGCGGGGCCGACCGGAGGGGCCGGGTTCGCCTGGCCGGCCTGGATCTGAAGCTTGATGATCCCGGCGAGCTTCTTCTTCTTGGGGGGCATCTTTCTTTCCTAGGGTTTTGGTGTCCTTGCTCTTTGCAAGCCTGGTGAATCAACCCGTCCGCCGGGCCGATTCATCCCGTGATCCCAGCCGGAGCCGAAACCACGGAACTAGATCTTCGCGACCTGGGTGAACGCCAGCTCGACCGGAGTCTCGCGACCGAAGATCGACACGAGCACCTTGAGCTTCTGCTGCTCGGCATTGACCTCGGAAATGCTGGCGGGCAGCGTCGCGAACGGTCCGTCCATCACGGTCACCGACTCGCCGACCTCGAAGTCGACCTCGATGACCGGCTTCGGCGCGATATCGGTGGCGGCGGCAGTCGCGGCGGCGGCCTCGGCAGCGGGCTTCTTCTGCTGCTGCGCGGCGGGAACCAGGAACTTCACCACATCGTCGATGGAAAGCGGCGACGGCCGCGAGGTGGCACCGACGAAACCGGTGACACCGGGGGTATTGCGCACCGCGCCCCACGACTCGTCGTTGAGCTCCATCCGGACCAGGATGTAACCGGGCAGCACCTTGCGGTTGACGTGCTTGCGCTGGCCGTTCTTGATCTCGGTGACCTCTTCGGTCGGCACCTCGACCTGGAAGATGTAATCCTCGAGGTCCAGGTTCTGCACGCGGGTTTCGAGGTTGGCCTTCACCTTGTTCTCGTAACCGGCGTACGAGTGAATCACGTACCAATCGCCGGGGGCGCGTCGCAGCGCTGCCTTCATTTCGGCGACCGGATCGGCGGGCTCGGCATCGACAGGAGCGGCCTCGACAACTTCGGCGTCAGCGGCGTCGGATTCGTCGACAGCAGCTTCCTCGACGGCAGCGGACTCCTCGACGGTCTGCACCGCGTCGTCGACCGGGAACTCGTCGGTTGTGTCGTTCTCCGGGGTGCTCACTGGGGCACTCGCTTCCTGTGTCGTCACGTACATCCTTTGCGTACCGGGCCTGGCGCGCTGTAACGCGCCGCCCCGGGATGGCTACCGGCGTCGGCGGCGATCAGCTAGCCGAACAGCCAGTTGACACCCTTGATGAACGCCAGATCCAACCCGCTGATGAAAGCGACCATGAAGATCACGAACACCAGAACAACGCTCGTATAGGTGACCATCTGCTTCCGGTTGGGCCAGATCACCTTGCGCAGTTCCGCGACTACTTCGCGCAGGAACTTGATCAAACGCTTGAACGGGTTACCCGTCTTCTTGCGTTCGGCCCGATCGGTCTTCTTGGCTGCCTTGGCCGATGTGGGCCGATCGATCGTGGCGACCGAGCCTGAATCGGCATTGCGACTGCGCCGCGCGGACCGCTTACCGCTCGGCCGAGCCACGGCGGCGGTGTCGTCGTCCTCGGCATGCGCGCCGTGGCGAGTATCCCGCTCGTCGACCACGTCGATCCTTTCGTCGCTGGCATCCAGGGCAGGGGCGACAGGACTTGAACCTGCAACCTGCGGTTTTGGAGACCGCTGCTCTGCCAATTGAGCTACGCCCCTTCGGTTGAACGATCCAGCTGTCCAACCACTGTTCGGTATTCAGTTGTCGTTCTTCTATCCGGTGTCACACAACACGCGCGCCACTCCGGCAGTTGCCGGCCCCGTCGGTGAATCCTCGCGGACTCACCTGGAACCAGCCCTTGCAGAGCAGCGCGCAGCGGCTGGTGACCCCAGAAATCTGAGTGTACGTTACCGCCTGCGGCATATGCCAATCAGGGTCGCTCGACCAGGTCAGGCCAGTTGGACCGTCGCGGTGGCGCGTCCGAAGATCTTCTTGCCCGCCGACTTCGCCACGATGGCGACGACCGCGGCCCGGGTCTCCGGATCCACCGACTTCACCTTACCCGTGAACTCGACCTCCGCAGGCTCCTCGGAGCCGACGTAAACCGGACTGGTGAAGCGGACGTTGTACTCCTTGACCGCACCGGGATCGCCGAGCCAGGAAGTGACGAATCCCCCGCCGAGGCCCATGGTGAGCATGCCGTGCGCGACCACATTGTCCAGCCCGACCAGTTTGACGACCTCGTCACTCCAGTGGATCGGATTCGCATCGCCGGAGACACCGGCGTAGTTCACCAGATCACCGCGGGTGAGCGGGACGATGCGCGGGGGCAGCTCGTCGCCGACGGCAACGTCCTCGAACTTGATCGCATGCTTGCTCGGCGCGATCGCTGGCACCGTGGGCACGGTTGCCACGGGCGCGGCCGGGGTGCGCGGAGGGTAACTGGGGGCCTCATCGCCGATGCCGTGCATGAGCACATTGCGGACCGCGCCCTGCAGGTTCGGATCGATATCGCCGCCGCTGCGCCCGATCAGCGTGGTGTAGGTGGTGAGTACCACCTCGTCGTTCTGCGCGGTGACGATGTTCTTGGTGACGATGATGTCACCGCCGAAGGCCTGCCGGAACGAGTGTAGGTAGACATCGCAGACCAGCTGGTCGCCGACCTTGATGGGCCGGTGGAATTCCAGGATCTGATCGGTCTGCATGATCTGGCTCAGGTCGTAGCCCGTGACGATCTGCTCGAAGAGTTTGCTCTGAGCCAGAATTCCGACCAGGGAGATGAAGGTGGGCGGGGCGAGCAGGTCGTCGTAGCCGTACTCCTGCGCCGCGTCCTTGTCCCAGTGCACGGGGTGATAATCCTGCACGGCACGGGCATATTCACGCACCTTCTCACGGCCGACCTCGTAGTAGTCGTCGACGCGGTAGTGATGACCGACCATCGCCGCGGCATGCGCCGCGGGATCGAGTTCTTCGTCCATTGCGACCGCTTCGTCTGTACCGGTGTTGATTGTCACGGGAGGACTGTACCTATCTGACCCCGAGGCCCCGGAGTCGACGGAGCGTTCAACCACCGCACTCGAGTCGTGAAACACGTCAGGGCCGGACATATGTCCGGCCCTCGCAAGTGTCACGACCCGATAATCCGGGAAGAACCCGGAAGCCAATCAACGCGGCAGCGGCACGCGTGTGGACTAGCGGGATTCGCGGTGCGCCCGGTGGGTACCGCAGTTCGGGCAGAACTTCTTCAGCTCCAGCCGGTCCGGGTCGTTGCGCCGGTTCTTCTTGGTGATGTAGTTGCGGTGCTTGCACTGCTCGCAGGCCAAGGTGATCTTTGGCCGGACATCGGTGGACTTCGCGGCCACGATATTCCTTCTTTCGGGTCAACCAGATGGTCTGATCGGTCTTTGGTAGCGATGGCCGGACTTGAACCGGCGACACAACGATTATGAGTCGTTTGCTCTACCGACTGAGCTACACCGCCACGGGGTCGCATTGCTGGTGATGCCGCGCCCGGCCCCACAGAGTGGGGGTTGTAGCGATGCCGAGTCGGTCACCACCGGCAATCCGGCGAGCCCCCTAACGGAATCGAACCGTTGACCTTTTCCTTACCATGGAAACGCTCTGCCGACTGAGCTAAGGGGGCATGACTAGCTCCGCACCGTGACCTACGCTCAGGACTCCGGCGCGGCGAAGTCTTGAACGAGGTTACACACTCATCGGTCGCACCTCCAAACCGGGTGGTCAGAGCGGTTTTTGCGGCCACACACGGCGGGCCACCACAACGCCTACCGGTAATTGACGAACTGCAGCGCGATACCGAAGTCCTCACCTTTGAGCAGTGCGATCACCGCCTGCAGATCGTCGCGCTTCTTACTGGAAACGCGCAGTTCATCGCCCTGGATCTGCGCCTTTACCCCCTTGGGGCCCTCGTCGCGGATCTTCTTGGAAATTTTCTTGGCGTGCTCGGTGTCGATGCCCTGTACCAGCGTGCCGGTGATTTTGTAGGTCTTGCCGGAGGCCGCGGGTTCACCGGCATCGAAGGCCTTGAGCGAGATATCGCGGCGGATCAGCTTTTCTTTGAATACCTCGAGCGCCGCCTTGACCCGCTCCTCCGCCTCGGCGCTGAGCACGATCTTGTCCTCACCGGACCATTCGATACTCGCGCCCGTGCCACGGAAGTCGTAGCGGGTGTTCAGCTCCTTCTCCGCCTGATGCAGCGCGTTGTCGACCTCCTGACGGTCGACCTTGCTGACAACATCGAAAGACGAATCGGCCACACTTCGCTCCTGTCCTGACGGTCCAACGGGGTCTGCTGACCCTTTCGAGCGACCTGCAAGCAGTCGCTGGCGACCGGTTTCCGGTCACCGTCAGTTCTACCCCGGAGCCTGACCGTAGTCCCGTCGCAGGGCCGATGGCCAGCCGGTTTGCATTCTGGGTGCGGGTTCGTTGTAAGCTGCACTGCGCGCCGAGAAGCGCGACGGCAGGTTGCCCGAGCGGCCAATGGGAGCAGACTGTAAATCTGTCGGTGAAAGCCTACGTAGGTTCGAATCCTACACCTGCCACCGAAAACCCCCGCCGATCATCTCGATCGGCGGGGGTTTCTCTTTGTGCGCGCATTTACCGCTGCCGAAGTGTGGCCGGGTCGGTCGCATTCAGGGTCGCGACGAGTTCGTCCTCTTCGTAGCTGAAATGGGTTTCCAATTCGTTCGCGAGACGGTCGAATTCGGTACGCAAACGAACTGGGTCGGCACTGTTCAGCAACAGTTGAAGTTCGGTGAGTGCCGTGGCGACCACACCGTGCTCACGCTGCAGGCGCTCGATCACCGGAGCCAATTCGGGATGCTGGCGAACAAGCGCCGGAAAGACACCGTCCTCATTGGTGTGATGCTCATGCAGCGCACCACAGAATGCGACACAGTGGCTGCGCAGATCCGTAGGCAGGCCCAGCGTTTCACTCGAGTCATCCAGCCGTTCGAATTGCGTGCGAACCGTCGCGAGATCGCGCCGCAATTGCTCATGCACGGTCCGCAGATGGTCACCGATGGCGGCTGCGCGTGGAACGGCCTGCTGCGGGGCCACATCCCCTGAGCCCACGATCGCGGCGGAAACGCCCGCCACAGCGGCCGCGGCGACGGCCGCACCGGCGATCACGCCGCGGCGGCCGATCGCGGACCGCTGTTCCCGGGACAGCGCGATCACCGGTATGACTCTCGAGGTTCCCGCTTGATATGCGGCAAACGCCGGATCACGCTCGGCCTGCGCGGCGTAGCGCTGATCGCGCTCGGCACCCGCCAGCACGGTTGCGGTCGCCCGAAAAGTCTCGACGCCGGCGGCTTCGCCGACTTCCACGGTGACGGCCGAATTCCGCTGCACGTTGTAGAACCACGCCGGATGGGTGTCGGCGCCGCCGTTCGAGCCGAAGACCAGTAGACGATCGCCGTCTCGGTAATAGACGAGCGGCGTCGTGTGCACGCGTCCACTTTTCGCGCCGACCGTGGTCAGCAGAATGAGCGGCACACCCTCGAACATCGCGCCGACCGCCCCCGCGTTGGCGCGGAACTCCTCGATGATCGCCGCATTGAAATCCGCCGCCGGAGTCGGCTGTGCATCTGTCATGTCCTGCGCCCTTCCGGATCGCCGGGCGGACCGGCGACCGCTGGTACTAGCCTTGCGAGAGCGGTTTGATTTTGCTTTGTAAGCAAAATCATTTTGTAACCAAAGGCTATTTGGAGGTGTGCGGGATGTCAACGGGTGCGCGTGGCATCGGGGTGGACGAGGGCATTCGGAGTCTGCTGCTGCTCATGCCTCGGGTAGTGGGAAGGGCCAAGAAGATGCGCGTTCCCGAAGAGCTGCAATCGTTTTCGCTCGCGCCACGCCATCTGTCACTGCTGGCGAATCTGGTGTTCGATGGGCCGATGACGGTGAATGAGCTGGCCGCGCGACTGGAAGTCGCGCCGACGACAGTGAGTCTGATGGTTGGCGATCTGAGCCGTCAGGGAGTGCTGGAGCGGCGCTCGGATGCCGCGGATCGCCGTCGCACCATCGTCGCGATCGCGGCGGCGCACGAGAAGTCGGTCAACGCGTGGCTCGGGGGCAGTGCGCGGGCGTGGCGGAAAGTGCTCGAGCCGTTGAATGCCGAGCAACGACAGATGTTCGTGGAGACGCTACGGGCCTACGAACAGCAACTCGCGGTCGAACATGACTGAGCGCGCTGGGAGTCGGGCCAGCGATCAGTAGTTGCGGGGCCCGCCCGCCATCTCTTCGAGGCGGGCGATGCGATCGGCCATCGGCGGATGGGTGGAGAACAGCCGTGCCGCACGCTCACCGGCCCGGAACGGGTTGGCGATCATCAGATGCGACTGGGCCGTCAGCTGCGGCTCAGGGGGCAGCGGGGCAGCCTGTACCCCGCGTTCCAGCTTGCGTAGCGCCGAGGCAAGGGCGAGCGGGTCACCGGTCAGCTCGGCCCCTGATTGGTCGGCTTGATATTCGCGAGAGCGGGAGACAGCCAATTTGACCAGGGTCGCGGCGATCGGGCCGAGCAGCGTCACCAGGATCATGCCGACGATATTGGGGCCATCGCCATTGCGGTTGCCACCGAACATCGAGGCGAAAAAGGCCAGGTTGGCCAGACCGGAGATGACCGCGGCCAGTGCGCCCGCGATCGAGGAGATCAGAATGTCGCGGTTGTAGACGTGCGATAGCTCGTGGCCGAGTACGGCGCGTAGTTCGCGCTCGTCGAGGATCTGCAGGATGCCGCTGGTGCAACAGACCGCGGCGTGTCGCGGATTGCGTCCGGTCGCGAAGGCGTTGGGGGCGTTGGTCGGACTGATATAGAGCTGAGGCATCGGCTGACGCGCGGTGGTCGCGAGTTCGCGCACGATGCGGTAGATGACCGGCGCCTCCAGCTCGCTGACCGGCTGCGCGTGCATGGCCTTCAGCGCGATCCTGTCGCTGTAGAAATAGGCGTAGGCATTCATACCGACCGCGATCAGGATCGCGAAGAAGAGAATCATCGGGCTGCGGAACATCGCCCCCGCGAACACGATCAAGGCCGAGAGGCCGACCATGAGCCCGAACGTCTTCAGCCCATTCGCATACCCGTGCATGTCCGCCTCTCCGCGTATTCAGGCCATACAAGGCATTACACCAGGTCAACGCAGAGAGCCGAGCGAAGGTTCCTGATCGAAATGTGAGCTCCGCGCCAACTAGCCGACGCGTTCGATGGTGTAGCGGACCAGGCGCTCCAGCGCGTCATTGGCCGGGCCCGATGGCAACGCGGAGAGTTCGGCGTGCGCGATATCGGCGTAGCTCTGCAGCTTGTCCTTGGCCAGCACCATGCCACGGGAGTGGGCGAGCAGCGACAGCGCCTCCTCGACCTCGTCGTCGGTCTGCAGCGGATGGGCGAGCAATTTGCGCAGGCGGTCGCCTTCGGCGCCCTCATCGCGCAGCGCGTACAGCACCGGCAGGGTGTGCACGCCCTCACGCAGGTCGGTGCCCGGCGTCTTACCGGATTGTTCGGCGGCCGAGGAAATATCGATGATGTCGTCGGAGATCTGGAAGGCGGTGCCGACCGCATCGCCGAGGCGGGCCAGCCGCTCGACGTGTTCGGCATCCGCGCCGGAGAATGTGCCGCCGAAACGCCCGGCGGCGGCGATGAGCGAACCGGTCTTCTCCCAGACCACGCGCAGGTAATGCTCGACCGGATCCTGGGATTCGCGCGCGCCCATGGTTTCCCGCATCTGACCGGTGACCAGCTCGGCGAAGGTTTCGGCGATGATCCGGACCGCATCGGGACCCAAAGTCGAGGTGAGCCGTGACGCGTGCGCGAACAGGTAGTCACCGGCGAGGATGGCGATGCTGTTGCCCCAGCGTGAATTCACGCTCGCCGCGCCGCGACGCATGGGGGCCTCGTCCATGACGTCGTCGTGGTAGAGGGTCGCCAGGTGCACCAGCTCCACCACGGTGCCCGCCGTGATCAGCGCCGGATCGGTGGGGCGCGGACCGAGCTGGCCGGTGAGGATGGTGAACAGCGGCCGGAATCGCTTACCTCCGGCCTTGGCCAGATGCAGCGCCGCCTCCTGTAGGAACAGCTCGCCGTCGGACAGCTCGTCGATCAGGAGCTTTTCGACATCGATGAGGCCGTTGCGCACGGTCTGTGCGAGCTCGGTATCACCGAGATCGACTCCGGCCACCACCGTGCTCTCATCACTCACAGCCGATGTGCTCATCTCTTCTCCCAGCGATGCGTCCGACCCCACGGTAGAGAACCTAGCGTGTCCCCGCCGCGCGGCCCATGAACACCGTCACTATGCGGGTGTATCAGACACCTTTCCATAGTGTTTCCCGACCACATCGATCGCATCGTCTGTGCCACGGGCAGGCTCCATCGACATGAACGGAATGCTCCTGCGAGTATTGAGCGCATGGGTTCACCGGATGTCACCCCCGCGGGCGGGGACGGGGAGACGCAGAGCGCGATTCCCACACAGACCGAAGTGCTCGTGGTCGGTGCCGGACCGGCCGGATCGGCCGCCGCCGCATGGACCGCGCGGGCCGGTCGCGATGTTCTACTCACCGATTCCGCCGTTTTCCCACGTGATAAGACCTGCGGCGATGGACTCACCCCTCGTGCGACCGCCGAATTGGAGCACCTCGGGCTCGGGCCTTGGCTGCGCGCGCACACGGTGAACCACGGCCTGCGGATGACGGGTTTCGGTCGCGAGGCGCTGCTGCCGTGGCCGGGCGGTTCCTTTCCTACGTACGGAAGTGCCGTTCCCCGAACCGAACTCGACGACAAACTGCGTGAGACAGCCGTGAAGTCGGGGGCCAGGATGCTGGATGGCACGAAAGTGATCGATGTCATCCGGGAGGGTGATCGCGTCACCGGTGTGACGGTGCAGACAGCGCAGGGCTCCCATTCGATCGGCTGCAAGACGCTCGTCGTCGCCGACGGTGTCCGCTCCCCGATCGGCAAACTGCTCGGGCGCACCTGGCATAGGCGGTATGCCTATGGCACCGCGGCCCGCGCCTACATCAAATCCGCGCGCAGCGACGACCAGTGGATCACTTCGCATCTGGAGCTGCGCAATGCCGACGGTGAGTTGGTGCCGGGCTACGGCTGGGTATTCCCGCTGGGCAATGGCGAGGTGAATATCGGCGTCGGCTCGCTGGCCACCGAGCGTCGGCCCTCGCATATCGCACTGAAACCGCTGCTGGAGCACTACACCTCGGCGCGCCGCGAGGAGTGGCAGCTCGAGGGTTCGCTGCGGGCGGTCGCCTCCGCGCTGCTGCCGATGGGCGGGGCGGTATCGAATATCGCGGGACGCAATTGGGTGCTCATCGGCGATGCGGCGGGCTGCGTGAATCCGTTGAACGGCGAGGGCATCGACTACGGACTCGAGGGCGGGCACATGCTCGCCGGACTGCTGGACGAACCGGATCTCACGACGGTGTGGCCGGAGCTATTGCGTGCCCGCTACGGGCGGACGTTCTCGGTCGCGCGGCGCATCGCCGGTTTGGCGACCCACCCGCGGATGGTGCCGATGGGCGGGCCGCCGGTGATGCGGTCGAAGTATCTGCAGCGCACCGCGGTTCGGGTAATGGGCAATCTGGTCACCGATGAGGATCTGGATCTGACGGCGAGGGCCTGGCGGGCCGCGGGCCGCGCGTCCTACCGGTTCGACGAACTCGCCCCCTTCACCTGATGACCGGATTACCCGCGCTCTATCTACTTCCGCATCTGCGGCGGGCGCGGGACCTTGCCGATCGCAGCTATGCCGAGCCGTTGAATCTGGACGAATTGGCCGCTGCCGCGGGGGTTTCGAAGTATCACTTCCTGCGCGCGTTCGCGGCCGTGTACGGCGTGACGCCCGCGGCGTATCTGGCGGAGCGACGGATCGAGCGGGCGCAAGACTATCTGCGGGCCACCAACCTGACCGTGACCGAGGTCTGCATGCTGGTCGGCTACAGCAGCCTCGGATCGTTCAGCAGTAAGTTCCGGCAGTTGGTCGGGGTGACGCCATCGGAGTATCAGGCAAAATTCGCGGACGGCGCGCCGCGGATTCCAGGCTGTTATGTGTTCATGCATGGGCTATCGGACCGCAAGCCGCGCAGTTGAGCGGTTCGCAGAGCTCAGCAATTTCGGAGAAGCGTCCGGGTCGATGCTTTTCCTAGCCTTTGGGCATGACTATTACGAATGTCTCGCTGGTCACCGTGTACGTCACCGACCAGGATGCGGCCAAGCAGTGGTACACCGAAAAGCTGGGGTTCGTCGAGTCCAGCGATGTGACGATGGGCGACAACGGATTCCGCTGGGTCAGCGTCGCACATCCCGATCATCCGGAACTCGAGATCACCCTGATGATTCCGGGACCGCCGCTGGACGAGAATCTCGCAGAGGCCATCCGCCGTGCCCTTGCCAATGGCACCAACGGCGCGCTCGGCCTGAAGACCGACGACTGCCAGAAGACGTTCGAGGAATTGACCGCCAAGGGTGTGGAGTTCGTCCAGCCGCCCGCCGAACGCCCCTATGGGACCGAGGCGATCATCCGGGACAACTCCGGCAACTGGCTGGTGCTGGTGGAGCCCAAGGAATTCAGCCCGCAGGATTTCGCCGGATAGCCGCCGAGCCCGATTCGCCCCGGCTTTCGCCGGGGCGTGCGGAACAAGTCAGGCGCTCACCTGCGCGGCGACCCACTTCTCGATATGTTTGCGCTCGCTCTCGAGCACCCGGTGATGCAACTGCTCGGCGAGCGCTTCGATGGCACCGCCGACCAGCCGAACCTTCACCTGCACGGTGCCGACCACCTCGATCTCGGCCCCCTCGGCGGTCGGTCGCAGTTCGTAGGTGCCCGACATTTCGGAGCTGATGCCGCCGGTGGCGCCCTCGAAGGTGCCCTTGGCGATTTCGCCGTCCAATGCCTGCCAATTATCGGTGCGCGAGAGCACCAATTCGCTCTTGAGCACCTTGCTCACGATGCCGGGAACCTTGTCACCGCTTGCCTTTTCGGTCATGTGAATGCGGATGGTGCCCGCCCCGTCCGGATGCGATAAGTCGAGCGTGGCGGTCTCCGCACGGGCGAAGCGGGACTGCCAGAGGTCATCGGTGGTGAGTGCCCGGTGAAGATCTTCGACCGGGACGGCGTAGGGCACGGTGAAGCTGAATTTTCGGGACATGGCCGCCCACGGTATCGGAGGCGGCAAGTAGCCTGTTGTGGTGTCGGAAACCAGCCAGTCTGAAAGGCGTTCGAACCGCCTGCGGCGGGCCAGGATCGGGGTACTGACGGCGGCGGTCTTCCTCAGCGCCCTCGTCGTGCTGCTGGTGCTCGCCGCCTGGCGAAACGACTATCTGATCAGCTCCGACAAGGGTGTGACCTCCGCCGAGGTGCTCTCGGCCGGGCGGCTGCGTTCGGCGGTCATCTATGTCACACCGGACGGGAAGACGCACAACCCGAAGGTCGGGGTGCTCTATCCGACCAACCTCACCGCCGGTGAGCGGATCAATGTGGAATACAGCCGCAAGGATCCGGATCTGGTCCGGGTGGCCGGGCGCGACGCGCGGGTCGCGATTCAGCCCGCGCTGTCAGTGATTCTGGTGGTGTGGGCGGTCGCGGTGCCCGCGATGTGGCTGCTGCTGCGGGCACAGCGCCGCACGCCGGGCCCGGTGAACGGACCGCACGCGGCGGCCGGCGCCGCCTGAGGCGAGCAGCCCCGACAGTTCGCCGGATCTTTGCGTATCGGTCATGTCGACGTGACGGCGTGGCGCGTTGCGCGGGTCAACCTGGGATGGTGCGCGTAGCCATCGTTTCGGAGTCGTTCCTGCCGAATAAGAACGGCGTCGTCAATTCCGTGCTCCGGGTGCTGGACCACCTGGACCAGCACGGGCACGAGGCGCTGGTGATCGCGCCGGACACCCCGCACGGGCTGCCCGCCGCTCCACGGGTCTACAAAAGGTTCCCGGTGCATCTGGTACCAGCGGTGAGGGTACCGAAAGTCAGCTCACTTCCGGTGGGCCTGCCACAACCCGGCATCACCGCCGCGATCGACGAATTCGACGCGGATGTGGTGCATCTGGCCTCGCCCTTCCTGCTGGGCGCGGGTGGTCTCGGTGCGGCGATGCGGCTGGATCTGCCGACGGTCGCGATTTATCAGACCGATGTGGCCGGATTCGCGAAAAGTTACGGGCTCGGGCTGGCCAGTCGGGCGGCCTGGGCCTGGACACGCCGGATTCACGAGGGCGCGACACGGACATTGGCACCGTCACGCGCGGCGGCCGAGGATTTGCGGCGGCACGGGATTCCGCGGGTGCACCGCTGGGGCCGCGGTGTCGATATCGGTCGGTTCACGCCGTCGGCGAAGCGGCCGGAGCTGCGGGGCTCCTGGTCGGGTGGTCAGGACACGTTGCTGGTCGGGTTTGTCGGGCGACTGGCCCCGGAGAAGCATGTGGAGCGGCTCGCAGTGCTGGGCGGCGATCCGGCGATCCAGCTGGTGATCGTCGGGGACGGGCCCGAGCGGACCCGGTTGGCACGGATGATGCCTACCGCCATCTTCACCGGTGAGCTCGGCGGTGACGACCTCGCGCAGGCGTACGCGAGCCTGGATGTGATGGTGCACGCGGGTGAGCACGAGACGTTCTGTCAGGGCGTGCAGGAGGCACTCGCCGCCGGGGTGCCGGTGATCGGGCCGGATGCGGGCGGACCGCGCGATCTGATCGCGCACTGCCGCAACGGCTATCTGCTGCCCGTGGATCGCTTCGCCGAACTACTGCCCAGTGCGGTTGCGTCGCTTCGTGATCCGGTCTTGCGTGCGCGATTCGCCGCGGCCGCCCGCAAGTCCGTGCTGCGCCGGACCTGGCCCGCCATCTGCACCGAGTTGATGGGCCACTACACCGACGTCACGGGGATTCGGACCCGATTGCCGCACAGCGCGTGAGGCGTTCACATGTGAGTTTCGCGACCTCTGAAAGGGTGTGACGACGAAAAAGGCAGGCAGGTCCGACGGCAGGACAGATTGTCTGGGCCAGCTCGGCGCGGGAGTCTCGCCCCTCATGTGTTAGGCGCGGTAGGTTCGGGGTGTGGCGAAAACAGAGCAGCGGGAACCGGTTCGGGCTTCGCTGGACAAGCAGCCGCACGAGGTCGCGTCGATGTTCGACGGGGTCGCGAAGCGGTACGACCTGACCAACACCGTCATCTCCTTGGGGCAGGACCGATATTGGCGCTGGGCGGTGCGCAAGGCCGTCGCGCCGCGGCCGGGTGAGCGGGTGCTCGACCTCGCCGCGGGCACCGGCATTTCCACGCTGGACCTGGCGAAATCTGGTGCCTGGTGTCTGGCGGCCGACTTTTCCCAGGGCATGCTCGCCGCGGGCAAATCCCGCGATGTGCCGAAGGTGGCCGCCGATGCGACCGCGCTGCCCTTCGCCGACGATTCGTTCGACGCGGTGACCATCTCCTACGGTCTGCGCAATATCTCCGAAACCGATACCGCGCTGCGCGAAATGCTGCGGGTCACCAAGCCGGGCGGGCGGATGGTGATCTGCGAATTCTCCACGCCGATCGTGCCGGTGTTCAGCACCATTTACCTGGAGTACCTGATGAAGGCGCTGCCGAAGGTCGCGGTGGCGGTGAGCAGTAATCCGGATGCCTACGTCTACCTCGCCGAATCCATCCGGGCCTGGCCGAATCAGCGGCAGTTGGCGCTGCGGATCGCCGATGCGGGCTGGTCGTCGGTGAAATGGCGCAATCTGACCGGCGGCATCGTCGCACTGCACCGCGCTTACAAATTGGGCTGACCGCCGAACCGGACCGCGCACCTGGTCGCGGCATATTTTCGTGTCGCACGCCACACCTCACGAGGGAAATCTGGTGCGGTGAGGTTAATTGTCACCTGCCGATAACGTTGGGTAAATCGGCCGCAACCGGCGGTGCGCATGATCGGTGGCATGACCGATGCAGGCATCGACCGCGCGAGCACCGCCACCACAGCGTGTTCGTACTGCGGCGTCGGCTGCGGCATCGTGGTCGAGACCCGCGTGGGTGCCGACGGCGCGCCGGTCATTGCCAAGGTGCGCGGTGACAAACTGCACCCGACGAATGCTGGCCGGCTGTGCACCAAGGGTGCTACCCACCAAGAGTTGATGGCGGCGCCGGGGCGGATGGAGACCGCGTACCGACGGCCCGAGCGCGGTCAGGTGCCGGTGCCCGTGCCTGTCGACGAGGCGGTGCACGAGGTCGCCACCCGGCTGCGGACGATTCTGGACGAACATGGACCGGACGCCATTGCGCTGTATGTCTCCGGGCAGATGTCCCTGGAGGCGCAGTATCTCGCGACCAAGTTGGCCAAGGGATATCTGCGAACCAAGCACATCGAGGCCAATTCCCGGCTGTGCATGGCCAGCGCCGGGACCGGCTACAAGCAGTCACTCGGCGCGGACGGGCCGCCCGGCTCCTATGACGACTTCGAACACGCCGATCTGTTCTTCGTTATCGGCGCGAATATGGCGGACTGCCATCCGATCCTCTATCTGCGCATGATCGACCGGGTCAAGGCCGGGGCGAAGCTGATCGTGGTTGATCCGCGGCGCACCGATACCGCGGCGCGAGCCGATCTGTTCCTACAGATCGCACCGGGTACCGACCTAGCGCTGCTGAACGGGCTGCTGCACCTGCTCGTCGACAACGGTGATATCGATGCGGACTTCATCGCCGAGCACACCGAGGGATGGGCCGCGATGCCGGAATTCCTCGCCGATTACCCACCGGACAAGGTCGCCGCGATCACCGGGCTCGCCGAGGCCGATATCCGCAGGGCCGCGCGCTGGATCGGCGAATCCGGTGCATGGATGTCGCTGTGGACCATGGGACTCAACCAGTCCACCCACGGCACCTGGAACACCAACGCACTCTGCAACCTGCACCTCGCTACCGGGGCCATTTGTCGTCCCGGCAGCGGGCCGTTCTCGCTGACCGGCCAGCCGAATGCCATGGGCGGGCGCGAAATGGGTTATATGGGACCGGGTTTGCCCGGCCAGCGCAGCCTGCTCTCCCCCGCCGACCGCAGCTTCGTGGAGACGGCGTGGGGTGTCGAACCCGGCACGCTGCGCACCGAGGCCGGACCGGGCACGATCGAGATGTTCCGCGAGTTGTCCGAGGGGCAGATCAAGGCGGCCTGGATCATCTGCACCAATCCCGTTGCCACCGTCGCCAACCGCAAGACGGTCATCGGTGGGCTGGAGGCGGCCGAGCTGGTCATTGTGCAGGACGCCTACACCGATACCGCCACCAATTCCTACGCCGACATACTGCTGCCCGCCACGCTGTGGGCCGAAGCCGATGCGGTGATGGTGAATTCGGAGCGCAATGTCACGCTGCTGCAGCGCTCGATGGATCCGATCGGCGATGCCCGGCCGGACTGGCTGTTGATCGCGCAGGTCGCCACCGCGATGGGTTTCGAAGGTTTCGAATACCGCTCCAGTGCCGACGTTTTCGACGAGATCAAGCAGTTCGCCAATCCGAGCACCGGATACGACCTGCGGGGAATGAGCTACGAGCGGTTGCGCGAGGGGCCGATGCAGTGGCCGTGCGCCGAGCCCGACCGCACGCGCAACCCGATCCGCTACCTCAATGACGGTGTCAGCCAGGAGCTTTTCGTCGACGACGCCGGGCGCCAGCCCCGGTTGGCGTTCGCGACACCGAGCCGTCGCGCGGTGTTCTGGCCGCGCCCGCACATGTCGCCGGCGGAAATGCCCGACGACGACTACCCGTTCGTGCTGAATACCGGCCGCTTGCAGCATCAGTGGCACACCATGACCAAGACCGGCAAGATCGACAAGCTGACCAAGTTGACCGGGCAGCCGTTCGTCGAGGTGCATCCCGATGATGCCGAGCGGCTCGGGGTCCAACCGGGTGACCAGCTCGAAATAGCTTCCCGGCGTGGGCGAGCGGTGCTGCCGGTGCAGATCAGCGACCGGGTGCGGCCCGGGGATTGCTTCGCGCCGTTTCATTGGAATGACGAGCAGGGCGAATATCTGACGATCAATGCCGTGACCAATGATGCGGTCGATCCGGACTCGTTGCAGCCCGAATTCAAGGCGTGCGCGGTTTCGTTGCGGCGGGTCGCGGTGATGCCGAAAGCGACCGAAACTCCTTCGGTACCGGAAACCGTCACAAATCACGGCTCGCACCCGTTGGCGGTCATGCTGGGGCTCGATGTGGGCACTGCCCCTACGCTCAGTGAGACCGAGCGGATCTATCTCGCCGGATATCTTTCAGCGCTGCAATCCATTCCGGTAACAGGTCAGCCGGTGCTGCCCGAATCCGCACCGCTGGCCAAGAACAGTCGGTTGTGGATCGATGGGCTTTTGGCCGGTATGTATTCGCGAAGTGCGGCAATAGAATCCGCGCCCGCCGATATGGCCCCCAACCAGCCCGCCCGTCCGATCACCGTGTTGTGGGCCTCACAGACCGGCACGGCCGAAGAGTTCGCGGCGACGACGGCCGCGCGCCTGACCGAATCCGGCTTCGCGCCGCGGCTGCTCGATATGGACTCGTGCGAACTCCACGAACTCACCGGTGATGTGCTGGTGATCAGCAGTACCTTCGGCGACGGTGGTCCGCCGGATAACGGCACCGACTTCTGGGAACGCCTGGACGATAGCGTGATCCGCTTGACCGGCATGCGGTACGCGGTATTCGCACTCGGCGATTCCTCCTATGACGACTTCTGCGGTCACGGACGCAAACTGGACGCAAAACTGACCGAGCGCGGGGCCACCCGACTCCTCGCGCGCGTCGACAGCGAACCCGATTACGAGGAGGCGGCGGCGCGCTGGCTCGACGAGGTGCTCACCGCACTCGACGACGGTGCAGCCGAACCGAATTCATCCGGTCACCGCGGACCTCGGCCGCCCGAACGGTCCACCGGCGCGACGATGGTGCTGACCCGTACGGCACCGTCCGTCGGAACCCAGACCGCCGGACCAGCGCCGTTCACCCGCAACGCCCCGGTGACCGCACCGCTGGTGCGCAATGAGCCGCTGTCGAATGTCGGATCGCAGAAGGAAGTGCGTCAGTTCGGCTTCGACCTGCGTGGGCTGAAAGCGGGCTACGAAGTCGGCGATTCACTCGGGGTCTGGCCGACGAATGCCGATTCGATGGTCGCCGAATGGCTCGGCGCGACCGGGTTGGACGGTCGCCGGATGGTCGAAGTCGACAACCAGGAATTGCCGCTGGCGCAGGCGCTGCGGACCCGCTACGACATTACGAAGGTCAGCCACGATCTGCTCACCTTCATCGCCGAACGCAATCCCAATAATCGGCTGGCGAAACTACTGCGCCGCGATAATCGCAATGAGCTCGCCAACTACCTGTGGGACCGGCAGGCCGTGGATGTGCTGCGCGATTTTCCAGTGCGCGCCGATCTGGTCGAATGGCTCGGCACGCTGAAAAAGCTACAGCCGCGCCAGTATTCGATTTCGTCGAGTCCGCTGGTCAGTCCCGACGAGGTGCAGCTCACCGTGGGTGTCGTCCGATACGGCGATCCGGCCGCGACCGGATCGGCCGTGCGCCGCGGTGGGGTGTGCTCGACCTTCCTCGCCGACCGTGCCGACACCACCGAATCCGCAGTGCCGATCTTCCTGCAGCGTGCACCGCATTTCCGGCCGCCGCTGGATCCGACGACCCCGATGATCATGGTCGGCCCCGGCACCGGCATCGCGCCGTTCCGCGGCTTCCTGCAGGAACGCCGTGCCCTCGGCTGCAGCGGCCGCAACTGGCTGTTTTTCGGCGATCAGCATGCCGCCCAGAATTTCTACTATCGAGCGGAATTGGAGGATATGTTCCGCTCGGGCTTCCTCACCCGCCTCGATCTGGCCTTCTCCCGCGACCAGCGCGAGCGGATCTACGTGCAGCACCGGATGATCGAGCACGGGGCCGAGCTGTGGTCCTGGCTGCGCGACGGCGCGCACTTCTATGTGTGCGGTGATGCCGCGCGCATGGCCAAGGATGTCGACGACACCCTACTGGCCATTGCCAGGATCCACGGCAAGCTCGACGAGGACGGGGCGCTGGCATTCCGGAAGCAGTTGGTCGCCGAGAAGCGGTACGTTCGCGACGTGTACTGAGGGTTGGCCTGAATTCCCGTCTCGATCCTGCGCGAGCGGCCGATCGCATCACACCGCGGGAGCACTCAACCGAGCGAAATCCGGCAGCCGGTAATACGGATAGTAGGGATACGCCGGGGTAGTCGCGCTGGCCTTGTCGAGGCGCGCGACCTGCTCGGCATCGAGTTCCCAGCCGATCGCGCCGAGGTTCTGGCGCAGTTGGTCCGCATTGCGTGCGCCGACGATGACAGTCGATACCGTCGGACGCCGCAGCAGCCAGTTGAGCGCGATCTGCGGAACGGTTCTGCCGGTCTCGGCGGCGAGTTCGTCGAGGGTGTCGACCACGTCATAGAGCTTTTCGTCATCGACCGGCGGACCCGCCTCGGCGGTCCGATGCAGGCGGCTGCCCTCCGGAAGCCGTTGGCCGCGACGGATTTTCCCGGTCAGCCTGCCCCAACCGAGCGGACTCCAGACCACCGCACCGACGCCCTGATCCTGGCCGAGCGGCATGAGCTCCCATTCGTAGTCGCGGCCGACGAGTGAGTAGTAGACCTGGTGCGCGACGTAGCGAGTCAGGCCGTGCCGGTCCGCCGCGGCAAGGGATTTCATCAGCTGCCAGCCCGCGAAGTTGGAGGCGCCGAGATAGCGGATCTTGCCCGCGTGCACCAGATCGTCCAGTGCCGCAAGGACTTCCTCTACCGGGGTGTGCGCGTCGAAGGCGTGCAGTTGGAACAGGTCGATGTAGTCGGTGCCGAGCCTGCGCAGTGAACCCTCGACCGCGTTGATCAAGCGCGAACGGCCGGAACCGGCGTCGAGCGGACCTGGACCGGTCGGCAGACTCGCCTTGGTGGACAGCAGCAGTTGGTCGCGCCGGCCCTTGATGGCCGCACCGAGCACCTCTTCGGAGGCGCCGTCGGAATAGACATCGGCCGTATCGAACATCGTGACGCCCGCATCCAAACTGATATCGACCAGTCGACGCGCCTGCTCCGCATCGGTATCACCCCATGCGCTGAACAGTTCCCCACGCCCACCGAAGGTGCCCGCGCCGAAGCTCAGCGCCGGGACGGTCAGACCTGATGCACCGAGCCGACGGTACTCCATGATGACTCCTAAAGGGTCTATAGTTCCGTTAATGGTTCGAACCATACACCCATCGCACCGTAAATGAAACTGGAGTTCCGTTATGGAGTCTGACGCCGTTCCTGGCTCGATTCGCCCAGGCGGGCGTACTGCCCGCGTCCGCGAGGCGGTGCTACAGGCGGCGGGCGATCTGCTCGCCGAGCGCGGATTCGCACACCTGGACCTGACCGAGGTCGCGGCGCGCGCGGAGGTCGGCAAGACGACGGCCTACCGCCGCTGGCGCAATGCCACCGGACTCGTCACCGATTTGCTCGTCGATATGGCCGAACAATCGCTGCCACACGCCGATACCGGCTCCCTACTCGGCGACCTCACCGCCAACGCCCGCCTGGTCGCCAAAACCCTGACCGACCCCCGCCAAGGCAAGCTCTTCCAGGCCGTCATCGCCGCAGCCACCTGCGACGAGACCGCCGCAGCCGCCCTGCGTCGCTTCTACGACATCCGCCTCACCGAATGGACCCCCTGCATCGAAGCCGCCATCACCCGCGGCGAAATCCCCAGCAACACCGACGCCCGCGCCGTCCTCACCGCCGTCTCCGCCCCCCTCTACTACCGCCTCCTGGCTAGCGGCGACCCCATCGACGACACAGCCGCCCGCACCGCCGCCGCAGCAGCCGCAACGGCAGCCTCAGCGGGAATCTTCACAGCCCGACCTAAAGCGCCACACAGCGCCTGAGGGCCAGCCGAGAGCATCGCGAGGCCTAACCCGGCCGTCGATCAAGATCAGGTGGCACTGGTTCGGGGTGGCTTTTCGGGCGACGCCGCCATGGATGCCACCTGATCTTCATCACATGTTGGTGTGGGATTGGTGGACTTCGAGGGCGGTGCGTAGGAAGTCGAGGATGGTGTGCAGTTGGGTGGGGTTGTAGCGGGCCAGGGCTTTTGCGCCGGCTTGGCTGACGGGGGTGAAGATTTCGGCTGCGGTTGACTGGGCGGTTTCGGTGGCTTCGATCAGGACGCGGCGACGGTTGGCTGGGTCCTGGTTGCGGGTGACGAATCCGGCGCGGACGAGTCGATCGATGACGGTGGTGGTCGCGGCAGGGCTCAGCTTCAGCTGGACACTCAGCTCGCCAGCGGCGAGTGGGCCGCGACCGAGCACGATGTCGAGGCAGCGGGTGTCGGTGCGGTTGAGGCCGAGGCGGGCGGCGACGGCCTCATCGAAGGCATCGAAGCTCTCCTGGAGCAGGCGCAGTTGCATCCCGATCTCGGCGATGATTTCATCTTTCGACATTCGAAGCTTTCTGTTATCGTATATTTCGTTCCTCGAAATGATAGCACGGAAAGAGATCAGCACCATGAACGAGACCCTCGATCGCGCCAGCACCGACGACGCACAACTCAGCGCGGTTTTCCAGCAGCTCATGCAGACCTGGACCGACAACGATGCCGCGGCATTCGGCGCGCTGTTCACCGAGGACTCCGACTACGTGTCCTATGACGGCACCCGGGCGATCGGCCGCACAGAACACCAGGCCAACCACGACAAACTCTTTCGCGGTGTGCTCGCCGGTTCGGCCCTGGTCGGGGAATTGGAGTCGATCCGGTATGTGACGCCGGATGTCGCGATCCTGCACGGCACCGCGTCGGTGCTGATGCCGTGGCGGTCGAAGCTGCCCGAACGCCGCCTGTCGCGGCAGACCGTGGTGCTGGTGCGGACCCACGCCGGGTGGCGGATCACCGCGATTCACAACGGCCGCGTACGACCGGTCACGGTTCCGAACCCGGATTCGTTCCCCGCCATGATGTCTCAGCTGATGGCGCGTATCGCGCGCAAGCTCGGCCTCGGCAGGTGATCAGTTGACCCAAGAGGGGTCGCGGCCGGTGAGTCCGACGATGCGGTCCAGCAATGGGGCGGTGTCCGGAACTCGAACGACCGGGCCGAACATGCCCGCGGTGCCCTCGGGTGGTGTGTCCCTGAGGAATTCGAGCAGGATAGTCAGATGGGTGGGGTCGACGGCCGGTTGCCGACCGATTGCGCGGGCGAGATCCCAAGTGTGGACCACGATTTCGTCCAAGGCGATCGTGGCCATGACAGCCGCCGGGGCGGTCACACCGCCCGCTTCGGTTTGGCCGTCCCAAGCCGACGGCTCGCGCCAGGCCGCGACTAGTGCCTTCAGCTGAGCCGGAATGCGGGAGCGCCAGTCGGCAGGCAGGTCGCTGTCCGGGCCGACGGCGGGCGGGACCGAGCGGCCGACCGCCTCCTTGGTCGCGGCCTGCCGGAAGGCCTCGGTCAGTCCGATGACATGGGCGAGCAGGTCACGCACGCTGGTGTCGGTGCAGGGCGTGGGCGCGGTGAGCTGATCATCGGTAGTGGCGCCGACCACCGCCTCCAAGGCGGTGGCGGCCGGTTCGAGATCGAAATTCGGGTGCATCGGGTCCTCCTCGGCAACGGACGTCGTCGATTGAGACGGCGCGCGCCAACGGAATTCATCGGTGCCAGGCTCCCGTCCACCGCCGATCACATCCGGTCGTCACCACCGCACGTGGCTTCCCTCCCGACGACCACTGGCTGCCCCGCCACCGCACGGAGCATTCCCGCGCCCACCGACCACATCCGGTCGCCACCACCGCCGAGGCTTCCCTCCCGACGACCACTGGTCGCTCCGCCACCTCAGAGCTTCCCGTCGACGACCACACTGGTCGCCCGCCACCGCACGGAGCATTCCCACCACCGACCACACCCGGCCACTCCGACACCGCGCGAGGCCTTCCCACCGCCACCGACCACACCCGGCCTCCCCGCCACCTCATGTGGTTTCCCGCCCGACGACCACTGGCCGCTCCGCCACCTCACACCTTCCCGCCGACAACCACTGGTCGCGCCGCCACCGCACGGAGCGTTCCCGCCACTACCGACCGCTTCCAGATCGCTGCAGCACTGCGCGCAATCTTCCGGTCACCGCCCATCGCAACCAAGTCGTAGCGGCGAAAGGTGCTGGAAAAGCGGAGAATTGGTAGATGAAGGGCGATCGAGTGGAGATCGTCGTCGATTTCGGCGACGGGTCTCGCAGTTATGAAGTGGCCGCGACGCGGGCCGGGCGCAAGGTCGAGGTGCGCATCGCGCGTGGGGTGGTCGAGGTCAGCGAAGTCACGCGAACGGGCGTCGCCGTGCGGACGGCACGGTTCATGGCGGGGCGCACATTGGCGCTCGTCGAATTCCCGGCGAACGGTTCGGGTCCGGTCGATGGCGAGTAGCGGATGGGTTGCCGCACGGGCCGACTAGGTGCATTCTCAACAGTGTTGGACTGCTGTCCGCCTGCGCTGTGATTCACGCAGCACCTAGAGTTCGTTCGGCAGCGCACGGGGTACCCAGCCGAAAAGCACGCGCGGAGAGGAATGAACGATGACCGATCCAAGCACTTCCCGCACCGTCGACGCGGTTCCGGAAGCCGACTACGTCGAGCAGAACGTCCCCGCCTACGACGAGATCGCCGATGACACGGCCGACGACAGCACCGAACGCGATCTCGCGGCGGCGGTCGACCGAGATGCCTTCGAAGCCAATCCGGCCGATGTCGTCGAACAGTCGATCCCGGTGCCGCTGGATGACGATCGCGATTCCGAGCCGGAGTATTGATCGGGCTCGATCTGGAGAGGCTCGCCGGCACCTAAAAGTACGGCAGAAGCGATCGCACGCTGGCTCACTCGCTAGTACTCACTCACGGCGCGATCTTGGCCCGCACCGTCGCGTGCAACTCTCGGAGACTGGAACGCTCGGTCGCGACCTCTAGCACCCGCAATCCGTGCGCATGCCCGGCCAACTCGACCGCCAACTGCTCGGTATCGACCTGCTTGTGCGGAATACGGTAGGCGGCGCACAGTGCGGCCAGATCCATCCCGTGCGGCGTACCGAACACCCGCTCGAAAACACCGGCGTACTGCGGATCGCCCTGCTCCAGGAGTTCGAAGATGCCGCCGCCGTCGTCATTGGCTACCACGATGGTCAGATCGGCGGGGCGGGGTTCACCGCGGCCGATGAGCAGGCCAGAGGCGTCGTGCAAGAAGGTGAGGTCACCGATCAGCGCGATGGTGCGGCCGGTGTGGTGCAGTGCCGCACCGACGGCCGTGGAAACCGTGCCGTCGATTCCGGCGACACCGCGATTCGACAGCACCTGAACACCGGGCCGCGGCTGTGCGACCAGGGCGGCGTCGCGCACCGGATTGGACGCGCCGAGCAGCAGCTGATCTCCCTCGCGCAGTGCGTCCATCACCACCGCGGCCACATGCAGCCCGGTCGGCTTGGGGTGGTTCGCCAGTTCCGCGCGCACGACCTGACCGGCCTTCGCATCGAGTTCGCGGCATTGCGCGAGCCAGTCCGCACTCGGTGCGCCCGTGGTCACCGCTCTGGTTCCGGTGCCGACCACATTGCCGGAGACATCGGGCCAGCGCGGACCTGTGGTGAGCGCGTAGACGGTGACAGCCGGATCGGCCAGCACCTTGGCGACTTGACGATGTAGCGTCGGCCGCCCGGTAATGATCGCCTGGCGCGGCTTCAGCAGCGGCAAGGCCAGCGGATGCAGGGACGGACCGTGCATCGGGGCGGTTGGTTCGGCCACCGTCGGCAGTTCGGCCAGTTCCGGCCGCAAGCCGGCGCCGTGGCCGGAGATGACGACGGTGTCGGGCGTCAGGTCGAGTTCGAGCGGCACATCGAGGGTCGCGTACCGGGTGCTCGTCCATGCCTCGCCGCCGGGGCGGCCCTGGGGTGCCCATTCGTCCGGCGTGTGATCCGGCACCAGCGGTTCGCGCAGTGGGATGTCGAAATGCACCGGCCCCGCATTGCCGGAACGGGTGCCGCGGGCGGCGGCGAGTACCCGGCAGACCGCCGAACGCCACTGGCTGTTCTGCTGGCCGTAGGGCACGCCGCCGTCGGTAGCGGATTCCTCCTCAGCGAGTCCGAGGCTGATCGAGGCACGGACCTGGCTACCGAATAGCCCGAGCTGTTCAACGGTCTGATTGGCGCCGGAACCGAGCATTTCGTAGGGCCGGTTGGCGCTGAGCACCACCAGCGGAACCCGGGCGTAGTTCGCCTCCAGCACCGCCGGGCCCAGATTGGCTACCGCGGTCCCGGAAGTCATCACCACCGGTACCGGCAGCCGACTGGCGATGGCGAGACCGATGGCTAGGAAGCCCGCGGTTCGCTCATCGATGCGCATATGCAGGCGGAGTCGGCCCGCCGCATCGGCCGCCTGCAGTGCGAATGCCAGGGGCGCGTTTCTCGACCCTGGGCACAGCACGACATCCCGCACACCCCCACGCGCGAGTTCGTCAACGACCACTTGCGCCTGCGCTGTAGACGGATTCACGCCTCCAGCCTCTCAGACAGTTCCTTCGACGTCTTCGTCACCCTGCTCACATCGGCACCTCGCTAGCGCTCGGCACCATTGTGCCCAGTGGGCGCTGTGCCAGTGGTTCACTCGCTGCGCTCCCGCACGACAGATGTCTTCGATTGGGATTTTGCCGCCCGCGTCCACCACCGGACGCGGGCGGCTGGCATGCGCCGCATATCGATGATCCGCATCAGCACAGCGAATCGATTTGCGGTGCAACGCTACCGCCCGATCACTCCCCGCGGAGCGAGTCGTACGAGCGACCTTCGCGGCCCGCCTCGCATTCGAGCCGTCGAAACGCATGCGACGAACTCGAAGTCTCGACCATCCAGCACGCGTGCACCAGATGCCGAACACCCCGCCACCAGCAACCACCACGGAGCGAGTCTTACGAGCGACCGTTCGCGGCCCGTCTCGCGTCCGAGCCGTCGAAGCGCATGCGACGAAGTCGCGAGTCTCGACCATCCAGCACGCGTGCACCAGATGCCGAACACCCCGCCACCAGCAACCACCACGGAGCGAGTCTTACGAGCGACCGTTCGCGGCCC
>NZ_JBITGN010000036.1:0-41676 GCF_044457245.1 Nocardia sp. NPDC050630
GGTTCAAGTCCCCCTTCGCCCACAACATAGACGCAGATCAGGGGCATGACCTACGGGTTATGCCCCCTCTGCGTCCACACAGCGGTCCACAGGGAATCTGAGGGGATTCGGCCTGAGTACAAGGACCATGCCCCGTGGCGACCACTCCCCGCATTCGCGTTCGCAAGGACCGCAGCACCTATTCGCAGGTGCGCTACCGCATCACCCGTGACGGCAAGGCCGTACAGACATCCCAATCGTTCGACGACCACGCCGCCGCGATCCGATGGGCGAAACTGCTCGACCGCGTCGGCCCCGCCGAGGCCGAGCGCGTCCTCGCCGCCCAGCTCGGCGCCGTTGCCGACACGATCACATTGAAGGTGTGGCTTCACCGGTACGTCGACCGCCTCGGCAAAAGCGTGGACGACGAGACCAAGCGCAAGTACCGGCGCATGATCGACCGCGACATCGTCCCGTTCTTCAACGGAGAGCACTTGCCCGTCGACGGCGTGACGGCCGAGCTCGACGCCGCGTGGGTCGAGTGGCTCGAAACCGAATTCGACAACGCGCCCAAGACGATCCGCAATAAACACGGGTTGCTCTGCGCGGCCATGGGCGCGGCGGCCCGGCATCGGCCGACCGCGCTCATTCCGTGGAACCCGTGCGCAGAGACTCGCCTGCCGAAGCAGTCGGCCCGCGAGGTCGACCACCTGAGTGAGGACGAGTACGAGCTCATCGAGCAATTGCTCGCGCCATTCTGGCGCCCGTGGTGGGAGTTCGGCGTTATGAGCATGGCGCGCCCCGGCGAGCAGGGCGCGCTCACGGTCGGCGACATCGACCCCGATACCGGCGGCGTCTCGATCACGAAAGCGTGGAAGTGGGCCAACGGCAAGATGCGCCTCGGCGACCCGAAAACCGAGCGCGGCGTGCGCATGACGTTCGTTCCGCTCGAGACGGTCGCTCAGCTCGACCTCGACCGCCCGGCCGACGCCTATCTGTTCGAGACGCCGAGCGGTCTGCCGGTTACCTCGGTGCGGTTCTGGCAACAGGGATGGGCACCGGCGCTCGCCCGCCTCGAGGCGCTCGCCGCGTGCAGCCGCGCACCGTTCACCGGCGCGGCCGGTTGGGAAGGGCTGTCGTTCGACGAGCTGCGTCGCCGGTACGGGCATCTCGTCGCCCGCCTCATGGCAAAACGCCTCACCCCGTATTGCACACGGCATACGGGGATTTCGTGGCGCTTGCAGGACGGTGAGCCGATCTGGGTCGTGTCTCGCGACGCCGGGCACTCGTCGATCGCAATCACGGATAAGAGGTACGGGCACATCTCGGCGGCGGCCTCGGCGGCGAGCGCGCAGGCCGTCGCGGGCAGGCTGCCTCGTCTCCGTGGCCGGGTCCTCGATATGGAGCAGGCGCGCCGACGGCGTCTCGTCCGGCTCGGCCAGCTCGGCGAAATCGAGCGCGTGGCCGCCGGTTTCGAGGCTGTGTGGATGGACGCGCGCGGGCTCGTGCAATCGCAGGTGTTCGACACCTACGACGCCGCGGTCGACCACGTCGCCCAGCACGAGGCCGGCGACCTGCTCGCCGACGTTGCGTGACAGCGGATTTCATTTCATATCAGGTGCAATGAAATGAAAATCACCGCAGGTGAATGCCGTTTTCCGATGGGCCCCGACTCGGTGTGTGGCGCGCCAGTGCCACCGCGCACCGGGCCGGGCCGCCCGGCCGCCTACTGCGCCGACCCCACACACAACCCCGTGCGGGCGCACCGCGCGGCGAGGCGGTTCGCCGCGGCGGCCGAGCAGACCGACGCCGAGCACCTGGCCGCCGAGCTCGAACGGGCCCGGGCCCTCATTGCCGCGGCCGAGCGCGGTCGGCACGGTGCCGAGCGCGAGGCACACGCGGCCCGGCGGGAGCGAGACGCCGCGCTCGCGCTGCGCGATCTGGCGCGTAAGGAGGTGACCGAGGTACGCGGCGAGGCGGCTGAGACAGTGTCGCGGATGCGCACCGAATTCGACCGCGACGTCGCCGCAGTCGCGGCCGTCGCCGATGCCGAGATCGCCCGCGCGGAAACCGCGCACACCGTCGGCCACCCGCGTCGCACCGCCTAGGCGCGAGCTAAGCGGGTCTGCCCGGTCGAGGATCGTCTCGGCGGCTCCATGCCGAGACGAAACCTGGCACACCCGCCACCGCGAGAGCCGCGAGCGCTGGGATGGTCCACACGGTCGCGAAATCGTTGTATTCGGCCTGGATATACGTAGGCCTTATCGCCAGCAGGGCGCCCGTGACGATGCTGCACCCGAGGCCGACAACGCCCAAAGCCAGCATTGCGAACATCGACAGCCGCAGCCGTGTGCCCGCTGCGTAGATATCGCGCAGCGCCGCCGCGGTGACGAGTGCGAACGTGGCGACGATGGTCACCACGATGAGCCAGTTGTGTGCGAGGTTCACCGGTCCACCGAGCTCGAACTCTTCTGCCGGGGTGTCGTAAGCATTGCCGAGTCGGTAGGTCGCGATCATGGCGACCGCGATCCCGGCCGCGACGCCTCGCCAATACCGGAGGTACACAGCCTCTCGCGGTCTGTCCTCGAATGTCATCGCGCCGAACTGGTAGCAGCCGTAAAGCATGATGAGATGCTGAGCGACGTCGCTGATGTTGGCCCCGGCGGCCGTTATATGTCGGTCAATGAGACGCTCGCCGATCCATGGGACGAACAGAGTCGAGGCGGTGGCGATGGCTAGCATTCCGATAGTGAATCGGCGCGTCGCTGGGGCAGAGGACCATATGCCCAGCCGGGCGACACCTACTGCCGTCAGCGAGATGATGACGGGCAACACTCCGGCAGTCTAATTCTCCGCCCGATGAACCGGACAATCGGTTTGTCTTACGGATCGAACCCGAACGCCTTGCGCCACGCGGCCACCGAGGGCGGCTTGGGCGGAACCTCATCGTTGTCGAGCGCGTCCTCGGCTTCTTGCATGAGCTCCCACGCCTTCATGCCGTGCACTCTGGCGATAGCACGGATCTGCTCGGCGCTGAATCCGCGGACGTTCTCCTCTAGCCTTTCGTACACGCTCTTTCCTAGGCCCGCAGGCCCATAGACATCTTTGGCGGACTGCTGTTTTTTGACGCGTCGTCGCCGGATCACGAACGCCAGGGCTGCGGTCAGACTCGGTTTCTGCGGCAGCATCGAATCAGGCTAGCGGTCGACGGCGGCTAGTGTCTGGGCCACGCTCCGGCTTGTGCATTGTCCGAATCTCCGATTAGGGGGTTTGGGAGGTTGTCATTAGGGGTAGAGGCTATTGCCTTCCCCCATATGGGGGTAATACGCTGAGGCAATCATTTTAATGGATGAGAATCCTAGAAATCGCGCGAGAGATCGGCCCTTATGCCGGAAGGACCTACCCTCAGCAATCGTCCCCCTGGGAGTTCGGCGTGAACAACGACGCTCGCTGCGCCGCAAACGATCTATCTCTGCCTGCATTGGCGGCCCGCTTGGGCCGATGCAACTCGGCTGATGTGCAACGCGCGCTGAAGTTGACAGCGCCACAAGTGGCTGCGCGCCTTCGCGGTGCGGTTCCATTCAACGTCTCCGAGCTGGTCGTCGTCGCGTCACTTGCTGGCGTTCGAGTCCATTCGCTCATTGATCTCTTTGTGCGCGTCGTCGAGGAATCTCCCCAGGTCGACGTCAAGCGCTTGGCATAGCGCCATCATCGTGGGCACGGCCGCGGCACGTTTGCCATCTTCGATGCGCCGGATCGTGATGACCGGAACTCCGGACAGCTCGAACAGTTTTTCTCTGCTGTAGTCCCGCTTCGCCCGCAGGGCGCGGAGGTTCGCGCCGATGACGGCGTTCGCAAGCTCAACGTCCAGGTCCATGTGGATCAGTTTGGGCTCCGCGCGTTCAGATGACAACCCCATCCGGATCGCAATGTGATCCAAATGGACATTGCCGACTGGTTGCGATGTGATCCGTTTGAGTACTAATGTGATCTATATGGATCACACCAGCGAGATGCTGGGTCGCGTCGTAGAGCAAGCACTGATCGACGCCGACGTCAGCATCCGAAAGGCATCCGCCGAAACGGGAATCGCGTTCACCACGCTGCAACGAAAGCTGCGCGGACAAGGCAAGACCTCCTTCGATGTTCTCGAATTACTCGCCCTCGCGCGGTTGCTCCAGCGCCCCCTGTCCTCACTGATTCCGCAGGAGTTGCTGGCATGAACGCCGCCAGCGAATTCGAGACGTTTTCCCTCGAGCAGGTGTGCGAGTTGACCGGCGCGCCATCGCGCGACTGGCTGTCACGTCGCATCGCCACGGGCGAACTGACTGCCGTCCTCGCGGGCCGCGAGTGGCGGATGACGCGCAGCGACATGTGCCGACTCGTCGACCAAATGCGGGCCGCCGCCGAGCAGCAGCTCGCCGCCCGCGCCGTCGCCCGCACCGACGAAACCCCCGCCGCGCCTGCCAATCCCGCAGGGCTGTCCAAGCGTGGCGCTGCCCGCATGAAGCGGCAACGAGTCGCCTGAGCTTCCCGCGGCAGCAAAGCCGAAGCCGCCACGGGGACGCGTGACCCCGAGAGGTGGACCGCCGGGTGACCCCCTCACACCCGAGCCTCTCGAGGTTGCGCAACCACCCCAAATAACCAGGGAGAGAACAAATGCCAATCCCATGCAGGTATCGAGACAGTTCGCCCGTGACCGAGGACGACGCCGAGAAGATCATGCGCGCGTTCGGGTTCAGCTCCGCGCGGGCCGCCGAGGAGATCATCGGCGGCGGAGAGCGGCGGCGCGCGGCGCGCGGCATCGTCACAACCGCGTCGATACTCGGCCGCCAGATCACGCAAGAGAACCTGTCGCGAATCCACCGCGAGGCACGACAGGACGTTCCTGCCCGCGACGCAGGTGTGGCATGAACTCGCCCCTGCTCCACATTCCGCACCCGGACCGCCACACAGTCGGCCTGCTCACTGATCTCGGCCGTGTCGTGCTCGTGCTGGCGCTCGGTGTCGGCTGGTTCGCGCTCATGGTGTGGATGCCGCCGCTGTGAACGCGTGGCTGTATCTCATCGTCGCGTTCGGGAGCTGGTTCGTCAGCGGCTTCATTGTCGGCGCGCTGCTCACGGGCGGGCGACCACGGTCGCATCACCGTCCCGAATCGTCCCTCGGCACTGAGTAATCGACGTACCGCCGAGGGCCTAGCTCGGCGGTACGCCCCTACAACGAACGGATCGTATCCGATGACATCCATCTACAAGTTCGGCATCGGTGAGCGGGTACGCCTGCGCACCACTGGCGAAGAGCTGAAGGTCGCGAAGTACGCAGGCAGCTTGGACCGCCCCCGCCTGGTCTGCACCGACGGAGATCCTGATTCGGACTGGCGCATCTGCGCACCCGAAGACCTCGAGGCTGTGGCCTACGACCCGACAGTCGAACTCGCCACGCCGCCAGTGAATCTGGCTCCGGCTGCCGCGCTGGCCGCGCTGGCGCAAGAGATGGAATTCATGGGCCATCGCGAGTGGGCCGAACAGGCTCGCGCGATCGTCCCCCATTTCGGTTACCTCGTCGTCGCCGTTGACGCGGCCCGTGCCGAGGCGACCATGCTCGCCGCGCACGCGCCCGGCGTCCAGGTCGATGCGCGCACCACCGGCGACCGGCTGCTGTCCGTGGTGGGTGAGCAGTGATCTGGCTGATCTACCTGGCGCTGCTCGGCGCGATCGGCACGGCCGAAGCCCTCGGCATCGGCCGGACGGCCGAGCCCCCGCGTGACTGCCCGTCCTGCCGTGGTCGTGGCTGCGAGCGCTGCGGTTGGTCCGGCGAGGCCGCCCGAAGCGGGGTGGCCTGATGGCCGAGCTTCCCAAGCTGGATGAGATACGAGCAGACCCGGTCAGTCCGGCCGACGCGGACCGGGCGCGGCTCGAGGTGGTTCGCCGCGCCGAGAATGCCGACGACGCGCGCCAGCTGCTCGCGATGCTCGGCCTCGACAGCACACCGCCACGCAAGGCACGTAGCAGCAACCGCGACTGGCCAAGCAACCTCAGCCGAGCCAAGGCGCCAGCCAAACCTGCCCCGGCGGCCGTCATTCAAAACCCAGAGTGGTCGGACCTGGGTGCGTGTCGCGGCTATGACCCGGAGCTGTGGTTTTCGGATGTCGGGTCCGACTCGGCCGCCGAGGCCAAGCGGATTTGCTACGGCTGCCCCGTGCGCCGCGACTGCGGCGAGGCCGCTAGGAAGCGCGGCGAGCGGCACAGCATCGTCGCGGGATTCCACACCGGCGATCCAGCCGAGTGGCAAAAACTCTGGGTTTGGCTCGGGCTGAAAATGCCCGAGGACCAGCAGCGAGCGCTGAAAAGTCGGGAACTGATCTGCTCGGAATGCGGCGACCCGTTCACCACTCAACGCCGGAACGGCACGCGGTGCGTTCCGTGCATGCAAAACCTGGTCGAGATAGGACCGGTCGCCGAGCACATTGCGGCACTCGGCGCGCACGAACACGGAATGAACCCCACCCAGGTAGCGCGGGCGGCGAACGTTTCACAGAGCGTCGTCGCGGCTGTGGCCAAAGGACGGCAGCAGTACATCGGTCGCGACAAGGCCGAGCGCATTATGGCGCTCCGGCTCGATGCCGAGGTGGTGTCCGGATGACCGCCCCAACCGAGCGCGGCCTGTATGCCGGTGTCCCCGAAGACGTTTACCACGGCGACCGGAACTCGGTCTCGTCGTCGCAGCTGCGCGACCTCGGCGAGATGACGCCCTACGAATTCTGGTGGCGGCGCGAGAACCATGTGCGCAAGGTCAGCGAAGACATGGAGTGGGGCACCGCGCTGCATGTGCTCGTGCTCGAGCCGCACCGCGCCGACGAGCTGCTGATCGAGGTTCCATCAAAGACGTGGAACGCCAAGGCTGATCAGCAGATCCGCAAAGACGCGCGGGCGGCGGGCAAGGTCGCGCTACTCACCGAGCGTATGGAGTCGGTGCGGTGGGCGGTGCGCAACGTGCTCGCCGACTCCGACGTCGGGCACATGTTCCGCGACGGGCAATGCGAACTGTCCGGGTACTACCCGGATCCGGAGACCGGAATCATGCGGCGCATCCGGCCGGACTGCCTATACAGGGTGCGCGACGGCCGCGTGATCATGCTCGACCTGAAAAAGTCCGGCAGCGCCGACCCGGGGCACTTCGCCAAGAGTATTCGCACCTACGGCTACAACCAGCAGCAACCTCACTACGAGGACGTGCTGCGCGACCTTGACGTCGACGTGGCCGACGTGTGGTTCGTCGTCGTCTCCGACACCGCGCCGCATCTGGTGACCGTCAACCGCATCCCCGATGCGTATGTCGAGCACGGTCGCCGCCGCAACCGCACGGCGCTTGACCTCTACGCCGAGTGCACCAACTCCGGCGACTGGCCGCGCTTCGCTCGCGGCATCCACGAAATCCCCCAGCCCACATGGGCATATCGAGAGGACGACCATCTATGACCACCGAACTCGCTATCGCCGACTCGTTCGCGCCGGTACCGATGACCGCCTCGATTCTGGCTGACCTACGGCAGCAGGCCGAGGCACTCGACGCCGCGCATCAGGTCGCGGAATGGCTGTGCGCGACGGGGTTCGCGCCCGATCGCTACCGCGACAAACCGAAAGAGGGCGCGGTCGCGATCCTGTACGGCGCGCGCCTGGGCCTCGATGCCATTCAGTCGCTGCAGAACGTGTTCGACGTCTACGGCGTGCCGTCGACGTACGCGAAGGTGATGAAGGCGGCCGTGCTCGCCGCCGGGCATGAGATCTGGACAGTCGAGAAGTCCGCTACCCGGTGCGTGGTGCGCGGTCGACGCAAGGGCACAGACCCGAATCTGCCGCCCGAAGAGTCCGTGTGGGACATGAAGCGGGTGACCGATGCCGGATACGACAAGCGCAACCCCAAGTACCGCACCGAGACCGAGAACATGCTGTACGCCCGTGCGACCGCGGAATGCTGCCGCGCAACCGCGCCCGATGTGCTGCTCGGTATCGACTCCGACATCGAGGAGGTGCGCGACCGCGGCCCCGAGCCGATCCGTGTGAAGTCCGAGCGCGTATCGCCCGCCGACCTGATCGTCGAGAGTGCGCAAGCTGGCGTGGTCAATGCGCAGCAGTGGCAGGCACCCGCGCCCGTCGACGAGCAGCCGGTCGCGGCCGAGCGTGCGCCCTCAGAACCGAGCGCGAAACCGGAACCCGAACAGGTCAGCCAGCCCGAGAAGCCGTCGACCCGTATCCAGCAGAAGAAAGTCGCAAGGCTGCTTAACGAGCAGGGCGTCGCCGACGACGGCGACAAATTGCTCGCCATCGGAAAATTCCTTGAGCGCGAGATCGCCGGGGCCGATGACATCACCTGGGCCGAGGCGGTCGCGCTGCTCGAGTACCTCGAGCGCGACCCCGGCACCGAGGACCAGGCCGCCACCGTGACCGAAGGCGGCGACCAGTGAGCGCCTACGACCACCGCAAGCAAGCCACGATCGCCCTGACACACATCGCATCCGCCACCGACACCGCGCGCGAAGTCTCCTATGCCAGCGAGGCAACCGCACACGCTCTGATCTACCTCGGCGACCAGGCGCGCGAACTGGTGGAGCAGCTGCGCATCGGCAACGTCATCGCCGCCCTCGGCACTGACGGCGAGGACGGCTTGATCGACATCGAGGACCAGGCCGCCGCCGAGGTCTACGTGCGCGCCCGCATCGGCGGCCTCGTCAACCCCGACCCGAACGGGCACACGTGAGCGACGACGTAGTGGTCGGGCCGTGGCCCGGCAGCAATCGCTACGGGGTAACGCCGGGGCGGCCCAAGCCCCGGCGTCCCATCCCGAACAGATATCGAGTCGGCAAGTACGGCCCGGTGCAGCTCATGGACTGCCGCGAGTGTCGGCGACCGTTCGCACCCGACGCCGAGGTGCCGCGCGACCGGCTGTGTGCCGACTGCCGTACAGCGCAGGAGGAGGCGGCACCCATGTTGAACCTGACAGGACCGGAGCCCGACATCGAGGCGCTCAGCATCGAGGACCCACCGGCCGAGGACGAGCGGCAGTGACCGCGCATGAAAGGTGGTGGGTACGTGATGGATTCGATCACGGGTGCCTCGGTGCGCGAACTGATGCCGGTCGACCGTTTCGAGTGGGAACGAATCGTGCGGCGGGTCGAGATGCCGTCGACGGCGAAGTTTCTCGCGCTCACCATGGCGACCTACGCCGAGGCGGACGGGTCGCGTATCTGGCCCGGCGTCGAGCGTCTGGCGGCCGTGATGTGCGTGTCTGTGCCAACCGTGAAACGGCAGCTTGCGGTGCTGCGAAAGCTGGGTCTGATCGAGGTGCATCGGCGAGGTCGGCGCTCGGGTCTGGCCGACGAGTACCGGCTCACGATGCCCTCGGACATTCTCGATTTGCCGATGCTCGACCCGTCCGACACCCCCGTTTCTGGGGATCACGACTGATCCCTAGAAGCCTGTGGATAACTCTATCCACAGGAGTGGATAACTCGGTTCTACAGATCACCCGTGATCCGCAGAACCGAAGGGCGAGAACAGTTCTAGGGATCATTTGGACACGTTCTAGGGATCATTTGGACGCGTTCTACGGATCACCCATGATCCCCCACCAACCCATACCAACCACTACCAAGAACTACCCGCGTGGCTGGCTTGTGAACGCAACTCACCACCGCATCCACAAGCGGAGGTGAATCCATGTCACTCGATCGCACCGGAGAGCCCCGCGACGACGACCCCGGCCGCTGCCCGTACGACTGCCGCGACGGGTGGCTGTCCCGGCCCGACGCCGACGTGATGCGGGCGTGCCCGATCCACCGACCACCAGCGCCCGGCGTAGGCGTCCGCGACGACGCCAACCGATCCCCGAGCCCGCGAGCGCTGCAGGCCATAGCAGCAGCAGAACACAAGGAGCGCCGACCGTGACCAAGACCGCCGAACTCACCGAATTCACGACGGCCGCAACGAAACCCATTCGCGCCGGACAGCTTTACGAGGACGCCCGCGCCAGCAACGTGCGCCACCTGCGCGTCGATTACATCGAGGTCAGCGCCTACGCAATTCAGGTGTCCTGCACGGTAATTCGCCACGATCACGGCGACGGCCGCGTCACCGAGCCCTACCGCGAAACCTCGATGAGGCCGGAACGGCTCACCGGCCGCGAGTTCGTCCTCATGCACGACCCCGAGGTCGAGCGGGTCGCCGACATCCTCGCCGAGCACATCGCCGAGACCGTGACCGTGCAGCCCCTGGGCAGCGAGTGCGCCGCCGAGGTCGTCGTCGATTGCTTGTGTGGCGCCGAGATTATCGGCGACCTCGACAACGAGCCCGAGACGCAGATCGGCGCCGTGCAGCGACTCATGGCGCAGCACATCGCCGCCGTCATCGCCGGTGACGCGAAGTGACGCGATCACGTGCCAGCGCCAAGGCCGCTGGGACCCGTCACGAGAGCAGCATTGCGAACTATCTCGCCGACCAGCTCGACGAGGACCGGATCGAGCGGCGCGCTCGCAACGGCGCAAAGGATCGAGGCGACATCGGCGGCGTGCGCGCACCTGGAGGCGGGCGACTCGTCATCGAGTGCAAGGACTACGGCGGGCAGCTCAAGGCTGGGCCCTGGCTCGGCGAGACCGAGGTTGAGCGCGGCAACGACGACGCGCTCGCGGGGCTCGTCGTTGCCAAGCGGCGCGGCGTCACCGACCCCGGTTCACAGTTCGTGCTCATGACCGTTCGCGACCTCGTCGCGATCTTGTCCGGCAACCGGCCCGAGGGTGGCCTATGAGCGGCACATCGTGCGGCATCTGCACACGCCTCGTCGGCGACCGGCTTGCGCTGTGCGAGGTGTGCGGCCGGACGCTCGTCGACGCCCTGCTCGCCGTGCCGAGCCTGCTCGCTGACCTCGAAACCGCGCGCAGTGGGCAGGCCCGGATCGCCGAGGGCCGCGCGGGCGGCCGGTCGGCCGAGGCACCGCTACCGATCAAGGACACGAGCAGCGAGTACCGCGGCCGTGGCGTGCGCCTGCTCGGCGAACGTGACGCCGTCGCGCTGTCGACCGCGTTGCACGGGTGGGCGCGCGTGCTCGCCGACCACCTCGGCGCCGAGGTGCCGATCGAGTCCCGGGCGCTCGCCGTCCTGGCCGTCAACGCCCGGCACACCCGCGGCTCGGCCGAGGCCCCGGCCCTCGTGCACGAACATCGCCTACGTAACGGCGGCCGCGTCCGTGATTCCCATGTCGCGCGACGCATGGCCGCCCACCTCATCACGCCGGTACAGACCGACGAACGCCTCGCGGTATGGCTCGCCTCGCACCCACACGAGCTGCGCCAGCTCGAGGCGGCCGAGCAGGCATACCACGACATCGTGAACGCCACCGGCGGGCTACGGCGCGCGATCGACCGCCCCGCCGATCACCGGTACCTCGGCCGGTGCGCCGTCCAGCTCGACGACGGTGCGACGTGCGCGGCGAACCTGTGGGCCGAACCCGATGCGACGTGGGCGCGGTGCCCGCGGTGCCGCGTTCAGCACGAGGTCGCCCGAATCGAGGCCGCCGCCACCCGGGCGGCCCGCGAGATGCTGTGCACCATGCCCGAGCTATTGCACGCCTGCGCGGCCGTCGGCTCGCCGATCGCGCGCCGCACCGGCTACCGGTGGGCCGCCGAGGGCCGCCTCGCGCGGCGTGCGTGGCTCATCCGCTCCCGGGCCGGTGTGCGCATCACCGATCGGCATGAGGGCGGCGCGGTGCCCGTCTACCGCGTCGGCGACGCCCTCGAACTGGCGCGGCGCGAGACCAGCGAGAGAGGATCGACCGCATGACAGCGACCATCGTCGAATTCATCGAGGCCCGACTCGCCGAGGACGAGGCGATGGCAACGGCGGCCGGTACAGAAGACCATCCGGGCGGCCCGACATCATGGGACGCCATCGGCCCGGCCCTGTTGGGCCACCTCGGCCGCCATGATCCGGCGCGCGTGCTGCGACAGTGCGCCGCGCTGCGGGCGATCATCGCTGACCACGCGCCCGACCATTCGGACTACCTGTGCACGCGGTGCGTGGGGAAGAGGAGCGACGCGCCCGGCGACCCCGGCGGAGGCTTCCCATGCGGGACGGTGTTAGCCATCGCCGCGATTTGGGCCGAGCATCTCGACTACCGCGAGGAATGGCGGCCGTGACCATCGACGAGTTCATTCGCGCACGGCTCGCCGAGGATGAGACGATCGCACGCGCCGCGCTTCGGCACCCGACGAAGTACAACCCCGAGACTCGCGAACACGAGCGCACCGGCACCGATTCCGGCGAGTGGCACACCGATTCATACGTCGATCCGAACGACAAGCGGATGGTTCACGGCGCGTCCATGACCATCTACGACGAGGGCGGCCACACCGCCGAGCAGGCCGCGCACATCGCCCATTACGACCCGGCGCGCGAGCTGCGCCAGGTCGCGGCGACGCGCGATATGTTCCTGTTCATCTTGGAATCCTCGGGCATGTGGGAGTTGCTTGTCGGCGCCCGGCCACCGTCGGCCGAGCAGGCATCGGCCGATATCGAGAAGATTCGCGCCGTGCGCGCGATGGTCGCCGTCTGGCGCAACCATCCCGACTACCGGCCCGAGTGGTCCCCAGACTGACCCCGGCGCGCCGTGCGCGCGCCGGAAGATCGAAACACCCCGACCTGGTGCTATCCTCGATGGCACCTCGAAACCGGTACTGACAAACCGACCCCAAAAGTCGGCGACAGTGCCGGTTTTCGCATATCACGGGCACATTCGCCCCACGATCTCGCAGCGCGTCAACCGGTGCCAACCTTCACCGCAAGCGCCCCAACGCAACTCGTTCTAGCCGAGTAGCCGCAACCCGGTCCGACTCAACCGGGGGCCACGCTGCGCGCTGCGCCCCACGTCCCTGCACCCGTCATAGGTCACCACCTCGGACACCGGGCGCGAGTCCAGGGCGATCACCACAACCGCACTACGTAGGAGACACGATCATGCTGTCCACTCTGTCTGCCGCTCTGTCCGTCGTCCCGTGGGAACTGGTCGGCCGCCTCGCTCTCGCCGTGCTCGACGTACTGCTCTGACCACTCCGGTCTGACCCCAAGACTTCGCAGCGCGTCAAACCGGCCCAGGTCCGGCAAGCGCCCCAGGGAGCCGCGCAAACCTCCGCAAGCCCGCGCATCCATCGCGGGTGGTCACGCTGCGCGCTGCGAACCCCACCCCAACTGCGAGCGTGAAGGAGCCCCCGTTGTTCGACTTCGCTGCACTGATTCGCCTGTTCTGCCATCCCGCGCCGCTGCGCACCCTCGAGCTGCCGTACGTGGCGCCGCTCGGCCAGTGGACGTGGTGAGCACCCGGGCGTGAGCGGCCGCACCACCACACAACGCGGGCTCGGCTGGAAGCACCAGCAGGAGCGCGACCGGCTGCTCGCCAAGCACCGCGACGGCGAGCGCTGCTGGTGGTGCGGTGAGCCGATGCTCAAGAGTCAAGACCTCGCGGCCGACCACACGCTCGCCCGAGCCAAGGGCGGCACGAGGGCCGACAGGCTGCTGCACGCCCTGTGCAACAAGCAGCGCGGCGACGGCTCACGCGACGACCAGCGACCAGCGCTCACTCGCCGGAGTGGCGGGCACGCAGGAAACGCGCTCGAATGGGGCTAATTTCCTGTGTTCCATCGGTTCGGCCGAGGGTGTGAAGTTCGGCGCTGGCTGTCTCGGCAAGTTGGTGTCGAAGCCGGTAAAGATCCTCGATCAAGTCCCCTACATGGTTACTTGGGTCTCCATTCTTCGCCGACTCGCAAGACTCCCAGAGCGCGACCGCCACGTCGCGTAATTCGTCGCAGGGTTTCGCGACCGTGCGGGCATTGAGCATTCGGAGCATTGCGACGTTCACGCCGAGCTTAGCGACATGCTCGTCCATCGTTGCTCTGATTTCGTCAGCGTCTTTGTCCGACCTGTCGGTAAGGGTCCGCCAGTACTCGTCGTGCACGTGCAGTGCAGTCTCGATCGCCTCGCCGCACTGCCGAAGCACCATCTCGCGCTGCCATTTCCGATACTCACGCTCGTCGGAAGCGACGATCGCAGCCCGATTTGTGCGGTTGTTGATGCGAATGCCGACTAGCGTCACCGAGGCGATGACGAGCGCGCTGATCAGCGGGAGCCACGAAGTCACACGCACAGCATCGCACCCGGAACCGGCACCCTCGCAAGAAAATTCGCACCCCCGGGGCCTGACTCGACCCGGTGGTAGTCAGGATTTTTTTTACGGCCGAAATCGCCGGGGGAGGGGGCCCGGTGACCGAGCAGACCACCGGCGACCGGCTGCGGGCGGCGCTCAGCACACCCGACGAGCCCTATGCCCGCAGCGTGCTGGTCAACGAGGCCGCGCGGGTCGCTGACCGCCTCGATCGGCTGAATGAGCTCATCGAGGGCGACGAAACGACCTGGGCGCAGCTGACGACCGCCCGGGACGGCGACATCGAGGTTCGGATCGACGGCGCGCTCGTCGAGGCTCGCCAGCAAGCGAATACGCTGCGCCAGCTGCTCGCCGAGATCCGCCGACAAGGGCCGGACAGCGGCGACAACGGATATGACCCTCTCGACGATCTGTAGCGAGGACGTCGACGCTCGGTTCGCCGAGATCATCGCTGCGGAGTGGCCGAAGCTCACAGGGCGCCAGACGCCCGAGGCGCTGCTCTACACGCCAGGCGATTTCGACCTTGGGATGCGCGCGGCGGCGCTCGGCAAGCTGTCGGGCTCCCGCATTCGCCCGATGCCGTGGCAGCTGTGGGCCCTCGAGCGGATCCTGGCGCGCAATCCCGATGGGACGTGGACGCACCCCGAGTGCTGCCTGATCATCCCGCGACAGGCGGGCAAGAGCACGGTGCTCATCCTGCGAGTGCTCTACGGCCTGTTCAAACTCGGCGAGAAGATCATTTTCTCGGCGCACCAGTGGGAGACCGCGAAAGCGCTGTGGAAACGCACGTGGGCGATCGTGAAGACGACGCCGTGGATGAGCAAACGCGTCGAGTCGAAAACCTGTTCACAAGGTCGCGGCACGATCGTTTTGGCCTCGGGTGCCGAGGTCGTGTTCACCACCCGCTCGGCGCACGCCGGGCGCGGCCTGGACGAGATCGATCTCGAGATCTACGACGAGGCGTACGACCTCACCGAGGCCGACATGGCCGCGCTGTCGCCGACGAAGATGAACGCCTCGGATCCGCAGACGATCTACACCTCGAGCGCGGTCAACCAGGACCAGCACCCCAATGGGCAAGTGCTCGCGGCGGTCCGGCGGCGCGGCCACGATGGCACCGAGGCGAACCTGTTTTTCGCCGAGTGGATGGGATCCGCTGGCGACCGCGCGGCCCCCGAGACTTGGAGACTCGCGAACCCGTCGTACGGCGTGATCGCCACCGAGAAGAAGCTCGCGGCCGAGTTCAAGAAGTTCTCGACATTGGCCGGGCGCAAGTCGTTCGACGTCGAGTACCTCGGCCGTGGGGACTGGCCGGCAGACGCGGAGGATCTGCCCGCGCTGATCCCGGACGAGCCGTGGGGCCGGATGAGCGAAGCGGGAGTAGCTGTGCGTGGGCCGATCGCGATCGCAGTCGACATGACCCCTGATCTACGCACCGCCTCGATCGGCGCGTCGACATGGACGACGAGCGAGCGGATCCGCGTCGAGCTCGGCTATCACGGCAGCGCTACCGATGTAGTCGAGCGCATCGTCGATCTGGTCGATCGCTGGGATCCGTGCTGTTTGGTGATCAACTCGTCGAGCCCGGCCGCGAGCGTCGTGCCGAAGCTCAAGGCGCTCGGGATCGAACCCGAGCTGACCTCGTCGACACAGATGGCCGACGCCGTCGTCGGCCTGGTCGACGACGCGCTCGCCGAACGGCTCTCACACGCGGGCGACCCGCGACTCGACGAGGCGCGCGAAGCGACACAGACCAAGACGCTCGGCGGCGGCCGCTTCGTCCTCGACTACACCGCGGGCGAGGTGACCCGAATGCAGGTGATCACGCTCGCGCGCTGGGGGCTGCTCACGTTCGGCGCGCAGCTCGCGCCAGTGCAGACGCCGACACAGGACGACGAGGCCGAGGTGCGCGTCGAGCAGGACGAGCTCATGGCGATGGGGTTTTAGGAGGTGGGCACCATGGGCAAGACCAAGACGACACCGACAGCCGAAATCGGCTACGCCACAGAGGGTTACGACTCGTCGGGGGTCGGATTCTGGCAGGCGGCCGAGGAAACGCCCGAGCTCGTCTGGCCGCAGTGCACGCGCGTGTATCGCCGGATGGAACGGCAGGACGCGCAGATCACGTCTGTGATGCGGGCTGTACGCCTGCCGATCCGCCGTACGAACTGGCGCATCGACCCGAACGGCGCGCGGCCCGAGGTGGTCGCGCACATCGCGAACGACCTCGGCCTGCCGATCGTCGGGCAAGCGCCGTCGAACAAGCGCCGACGTGGCCGGTTCTCGTGGGGTGAGCACATGGCCGCCGCGCTGCTCTGCCTGCGCTACGGACACCAGTTCTTCGAGCCGGTATGGAATGTCGGCGACGACGGCCTGTACCACCTGCGCAAGCTGGGGCAGCGTCTCGCCGAGACCATCTCGGATATCGAGGTCGCGCCCGACGGCGGCCTCGTCTCGATCGAGCAATACGGGTGGGGCGCGGGCGGCGCGGTGCGCATTCCGGTCGAGCGGCTCGTCGCGTACGTCGTCGACCGCGAGGGTGGCGACTGGACCGGGCAGAGTTTGCTACGGCCCGCGTACAAGCACTGGCTCATCCGTGACCGTTTGCTGCGCGTGCAGGCGCAGACGATCGAGCGAAACGGTATGGGCGTGCCCGTCTACGAGGCGGGCCCGGCCGACGATCAAAAGCAACTCGAGGCGGGCAAGAAGATCGCCCAGAGCTACAAGGCGGGCAGCGCCTCGGGCGCGGCGACGCCGTACCAGGCTCGCCTACGGCTCGCGGGTGTCGAGGGCAACCTGCCAGACGCGCAGCCCGCGATCGACTACCACGATGCGCAGATCGGCCGATCGGTGCTGGCGCACTTCCTCAACCTCGGAAACTCAACGGGCAGTTGGGCACTCGGCACGACGTTCGCCGATTTCTTCGTGATGTCGTTGCAGACCGTCGCCGAGATGATCCGCGACACCGCGCAGGCCCACATCGTCGAGGACCTCGTCGATGCGAACTGGGGGCCGGACGAGCCCGCGCCGCGCATCGTGTTCGACGAAATCGGATCGCGCAAGGACGCCACCGCAGCGGCACTCGAGATCCTCGTGCGCGCCGGAATCATCACGCCCGACGAGGCGATCGAGCAGGCCGCGCGCCAGGACTACGGCCTACCGATCCGCGAGGCCGTCGACCTCGATCCCGACGAGGTGACAACGGCGGCCGTAGCCGCCCGCATGGCTGGCCGCGGTCGCGATGAGTTTGGCCGAGACCTGCGCCAGCGCAACAACATGCGCCGCGCCGCACTGTCGGCGCCGGTCGCCCGCATCGAACCGAATGGAGCGCTGACGCTGTGGTGAACTCACCGACCCGGAACCGCGGCGAGCGGCCCGACCCGTGGTACCGAATCAAGGCCCTCGACGGCGCCTCGGCCGAGGTGCTGATCTACGACGAGATTGATCCGTGGTGGGGCGTCTCGGCCGCCACGTTCGCGAAGGATCTCGCGCAGATCAGTGCCGAGAACATCACAGTGCGGATCAACTCCCCCGGCGGCGATGTGTACGAGGCCATCGCCCTACTGAACACGTTGCGCGGGCACCCGGCGCGCATCACGACCGTGGTCGACGGGCTCGCCGCCAGCGCCGCGTCGTTCGTCGCGATGGCCGGTGACGAGGTGGTCGTCGGCCGAAATGCCGAGCTCATGATCCACGACGCATGGGTCTACGCCAGCGGCAACGCCGAGGAACTGCGCAAGCACGCCGAGAACCTCGACCGCATCTCGAACAACATCGCGAGCATCTACGCCGAGAAGGCTGGCGGGACCGTCGAGGAGTGGCGCGCCGTCATGCAGGCCGAGACGTGGTTCTCGGCCGCCGAGGCCGTCACTGCCGGGCTCGCCGATCGAACCGAAGTCGGACAGACCGAGCTCGCTGTCGTCGCCCGATTCGACCTGTCGGCATTCAACTACGCGGGCCGTCACGCGGCGCCCGCGCCCCGTACCCCCTCAGCCACCGAGGCCGAGGCCAACCAGAAGGGAACGCGCATGACTGCACTCGCCAGCATCGCGAAGCGCCTCGGCGTCGCCGAGGACGCGGATGAGGCCACCATCACGGCCGCGCTCGACAAGCTCGCCGCCCGACCGAAGTCGGCGATTACGCCCGTCGAGCTCCCGTTCAACGACAAGGACATTGCGTTTCTCAAGGCGCTCGTCGCGGCCGGGCCCGAGTTGCTCGCGACCGCGACGGCCGCTGTCACCGAAGGCGTATCGCCCGACGTGGCCGCTATCGCGCAGCCGCTCGCCGACTCGTTCGAGGAGTCGATCGCGACCGCGCAGGAAGCGCTCACCGTGTGGGGACAGGACGGCGACACCGCCGCCCCGGCCCCGGCACCGACCGAGGAACCGGCCGCGGCGAACCGCCTGCCCGCAGGCGTCGTCGCGATCGACGCGGCCTCGCTGACCGCGTTGCAGGACGCCGCACGGCGCGGCGACCAAGCCCGCACCGAGCAGGAACGGACCGAGCGCGCGACCGCCGTCGACAACGCGGTGCGCACCGGCCGAATCGCGCCGTCGCAGCGCGACACCTGGCTCAACCGGCTGAACAAGGACCCACGCGAGCTGGCGATCCTCAACGCCCTCGAGCCGGTGTTCCCGGTCGGTGTCGAACTGGGCCACGCCGGAACCATCCACAACGACGACAACGACGCCGTGTACTCGGCGCTGTTCGGAAAGGACGCCTGACATGCCCGAATACAGCCCGATTTTCAAGCCCGGACAGGCCGTTACGCGCGTTACTTCGGCGACTGTCACGGCGGGGCAGGCCCTCGTCGTGTCGGGCAACAACACCGTTGCCGCGTCGGCTGCCGCGAACTCGGCGTTTATCGGCGTCGCTCTCACTGACGCAGCGAGCGGCGAGAACGTGCTCGTGATGTCGGGCGGCGATCACGACCTGACGGCGTCCGGCGCTATCGCCGCTGGCGCCCGTGTCGTCACGGCGGCGGCCGGTGCCGTTGCTGACCTCGCCGCAGGCACCGACTACTCGCAGGTTGTCGGCGTTGCTACTGCCGCCGCGTCCGGCGGCAAGGTCCGCGTTCACCTGTTCGCCCGCTGATTCCTGAAAGGACACAAAGATGCCGTACACCTACCCGCCCGCGGCACCCACCATCTCGGGCGACAACATCACCATCTCTCGATTCCTGAAGGACCCGACCCTGATCGCGCGCAGGTTGCGCACATTGGCCGAACAGCGGTTCATCTCCGATGTGCTGCTGACCGGTCGTTTCGACGCCACCGGCGGCGCGATCACCTACGAGTCGGGCGAGTCGATGTACTCCGACCGCGCGCCCGAGGCGGTCGCGCCGGGCGGTGAGTACCCGTTGACCTCGATCGGTGAGGGAAACGCGCAGGTCGCAAAGACCGTCAAGTGGGGCCGCGACTCCGAGATCACCGACGAGTCGATCGCGCGCCGCAAGATGGACCCGGTCAACCGCGCGTTGATCAAGCAGGTAAACCAGATGGTCAAGACCATCGATGCGACCGCGCTCGCCGTGATCGCCTCGCAGGTCACCCAGAGCACCGCGGCAACCGCCTCGTGGTCGGGCGGCTCGGCCGTGATCCTGCGCGACGTGCTCAAGGCAGTAGCGAACATCCGCGCCCTGAACGAGGGGTTCGAGCCGGACACGATCGTGGTCGACGATCTGACGTGGGCCATCGTTATGTCCGACACCCAGATTTCGCAGCTGCTCAAGCGCGAGGACGGGCTCGCGCCGGTCTACACCGGCAACTTCCCGACCATCGCCGGTCTGCGATTCCTGCCGACGCCGAACCTGCCCGTCGCGGGCAATGCGTTCATCGTCGATTCCGGGCAGCTCGGCGGCATGGCCGACGAGAAGCTCGGCGGCCCCGGCTACGTGTCCGCCGGTGGCGGCATCCCGGGCGTCGAGGTGAAGACGCTCAGAGACGAGGACAAGGACCTGTACCGGCTGCGTAGCCGCCGCGTCACGGTTCCGGTCGTCGTCGAGCCCAAGGCGGCATGGAAGATCACGGGGATCTGATCATGGTCGCTGTACGTGTAACCGCGCCCGTCGTTGTCGTCGCCGATGGTTCCGGGCTGCTCCGGTACCGGTACCACGGCGCACGGCTCGGCCTGGACGACATCGCCGCCGAGGACGCCGCGCGCCTGCTCGACATGGGGATGATCGAGCAGGCCGACGACGACCTCGGCGAGGTGAGCCTCGACGACCAGGGCGACGGCGCGCCCGGCCCCGGCGACGGCGACCAGGCCACAGGCGATCAGGGCGACGGCGCCGACAATGGGACGGGCGACGGCACCGCCGGTGCTGCTCCCGCCGCACCGGCTCGGCCACGCCAGACCTCGCCCAAGGACGAGTGGATCGCGTATGCGGTTCATCGCGGCATGTCGGCCGAGGAGGCCGCAGGCCTGTCCCGCGCCGAGCTGGCCGCGCGCCTGCCCGAGGCGTGACCGATGCCGCTCGCTACCGCTGACGATGTAGCACTAGGCTGGCGCACGCTCTCGACCGGCGAGCGGGCGCGGGCCGAGCTGCTCATCGCCGTGGCCGAGGCGTGGATACGCGACCCGTCGCGGCGGCCCGACATCGCCAACGGCGACCCGACCGGCAAGAACGTGGTCGTCGAGGTGGTGCGGGCCGCGATGGCGCCGCCCGCCGAGTTCACCGGGCACACTGCCTATTCGGACACGATGGGGCCGTGGGCGAGATCCGGCACGCTCGCCACCACCGCGGGCACGCTGCAATTCCTCGCAGTGCACGAGCAGATGCTCGGCATATCGTCCGCGCCCACACCGACCGGCGATTTCGGCGACCCGGTCGGCTATCGGTACCCGCCACCCGGATTGGTGATGCCATGAGCGTCACCGTGATTCGCCACCGCGGCGGCGGGATGGACGACGACGGCAACCCGGTGCCCGGCGCCGACACCCCGCTCACTGCGAAGGCCGTTGCGCCGGGTGCGAACCCGGACATGATCGACCGCGGCCGCGACGGGCAGCGCGTCGAGTGCACGGTCTACTTCGAGCCCGAGGTCGACCTCACGGGCGCCGACGAGCTCACCGTCGCCGGGCAGCGGTATCGGCTGGCCGTCGAACCGTGGTCGTCGCCGTGGTCGTCGAGGACGGGCACCGTCGCGCTGTGCAGCAGAGGGGAGGGCTGACCATGGCGAACCCTCGTGTGCGCCTGAACAATGCGGCCATCGGCAAGTTGCTCAAGTCGCCCGCGTTCGCGGCGCTGGTCAACGGTGTGGCCGCCGAGGTCGCCGCGGCCGCGGGCAGCGACGCCGAGGTCGACCACTACACCACCGACCGCGGCGCGGCCGCGGTCAAAGTGCCGGCCGAAGATCAGGCGATGTACGGCACGCTCACCCGCGCCGCCGAGGCGGTCGGGCTCGAGGTGAAGCAGAAGCCGTGAAGCCGGTCCGTCGCCCGGCCGATCCGGCGAAGGCGGTCAAAAACCATCTGGCCGCAACGGTTCCGGCGCTCGTCGCCTCGCCGTCACCGACGTTCGGCCTTGTCCTGCCCGCGAACTGGTCGCTGTCGACCTCACCGCCCGCCGTGGTGGTGTTCGACGACGGCGGCGCCCCGAGATGGCCGGTCGTAACCCGGCCCTTGCTGCGGATCACGGTGTGGGCGAACGGCCGTGACCGCGCCCGCGACATCGCCTCGGCCGCTCTCGAGGTGCTCACATCTCAGCGGATTACCGGCGTCGCCACCCTCACCGAGCCATCCGGGCTGCTCGAGGCGCGCGACTCGAACACCACGGCGCAGCTCGTGAGTTTCACGATTCGCGCCCAATCTCGCACTCTCCCAGCCTGATTCGGGCTGGCCGATAACAGGAGGTGCCCACATGGCACGCGATCCCGACAACGTCAAGATCTGGCAGGACGCCCGCGTGTACCTGTCCGATGCCACCACCCGGCCCGCGCTGCCCGCCGACATCGAGACCGCGCTCGCGGTCGGCTGGGCCGAGGTCGGCATCCTCGACGGCGACGCCGGTCTCGCCGAGGACCGGTCTCTTGCCGAGTCCAAGCACTACGGCTGGGGGCTCGGCCTGATCAAGTACGGCTCGAAGAACTTCGAGGTCGCTCGGAAGATGACCCTCCTCGAGGACAACACCGAGACGCGCAAGCTGATCACCCCCGGCAGCACCGCCACCAAGGTGCCCATGCCCAAGCCGGTCTATCGCTGGCTCGCTTTCGAGACCGACTCCGACCTCGAGGATCGCGAGCGGCTGTTCACCACGCAGCGGGCCCGTCTGTGGGTCCCCTCGGACACCCGCAACGAGTCGGACCCGACCAAGTGGGAAGTGCAGATCGCGATCTTCGCGGACGGCAGCGGCGACATCTTTGACCGACAGGCCGGTGCCCTCACCCCGTAGGGGGCGCCTCGTTCGGCGGCGCGGTTCCGTGCGGGTTCCCGCGCCGCCGAACATCTCTCCGTTCATCCGAACCCGCACGCACAGAGAGGAACCCGCACATGTCGCAGCCGCAGAACCGTCGCCGTCGTCGCCCCGCCCGCCCCGCGGGTGCGCCTGCGCCGCAGGACTTCCACGAGGCACGCAAGTCGCCCGCGCAGCGCGAGGCCGAGGGCGCCGAGACTGTCTCGTTCGTGTGGCGAGGTGTCGAGCTCACCGTGATCGCAGACCCGCAGAAGTGGCACCCCGTCACAGTGTGGGCGCCACTGTCACAGAACAACGTCATCGGCGGGACCGTCGCCCTGCTCGGGTCTGTCCAGCTCGCGCGCCTGGCGGCGAACGTCGAGGATTTCGAGGCCGCCCACTACTACGAGATTTTCAACGAGATCTCGCGCGTGACCGGGTTCGGCCGAGCGGGAAACTAGTCACCCTCGCGCAGATTCTCGCCGAACACGAGGATCTGCTCGAGGGCGACCTCGCGCACCATTGCAGCACCCGTTACACCGACCGATGGCGCGTCGACGAGTACGGCGTCCCCCTGCTGACGCTGCGCGAGATCTGGGTGCGAATTCAGAAGCTACCCAACGACGCCGAGCTCGTAATGCTCGTGCACGACGGCCACCCGCGCTGGTCCGACGAGGCCTACCTACTCGCGGATGTGTTCCAGGCATGGACAGGCAAGCCTCACCCCGCGCGACCGAAACCGCGTGCGAAATCTGCTGATTCGCGCCGCGAGGCGCTACGGCTCCGGCGCATCGCCGAGAAGCGTGCCCGCGACCGCGCGCGCGGCGTGCCCGAGCAAGGACAGGAGGCCCTATGAGCGAACCGATCGGCTATGCCGCGCTGCAAATCATCCCCAGCGTGCAGGGCATACAAGCCGGGATCGAGGGGCAGATCGCGCAGCCGCTCATCGCGGCTGGCCGATCGGCCGGGCAGGCCACAGGCAACGCAATCGTCTCGGGCATCGCGGCCGCGCAGGCCGGGGTCGAGCGGGCCGCCGAGGCTCTCAAGACGGCCCGCGAGAAGGAAGCCGACTCCGCAGGCAAGACGAGGGTCGCCGAGGAGAAGCTGAGAGAGCTCCGCGAGTCCGGCCGCGCCACGGCCACGCAGCTCGCGCGCGCCGAGGAGGCGCTCGCCACCGCGCAGCGCGCCGAGGAACGCACCGCGCGCGCGACGCAGCGCGCCGTCGACCAGCTCGCCGCCGCACACGAAACGCTCGCGAACTCGACCGACGAGTCGACCGAGTCCGGCGGTCGTTTCTCGCGAGCGCTCCACTCGGTTACCGAACGGCTCGGCCCGGCCGCGAAGCAGATGGCCGCCGCCGCTATCGCCGCCGCTGGTATCGGCACGGCGATGGATACCGCCATGGAGGCGATGTCTCGCGAGACCTCGGTCGACTTGCTCGCCGCACAGCTCGGATCGAGCCCCGAGCAGGCCGCCGCGTTCGGCAAGACCGCGGGAGATTTGTACAAGCAGGGGCTCGGCGAAAGCTTCGGCGACGTAACCAGCGCGGTCGGTTCCGTCGCCTCGGCGTTCGACGGGTTCACCGCCGCTGGCGAGAACAGCCTGTCGGGGCTCACCGAGAAGGCGCTGAACTTTCAAACCGTGTTCGGGCTCGAGGTGCCCGAGGCAGTACAGACCGCCTCGCAGCTCATCACGAACGGGCTCGCCAAGGACGGCACCGAAGCGTTCGACCTGCTGACGACGTCGTTCCAGCGGGTCCCCGCGGCGATGCGCGACGAGCTGCCCGAGATTCTCAACGAGTACGGAACCAATTTCCGCGCACTCGGATTCGATGGGCGGACGGCTTTCGGCCTGCTCACCGACGCTGCCCTGCAGGGCAAATTCGTGCTCGACAAGACGGGCGATGCGCTCAAGGAATTCACCATTCTCGGCTCGGACATGTCGCAGTCCTCGCAGGATGCATACAAGGCGATCGGGCTCGACGCCGAAGAGATGTCGCGCGCCGTCGCCGAGGGCGGTGCGGGCGCACAAGATGCACTGCAGAAAGTCGCGGCGGGCCTACTTGAGATCGAGGATCCGGCCGAGCGCGCGAATACTTCGATCGCACTGTTCGGCACCCCGCTCGAGGATCTGTCGGTCGACCAGATTCCGGCGTTCCTGTCGGCGCTCAGCGGCGCTGGCGAGTCGATGGACGGATTCGCGGGCTCGGCCGACGAGATGGGCAAGACGGTCGGCGACAACACCGCCACATCGATCGAGAAGCTCAAGCGTGAAATCCAGGACGGTCTACTCACCGCCCTCACCTCGGCCGCGTCGTGGCTCGACCAGAACCGCGGCGTCGCTGTTGGTCTCGGTATCGCGCTCGCAACCCTCGGCGCTGCACTCGTTACCGCCAAGATCGCTGCCACCGGATACGCCGTCGCGCAAGGCGTCATGGCTGCCTCGACTGGTGCCGGTACCGCCGCGCTCGCGGGCAACAGTCTCGCCCTCGGCGCATACACCATCGCGACCGGCGTCATTCGCGGCGCAACGATGGCGTGGTCGGCGGTGCAATGGATTCTGAATGCGGCCCTGACCGCCAACCCTATTGGCCTGGTGGTCGTCGCTATCGCTGCGCTCGTCGCCGGTGTGGTGCTGGCCTATCAGAAATCCGAGACTTTCCGGGATATCGTCAAGGGCGCACTCGACGCCGTCGCTAATGCCGGACTGTGGCTGTGGCACAACGCCCTCGAACCTTTCATCAATTGGTGGCTCGGCAACGCGACCGCGGCGTGGGAGGCATTTACCTCGATCGGCGAAAAAGCCGGTGAGGCAAAAGACTTCATCGTCACCAAATTTACCGACCTCATAGGGTGGCTCGGCGATCTTCCGGGCAAAGTGACCGACACACTGTCTGGCCTGTGGACGGGTCTAACAACGGGATTCAAAACCGCGCTGAATTCCCTTATCGGCATGTGGAATAACTTCCGGTTGACTTTCGATTTCACCATTCCGGTTATCGACAAACACATTTCATTCACTATCGACACCCCGGATCTTCCCCTGCTCGCCGGTGGCGGTATCGCCGGGCGCACGGCGGCCGGGCTGCTGTGGGGGCCTGGCACCGGCACGAGCGATTCCATCTTCGGCCTCGACGCGAACGGCATCCCGACTGCCCGCGTCTCGACCGGCGAGGGCGTGGTCAAGGAATCGGCAATGGCTCGCGGCGGCGCCGACCTGGTCGCCGCGCTGAACGCGGGATGGGTGCCGCCGGTCGATCTGCTGCGCGCGATGCTGCCCGGATACGCGGGCGGCACAGTGCGCGTGTCCGAGGGCGACATCTCCGATACCCAGCGCGGCATGTGGCAAGCGCTGTCGAGTGCGTACCCCGACGCGGTGCTCACCAGCGCCACCCGGTACGCCGACGTCGGCAGCGGCTACGACTACCACATGCAGTCCAAGGCGATCGATATCGCCGGACCCGACATGGTCGGCATGGCCGCATGGATCGCCCAGCATTACCCCGAGTCTCTCGAGCTGATCCACTCGGAAGGATTCGCCCACAACATCAAGAACGGCAAGGACGTCGGCAACGGCATGTCGTTCTACGGCGCTGACACGATGGGCGACCACGCCGACCACGTGCACTGGGCGATGACGGGCGCACCGGCCGCGCCATCGGGCGAGCCCGGCGCGGGCGGCGGATCGCTACCCGGCAGCGGCACCAGCGGCGGCGGCGGAACCTCGGGGGGCAGTGGCACGAGCGGCGGCTCGGGCACCGCCAGCGGCTCGGGCACTCGGCCCGCGGGCGATGCCACACCGGTGTGGGTCGACAACTGGCCGAGCACGTTCGGCAATGCGGCGGCCGCCACCACCGGCAGCGGCACGGACACCTCGGGTGCTGGCACCGACGACAGCACCGCCAGCGCAGGGACCAGCGCGGACACCTCGGGCACCGGGACCTCGACCCCGAAGGCACACCCGCTACAGGGCGCACCCTTGACGGGGAAGCTGTTCGACGGTGACGCGCCCTGGTACCAGCAGGACAACCCGTGGGAGTACTTGCAGACCAAGGGCGCCGAGAAGTGGGAGGCCACGCAGAAGGACGCCGCGAGCTATTTCGAGTCCAACTGGAAAGAGATGCTCGACTCTGGCCTGTCCCTGCTCGGCATGGGCGCCACCGGCGCCGCTGATGCCGCGCCGACGTTCAACATTTCGGGCACTGACCCGATGGGCGCGGCCGCCGCGGTCGATCGCGTTCTGCGCCGCCGAACGCTGGCGCTACAGCGGGGAGGGGGTATCTCGCGATGAGGCTTCACCCCCTGCTCGCCATCGAGGCGACCAAGCTCGTCTACATCTCGCCCGAGGGTCGGCCCTGGCACCTCGCCGGGGTCGGCGCGGGCGCCGAGGGCGTGGTGCTCGGCGACAGTATGGGCGGACACTTCGACACCCCGGTGTCGTTACTGCTCTCCGAGGGCGCCCGCCAGGACGGCGTGACCGTCTTACGGTCGGTGCGCAGCAAGAAAGAGATCGATTTCAACGTGTCGGTCGGCGGCGACACAATCCCGCTGATCTTTCAGTCGGCGAGGCATTTTCATGCCGTGCACGACGCCTGGCTGCGCGACTGGTCGACGGACCGGCCGGGCACCCTGGCATGGTTCACCCGGCATCAAGGCTGGCGATTTCAGCGCGTCCAGCGTGACGGGCCCGTGGTGCCGCTCACCGGCATCGACCCGCAGCAGAACTACCACGAAGTACTCCAGATGTCGGCGCTCGCCGCCGACCCGGCGATGCGCTCGTTCGACGAGCCGAGTACGTGGACGAATGTCGACGGGCTGAACGAGGGAATCGTCCACGCGCGCAACGCTGCCGACCAAGCGGCCTGGCCTCGGTACACGATGAACGGCCCCGGCCGCTGGCATATCGGCGACCCGGTCGACGGCGACGTGTCCCGCCTCGTGCAGACCCCGGTGATCGCGGCTGGCGAAACGCTGCGAATCAACCCGCACCCGCGCTACCGCACGGCCCGCGTCTACTCCGATGCCGCGCCCTCGGGGCGCAATGTGTGGGCGCAGCTGGCCGGGCGGCGCTGGTTCGCTCAGATCTCGCCGTGGTCGAGCGTGTCGATACCGGTCGCTGTGAGCGATGGCGGCACAACGGAATCGAGCATCACGGTCACCGTGACGCCGCGCTCGTCGAGGCCGTACTGATGGCCGCGTGGAATGCGGCCGCCGAAGTGCGGCGAATGGACGCCCTCGAGCGAGCAGACGACGAGTGGCGCACCGACCAATCGTCGATCGTCACCTACTACGACAAGTGGCTCGACGAGGTCGGCGAAGAGGGCCGGTACCTCGATCTCCAGTTCTCCAAACCGAAGAACCGCGCAGGCGGATTGAAGATGGCGTGCCCGCGCGACATGGTGCACTTCGACCACATCTTCAACAACCCCGACGGCGAAGACGCGACCATCCCGATCACGGTTGAAACCAAGGCGTACAGATGGGACGGGTACATCACCAAGGCCTCGCTGCTGCGGGCCGCCGACGGCACGGAATCGGTCGATATCGAGGCTATCCACTGTTGGAATCACGTTGCGACAACGGCACTTTGGGCCTCACCATTCGCGCCGATTTTGGCACAGTGGCCGCGTCATATGATTCTGGTCGGGCCCGTCGAGGTCCTGTTCGGCATCTATATGTCGTGCAACATCCTTCGCCAGCAGTCGACGGCCATGCCAGCGAAGTGGGCCGACGCGCCTGATTGGGTGGTCGGCGGCGGCGACGGCCTATGGCCGATCGCGATCGTGCCGGTCGACATCCTGACCAACACGAGCAAGTGGGCGGCCGGTAGCGCCCGGTTCGACATGGCCGACGTGTTTTTCGAGCCGATGCTCGACGACTCCGGCGTGATCGTCGAGGCCTCGTTCTACCTGCCCGACAAGGGCGACGAGCAGCCCGCGCCCGAGTGGTTCTGGCTCGATCGGAACACGGTCGTATTACGCACCCGCGATCACTCGGCCTCGGTCGGACCGACCGGCACCCTCCTCGACGGCCTTCTGTCCTGGTTCGAGGACTTCATCGACGACACCTCGCCGGTGCGGTATCCCAACTTCGACGCGCAGACCGAATACGAAGCGGTGTACGCCAATTACGGCCCACTCGGCACCGCGCGCGGCCTGCCGTGGGTGTGGTACCGCGAAGGCGAATACAGCGGGCTCGGCGAGTCTCAGGTCTCGATCCACAAGCCCACCGCGACCCACGTCATCGTGGGCGGCAAGTCGCCGGGCTGGGTCAATGCCGGCATCGAGATCGCCATGAAAAATCTGCTCAGCTGGATCGGCCTGTTGATCGGTATTCCCGGCCTCGACTCGCTGTATCAGGGGCAGCTCGACGATGTTTTTCTCGCATGGATGCAGTACGAGGACGTCGGCCGCACGCAGCGCGCCGGGCCGTTCGCGCCAAAGGAATTCGTTGCGACGAATTCGCAGAAGGCATTCACCCTCGACGGCCTGATGGCGGGTCGGCAGGCGCTGCACACGACCCGCGGCTACACCGCGAAGTCGGTCACCGTGGCAGATGGCGCGCCATACCTGCCGGGTAAGGACTACGACATCGGGCATCAGATCGGTTTCGAGGTCGGGCAGCAGGTTTTCACCGATTACGTGACCGAGATGACCTACACCGACGACCGCACCGGCGGCGGCCGCTGGGAGCTCAAGATCGGCGACGGCGCTGATGAGGAAGACACCGTCGTCAAGGGATGGGAGCGCCTCGGCAGCCTGGCGACGATCGTCAAGACGATCAGCACGGACGTCGGCGCCGACCTCGATCTGCTCATTTTCTAGGAGGTTCGTTGTCCGACATCGTTTTTCCGGCGCGGCTGACCGCGACGCGGGACGTCGACCTCGACGGCCTGCCGATCCTTATGGCGACTGTGACACCGGATAGCGAGGCGGCTGCGCTGCCGCTGCCACCTGGACAAACCGGCCCGCAGGGACCCCGCGGCCGCCCGCGGTCGACGTTCGTCAAGGCGGGCACGATCGCCAACGCGGCGGCGCGCCCGACCGGACTCGGCCCGGACGACCGCGGCCGCTGGTGGCATCGGCTCGACGACAACGGCATGGACGTGTGGACCGGCGCGGCCTGGGTGCACTCGCCCGGCGCTGTCGGCGCACAGGGCCCCGTCGCCCCGGCCGCCACCATCGCCACGGTCACCACCACGCACGACCCGGCACTGACCACGCCCGCGCTGCGGATCTCGGCCGAGGGTGCCGCGCTCGCGATCGCCGCGACCGCCCCCGCCGGTGTCGCCGGACTGGCCGGACCGCCGGGCGCGTCCGGCTCGATCGCCACCGCCGAGGACTACGACAACACAACGGGCCCGACCCAACGCAGCATGTTCGCACTCAACCTCGGCGGCCGCCGCTGGTCGACGACCGCGCCGCCCAACGGTTTCGGGCCGTGGTCGTGGTGGGATGCCGACATCGCCGCCGACCAGCTGGCCGACGTCGACCAGCTCATCGCGCTCACCGCGGCCGTGCCCGCGCTGCCGTTTCGCTGGCGGCCGATGTGCTTCGGGAATCTGTACACGTACTGCGAGACCGGGACCGGGGCCACAGCCGAGGTGCGTGTCCGCCTCGGCTCAGCGACCGGCGTGATGGTCGCCAGCGGTGCAGGCCTGCGCGCAGCCACCAGCCAATACCTCATGATCCCGTTCAACCCGACCTTCGGCGATGAGGGCACCAAACCACTGTCGCCGAGCTCGACATACGCCACCGTCCCCGCAGGCGTCCCCGCCACGCTGCTGCTCACCGTCGAGCGCGTCGGCACCGGCGCCGACATCGGATACGACAACGCGCGCGGCTCTTTGACCGTGTGGGCGCAACCCGTCTAGGAGGCACCGTGACCACTGTCGGCGAATATTTCGCGGCCGCCCTTATTCGCGGCATCGACGAGGGTATCGGAGACGAGGGTGTCGTCCAGTCGCTACACGTCACCCCGGCCGATGGCGCGCTCGAGCTACCGATCGGCTCGGTCGGCGCCGATGGGGTGACCGGCCTGGCCGCGATCCCGTTTCGCTGGGAAGGCGACGTCGCCGATGCCGCTGCCTTGACCGCGCTCTCAGCAAACCTCGGCCCCGCCCAAGCGGGCAAGGCGTGGCGGGTGCTCTCGACCAACGCGCTCATGTATTGGGACGGCCGGATATTCGAGATCTTCCCCGACGCATTCGGCGGCACCGGCCCGCAGGGTGTACCGAACTCGCTGTCGATCGGCACCGTCACCACGGGCGCGGCAGGGTCCGACCTCGTCGCCAGCATCACCGGCACCCCGCCCGCGCAGGCGCTGAATCTCACGGTTCCGCGCGGTGTTCAGGGTGTGCAGGGCCCAGACGGCCCCCCCGGCCCGATCACCGGCGCCTCGGATTTCGACGGCACGGTGACCCGAACCGACGGCATGGTGCCGCTGTGGTCGGCGGCAACGTCGAAATGGACACCGACGCCATACCCCGGATGGCGCGGGCCGTGGACGATCACCGAGGGCGAGGCATGGAACGGCGCGGCCGGTTTCGTGGCCTCGGCGTCCGGCCTGTCGACTTCGCCCTACACGATCGCCCAACTCGCCATCCCGGCCCAAGACACCGCTTGGCGCCCGTTCGTCACTGGCGGTGCCGTCGTCCGGACGGCCGCCACCGACCACACATCGCGTGTCGATATCGAGGCGTGCATCGGCTCAGCGAGCGGCCAAATCGTCGCCCTCGGCGTCGGCATCCCGTTTGCGCTCGATGCATTCGCTCGGATGCAGCCCCAGTTTCAAACAGCGGCGATGACGCCCGCCTCATCGGTTGGCGTGATCGCCGCCGGTGTCGCGACCACGCTGCACATCGTGATTCGCCGCAACCTCGGCACCGCGAATTTCGCCTACACGCGGACCGGCGCGCATGTCGCCGCGTGGGCCGTGCCTGTGACAGGAGCGCCATGACCGAGGTTTACGACGAGACCGTCTCGATCAGGATGCGCGGAGTCGACGACCCGGTCGGCCTGCCCTACACCGTCCATCCGCTCGAGCTCGTCGACCGCGAGGTGCTCGTCGAGCTGCGCGAGGGACCACCAGGCGGCCCCGGCCCACAAGGCGCGCCAGCATGGCCGTGGCTGTGGCAGGGCGATATCGCGACCCCGGCGGCGCTGACTGCGCTCAACCTCACCACCGCCGACGCCCGCAAAGCCTGGCGCGTCGTGAGCGCGAACGCCATCTACTTCTGGACCGGCATGGACATGATCGCGTTCGGCGCGGCATTCCAGACTCCCGGCCCGCAAGGCGCACCGGCCGCACCGACCGGCTCGGCAGTGGCCGGTGCTGTCGGCTCATCGGCGGCCGCAGCGCTCACCGGAACCGCGCCATCGCAGGCTCTGGAGGTCACCATGCCGCGCGGCGCGACCGGCGCGACCGGCGACCCTGGCGAGGCGGGCAAGATCTCCGACGCCGCTGATGTCGGCGACCTTGCCGCAGCCCGGCAAGGGTCGGTGCTGGCGTGGGCGGCCACACCCGGGGAATGGCGGCCGATCCCGGCGCCTCGCCTCGGCGGACCGTGGGCGGTCGCCTCGTCGCAGTTCGTCGGCGGCTCGAACATTTCGGCTACGACGAAAACCATTGCGACCATGACGATTCCGGCGCAGCCGATCGCCTGGCGGCCGATTGTCCTCTCCGGGAACATCACCGTGCAGGTCCATGTGTCCGCGTTCAATGACACGCACGTCGAGATCGAGATCCGTCTCGGCTCACCCGAGGGCGAAATCATCGGCTACGGCTACGCCACCGGCGTCGCTAACCGGTTCGAGGTGCAGCTGTACCCGCGATGGCAGCACGCCGTCACACCCGACAGCGACCTCGGCATCGTCGGCCCGTCCGAGACCGCCGTGGTCTACGTGATCGCCCGAAAGATCGGCGACCGCAATTACTCGATCGTCACCACCGGCGCGCAGCTCGTCGTCGCCGCACAACCACTGATGGAGCAGCCGTGACCGATACGCCCGAGCCCGAGGTGCTGCGCACCGTAGTCACCGAAGCGGGCCGCAAGGAACAGCAGCGCGCAGAGGCCGAACAGCAGCGTGCGACCGAACAGGAACGAATCACCGCGAAGTACCGCGAATTCGCCAAGATGGCTTTCGACGGCAAGCTGCCCGACCCCGGCAAGGTCGAGCCGCTCGACCCCGCCGTCGCCGACCTGCTCTCGGACCTGGCAGTGCTGCACTTGCCCGAGTGGCGCAACAGTGCCGGCCGAAAGCTCGCCGACGCCACCGTGTTCACGCTGCCCAGCTCGGCCCGCGTCGCCGCATACCTCGTCGAGCGCGGCTGGCGGCGAGACCTCGCACACGAGCGGATCCGGTGGGCCCCAACACCAGGCGGCCTGCCCGGGCCCCACGACCTCGGCCTGCATATCCGGCCCGACCCCGATACCGGCGAATGGCCTATGCCCGATCCCGAGAAGTTCTGGGACGTCGACGAGGTGAAAACCACGCAGCTTCCGGACGGCGGCTGGAAAGCAGAACACCCGCGCGGCCTCGGCTACCAGGCGGCGACCAAATCAGAAGCGCTCGCCGGACTCGTCGAGCGCATCCGCGCCAAGATCGAGGAGGCAACAGGCAATGGCTGAGAAAGTACTGCCCTACGACCGTGGCATCGTGCCGCAGGAGACGTACTACTGGTGCGGGCCCGCGTCGACTCAGGTCGTGCTCAGCGGCCGCGGAATCCATGTCTCCGAACAGGACATGGCAAACACCATCGGCACCACCGAGAACGGGACCGATTACGTCGGGCTGATCGCTCCGGTGCTGAATGCGTTCTGCGACGGGGCGTACATCGTGCGGACCATGCCGAATGATCCGCCGACCCCGGCGCAGGTGGAGTTGCTGTGGTCCGACATCGCTGCCTCGATCGACGCCGGGTACGGCGTGGTCGCGAACATCGTTGCGCCGCCGAGCAACTACCCGCGCGGGGTGAAGGGTTCACAGTCACCGGCGTACGCAGGTGGAGTCGTCTACCACTACATCGCGCTCATGGGCTACGACGACGGGCCTGAGCGTGCGGTATGGGTGGCCGACAGCGGTTTCCGGCCGTTCGGATACTGGATGGCTTTCGAGCAGCTCGCCAGTCTCATTCCACCGAAGGGCTACACAGCGGCCCCATCGCCCGCCGACCGGCCGACCAAACCCGAACACCCGGCCGAACCCATGCCTGCGGCATTGACATTCGGGGTCGATATCTCCAATCACCAAGGCGGGCTGGACTTGTCAGCAGTGGCCGCCGAGGGATTCGAGTTCGTCATCGCCAAGGTAAGCGAGGGCGACTATTTCAGGGATCCTGAATGGCCGCGGTTCCGCGACGAGACTCTGGCCGCGGGCAAGATCCTCGTCGGCTACCACTACGTTCGCGCCGACTGCGATATCGAGGGCCAGGCCGAGCTGTTCGTCGAGCACCTCGGCGACCCGGGCATCGTTGGAATGCTCGACCACGAGGCCAACTCGGGCGGTGTTGATGTGCTGCGCGCCCTGCACGAGGCGATCGAACGCCGCGGGATTCATATCGGCCTGACCTACTTACCGCGCTGGTACTGGGACCAGATCGGCCGCCCCGATCTGTCCGGCCTGCCGCCGTTGATGAGTTCGCACTACGGGCCCCAACCCGGCCGCGCCGGGTACGCCTCGGCGATCTATCCCGGGCACGACGACATCGGATGGGCGCCGTATGGCGGCGTGCCAGTCGCCATCTTCCAGTTTTCCGAGCGCGGCCTGGTGGCTGGTCGCTCGATCGACGTGGATGCCTTCCAGGGCACCCCCGACCAACTCAGGAACCTACTCACCGGAGGAGATATCGACATGACGCCCGAACAGGAACGGATGCTCGTCGAGGTGCACCGCGAGCTGACGCAGCAGTACCCCTCGCGGTCGGCGCATCGTCTCAACGATGACCCGGTCGACACCCTCGCGGGTATCGCCCTGAATGTCGACGGTCGTGTGCACGAGGCGAGCATCGACGTGCCCGCCGCGCTCGGCAGGATCGAGCAGGCGCTCGCCGATCTGCCTGCGAAGATCGCCACCGCGATTCGGGTCGGCCAGTGACGGCCAGCCATGAGGCCGACGCCTCGCAGGTGCGTTACCCGTGGCGGGCCGTGGTCCGCACCGTGTTTCAGCTCGTCGTCGGCTTGGCCGCCGCGCTACCGATGATCGTCGCCACGAGCGGCCTGCCCGCCACCGCGGCGGGAATCGGTGCGGCGCTGGCGATCTCAGCGACCATCACGCGAGTCATGTCTGTGCCCGCGGTAAACGCCGCCCTCGCCATATGGGCACCCTGGCTGGCAGCCGAGCCGCGAGCAGGCGGCGACTTATGAGCCCCGAACAAATCACGGCCCTGTTCGGCGGCACCGTCGGCGTTCTGACGGCGATATTCGGGTACTTGAGCGCCCGCCAGGCTAAGCGCACCGCCGAGCTTGAGGCCCGCGTGGGGCACCTTGAGGCTGAGCTCGCCAAGTCGAAAAGCCTGTTCCGCGAGGCTGTTCGATTCATCCGCATACTGCTCGCCCACATCCGCGACCTCGGACTCGCGCACCAACTCGGCACCGACGCGCCAGCCGGACCCGAGATTCCCGAGCGACTGCGAGAGGAAGTCTGACCATGGCCGAGCTCGCACCGCTCGAATACGGCCGGGTCGTCGGCCGTTTCCTGGCGAACATCGCGGACGGCCCCGACATCGGCGACTTGCCCGAGTTCCTGCCACTCGCGGGCACGGTGACGTTCACTGCCGGCGCGCCCAAGGTACTCGTCGCCGCCGCTGAGCCCGATCCGGCGACCTACGTGCAGCTGCCCGACTACTACGTCGCGAGCCTTGACGAATTCGGATACCTGACCTGGCGCGGTCAGCGCGGTATCCGGCTCGTCGCGCCAAACGGCGATACCAATCCGACCGGCTGGACTTGGCGTGTCTCGTTCGACCTGACCTATGAGGGCAACCGAGTACCGATGGACTCGTACGCGTTCATGGTCCCGCCCTACACGCCCGGCCCGGATCCAGATCACCCGGATATCGACGCGGTCGGCCTGGTCGACTTGACCCTCGTCTCGCCGGTCCCCGCGTCCAACGGCGAAGCTGTCGTGCGGGGCCTGAGTGTGGTCGGCGTGCACCTGGTCGGCGACGCGCTCGTATTCGAGCTCGACAACGGTGAGGACATGGACCCGGTGACCGTGCCCGCCATCGGCGCAGCGTCGGCCGCGGCCTCGGCCGCCGCCGCCAGCGCGAGCAGCGCGACCGCCGCCGCGACCGCAGCACAGGACGCCGTCGACTCGTTCACACTCGCGATCGGCGCCGTGAGCGAAGGGCCCGCCGCCGCCACAGTCCACGGCGGCCCACCCGACTGGACCCTCGACCTCGTGCTACCACCCGGACCGGCCGGACCGGCAGCACCTGATGCCACCTCCAGCGTCAAAGGCATCATCAAACTTCCCGGCAGTACACCAGGCGAACTCGGCGGCACAGCGGATCACCCGACGGTGACCGGATGGTCGGGCAAGTCCGACGTCGGGCATACGCACGTCGCCGCCGATATCACGGACTCGACCACGACCGGGCGCGCTGTGCTCACCGCCGCCTCGGCCGCCGCCGCCCGCACAGCGATCGGTGCAGGCACGTCGAGCCTGGCCATCGGTACAACCGCAGGTACCGCCTGCGAAGGCAACGATGCTCGACTCACCAATGCCCGCACGCCGACCGCTGCCGGTCAGGTCTACGACTTCACGATCAAGAGCCACGCCAGTACGCGTGCGGCGGGCGCAGGCAATGTGATTCCCGAAGGCGTCCGGATCGAGCGCGATATCAGCATCCAATCGGTCACGTTCCGCGGCGAGACCGCGGGCACCGGCAATCTCGTGGTCGAGCTGCGCCGCAACGGCAGCAACACGGGAATGCCTGCCGCGTCGACGATCGCAGCGGCCAACCACGCCGCGGACACGACGGTCACCGCAGGCGGACCGTGGTCGGTCGCGGCGGGCGACCGACTGATCCCGTACATCGTCACGCCAGACAGCCCGGCAGGCAACGGCCTACAGGTGAGCATCAAGGCGGTCACTACATGATGTTCGTGGTGGCTGGCGGCCTAGCCTTCCGGCCATCCGGAATGACCAAGAACGGCGCGCAGGCGACGACGACGTCGTTCGCCGACATCACCGGGTGGACCGCCGACACCGGCACCTACCCGGGATCATCGGTCAACTCGAACACATCCCTCGTCGCCCAGGCCGCGAAAACGGGGGCGACGCTCACCGCGAACATCCCGTTCAGCGGCGGCACCTATACGTTCGGCACCGGAACCCAGGTACGAATACTGGTCAACGGCACCGTCGTCGGAACCGGCACCGCGGTACAGGCCAGCTCCGGGACCGCCACGTGCACCGTAACCGGGCAGACCATCGCCAGCGGCGATCTCGTCAAGGTGCAGATCCTAGCGAGCGGCTATTCAGGGCAGCCATCGGTCACCACCGGCGCTGGCACCTATGTGCGCATCACCTGATACCAGACACGCTGAAACAGCAACGCGCCCCGCCGGATTCGGCGGGGCGCGTTTCGTCGTTCCTGGACTCAGCGGCCGAGCGTCTTATTCACCACGCAGCGGTCTACCGCCTGCACCACATCATCGCCGGGCGAGACGTTGAGCGGCGCTGCCGAGGCTTTCGGAAACATCGTGCTATTCCGGGCGCCACCGGTCGAGGCGTAGACCGCTCCGTTCGCGATCACCCACACATCCGACCGTTCTTTCGTCGCGCCGCTGCCGTCGACGATCGTCGCGCCGAGGTAGGTCTTGCCGCCCGAATCGATGACTGTGCCGTTCGTGAGCCGCCATCCCGAATGAGTAAGTCCGGCTTGCACTTTCTCGACAGCACCGGCGGCGGCGGGTGCGCATCGAGGATCCGAGTCGCTCGCCGGGCGCGGCGCTGTGGGCGCGGGCGCGGCCTCGGTGGTGGGCACAGGCGGTGCAGCGGGCGCGGTTGTTGAGTTCGGCGTTGTCGCAATGGCGCTCGTAGCTGCTGCTGTGGTCGGTGTGGGCGCGGCCTGGTCGGTGTCGTCGCTTTTGGCAAGCGTCCCGATAACCAAGAGCACGACGAACAATGCGATCACACCGCCACCGATAAGCCATGCCGTACGGTTGCTCGGTTTCTTCGGCGTCGGCCCCTGCGGCATTGGGCGGGGCGGTTGGCCATAAGGCTCCGCCGGAGGCTGGTACGTCATTTCTCCCCTGAAAACTGGATGGGACGCGACCTGACAGGCCCGAAGGGCGGCTCCCCCCGACAGGAGTCGTCGCGTGCCGATCATCCTGACAGGGGGAGATGTTTAGCAGCAACAGAATCCGGGAATTCAGTCCGCCTCAGTCGGCGAGTCGGCGGGCACCAGATAGCGAATGGGTGTCGCTACCGGGTAGATCCCGGGCCGCGGTTCGCCGACCGCTTCGACGAGCGCCATGTCGGTATCGCCATCGACGCCGACCTCCAACACTCGGAACACGTCGACCCCACCCTTGACGAGATGAACTAGGTCGCCCTCACTGATCGCCACGAGCGCAGACTAACCGGTCTGTGCGACGAAAACGCGCCCCGCCTCCGTGGATTCGGTCGGGCGGGGCGCGTTCAGCGTTTCAGGACGCCCGGGGTGGCGCCCAACGTGCCAGCGTTGTACTTGGATCGTCGGCCGGATGAATGCTCACGCTACCGTCGAGGCGACGCACCCCGTACTCGCCCGGCCCTGGTTTCGGCTCGTCCAGATACCACCCGAGCCGCCTGACGAGCTCGTCGACGTTCACGCCCATGCGGTGACGCAACTCGATTGCCGGTACGGACTCCGCATCCGCGAACATCGCGATCGCGACATGCTCGACGCTCACGTAATCGTCTCCGCGTTCGCGCGCTATCCGCTCGGCACTGGCGAGCAGCTCGTCGTACATCGGTGTGCGCCTGATGTCATCCGCCATGGCTCTATCTTCCGTCAGTCGAGCACGAACTCGGTCCATTGGTACGTTTTGTTGCCCCATTGGTCTTTGTACGCCTTGCAGCCCCAGTACAGCCAGCCGTGCGCGTCGTGGGTCTTGACGTTCTGCCCTTCATTGAGACGGGTGCAGGCCAGCTTCGGACTGCCGTCCGGATTCGCCTCCGATTCCGGGAAGTTCGCGGAGTCACTGCCCCTGCAAGCACTGTTGTCGTTGTTCGGGTCGACGTGCCCGAACAAGCACGGTCCGGCCTGCGCCGGTGTGGTGGTGAGCGTCTGCCCGCCGAGCAATGCGGCGCTCACGGCGACAACCGTGAGGGCTGCCCGAATCGCGTTGAATCTCATGGATATCCTCCATTACCTACTACTCCCGCACCACACGGGAGAGATCAGAACCGCCTCGAACGAGGCGCCTACCGCTCGACATATGCAGCGGGCCGGAGCACCCCTGCGTCGATCAAGGTCCAGAACGCTTCATGTTTTGCGCCGCATGAGTCGGCGTCGCAGTTGATGCGCGCACGGAACACACGGCGCGCTTCATCGACGCTGTACGGACGATCCGGTGCACGGTGGCACGCGTCGCGAGCTATGCGGGCGAGTATTTCCGTGCTGGGGCGCTCACCGTCGACGTGCACCGGGCGGTCGACGAGGTACGGCAGCACATAGAAGACCACGACGCCCAGCACCAAAACCCCGGCGACAGTTGCGCATACAAGTCCAGTAGTCGACACGGCTAGTCGACCTCCGTGTCGTCGATCGAGACCGGCTCGACGGTGATCACGGCGCGTTCGTCGATCTCGTGGTGGTCATCCAATTCGAATGCGAACGACTGGCCGACAAACCCGTGATCGTCGACAGGCGCCCATGATCCGTCGTCGCGCTGCAACCAGCCCGCCGGGCGATCGGTTCCCGCGTTGGCGTCGCGCATCGCGACAAGCGTTGCGTTGCCTGAGCGCTCGATCGCGGCCTTGCAGTAGCCGCAAATGCCGGTATCCGGCTCGGCATCCTCATAGGTGCAGCGGGGGCAGAGCTTCCCCGTTGGGTCCGTGGGTGCGGGTCGATCTGCCCACTCGCGGACCGCGTCCGCGAACAGTTCGACCACATCGCCCGGTGCGCCGCTGTACGCACCGCGCGGACCGACGAACGGATCGCGCTGCGGCAGTGTTGAATCGGACGATGCGACCATGGGGCCACCCCCGGCAGGTAGACGGTTGATTCGCGCCCGCCGCCGAGGATGCGGTGATCACCCGGCGGCGGGGCGTGCATCTGACAGTGCCGCTGTCACCGGTGACACTGGCGGTCGAAGGGGGGACGCGAGGGGGACATCGGAGATACAGTCGGATTTCGACCACTCCGACGCAGGGGGCGTGATGGCTATCGTTGTGGCCAGGTGGACCGGAGAAGATTGCCGCGCGTTGCGTAAAGCAATGGGGCTGTCACAACCGAGGTTCGCGGCCAAAATCGGCGTTGTCGCTCGCACCGTCAAACGATGGGAGAGTGGCGCGCCAATCGGGACTCTGGCACAGATCGACCTCGGAACGATGCTCGCGCAGGCAGATCCGCACGTTGTCGAGATGTTCCGGCAACTGCGCGAGGAGAACGACGTGAAGCGTCGAGAGCTATTCATGTCGGCGGCGGTCGTCGGCGTCGCTGCAAGTACGGGCGTGGGCGACCGCGTAACCCTCGCTGTGTCGGGTGCCGGTCGACCTGACGCTGCGGCCGTCGCGGTTGTCCGCTCGACTCTGCACGCCGCAATGCAGCTCGACGACCAGCTCGGTTCGCCCGCCGCCGCCGGGCTTGTCGCGGCTCAGCAGCAACTCACCGAGGCAATGCTGCGCGCCAGCTCGGCCGACCTTCGCCCGGCCCTACTGAGTCTGCACGCTGAATGGACCGGCCTGTCTGGCGCGCTGGCGTGGGACGCGGGCGACTACGCGACCGCCGCATCGCGATACGAGACCGCCCGCGAAACAGCGCACGACGCCGAAGATTCCGACCTGGCCGCGTACATGCTGTGCGGGTTGAGTCAGCTCGCGATCTGGCAGCAGCGACGCCGCACCGCGATCGACCACGCGGTTGCCGCTCGGGCGTGGGTAGCGCAGACCGAAGACCGGCGACTACGCGCCTATGTTGGCATGCGGATGGCTGAGGCCGCCGCCCTCAACGGGCAGCGCACCGCGGTGCTAGACGCGCTCGACGACGCCGAGCGAGACCTAGATGGACTCACTCCCTGCAACCCTGCCGAGTCGCGCGCCTACTTCGTGGGCGCTGGGATGTTGGAGTCTTACCGGGGTTCAGCGCTGGCAATTCTGGGTGACGCTGCACCGGCCGCCGATGCGTCGCGTCGCGCCGCCGCGCTCATGACCGACCCGTTTGTCCGCGACCGTGCAGTGACTCTGCTTGAGCTGTCGCGTCCGCTCGTGTCCCTCGCCGACATAGACGAGGCGGCTGACGCGATAGCGACGGCGGCGGACCTGACCGAGCAGAACGGTTCGCCGCGGCTGGCGTCAGCGATCGTGGACGCCCGACACAACCTCGCGCCGTGGTCCGATGCCCGGTGCGTACGCGACCTCGACGAGCGCCTCGCCGCGCGCGATATCGTGAGTGCGTGACCGAAAAGCGGATCGCCGAAGCACTGGCCAAGATTGCTGCGGCCCGCGCGCAGCTGCTCGCCACCGGCGAGACCGAGACCCGCGCCGAGGGCGGGCGCTCTCCGGCGCGGTCGACGAGGTACCGCCGGGCGCGTGATGAGATCCTCGCCGCCGAGCAGGAACGGAATCGGCTACTCGTCGAGCTTGTCGGCGACGCTGAGGTCGTGCCTGTCGCACTTGTGCAGCAGCTCGGGCTCACTGGACGCGAGGCCGCCCACATCATCCGCACGGCGCGGGGCGGGTCGAAGCGTCTGCACGACCTGGCGTTTGGTAACGCCGAGAGCTGATCGTCGCCCCTCGATAAGCCTATAAGCGCTGTGGACGCGGTCCACAAAACGGGATATTCTCGCCTCTACCAATCCCGGTGAATCCCGATCAATCCCGATGAATCCCCAGGTCGCGTGCCGTGAGTTGGGGCGATATGGCGGTTCAAGTCCCCCTTCGCCCACAA
>NZ_JBITGN010000037.1:0-40162 GCF_044457245.1 Nocardia sp. NPDC050630
CCCGGAGAACTGATGTCCATCAGCCCGGAGATCTGCTGTCCGCCCAGCCGGACCCGCCGAATCCATCCGCCCGGATGTCCCGATGTCCGTTGACAACACCGCGAAACAACCCGATGCAGAAACAGATTGCGCCGGGACACCGCCGGGAGAATGACGGGACACTGCTGGGACTATGCCGGGACCAACCAAGTCCCGGCATAGTCCCGGCACCCAAGATTAGAAGTGCCGTCTGAAGTGCGCCTTCGGCGCAGGGCTCTCGCTCTGCCCGGTCCACACTCTCTATGGCTTCGCTGTTCATAGAGAGTGTGGACCGGGCAGAGCGAGAGCCAAAAACAAGACAGAGCAAGCAAGTTCAATGAAGGTGCATGGAGGGAGGGACCACAAAGGAATGACCACAAAAGGGGGGCTGGGTGGGTGGTTGCGTCAGGTGCGGACGTTACGTTGCAGAGCTGCGCCGCCTCCGACGGCGTGTTCGCGCGTCAGGACGCGCTCAGTGCGACAGCCAATCCAGGTGGATGCGCGGAGGTTTCGAAACTGACCACAAGAGGAGGGTCTCCCCCAGCTGAGTACAGCTCGAGATCCGATCGCGCATGCTGCCATGCGCATATAGAGCAACTGACGGCCGAACGGGCTGGCCCTCGACACAATTGAGTAATGACTGGACTTGTGCTGACACCGGACCGGCGAAACGAGCTCGCTTCGATGCTGGAGGACGAGGCGCGGTTCCACGCCGACTATCCGGCAGTGGCTGACTATCTCGCCACGGCGCCGAGGCTGGCGGGCACGGATGATCCGCAAGCCGACTCAGCATTCGATCTTCGCCTGCTGCACTACATGACCGGAGGCCATTCTGAGTCCGGCAACCCGTACTGGGACATCGTTGCGCCCGCAGTACACGAGGGCGGCGGGCGCCGAGTCATCAACGGAGGGCGATCACAGGGAAGTGCGCGTCTTGGCTACGCGCAGACTGTACTTCAGGCCGCCTACGCCTACGCTGTCCCTTCACCCGAGACCTTGCAGCGTATGACGGAATGGTGTTCGGATCGGTCGATCGTTGAGCTTGGAGCAGGTCGGGGGTACTGGGCTGCACAGCTGGCCAATGTTGGATGCAAGGTGAGCGCCTATGACTCGGAGCCGCCTACCGACGGTGAGAACGTCTCTTTCCCGCTCTCGCCCGGACAGCCAGCTGCATGGTTCGACGTCGTAGGGCTCTCCGGCTTTGACACTCGTTCCCAGTTCGGAACGAATCCTGTTCTGTTCCTATGCTGGCCACCCGGCTGGGGCGACACGATGGCATCGACTGCACTCGCGGACTATTCGACCGCAGGCGGGGATCGCCTGATCTATGTCGGCGAGCCGAAGGGCGGCAAGACCGGCAACGACGCCTTCTTCGATGCTCTTGCGCATGAGTGGGAATTGGTTGACCAAGATCCTCAATTCGTCTCGTGGTGGAACTTGCGAGACGTCGCACAGTGCTGGGTTCGGCGGCATTAACACCTTCTGACGAAGCCGTCACAGCACATATGAGGAGATAAGGCCCGGCGGCAGCGTAGGGTCATTACTGCGTATACACAGGTGCGTATACAGTCACTGATCGGAAGGGGACCCGGCGCATGTCCGAGCCGAAATACGTCCAGATCGCAAACAAGTACGCGCGTCAGATCCGCAGTGGAGCGATTCCGCCGAAGACCCGGCTGCCGAGCTATTCCGAGATCGCCCATGACCACAACGTGTCGGAAATCGTTGTGCGCAAAGCGGTTGAGCAACTACACCGCGCGGGGCTTGTGCGAACGGTTGAGCGCCGCGGCACCTATGTTGTCGAGCGCCCAAACCTGACGCGGCTCGCCCCAGAACGCCAGATGGAAAGCCCTGAGACCACGTTCGGGAGTGAGACCGACCGTCCCGTGAGTGTCGAGCGCGAGATTGAACGCGTCAAGGCGACAGATGAGCTGGCAGACGACTTCGGCATCGACGTCGGCGATGAGCTTGTGCACGTTGTGACTCGCGCAACGGAGGACGGCAATCCTGTGTCGATTTCGGACACGTATCACCTGCCTGACCAAGAGACCCCCGACGCAACGTTTTTGGAGGAAACCCTCGCCGAGCAGATCCCGACCGCGCTGCACGCCACATGGTTAAACGTTCCGGCCGGGGACTCAGCAATCACTGTTCATCAGCGTTTTCTAGACAACGACGACAACCTACTCATGGTCTCGGACGTGACCTACCCGCGCGGCCGGTACCAGGCATTCTCGTTCCGGATGACGGTCTCGCCATCTGGGTAGAAACTTCGCTCAACCGTCGATAGACGAAGCACAACCGTCAAGAGGGCTTGATCAGTTACCTGATCAGGCCCTCTTCTTTATGCCCACCTTCTGTGTATACGCAAGCATTGTGTGTATACACAGCTGCGTATACGCTGTTTGTGTATACACAAGCACTGCGCATCGAAGGAGTGGCATTCATGAGCAAACGGCACAGTTCGGCCGGGGAACGGGCAAACCTGATCAGTCTCCGTGACGCTGCGGAGCTGGCGGGTGGAGTGCACCCAACCACCATCCGCCGCTGGGTTGACGGCGGACTCCTGGAGGGATTCCAGGTGGGCCCGCGGTTGATCAAAGTCGACCGCAACCAGGTCCTCGCCCTGGTTCGACCGCTTGGCCAAGGCGGTGCAGCCTGATGCGCGCTCGCACATTCGGATTCGCGGTTGCGGCCGTGTCGATCGGTTACCTCGTTCTGACTCATCCCGCAGTTGTCGGCTTCACCGTGATGCTGCTGGGAGCGTTCGCGTTTTGGAGAGCGTCCCGTCGGTGGGGTGTGCGGCGATGAGCGCGCCGCGGCAGCAAGGACCGGTGGGGTACACGGTCACCCATTTCGACCAGGGCCGTGGGCATACGGCGTTGCATTCGATGGCGGGACCTGAATTCACCGGAGTCGGCGCGATCTACGCGCCATTGGGGTTGTTGCCTCCAGTGCTGCGGTTGGTGGCGGTCGGTGTGTTGCTGCTGGTCGCGATCGGTTCCTGTGCAGCACTGAAGGACACCGGGTATCACTATCCGCCGTCACAGAACATCTGCCGTTCAGCGAATTCCGGTGTACCACCGGAGAAGCCGGGTTCGTGCGCTCCGGTTTCGCAGGTCTCGGGGGTGGCGCGGTGAGCGCGGCAAGTGACGACCGTTCGAGGGCCGAGGCGCGGGCACGGTTCGAGTGCCTGTCGACTACCGACGAAGTGCTGTTCGACATGTCGGAGGCCGCATGGGTGTCGATGGAGCGCAACGACTTCGCCCAGACCACGGGTGAGCGCGCCAAGCTGGACTACCTCAAAGGTGTTCGGGACGCGGTCAAGCGCGAGACGAACGAGGCACGGCGCAGCTGGCGGGCGGCGCTGGAGCGGGATATCGCTCAGCAGCGGACTCGAACAGGTTCGCGGCGGATCGAGCGGTCGCGATGAGCCGGTTCCACGATCCCGAAGGCGAGAAGTACGGCATCCCGACGTGGCCGTGGGGTTTCGCGCCGCCACATCTGCGGACCCGTCGTCAACTGGCTCGAGAGGGGCAGCGGCCGAGCGCCGACCACGAAGCCCAGGTGTTGCGTGCTCGAGGTGGGGCACGGGGGCCGTTGAAGGCCTACCTGTATGACACGGAAACCGCTGTGCCGAAGCGAGTTCCGACACCTGCTCAGTTGGAGGCGTTGGAGCTGGCTCGGATGGAGCGGTCGGTGCGGGCGTGTGAGCGTCGCGGCATCGACGCCGCCGATATGCGCGAAGTGATCGAGCAGGCCCGCCGCGATATCGCTGCGCGTCGACCTGATCGGCAACGCGGATCGGAGCGGAGCCGATGAACCGCGAATCCCCCGACGGCACCGTGTATTTGCTGCATTTCGAGCGGCCGTACCGACACGCCAAGCATTACACGGGTTGGACCACCGATCTGGATGCCCGGTTGGCCGAGCATCGCGCCGGGCGCGGTGCCCGCTTGTTGGCAGTGATCAAGGACGCCGGTATCGGCTGGTCGCTGGCTCGCACGTGGGACGGCAACCGCGGCCGCGAACGGCAATTGAAGCGTGAGGGCGGAGCGACCCGGCGCTGCCCGATGTGCGGAGTGACACCGCGACCGGCGGAAGACATGCGCGAGGTGGTGCTCAAGGCCCGCGCCGACATCGCCGCCAGCCGCACCACCCGCGATCCGGCGGAGCCGGTCGAGCGGTTCGACGCGCGGAATGTGTCGGCGCACGAGATCGACCGGATCTGTTCGGAGATCGAGGCCCGCCGCGCCGCCAGGAGCAATGGAAGGGAGCGGAGTCGATGAACGACAACAAGAAGGATCGCTACGGCGAGTTGGAATTCGAACATCTCGACCAGATCATCGACGGGTTGCGCGGCGCGGGTGCGACGTACCGCGAGATCGGCCAGACCCTCAGGGTTTCGGCCCGCAGGGTCGAACTGGTGCTCGGTGAGGTCTCGGCATTTCGTGCCCGCGGCTACAGCCAGGTTGAGATCAGTCGTCGTGTCGGCCTGCCGCGGACCACGGTGCAGGACCTGCTGCGTGCGGAACGATCGCCGATATCCACCGCGCGTAAAACGGCGGTCCTCACCGCGTTGGCGGATATGCGGGGGATGCAGCTCGACGTGCTGGGTTGGTACCTCGGCGTGGAACGCAACCACGTCTATCGGCTGGTTGCTGATCTGGTCAAAGACAACAAGGTTCATCCGCTCGAGCAGGTGCAGCCCGGTGAGAAGTGGGTGGTCCCGACCCGCGTGACCGCAGCGCGGTATCTGGGGTGGCGTCCCAAGGACTGGCATCCACCCCTGATGTACGCCGAGCATCATCGGGCCGTCGCACAAGCCCGGATCATGCTGGTCGGCAACGCAGCGGATCGGTGGATTTCCGAACGTCAGCTGTGGCGGCGAGCCGCCGTCGAAGCATCGGAAAACCGTTCCGCACGAATCGAATTCAGCACCGGCCGACGCCCGTTGTCGGGCCGACCACACATTCACGACGGCCGGTTCCACGGCGAAGTCGATGGGCGCCGCGGGTGGTGGGCCCTGGAAGTCGAGCTGAGCCTCAAAGACCGCGCCCACATGGATATCGCGCTGCAGGGCGCGGTGCGGGCGGCGCGAGACGCCAAGACCGAGACCGTCATCGGGCTGCTCTATCTATGCCGGACGGTGCAGGTCCTCGACGGTGTCACCGCAGCTTACGACCGTCTCCCCTCCGAGCTCAGCAACCTGTCGCTGCTGTTCGCCGCAGGTGATTTCGACGACGAGTGGACCTCCTTCCTCGCCGCCCGCAACCAGGCCCGCGCCGCGAAACTCCGCGCCCGCAACGGTCTTCACATCTCCAGGGAAGCATCATGACCAACCAGAATTGCCAGCCGATCCTCACCCCGACAGATTGTGGCCCAATCGGGTCGACAACCGCCGCACCACCGGCCGCGCCACCGTCGATCGTGCAGGATCCGCCACCATCGATCGAGGTGCATCCGGTGAAGCCACCGGTGCGTCAGCTCGACGGTATCGATCTTCCGGATCTGAGCGGCCTCACCCATATCGCGGGGACCGCGACGGTGTGCGGGGTGGTGGTGGTCGCGATGTTGGTCATGATCGTGGCCGTCGCGGCACGGTGGCCGTTGTCGCCGCACCGGTTGCGGAACTTCGCGATCGGATCACTGCTGCTGCCCGCGTCCTCGGCGTTGGCGGGTGGTTCGTGGACCACGCCCGCGGTGCTGTTGTGGGCGGGCGCATCCCGCGCCGTCGATGGTGATTGGGCCGGGCTGCCGATGATGCTCGCGCTCGGCGCACCGGTCGCGGCGTTGCTGGCTACCTATTGGTGGGCGAAATTCGTCAACAAGACCAACACGGTCGGCTTGAAGTCCCTTGGGCGCACCGAACGAGTCCAGCACGCGTTGACAGCACGCCGGGCCGCCGCAGCGGCGCGTGCCGCGAAGTTGGGTGCGCCGTTCACTACTGGGGACGGGATTGTGTTGGGGCCGTTGGCTGATCGGACGTCCTCGACACCGTTGGGGGTGTGGTCGGAGCTGACCGCCAGGCATCAAGCCTGGCTGGTGGTGCCGCACAAGGAGGCCCGCCGCCAGATGGCGATCATCAAGACCACTGGTGGCGGCAAGACCGAGACCATCAAGCGGTTCGGGTTCGCGATGCTCGAATACGAGTGGACCGCCTGGCAGCGCTGGAAGGACGTACCAGCGATGCGGGCCAAGCACCCGCGTCCGCTGCTGGTCTTCGTGTCCTGCAAAGGCGGTGAGGACGACCGGGTCCTGGGCCGTGAGATCCGGGATCTGGCGACCCGCAAGGGAATCGAGCCACACAAGATCGCGATCGTGCCCGAGCAAGACCGGCTCGACGTGTGGGACATGCAAGCCCGGGATCAGCGGGCAGTGCTCGGTGACATGTTCAACGCCGGGCAGGCCAGCACCAGCGAGGGCCAGCACTTCGACGAAATGCGCCACCGCATCGTGTCCCTCGTGGTCGACGCACCCGTCGGTCCACCCCGCTCCTCCACAGAGTTCCTCGAGCGGCTCAGTGTCGAAAAACTGTGCGACATCTGGGGCAACGCCCCTGATGTGGTGCGGATGGTCGAGGCGTTGCAGTCGGAAAAGGTCCCCCAGATCGACGACATGTTGATCAAGGCGTCCAACCTGTTCGACCGGCTCCAGGACGAGCACGGGCGGATGGTATTCGACGGTGGCGTCGATCTCGACGACGTCGATGTGCTGTATGTGACCGTGCCGGGCATCGACAAGGACGCCGCCCGCGCTCAGGTTTCCGCGATCCTGCGGATGCTGATGCAGCGCGCCGGGCGCACCGCCAAGGACCAGCGCCGCTCGATCACCCTCATCATCGACGAACTGTCGGCCACGACCACCGACCAAGGGTCGATCGGGCTCGAAGAAGTCTGCGAACGTGGCCGCTCCCAGGGCGTATCGGTGATCTTTGCCGCGCAGTCTCCCGAAGGCATCGCCCGAGATCAATGGTCGCTGAACCGGATCCTGAAGGCCTGCGCGGGCGGGGTGATCATCGGCTACTCCGAAAACGCCGGGGAGCTGTGCAAACACTTCGGCCCGATCCATCGGATGCTGCCCTCGCGGCACCTGATCAAGGGCCAACGCCACGGCGACGAGGGCCAGGTCTCGATGGGCGAGAAATGGCTCGTCGACCCCGACCGTGTCCGCGAATTCGACACCGGCGACGTCGTTTACGCCAAAGCCGGACGCGCCCAATTCGGCCGCGTCGTCCCCGTCAACCCGACCGAATTGCTCCCGATGCCGGGCACATCCGCCGCCAAACGTGCGCAGGCCTCCCCCGGTGACCCCGCCACTTCCGGCGCCACCGCCGTCGCCTGAACACCCCGCTTCTGTTCCTGAACCCGATTGGAAGGCAATACCAATGCGCATCATCCGCGACAACGACCACAACGACGAAGACCCCGACGAGCAGCGCGAGCCGATCGAGCCGAAAGCGATCGGCGACATCCTCGCCGACGAGTTCTCCGACTACCTCGCGGACGTAGCAGCCGCGGCCGACACCCCGAACCAGGACCACCGGGACACATCCAAGCCGCACGCCCCGGTGCGGCCGGTCCTGCGGGTGGTCCAAAACAACGACACTAACGATTGCGTGCAGGAGTGGGACAAGCCGCTCGATCCCGACACAGTTGCGAAGGCTGGTCGCGCGGCGCGGCGGCGGATGGTCCGCGGCGCGGCCGGGGGCTCCTCTGTCGTGGTCACCGCGACCCTGCTTTCGACGTGGGGGCAGCCGTGGATCGTGACCGGCCCGATGGCCGCTTACGGCACTGGATGGCTGGTCTACCTGTGGTGGAACGCCGCCCTGCGGCCGAGCATCCCCGATGTCCTCGCCACCGTCACCAACGGCGTCAGCACGGCATTCGCCGTCGTCATCACCACTATCGCTGCACTCGCGCGCGGCCTGGTCGACCGGATCGACACCGCCCGCACCCGGCACGAAAACAACCGGACCACGGGCGCGACCCGGTAACACCGAAAGGAATGAAAACCCATGTCTGACAACGCCGATGACCGGATTTTGCCAATCCCGTCCGATCTGTACCGAGAGATAGCCGCGTTCTACGACCAGATCGGTCAGATGCGCGACCAGCTGAATCGAGTCAGCGAACGCTATGTCGATCTGGCTCATTCGCCGCAGTCGCTGGCGGTGGACAGCTTCGGTGAGCCGATCGAACCCATCGACGCCAACGGTGCAGTGCTAACGGCACTGGACGACGCGGACCGACGACTGTACCGGGTCGAGGCCGCGGTCGACGAGGCCCGCAAGAACGCGAGCCGGTTGAAGCTCACCGACCAAGCCGATCAGGAACGCGAGCGCCGTCTCGCTCAACAGCGAGCCAGCGGCAGCCGTCGCCGCAGTCGATAGCCGTCAATCCCCTTATTGCTGAAAGGAATTCGCTGATATGACCGACCATAGTCCTGAAGATGAGTTGATCGCCGAGGCCCGCAAGTTCGGGTACGCGATGAAGGAAATGCTGCGTTTGCACGCTCAGGCCGGGAACTGGCTGGAGCGTCGCCGGATCCGCAAGCAGATCAGCCTGACGTTGCGCGAGCAGCGCCGCAGCGAGCAGGCCGACCGCAAGAACCAGCTGGTGTGGACCCAGCAGATGATCGACCGTTACCGCGCGCACTCCCTCGCGGTCGCCGAGCGTGCCGCTGATCCGCGTGTCGATCACCAGCGCCGCTACCGCGATGTACAGGCGTTGACCCGCCACGCGGATGATCTGCGTTCACGCGTGGTCGGCAATGCCCGGTTGACGCGGGTCGAGCAGGGCATTGCGTTGGATGGTGTGGACGCGGCCACAGTGTTCCCGCAGTTCGAGCCGGGCCGGTTGTTCGACAAGGCCCACAAGGTGCGCGGTATCGAGGCGTTGCGCTACCGGGCGCAGGTCGCTCGCACCGTCCGTGACCAAGCCCAAACCTCGCAACACGAGCGGATACAGCGGGCCCCGCAGTATGAGGCGAGCCTGCGCTGGGACAGCGCCACAGGACAGGATCCGATCGTCGAAACCCGCGGGTTCGACAGTGCCCGTGACGGTTTGGAATGGATGTACCGCGATATCGACCACGCGATGTGGGTCGACGGGCAAACCGTGGACGCCAGCCTGCGCGATCCGGCCGGACGGCAGTTGTATCACCGCCACGGCGACCCCGAGATGGTGGCCGAACAGCTCGAACACCCACTCGGCATCATCCGCGGCGCCGATGGCGGGTACCGGCAGAACCCGCGCACAGGATTCTTCGCTGATGCCGATACCCTCGCCGACCACCAACGCACCGTCGCCGACGCCGCCACCGAACAGCGGCGCGCCACCGTCGAGCGTCCGCCCCAGCACGAGGCGGCGAAACCGTTCGTGGCCAACGTCGGACCCACCGACGTGTACGTCATGGATGGCCGCGAGTTCGCGAAGCTTGCGCCGCAGGACCGTGACCGGATGAGCAGGTTCGAAACCCGAGAGCAGGGTTACGACTGGATCCTGCACCAGCTCGACAACTACCGCGACACGAGTAGCCGTGCCGGTGGGGACTTCACCGCCACCATCCAGGAAGACGGCCGCAGTCGCAGCGCCGAAGTCGTCGAGGGTCCGCTCGGGATGGTCACCGACGAAGTCCGTGCCCTGCGCGACCAACACCAGCGGCGCCAGCGCGGACAGGCCACCGAGCAGCCGGTAACCCGTCCTGTCGAGCAGCAGTCGGCCGCACCGGTAGATCCGGATCGGTTCGCCGAGTTCGAACGCCAGTTGAAAGACATCTCCATCGACCGCGACCGCCTCGAGAACCGAGTCGGGTTGTTGCAGCGCGGTCTGGACGCGGTCACCGCCGACCGCGACGAGTTCAAGCGCAACCTGGCCGCCGCCGAGGGACGCATCGAGGAGTTGAAGAACCGAAACATCCGCCTCGCCAACGAGATCGGTGAACTGCGCGACCGCCCGAAGGTCGACCAGGTCGCCGCCGAACGCGACCGCTACAAGCGTGAACGCGACGAAGCCGTCCAGAAACTCGCCCAGACCTTGTGGACCCAGCGAAACGGGCGCGCAGCAGATCGAGCCGAGCAAACCCAACGGAACGGCGAGGAACAGCACGTGGTGATCGACACCGAGGACAACCACACCGCCGAACGGGCCAAGCCTGCCGAACGGCTCGACGACACGCAACCGTGGCGGCCCATCGACGTCGACCACCAGCGTGCCGAGCGTAATGGTCAGCGCCGCAATGGGATCGAAAGGAGCCGTTGACATGGAACGCGAGCATGAGGAAGCCATGCGCGCCGACTTCACGACCTATGTCGAGCTGGGGCGGCAGATGTACCGGCCTTCGACCAGTGAGGCCGAGATCCAGCTCCTCGACATGCAACAGCAGGTCGTCGCCGACCGGTGGGAGTCCGGTCCGCACGCCGAGCACTGGAACTACCTCGAAGACGCCCGTGAGGACTGGCGGCGAGCACCGGACACCATGCGCCGGTTCCTGGACAACGTCGACCACAACGGCGGATACGGCCTCACCGATATCCAGCGCCGCAGCCAGGAACAAGCCCGCGACCTCACCGCACAAGACCGCCCACGGACACGGTCGCGGATCGAACGAGGGCGGTGAACGTGATGCACATCGAGCACGAGGAAGCGATGCGCGAGGCGTTCACCGAACTCGACCGGCTCACCCGCATGGCCTACCGGCCCGAAGCGACCGAGGCTGACATCCACCGCCTCTACACCGAGGGCGCCGCGATCGATCACGGTTGGCACCACGGACCGCACCGCGAGCAGTGGTGGTTCCTGAAAAACGCTCGCGCCCAATGGGTATCCGATCCTGATGTGATGCGGCGCGCGCTGGTCGAATCCCTGCACACGCCAGGCGGGAAGTTGGATGCGGTGCAGCGACGCAGCATCGAACAGGGCCGTGTCCTGGCCGCTGCCGACGCCACCCGCCCCGAGATCGAGCGGGGGCGGTGAGCGATGCAACCGCAGCAGCCGCAGGGGCACTCGTACCAGGTGGTGACCGACGCGTTGATCCGCCGGGTCGGACCGCCGCCACACCCGCGCGATCCGATGCAGTGGACGAACTACCTGTGCCCGGTCCACGAGGCCGACGGGCAGCACCACAACCCGTCACTCGGTGTGCGCTACGACCCGCGAGAAGGCAAGACGTGGGTGCGGTGCTGGGCACACTGCAACGACGAAGAAGTCCTCGAGCGGATCGGGTTACGGGTACGCGACCTCTGGGACCGACTGCCCGAACGCGACCCGAACCAGCAGCGCAGCAATGGGATTCACGGTCAACGCTACGGGGTGGCTGAGCGACGGGCGTTGACACCGGTTGAGCGGGCGATCGCGGCGGCGAGGTTCCCGATCCTGAACAAGCCGGATCTGGGAGCACAGACCGGGCCCGCGGAAAACGTCGACACCTACGTCTACCGGTGGCACACCGACCAGATCGAAGGCGCGGTGTTCCGAATGCGGACCCCGCACGAACACGGCTACGCGAAATCGTTCTGGCAAGCCCGATGGACCGGAACCGAATGGGCCAAAGGCGGATTCGCGCCGATCCCCTGGAAACTCACCGACATCCGCGAAGCCCTCGACACCGGCCGCGAAATCTTCGTATGCGAGGGCGAAAAGGACGTCCAGGCGGCGAACCGCGCCGGACTGATCGCGACCTGCAACGCCATGGGCGCCGGGTCCTGGACCCCCGAACACGCCAAATGGTTGCGCGGCGCGGCCCGAGTGATCGTGGTCGCCGACCGCGACCGCCCCGGCTACCAGCACGCCGCCAAGGTCGCCGACACCCTCATCGGGACCGTCGGAGAGGTCCGGGTCATGCAGGCCCGCGTCGGCAAAGACCTCGCCGACCACTTCGCCGCCGGACACCGCACCGAGGAACTCGAACCCGTCAAACACCTCGACCGACCCCACCCGCAGCGATTTCGCGAACCCACCACCCGGGTCCGCACCCGAAACCGCTGACCAGCATCAACCACAACAGGAAGGACCCACCCTCATGACCACCAGCAACCTCGGCGCCCGTTTCCGTCGCGCCGCCCGCCCGACCTCGGCGTTCGGCCGCAACAGCGCACCCGGTACCACCGTGACCGGTCGCGTCACCGCTGCGAACGAGGAACCGAAATTGAAGTTCGACGGCGCACCCGACGAGGTCGAACTCGACGACGACGGCAAACCCGTGATGCAGCTGATCGTGACCCTCGCCACCGCCGGCGGGCCACGGAATCTGTACGTGACCTGGCGGATGGAACAAGCCATCGGCGCGGCCCTCGACACTGCGGGCGTGGCCGACTTCCGGATCGGGGACACCCTCGCGGTCACCTACACCGGACCTGACCCCGACTACCCGAAGGCCCGGTTGTTCACCGCCGTCTACACCCCCGCCGCCGGGCAGAACGGTGCGTGAACCGTGACCGGACACGACTCCGGTGCAAACGTGGTGCGCAGCAACGACGCTGCGCACCACCACGCACCAGACGATGCACAGCCCAGTGCACAGGCATCTGCGCGCCCGGTGCGGGCGTGGCCGGTATTGCTGTTGGCTCTTCCGGCATTCGTGGCGATCTGGTCCGGATGGGTTGGCCTCGGTGAACTGACCGGATTCGGTCCGGTGCACCCGCTGCCCGGGATTGCCGACAATTTCGAGATCAATACCGCGATCACCCTCCCGATCGGGATGGAGGCATACGCCTCCTACGCGCTGTCGGTCTGGCTGTCCGGACGCGTCCGATCCGACAAAACCCGCAGCTACGCGATGTGGTCGGCATTCGGCAGCCTCATCCTGGGAGCTGTCGGCCAGGTCGCCTACCACCTCATGCAAGCCGCGGGTGTCACCGTGGCGCCGTGGCCGGTCACGGTGATGGTCGCGTGCCTCCCCGTTGTGGTCCTCGGTATGGGCGCCGCCCTGGCGCACATGATCATCCGCGAGCACCACACCGCCCCGCCCGAACGCACCGACTTGGAACCTGCGCACCGGCCCGAGCCGGTACGCACCGTCTCGGTGCGCGAGGTACACACCGAGACGCGTTCGACATCGACAGAACTGACCGAATCCCGGGCGGCCGAACTCGAACCAGCCCAACGCATCGAAATCGAAGCCAGCGCACCGCCCGACCGATGGGCCATGGTCGCCGACCAGGTCTGCAGCGCCGATCGCGCGGGACGCCGCGACCCTGACAAAGTCGCGGAAATTCTGCGGCTGCGCCACGAGCAAGGCTGGTCGCACGCCCGCATCGCTGAGCGCGTCGAGCTCAGCTCATCGTCGGTCACCCGCACCCTCACCGCAGCACAGGAATTCACCAGAACAGAAGGAACCGAACCATGACTACTGATAGAGGGGAAATGTCGGAGCTGGCTGAGAACGCCTGGTACACCACGGAAGACGTTGCCGCAGTGCTCAAGGTCGATCCGTCGAGCCTGCGACGTTGGCGGACAGCGCGCCCACCGCAGGGTCCTCCGTTCGTTCATCTGTCCGACCGAGTGACGCGGTACCTCGGCGCTGATGTTCTGGCCTACCTCCGACGCAACCGCATTGACCCGACGGCCGCGTGATGGGTACCGATCCAGTTCGAATGATTCCGCTCGGGGTGGAAATCCGAGCGGATATCGAGGAGCGAAAACGAGCTACACCCTTCCGAGCGCGTGTGCGGTGGTCCGATCCCGTCACCAAGTCGCGCCCATCCAAGTCGGCAGCATTCGACACGCGCGAGGAAGCGGAAGAGTGGGTAGATCGGATCAGGCGCGCCGCGGCACGCGGTGTTGATCCGAAGACCGCGACCGCCACTCTCAATGATTACGGCGATGACAACTGGGCTGCGGCAATGCGCGGCCTGGAAGAGAAGACAGTGGGCGACGCTTACCTACCAGCATGGCGCCGTCGAGTGGTCCCGGCTCTCGGGCATATTCCGGTGACCATGGTTACCGCAGGTCTGGCCGACCGCGCGGTCATGAACTGGATCGCCGAAGGAGTAAGCAAATCGGCGGTCAAGAACAGCTTGGCCGCACTATCTCGAGTACTGGACCAGGCCGTCCGGGACGAGGTGATCGACCGGAACCGTGTCGAAGTCAGCGGCTGGCAACGCCAATACGAGCGGTACGAGGACGAACTCGACGACCCGCGATCGCTTGCGCTGCCCGATTGGGCGGCACTGACCCGGCTCGCGGACGCCCTGATCGCTGCGTCATCGGACAACTACCAGGGATGGGGTGATGTCGTCGTCTTCGCGGCCTGCACTGCGACCCGAATCGGGGAAGTCTCCGGATGCCGTGTCCGCGATATCGACACCGACCAATGGATTTGGCGATTGCGCCGCCAGACCTCACCCGGACCGGGCGGGCTGAAAGACAAAGGAACGAAAGGCAAACGCTCCCGCAGAATCCCGATTATCGAAGACATTCGCCCGTTGGTGCTCCAACGAATTAAAGCCGCCAACCAGGATCCCGACGCACGACTTTTCGTCGGCCCCCGCGGTGGACGAATCCAAACAGGAGTGCTGCACAAGGCAACTCACTGGGACAAGGTGGTGACAAAGGTCGGCTACGAACATCTACGTCGGCACGGACTACGCCATACCGGGCTGACCTGGTTCGCCGACGCTGGCGTCCCCCTGCATCGACTCCAGCAGATCGCCGGACACACCGACCCCCGGATCACCCAGCGATACCTCCACCCCGACACCGAGGCGCTCCAAAACGACGGCAATCTGCTCTCGATACACCTACGAGCGCCCCAACGGTCCCCAAATGGTCCCCAACTACGCATCGTCCAATAACAGCAAATCCCCTCCGACCCAGGTCGGAGGGGATTTTTCTATGTCGGGCTGACAGGATTTGAACCTGCGACCACCTGACCCCCAGTCAGGTGCGCTACCAAGCTGCGCCACAGCCCGTTGCGCCTGGTGTTCGGGCGCTCGGAAAGATTACCTCAGGGGACGGTCAGACGCCGAATCGCCTGGTTATCGGTGTGGCGGGTGGGGCGGGAGTCAGCGTGGGGTGACGCGGGCGGCGGCTCGGGGGTCGTCGGCTACGGCGAACCAGGCGTCGAGGGTGTCGCCGGTGCGGCGGCCGACTACACGGACCTGCTCTCCCGCGGTCAACGGTTTGCTGTATTCGATGACGGTGCGGTGGGGGCCGGAGGTGAGGTCGGTGTGGGTGGCGAGGAGTTCTTCCAGGGCGCTGAGGTAGATCGCGTTGTTGACGTGGTCGAGCCAGTCGAAGTCGGCGACGCGCAAGGGAAAGGGCACTTCTTCGACGTCGGGCCCGGTGGGTAGCGGGTCGGTGAGTGCCGCCTTCCAGCGCAGGCGGTGGTCGGTGGTGCTGGCGAGCATGGGCTCCATGAAGCGGTCACTCATGCGAGCGGGAACACCGGATTCGGTGCCGAAATGAATGAGAAATCCTTCTGTTTCGACCAGACCACCCTTGCTGCCGCAGATCTGCACGCGCATATTGCACCAGCGGTTGGACAGGGCCGAGCACCAGCGGCGCAGGGTGACGTGCTCACCGAACTCGATGGGTTCGAGGACGTCGATGACGGTGCGGCGGACGACCCAGCCGCGGTGGATGTCGCCGTCCTGGACGGCGTCGAGGTGTTCGAAGCCGATGTCCTGCAGGTAGCGGGCGATGGCGTCGAGGCGCAGACGCCGGTTCCGGTCGGTATCGGCGAGGCGGACCGGCCAGCCGGTTTCGAACGGGGTTCCGACGGTAGGGCGTTCCGGCAGCACGCTGGGAATGACCATGCACGGATAATGCCAGGTGCCGGCGCGTCGGTCGCACCCCACCCGCTCGGCGTGTCGAAGTGCTCCCGCCAGTGGTGATAGGTATTCGCACTCCGTTAAATAACGTTGAAGCTATGAGTCCCCCGGCCACGCCGTGGTCGAACCAGCCCAAGGGCCTCCCCAGCAAGGAGTCCAGCGGCGGCGCGGAGCTGGCCATCGACCCGGTGATACTCACTGCCATCACGATCCCGTCGAAGCGTGGACGGCACTACCCCGATCTCGGCATGCTCATCGGCACCAGCTTCGCGGTCCTGCTTTCGTTGGTGGTGTACTTCTTCATCGCATCCGTGGATTCGGCACCGACTGCCGGATCGGCGGCCACCAATGCCACCGCCGTCCCGGCGAACGCGGTCCGGGTCGATCACGGGCTGACCATCGGTAAGGTCACTGCCAACGACGGCAAAACGCTTGCGGTGCAAGGGATTCTGGGTGCCACGACGAACGTTCACGTCAACGCCGCTACCCGGGTACTCGTCCTCACCGGCAGCCGCGTGTCGGATGTGGCGGTTGGTGCCGCGGTCGTCATCTACGGCAATAAGGAAGTCGACGGCACCATCACCGCGAACATGATCGTCGGCGGCTCGCTGAGTTAGGGCGCTACCGGCGCGGTGATGAGCCCACCGGTGAGTTCGACCGACCGCAGCCGGTCAGCGATCTCGGTGGCGTGGTGGGCGACGATGAGTTCATCCGCATCGATGGACCCCGCGAAATCCGCCAGGTACGAACGGACTTCGGCGGGTGTGCCGACGGCGGTGTACCTGGTCATCGCGCTGAGCTGGCTGCCGTTCGGCGAGGCGAGGAATGCATCGATCTCCTCATCGGTGAAGTCCGTGCCCGCCGCACCACGGCGAATCATGGCTCGCGCGCGAGCACGGTAGGAGATTGTCTTCTGCGCCACCGCCGCATCGTGGTCCTCGGCCGCGAACACATTGACACCGGCCATCACATACGGCTCGGCCAACTGCTCCGACGGCCGGAAACTGTCACGGTAGACGGCGACCGCCTGGTGCAGCGCGTCCGGTGCGAAATGAGATGCGAAGGCATATGGCAGGCCGAGCTGAGCGGCGAGCTGCGCACCGAAGAGCGACGACCCTAGAATATAAAGCGGCACAATGCCTTCCGCGCGCGGCACTGCCTGCACACCGGGCACCCGCGAGTGGCCCGACAGATAGCCCTGCAACTCCAGCACGTCCTGTGGAAAGGTGTCTGCGGAGGAGGGATTGCGACGCAGCGCGAACATCGTCTTCTGGTCACTGCCCGGCGCGCGGCCGAGCCCGAGGTCGATCCGCCCAGGGAACAGCGTCTCCAGCGTGCCGAACTGCTCCGCGATCACCAACGGCGAGTGGTTGGGCAGCATGATGCCGCCCGCGCCGAGTCGAATGGTCTCGGTATGCGCGGCAACGTAACCGATCAGCACGCTGGTGGCGCTGGACGCGATCGAGCGCATGTTGTGGTGCTCGGCGTACCAGACGCGTCGATAGCCGCTGCGCTCAGCGGCCCTGGCCAGCGCGACGCTGTTTTCGAAGCTATCGCGTGCGGTGCGGCCGGGTGCGACCGACGCCAAATCGAGGATCGACAGTGCGGTGGGCATAAAACTTCCTTCGTAGCTCAGAGAACGCGGTGGAGTTCTTCGGTGAAGGCCCGGATGCGGGCTTCGTCGCGGCGGTAGTAGGTCCACTGGCCGCGTCGGGTGGCGCTGAGGAATCCGGCGCGCTGCAGGATCGCGAGGTGCGCCGATATGGTCGAGGCCGAGGTCCCCGCCCTCTGCTGGATAAGACCGACGCACACACCTAGCTCGGCGTCCTCGCCCCGCTGCGGGAAGTTCTCGTTCGGATCCTTGAGCCACGCCAGGATGCGCAAGCGTGTCTCATTCGCCAACGCTTTGCACTCGTCGAGCACAGCCACCTCCTTCGGCATTTCGCTAATTAACGAATTTACGCCGGATGCGACGGCTCGGCATCGTGACGCAGCACACTCCAGAGCAGCAGCGAACCCGCGTTCGACGGTGCGAACGGTCGGAGCGGTTTCGAGCGTGGCGATGCCGGGAAGTTCGGGGATGCGTTCGGTGAGGTAGCGACCGAAGTCTTGGGAATCACGGCAGTTGACGGCGGCGACGAGATTGGTGGTGACGGCGGCGAAGGAGTCTTCGCGATGACGGGCCAGCGCCTCGCCGACGCTGACGGTGGCGGCAGGTTGTCCGGCGATTCAGAGCTGGGCTTCCGTGCCGAACCCCAATGCAGCGGACGGAACATCGAGCTGGAACTGCAGGATTCCGTTGCAGCGCAAGGCTGCCATCCGGCGGCGGACTTCGGCTTCGGCCCACTGGGTCGCTCCCCGGGCCCGAAATCACCACCACCGTCGCCGATATCTCCGGTCGCCCGGCACGTTCCCTGCCCGAGTGGGGTAACCAACCACCTCGCCGACTTCTACTGATGGCGTATCCGGAACGGACGCCGCTGCTGGACAACGACATCCGTTCCGAAAGGCCTACTTCCTGCGTTCCCGCTTCTCGCGTACGCGAACCGAAATGCGAACCGGCGAACCGTCGAAGCCGAACTCCTCCCGCAAGCGACGCTCCAGGAACCGCCGATAACCCGCCTCCAGGAAACCCGTCGTGAAGAGGACGAAGGTCGGCGGTCGGGTTGTTGCCTGCGTGGCGAACAGGACGCGCGGCAACCGGCCACCGCGCATCGGCGGCGGCGTCGCCGCGATGACTTCCTTGAGCCAATTGTTCAGCCGACCGGTGGGAATGCGCTTATCCCACGACTCCAGCGCCGTTTCCATTGCGGGAACAAGCTTTTGGACGGCACGTCCGGTATGCGCCGAGATATTGACGCGCTGCGCCCACGGCACCCGGACCATATCCCGGTCGATTTCCTTGTCGAGCTGCAGACGACGGTCCTCATCGACCAGATCCCATTTGTTGAAGGCCAGCACGAGCGCGCGACCGGAGTCGGCGACCATACTGATCACCCGCAGGTCCTGTTCGGTGATCGGCTCGGAGGCATCGATCAGCATGATCGCGACCTCGGAGGCCTCCAGCGCCGCCTTGGTGCGCAACGATGCGTAGAACTCCATACCGCTGGCATGGGAGACCTTGCGACGCAGACCAGCCGTATCGACGAATTTCCAGATCTTGCCGCCCAATTCGACCAGCGAATCGACCGGGTCGACGGTCGTGCCCGCGACGTCGTGCACGACCGAACGCTCATCACCGGAAAGCTTGTTGAGCAGGCTGGACTTACCGACATTCGGCTTGCCGACCAGCGCGACCCGGCGCGGACCGGTACCGCCGGTGCCCTCACGCGGGGTCTCCGGGAGGACTTCCAGGACATCGTCGAGCAGGTCACCGGTGCCGCGGCCGTGTGCGGCGCTGACCATGCGCGGCTCACCGAGACCGAGCGACCACAGCGCGGCGGCCTCGGCCTCGACGCGTTGATCGTCGACCTTATTGGCGACCAGGATCACCGGAATTTTGGAGCGGCGCAGCTTCCGCACCGCGGCCTCGTCGGTGGCCGTCGCACCGACCACGGCGTCGACCACGAGCAGAATCGCGTCGGCGGTCTCCATGGCCAGTTCGGCCTGGCGGGCAACCGACTGCTGCAGGCCCTTGGCGTCGGGCTCCCAACCACCGGTGTCCTGCACCAGGAAACGGCGACCCGCCCAGTTCGCCTCATAGGAAATGCGGTCGCGGGTCACGCCGGGAATATCCTCGACGACGGCCTCACGACGACCGAGGATTCGGTTCACCAGGGTCGATTTGCCGACATTCGGGCGGCCGACGACCGCGACCGTCGGCATCGCGAGGTGTTCGTCCTCGCCGAACTCACTGTCGAGATCGGCTATCTCCCAATCGGATTCGTCACTCCAGACGCCGTCCCCCGCGAGAACGTCTTCACTCACTGCATCCTACCTGTCCGGCCGATCGAAACCTGCCGCACCACAACGCGATACAGCTCGTCGATGACCTCATCCATATTCAGTTCGCTGGTGTCGACCTGCACCGCGTCATCGGCCGGACGCAGTGGGGACACCGTGCGAGTGGAATCGAGGGTGTCGCGACGCTGCACGTCGGCGAGTACGCCCTCGTAGTCGTCGCCGCGACCTTCGGCGATGTTCTGCTGATTGCGCCGCTGCGCGCGGGCCTCGGCCGAGGCGGTGAGGTAAATCTTGGCGTCGGCATCCGGCAGCACGACGGTGCCGATATCGCGCCCCTCGACCACGATTCGCGCTGCGGCGGAAGCGATTTCACGCTGCAGGGCAACAAGCAACTCGCGCACCTCGGCCACGGCCGACACCGCGGACACGGCCTTGGTGACAGCGTTGCCGCGAATCTCGGAGGAGACGTCCTCACCGTCGAGCAGGATCAACTCGCGACTGGGATCGGTGCCGATGGTCAGCGGCAGTTCCTTCACCGCGGCACCGATCGCCGCCGAATCGGTCAGCTCGACACCGGCCCGCAGCACCCGCAGCGTCGCGACGCGGTACATCGCCCCGGTATCGAGATAGCTGGCGGCGAGCCTGGTGGCCAGTCGCCGCGACACGCTGGACTTGCCGGTACCCGAAGGTCCATCCATGGCAACGACCAGCGGCGTACTGCCTTCAACCATCGCAGGGACCTCCACGGGAATCTCTACACCGTTCACAACGACACCGCCTCGTAAAGTTTGCCGACTTCGTCGCGGCCGATCACGCGCAGCGTGCCTGGCCGTTGGTCGCCGAGTGCGACCGGACCGATATTGGTGCGCACCAACCGGGTCACCGGATGGCCGACGGCGTCGAGCAGTCGGCGCACAATGTGCTTGCGCCCTTCATGCAACACGATCTTGACCAGCGAACGTCCCTCGCCCAGCTCGAGTACCTGGAACCTGTCGACCTTGGCCGGACCGTCGTCGAGTTCGACACCGTCGCGCAGGCGCTTGCCGATCGACTTGTGCACCTCGCCGTTCACCGTCGCCAGATACGTCTTCGGTACCTGGAACGACGGGTGCATGAGCCGATGCGCGAGGTCGCCGTCATTGGTGAGCAACAGCAGTCCCTCGGTATCGGCATCCAGTCTGCCGACGTGGAACAGACGCTGACCGGCCGCGATGCGTTCGGCGACGATATCGCCGACGCACGGGCGGCCCAGATCGTCGGACATGGTGGACTGCCAGCCCTTGGGCTTGTTCAGCGCGATATGGACCAGTTCCTCACGCACCATCACGCGGGTACCGTCGACGCGGACCACGGCATGCTGCGGATCGATCCGCAGGCCCTGTTCGGTGACGATCGCACCGTCTACCTCGACCCGGCCCTGGGCGATCATCTCCTCTGCGGCGCGGCGCGAGGCGACACCGGCCTTGGCCAGCACCTTCTGCAGCCGCTCGCCCTCGCCCCACGGCAACTTCTCGTGGCCGCCCTCGGCGGGCTGGTCGACGTGCTGTTTCTTGGCGGGCTTGGCGTTGCTCAGCAGCGGGGCGGAGACTACTTTCTTCTGCGGCTTCGGATTCTTGGGCTTCTTTCCGACGGGCGCGGACATCGAGGCCGAGGTTGTGCGGCGCGGGGGATTGCCTTGCTGCGCAGCGCCTCCCGGTGCGTAGCCACGCGAACCGGTCGAACGCGAGGCCGATCCGCCTTGTGCGCCAGCACGATAGGCGGCGCCACGCGAATGATCCGAACCGCCCTGCGAACCCCGATAGCCTGAGCCGCCCTGTGCGGAACCGCGATAACCGCTCTCACCCTGCGAGGTACCACGTCGATCAGAGCCCCGCTCGGCGGAACCACGGTAGCCACTCTCGCCCTGCGACGAACCACGATAACCGCCAGCCTGCGAGCTACCACGTCGATCGGAACCCCGCTCGGCGGAACCGCGATAGCCGCTTTCGCCCTGCGAGCGGTAGCCGCCACGCGAGGAGCCGCGCTGATCGCCCTGCGACGAACCGCGGTAACCACGGTCGCCCCCTTCGGAACTGCCGCGATAACCCCCTTGTGAGGAGCCGCGCTCGGAACCGCTCCATGCGGCCCCGCGCTGCGTACTTCCCCGTTGCGCCGAACGCATATCGCGTGCGCTTCGGCCTGCGCCGCCCTTGGTGGGCTGGTCGCTTCTGGTCCTACGATCCGGTGTGCCATCTCGGCGAGCGGGCGTATTCATGTTGTCCTGTCAGTCTTCGGTACCGAGATCCAAATCGGTCTCGGCGGATTTCTTCAGTCTGGTGTAACGGGGATCCGTGTCCAGACTCTCGTTGATCTCGTCGATCAGGTCGACGCCCGGTAGCAGGGGCGCCAGCGGCGGCAGATCGGACAGCGATGCGAGTCCGATCCGCTCCAGGAACAGTTCGGTCGTGCAGTACTGCGTGCCGTTCGTTTCCGGGTCGACCCCGGCCTCGGCGATCAATCCCCGAGCCAACAGGGTTCGCATCACGCCGTCGACGTTCACGCCGCGCACCGCGCTGACCCTGGTCCGGGTCACCGGTTGGCGGTATGCCACCACCGCCAATGTTTCCAAAGCGGCCCTGGTCAATTTCGACCGGGCGCCGTCGAGCAGCATCCGTTCCACATACGGCGCGTACTCGCTGCGAGTATAGAAGCGCCAGCCGTCACCGACGAAACGCAGATCGATACCACTGGCCCGTGCGGACAGTTCTGCCGCCATTTCGTGCAGCGCCCGCTCCACCCGCGCCGGTTTGTCCTGTAGTGCGTCGGCCAGCAGCTCTACCGGGGCCGGAGCGTCCACAATGAGCAGCATCGCCTCCAACGCCGACCGGAATTCATCGTCATCCAGCGGTTCAGGCGTGAACTCCGCCACTTGGTCATCGGATCCGGCGGTTTCTTTGCTCTTCGTCGCACGCGCGGTCTTCGTCGCCCTTGCCGAGCCTTCGCCCGCCGGGCCCCTGTCGCTGCCCGGCGGCGTCGCGCTAGATACTCCCGCGACGCCTTCACCATTCTCAGTATTCGACGCCGCCTCCTCGCTGCTGCTCGACTCGGCCGAGCCCAAGGAATTGGCGTCGACGATCGGACTGCTTACGGACTCCGTCACTCCCGAAGAAGCCGCGGGCTCCTCGCCATCACCGCTCGTCAGCCGCGTCGCGCCAGCTTCACCAGCAGCGCCGTCGCCCTCCTCAGTGCTCGCCCCTACCTGCTCGCTGGCGATCGGCTCGACCGTGCCGGAGGAATTGGCGTCGACGATCGATCCGCTAACTGCCTCCGTCACACCTGCCGAAGTCGCTGGCTGCTCGCCACCACCGCTCATCAGCGCTGCGTCGGCACGTTCCGCGCTGCCCTCGACTCCGCCCGATGCCTGTTCGCTCTGGCCCGGCTCGACTGTGCCAGAGGAAACCGGGTCGACAATGCGACTGCCGACAGCGTCGCCGGAGGTCGCCGCGTCCAGGGCAGCACCACCACGCGAATCCGCCACAGTGCCCTCGGTCCCTGGCGCATTGGCATCCACGGCGGCTTCGATGGCCCCAGAACGCCCGCTCGCTGCCCTGTCGACGCTCGATTCCGCCACGCTCATGCCCGCCGCGACATTGCCGCTCGAACTCAGTGTCGTACTGCTGCGAGCTCCTGGCACATTCGCCGCTGTGGCGTCTTCCATGCGCTCATCACTCGACGATGCCGCCTCATCGCCCGTTTCCGCTGCGCTCGCGCGTACTGCGTCGTCGGTCTGCGCGATTGATACAGCATCGTCGACCTGCTCCCTTGCGATCGCGGTGTCATGCTCGATGCCGTTGTGCTCGACGGGTGTCGCATCGTCGGTGCGCTCACTCACCCGTAGTCCTCCTCGATGGTCATGGTGTCGGCGGTGTCGTCCTTCGGGTCGCCAGTCCAGCTGATCGAGAGTGGGCCGAGCGGGTCGGGCTGGTCGAACTCGATCGTCTTGCCCCGGTACAGCTCGAGCAGTGCCAGGAAGCGGGCGACGATCTGGATCGGCACATCGCAGTCCGCGACCAGTTCACCGAAGGTCGTCCAACCACCCGGTCCGCGCAGTTTGAGCTGTTCGAGCACGAGCGCGGCCTGTTCGGCGACAGAGAACGCGTGCTGGTGCAGATGGTCGAGTCCGACCCGCGGTGCCGGGCGCGGCCGGAAAGCCGTTGCGGCGATCGCGGCGAACTGGTTCGCGTCAACTCCCAGCGTAACCTCGGGCAATAGGTCGGCGTAGCGCTCCTCCAGCCCGACCGCACGCGGATAGCGTCGCAACGCGACCGCTTCCAGTTCCCCGAGCAACTCAGCGACCTGTTTGAACGCCCGGTACTGCAGCAGCCGGGCAAAAAGCAGATCGCGCGCCTCGAGCAGTTCGAGATCCTCCGCGTCGGTCATCTCACCGGACGGCAGCAGTCGCGCCGCCTTGAGATCCAGCAGTGTCGCCGCGACGACCAGGAATTCGGTGGTCTGATCCAGGATCTTGTCCGCACGCAACGCCTGCTGCCCGATGTCGGCGGTCAATGCCTTTGTGTAGGCGATGAATTCGTCGGTCACCTGATGCAATGCGACCTCGGTGACATCGAGCTTGCGCGAACTGATCAGATTCAACAGCAGATCGAACGGCCCCTGGAAGTTGCTCAGCCGCAGCTGGAACCCGGATGTCTGCGCCGTCGGTTGGCTCTCGTCGCCAGATCTACTCGGCAGATCGTCCGCGGTCGACGCGATACGCTCGGCGTCGGAGTCCCGATCGACGAACTCATCAGACTCCGAGCCGAGCGTATCCGTGTTCGTCGATGGCGCCGGTTCGGTACCGCCGATCACCGGCCGGACCGGTGGATGACTTCCCGCGCCATCGCCCGATATGCTTCGGCCCCACTGGATTTCGGCGCCCAGGTGGTGATGGGTTCACCCGCGACGCTGGCGTCCGGAAAGCGCACGGTGCGCATGATCGCCGTGTCGTACACCAGGTCGCCGAACACCTCGACGACCCGCGCCATGACCTGACGCGAATGGAGTAGCCGTGCATCGAACATGGTCACAACGATGCCGTACAGGCTCAGCCGCGGGTTCAGACGGTCGCGCACCTTCTCCACGGTGTCGTTGAGCAGGGCGAGGCCGCGCAGCGAAAAGTACTCGCACTCCATCGGAATGATCACGCCATCGGAGCAGGCCAACGCATTCACCGTGAGCAGCCCGAGCGACGGCTGGCAGTCGATGAGGATGTAGTCGTAGCGATCACGTACCGATTCCAGCGCACGCCCGAGCGTCTGCTCCCGGCCGACCTCATTGACCAGCTGGATTTCCGCCGCGGACAGATCAATATTGCTCGGCAGCAAATCCAGATTCTCGACGCGGGTCTGCATCAGGACATCGTCGATCGAGACCTTGGATCCGATGAGCAGGTTGTGCACAGTCAGATCGAGATCGTGATGGGCCACACCCAATCCCGCCGACAGCGCACCCTGCGGATCCAGATCCACCAGCAGCACCCGCCGACCGCACTCCGCGAGCGCGGCGCCGAGGTTGATGGTCGAGGTGGTCTTGCCGACGCCACCCTTCTGATTGCACATCGCGACGATCAGCGCATCACCGTGATGCTCGATCGGCGGCGGTTCGGGCACGGCACGCAGCGGGCGCCCAGTCGGACCGAGCGTCGCATCCTCGGGGACGGGTTCAGCGCCGTTGCCCCACAGCGTTTCCGCCGCAGCTGCCGAGTACGGACCCGTTCGGGGACCCGTAAGCGGCTGCGCCCCAGCACTCATCGGCGGCTCTGCCGCACCGGCTGTCGTCACGATCCGCTGCTCCTTATACGTTCCTGCCCGTTGCCTTCGCCGCCTCCGGCATCATCTGCCCGAGCGTAGCGAGGCCGATCAGGCCCGACCTCACTTTCGCACGGTCCAGCTCTCGATAGACGCTACCGCTTGACAGCGCAAGACCCACGCTCGGACACGCGACACCCGCGTTTACCTGCGCGGGCATCCACTCCCCTAACGCCAATCCGGTCCACCGTCGAAATGGACGTCGAACCGATCGTGGAGTTCATCCATACTGTCCCAATCCGCTTCACCCCGAGCGATACGACCGAGTTGCCGGAAGTACTCGAACCGGACGATACCTGGTGTGAGTACCGCGAAGAACTCGGCGGGACCGTCCACGGACGCCCCGAAGGCATGCACAATATCCGGCGGAACCACCACCAGACCACCCTTCGCGACCGCATGACGTTCGCCGTCGACGAGGAATTCCATTGTCCCGTTCAGGACATAGAAGATCTCCGTTGACTTCGTGTGATGGTGCGGCCTGGTCCCATCCGCGCCAGCCTGCAGGACGAGCCGATTCGCCCCGAACAGCCCGTCGGTGTTCACACTGTCCTCGAGCAACTGGAACGAACCGCCGCCGGGCAGCGACACCGCCTCGACATCGCGCTCCTGAACGATGAAAGCCCTTGCCATCCAACTCACCTCACATCGGCATGCCGAGACCACCCGATCCCGCATCCAACACAACCGGACCGTAGTCCCATTTCTTCCGGTCGATACGCTCTGCGCATGTTTTGTACACCGCACACGGATTCGTCGGGCTAACCCGAACTCGGCGCGCAAAATCCTGCGCAAGGCACAGAACTCAGCGAGCGCGCGGGTGAGCGGTGGCCCAAACCTCACGAAGCGTGTTCACAGTGACCAACGTGTAGATCTGAGTGGTCGTCACCGAAGCATGTCCGAGAAGTTCTTGAACCACGCGCACATCCGCACCCCCGTCGAGCAAATGCGTTGCGAAGGAATGACGCAGCGTATGCGGCGAAACCGTCGCCCCGATACCAGCCCGCTCAGCGGCGGTCTGCAAAACCTGCCAGGCACTCTGCCGCGACAATCGTCCGCCGCGGGCATTCAGAAACAGCGCGCCCGCGGTCCCTTTCCCGTTCGCGGCGAGCACCGGCCTACCCCGTACCAGATATGCGTCGACAGCCGCCAGCGCGGGCCTGCCGATCGGAACCATGCGCTGCTTGCCGCCCTTGCCGTGCAACACAACAGCCCGTTCCTCGGTATCGAGATCGTCCACATCGAGTCCGACCATCTCCGAAATCCGCGCCCCGGTCGAATACAGCAGCTCTAGCAGCGCCCGATCGCGCAATCCGCGCGGGCCGCCATCGGTTCCGGCTCCATTCGAGTCATCGAGGGGCCCGCCGCCCGCGGCCTCCAGCAACCGCAGCACCTGGTCGTACGGCAGCGCCTTCGGCAACCGCCGTCCGGGCGTGGGTGGCTTCACCGCATGTGCGACATCGGTACTCGTCACCCCCTCCGCCGCGGCGAAGCGATGAAGCCCGCGCACCGCGATCAGCGCACGTGCGACCGAACTCGCGCCAAGAGGCGGGTGCGTCTGCCCGCCCGCCCGCAGCACCATCGTGAACTCCGCGACATCGGATTCGCAGACCTGCTCCAGCACCGTAATCCCGCGCCCGGTCAGGAAATCCCGATACCGATCGAGATCGCGCCGGTACGCACCAAGGGTGTTGCGGGCGGCGCCGCGCTCGACCGCAAGATGATCGAGGTAGGCGTCCACCTCCCGTGCGAGCATCGCCCGGACCCGTCAGCCTGCGGACTGCCGCTGCGCCCTGCGGCGCAGGAAGGCGGTGGGCTGCCCCGGCCACGGCGCGTCGGCCGGTCGCAACTGCGCCTCACTCGCCCTAGCCGCCGCGAGCGCGAGCAGACCGGCAACGGCCGTGGCATTGACGATCTCACCGGCCAATGCGGCTCGCACGGCCTCATCCACGGGCAGGCGGACCAATTCCAGGTCCGCCTCCTCCAATTCCGGCTCCGGCCGGTCGGTTTCGTACAGACCCCGCGCGGCATACACCCGCAGCACCTCATCGGTGAATCCGGGCGAGAGCGCGACATCCACCAAGACCGACCATTCCCTGGCGGCCAGTCCGGTCTCCTCGGCCAATTCGCGCTTGGCCGCGGCCAGCGGATCCTCGCCGGGCACATCGAGCAGTCCGGCGGGCAGTTCGAGCAGCCGCCGACCGATCGGATGCCGATACTGCCTGATCAACACCACATTGTCGGCATCGTCAATGGCCGCGACGGCAACCGCCGCATGATGTTCGATCACCTCGCGCTCGACGACGCGTCCGCCCGGCATGGCCACCTGGTCGAGCCGCAACGCGAGGATGGCGCCGCTGTACATGGTCTTGCTCGCCACGGTCTCGAAGTCGTGGCTGCCCGGCTGGGCTCCCCCGTTTTCACTCATCTACGAAGCCTGATCTGCGTTCGCGAACTCTTCGTCCGGGATATCGACCGGAAGCCGCTCCGCCAGTTTATATTTCAGCGCCGCCGCGATCAGCGCCGCGAACAGCGGATGCGGCCGGGTGGGGCGGCTCTTGAGTTCCGGATGAGCCTGGGTGGCCACGAAGAACGGATGCTTATCCGCGGGCAGCTCGACGAATTCGACCAGATGCCCGTCGGGGGAGGTACCGCTGAATTTCAAACCGCTGGTGGCGATCTTGTCGCGGTAGGCGTTGTTCACCTCGTAGCGATGCCGGTGCCGCTCGGAGACCTGGTCGGTGCCGTAGGCCTGTGCGACCACCGACCCCTTCTGCAACGTCGCCGGGTACGCACCCAGGCGCATGGTGCCGCCGAGATCGGCCTCACCGGCGACGATCTCTTTCTGATCGGCCATGGTGGAAATCACCGGATGCGGTGTGTCGGGCTCGAATTCGGCCGAATTGGCTTCGGCCAGACCGACCGAACGCGCGGCCTCGATGACCACACACTGCAGGCCCAGACACAGGCCGAGCAGCGGAAGCCCCCTGGTCCGCGCATATTTGATGGCGCCGACCTTGCCCTCGATGCCGCGGATACCGAATCCGCCCGGAATCAGCACCGCGTCCACATCGCGCAGCGCGGCCTGCGCACCCGTCGGGGTTTCGCACTCATCGGACTGCACCCAGCGGATATTCACCTTGGCCCGCGAGGCGAATCCGCCCGCACGCAACGCCTCGGTCACCGACAGATAGGCATCGGGCAGATCGACGTATTTGCCGACCAGTGCGACCTCGACCGTCTCCCGCGGCTGATGCACCCGATCCAGCAGATCGCCCCACACGGTCCAGTCCACGTCGCGGAACGGCAGTCCGAGCCTGCGCACCACATAGGCGTCCAAGCCCTCACGGTGCAGCACCTTGGGAATGTCGTAGATCGACGGCGCGTCCGGAGTGGAGATGCACGCGTCCACATCGACGTCGCACATCAGCGCGATCTTGCTCTTGAGCGCCTGGGGCACCTCGCGATCGCAACGCAGGATCAGCGCGTCGGGCTGGATTCCGATATTGCGCAGCGCAGCCACCGAATGCTGGGTCGGCTTGGTTTTGAGCTCACCCGATGGCGCGAGGTAGGGCACCAGCGATACGTGCAGGAAGAACACGTTGTCCCGGCCCACATCGTGGCGGATCTGGCGCGCGGCCTCGAGGAACGGCTGCGATTCGATATCACCGACGGTGCCACCGATTTCGGTGATCACCACATCGGGCACCTGCCCCTGCAGATCCGGGCCCTGCATCGCCAGGATGCGACTCTTGATCTCATCGGTGATGTGCGGGATCACCTGCACGGTGTCACCGAGGTATTCGCCGCGTCGCTCCTTGGCGATCACCGACGAATAGATTTGCCCGGTAGTCACATTCGCGTCCTTGGACAGATCGCGATCGAGGAAACGCTCGTAGTGGCCGACATCGAGATCGGTCTCCGCGCCGTCTTCGGTGACGAACACTTCTCCGTGCTGGAACGGATTCATGGTGCCCGGATCGACGTTCAAGTACGGGTCGAGTTTCTGCATGGTCACCCGCAGTCCGCGCGCGGTCAGCAACTGACCGAGGCTGGAGGCGGTAAGACCCTTACCCAATGAGGAGGCGACACCACCGCTGACGAAGATGTGCTTCGTGGCCGTTCGCGCCTGATTCCGTGTATGACCCACGGGTCTTCACGGTAACACGAAATTGCTGGTCTGATCACACCCCACGCACGTTTGCCACCGAGTCGCTGCCATCGATCGGCCCCGGCCACGCGCCATGTTCCCAGCACGGGGCATCGCCGGACGTGCGGATCAGCTCGCGGGCAGTGCGACGAGTGTGAGAGAGGTCGCCTTGGTGCCGGTTCCGTATCGGCCCGCACCACCGTTGAGCTGCTCGCTCAGGCCGAGCACGGTGGTGACACGGCCGATATCGCGGTCGAGATTGTCGACGGTGGTGACGGCCGTGGCCAGCGCCGCATCGGAACGAATGATCGCGATCGGCCCCGGATTGTCGGCGGCGCCGGATCGACCCGCGAGCACCACACCAGTGCCGCGACCACGCAGAGCGCCCGCGAATCGGGCGACATTGCTGCCCTGGCTGTTCTCGCCGGACTTCGCGCCGTCGCCGGTGACGACAACGGCGAGGTTCGCGACCTGCGTCGGAGTGTCGCCGTAGGCGAGAAAACCACCGCCGCGCAACGTCTCGAGCACCAGACTCAACTCCTGCGGGGTGCTGCGCGGTTGCGCGCTCGCCGGATCGAGCAGCAGCACCAGGCCGAGCAGATCGCCCGCCATACTGCCCTGATCCACCTGACCGGTGCGCAGCTGCGCGCCCGCGGGAATGACATTGGTGACCGCGGTACGCATCCGGTCGCCCTCTGCGGCGTCGAAGAAGGCGTCGGTGAGTGCGATGCGGCCGGTCACGATGGCACCCGAGACTTCCAGATCCTTCGCGACGGCCTCGACGTCGGCGGGTTCGGCATCGGGGGTCGTGAACATCACGACGCCGCGATCGGTCAGCGTGCCGCCGAGAATGCGCCCCGCCGACCCGGCGATGAACCGATCCGCGGCATTCATTTCGTCGCCGAAGCGCCGGTTCTGATCGGTGGCCGCGTCGAGCTGTTTGCGCAGATCCGTCTTATCCGCGCGCAATCCGGACAGCAGGTCCGCCGCCACGGTCTGTGACCCGAGCACCACGCCGAGGGCGAGGGCCAGGAAGATCGCGACAATCGAAACCGCGTGCTGCCGAATCGAAATCATCGGTTGCCTCCAGAACCGGCTAGGCCCTGAGCCCATAGCTCGAACCGATTCCAGGTATCGGCAGCCCAATCCAGTGCCTCGGTCCCCATATTCGATGCCAGCATCGCCACGATCACCGCGACCAGTGCGGCGAGTACGACCATCGCGATGGCCGTACCGGACCCCCGGTTTCGGTAGAGCGTGGCGACGGCCTTGGCATCCATGAGTTCAGTGCCGATTTTCAGTCGGGTGAGAAAGGTCGCCGGGTTGCTGTCGCGGCGGCCGCGGTCGAAGAAATCGTCCAGCGATGCGGGGGCACCCGCGGTCACGATGAGCGATGCGCCGTGATGGTGGGCCAGCAGCAGCGCCAGGTCGGCAGGTGCGCCGGATGAGGGGAAGGTCGTCGCGCCGACGCCGAGATCCTGGATGCGTTCCAGTCCCTTGGCGTGGCCGTCGGTATCGGCGGGCAGGATCATCTCCGCACCGCATTTCAAAGTGGCGGTGGTGATTTCGTCCGGGTCGCCGACGATCAGATCGAGGCGGTAGCCCTGCTTCATCAAGGTGTCCGCGCCACGGCCCACGCCGACCATGATCGGGGCATACTCCTTGATGAACGGCTTCAGTCGCTTGAGGTCGTCCGCATGGTCCGGGCCGTCGGCCACCACCACCACATGCCGATTCCTCATGTTCAGTTCTAGCTCCGGCACCCCGATACCGTCGATGAGCAGCGCACTCTCGGTGCGGATGAATTCGATGGTGTTGCCAGCGAAGGCCTCCAGATGATCGGCGAGGCCGTTGCGCGCCTCGATCATCCGCTCGGCGATATCGGATTCGGTCAGCTCGATGGCCGTGACCAGGACCTCGGGCTCCTTCTTGACCAGTTTGTCGGAGTAGACGACGCCCTCATCGATACGGACTTTGGTGCCGTCCTTGATCCGGAAGGCATCCGAACTGACCGTGTCCAGCAGCAAAATTCCATTGGCGACCAGCACTTCCGGTCCCAGATTGGGATAGCGGCCCGAAATCGATGGCGATGTATTCACCACCGCGGCCACGCCCGCCTGGACCAACCGATCGGCGGTGAGCCGATCCAAGTCCATCTCATCGAGTATTACGACATCACCGGGCCCGACCCGCTTCAGCAGACGCCTGGTGTTGCGGTCAACCCGAGCTGTCCCGGTCAGCCCGGGTAGCGATTCGGTGCTCTTCGACAACAACGCCAACATCTTCATGGGGCCGATCCTGGCTCCAAACCCTCAACCATTGGTGGAGGCGCGCCGACTCACCAGTCACATCCGTCACTGTGATAACAGGAACACCACGCCGCGCCGAGGGCGCACCAATCAGTACCCGTATGCTGCGGGTCACAGATATCTCGAAGAGGAGTCACTATGGTCAGCAGCACCGTCGACGCCGTGATCGCGGCACCGCGCGATGTCGTCTACAAGTTCTTCACCGAGCGCGATGGCATCAACCCCTACATCCCGGTCGACTTCACTCTGAAGACCCCCGGCTCGCCCACCCCGAATGGCGTCGGTGCGCAGTACCTCATCGGCAAGGGCGGCCTCGGCTTCGTCGAGGAGACCACCAAGCTCGTTCCCGGCGAATTGATGGAATACAAGATCATCAAGGGCGTCCCGGTGAAGCGGCATGTCGGCACCATTACCTTCACCGATGCCGATAACGGCACCCTGATCTCCTACACGATGGAATCCGAGCCCAGCCTCCCCGTTCCCGCGAAGGTTGTGGAATTCGGTCTGAAGAACCTGATCAACCAGTTCATCAAGGGCGCCCAAAAAGCCCTGCGCTGAATCTGTCAGGCGAGGGCGCGCTCGGCGCGGGCGGTTGCGAGCAGTTCCTCGGCGTGAGCTCGGCCGGTTTCGGTGTCATCGAGACCGGCCAGCATGCGGGCCAATTCGATGACGCGCTCATCCTTGGTCAATGCCCGGACGCCGCTGTTGACCTTGCCCTTGCCGTCATCGGACTTATCCACCACCAGATGGGTATCGGCGAATGCGGCGACCTGCGGCAGGTGGGTCACCACGATCACCTGATGGGTGCGCGCGAGCCGGGCCAGCCGACGACCGATCTCGACCGCGGCCCGGCCGCCGACACCGGCGTCGACCTCGTCGAAAACCATCGTCGCACCGTGATCGGAACTGGCGAGCACCACTTCGAGCGCCAGCATCACGCGCGAGAGTTCACCACCGGATGCGCTCTTGCTCAACGGCAATGACTGCGCACCCGAATGCGCGGACAGCCGGAATTCCACTTCGTCGACACCGGTCGACCCCGCATGCAATTCCTGCCCGTCCACCGTCAGCGGCGCGGAATCCTGCGGACTCGCGGGCACCGGCCGCACCACGACCTCGAGCTTCGCCTTACCCATCGCGAGCCCACCGAGTTCGGCGCTCACCGCGGCAGCCAGCTTGCCCGCCGACTTGGTGCGCGCCGCGGTCAATTTGCGTGCGGCCTCACGAACGCGGTCCGCGGCGATATCCACCTCCGTCGCCAGCGCGGCCAGCGCCTCCTCGGAGACATCGAGCGAGCCCAGACGCGCCCGCGCCTCCTCCGCCCAAGCGATCACCCCGTCGATATCCGGCGCGTACTTGCGGGTCAGCGATTTCAATTCCGCCTGCCGGGTGAGCAGCGAATCCAAAGCCCCCGGGTCCGAAGGCAAATCCGAAAGATAGCCACTGAGTTCGGTGGTCAAATCGACGACCACTGCGATGGCCTCACCGAGCCGCGGCCCGAGCGCGGTCAGTGCCGGATCGTGGGCCGATTCGATGCGGGCACGCGCGGCACCGAGCAATTCCAGTGCACCCGAACCCTCTTCGGGCGAATCGGCGGGACCTGCCAAGGCATCGTGCGCGACCGCAGCGGCCTCACGCAACGAATCCAGATCACTGAGCCTGCGCACCTCGTCTACGATGCGCTCATCCTCGCCGGGTTCCGGTGCGATGGCATCGATCTCTGACAATGAATACTTGAGCCGGTCGGCCTCGAGCGCGAGTTCCCTACTGCGCGCGGTACGTTCGAGCAGCTCATTGCGGGCGTCGAGCCAGGATCGGCGCTGCACCTGGTACTTGCGCAGCAGCGAACCAACCGCATCGGCGGCGAACTGATCCAGGGCGGACAACTGTTGATCCGGACGCTGCAGCCGCAGTTGGTCGTTCTGACCGTGCACAGTCAACAGCGGCGCGGTGAAATCGGCCAGGACAGACGCGGGTACGCCGCGTCCACCGAGATGCGCGCGGGAGCGTCCATCACTGCCGACGGTACGGATCGCGATGATGCTGCCGTCGTCATCGGGTTCGGCCGCAGCCGATTCCAGGACTTCCTGCACCTGCTTCTGCGCGGTCGTGTTCACCTCGTCGACAGTGAACCGCCCCTCGACCACGGCCCGTTCCGCACCCAACCGGACGCGTCCCGCATCGGCCCGCGCCCCGCTGAGCAGGTGCAGGCTGGTCACCACCATGGTCTTACCGGCACCGGTCTCACCGGTAAGAACCGTCAGGCCCTCATGGAATTGCGCGGTAGCCGTGGATATGACGCCAAGCCCGTCAATCCTGATCTCTGTCAGCACGTGTGATCTCCGTTCGCCGTCGGCCACGCCAGCCTGTCACGGGCAATTGGAATTTGCGCACCATCCGGTCGGCGAACGGTGCGGAATCCAACCGCACCCACCGCACCGGTTCGGCACCGCGGACCGCTTCGAGTCGCCCGCCCTTCGGCAATGCCAAGGTGCGCCTACCATCCAGGAAAACTATCGCATCATGGCCCACCGCAACGGATTCGACCGCGATCCTGGATTCCGGACTGGTCACGAGCGGCCGCGCGAACAGGGCGTGCGCATTGCTCGGAATCACCAGCAGCGCTTCGAGTTCCGGCCACACCACTGGGCCACCCGCGGAGAACGCATAGGCGGTCGATCCGGTCGGTGTGGAGATAAGGATGCCGTCGCAGCCGAATTGCGAAACCGGCCGCCCGTCGACTTCCAAGACCACCTCGAGCACACCCATACGCGAGGCGTTCTCGATGCTGGCTTCATTGAGCGCCCAACCGGTTTCGACGATCTCGTCGTCCACCCGGACGTTCACATCGATGGTCATCCGATGCTCGAGCTGGTAGTCGCCGCGGACCACGCTGGCCAATGCCTCATCGAGATGTTCGGCCTCGGCCTCGGTGAGAAAACCGATGCGGCCCAGATTGATTCCGAGCACCGGTACCCCCGCTGGCCTGGCCAATTCGGCCGCGCGCAGGAAGGTGCCGTCACCGCCGAGCGAGAGCACCATCTCACAGCCGACCGCGGCGTCCGGGCAGTGTTCGACCACGCGCGCGGGATATCCACCCGGTTCCGCGACGGCCGTCCCGCCGCGGGTATCGGACTCACAGTCGAATCGGGTGCTATCCGCCTCGTCCGCGAGCACGCGCAGCCCGATGCCCGCATCCGCGAAGATCTTCGCGACGCGATGGGCGGTTTCGATGATCTCGGCCCGGCCCGGATGCGAAACCAGCAGAATCTCCCTGGATGCGGCCGGCGTCAGCGCGTTCACTGTGGACCCTCCTCAACCGCACGTTCGACGAGCACGGCGACCTGCTCGCCGTCGTACTCGAACTGCCCGTCTTTACGCAGCCACACAAAGTATTCGACATTGCCCGATGGGCCGGGCAGCGGGCTGGCCACCACCCCGAGGGTGCGCAAGCCCAATTCGGCGGCGGCGGCCGCGACATCGCGCACCACTTCCGCGCGCAATGCGGGATCCCGCACCACACCGCCGGAGCCTACTCGCTCCTTGCCGACCTCGAACTGGGGTTTGACCATGGGCAACAGGTCGCCACCGTCCGCGGTGCAGGCCGCTAGTGCGGGAAGCACCAGATTCAGCGATATGAACGACAGATCGCCAACAACGAGCTCAACGGTGCCGCCGATGGATTCGGGGGTGATGGCACGGACATTGGTGCGGTCGAGAACCCGCACCCTCTCGTCGTTCTGCAGCCGCCAGATCAGCTGGCCGTAACCGACATCGACGGCGACGACCGCACGCGCTTGCCTGGAAAGCAGTACATCGGTAAAGCCGCCGGTCGAGGCACCGGCATCCAGGCAGCGCTTCCCCGCGACGGTCAAGCCCTGGGGTTCGAATGCTTCCAACGCACCGAGCAGCTTGTGCGCACCACGCGAGGCCCACGACACCTCGTCTGGCTCCTCGCGCACGATCAACGGCGTACCCGCCTCGACAGCGGTCGCCGGCTTCACGGCGACCGTTCCAGCAATCAGGACGCGGCCCGCACCGATCAGCTCGACCGCATGTTCACGCGATCGCGCCAATCCGCGGCGAACCAGTTCGGCGTCCACCCGAGCGCGCCTGACCACCTCAGATCTTGTCCACCGTGGCCAGTGCCTGTACGAGCACCTCATGTGCCTGCTCCAGGATGCGGGCGCGCCGGGTGATATCGGCGCCGGAATCAGCATCCGTCGGCTGGGGCGCCGCCAGGCCGGTCCAGGCCGGACGGGCGTCGAGTTCGGCGAGCAGACTGTCGATCTCGGCGCGGATCCGCGTCGGATCGGCAGGCTCCGGGCGTCCCTGTGCACCCGGCAGATGCTGGCCGGGCAGCGGCGGCCCGGGGCGCGGTCCGTTCGAGCCGGGTCCGTTGGGGCGTGGCATCGGAGTAGTCATCGTGGGGTCAACGCTATCGGATTTCCGAACCGGCCGCCCGCACCCTTACGGCTCTTCCGGGGTTACGGCGTAGGCGTTGCGTCAAGTCGTCGGCGACGTCGGTCGCCTCGTCCTCGACCGGCGGATGGTTCAGTGCGTCCAATGACTCCGCGACATAGGTCGGGATCAGCTCCGCCGGGGCGTCATGTAGTTCGTCGAGGGTGCTCACACCGGTCAGTACCAGCAGAGATTCGAGACCGACGCCGTTGGCGCCCTCGATATCGGTGTCCAGGCGGTCGCCCACCACCAGCGCGCTGCGCGTTCCAGCGCGCACCAAGGCATCCTCTAGCAGTGGCGCATAGGGTTTGCCCGCTACTACCGGCTCCCTGCCGGAGACGGCGCGCAGTGCGGCGACCATGGCGCCGTTGCCGGGCGCGAGGCCGCGCTCATTCGGCAGCGTCTTATCAGTGTTCGCGGCGACCCACAGCGCGTCGGCGCTCAGTGCGTAGGCCGCTTCGGCCAGATCCGGCCACGCGGTTTCGGGTGAATGTCCTTGTACGACAGCATCGGGCGCGGCACCGTTGAAACGCCGGATCGACCGCAGCCCGACCGCTTCGACCTCCTTGGCCAGGTCATCGGTGCCTACGATCAACACCGTCGCCCCGGAATCGAGCCGCTCCGCCAACAACCGTGCCGCCGCCTGCGCACTGGTCACGACATCGTCGGTTTCCGCCGCGAATCCCAGCTCGGCCAAATGCCGCGCAACGACATCGGGACCGCGGCTCGCGTTGTTCGTCACATACACAAGCCGCTGTGTCACAACGGAGTCCGCCAACGCCTCCGGCGCGCCCTCGATCACCTCGTGCCCGCGATACAGCGTGCCGTCCAGATCCAGCAGCAGGGCTGCATACCGCTCTCGTAGCCGATTCACACCACTCTCACTCCACGTCACCGACCGACAACTTGCCGTCCACGAACCCTACGCCAGCCCGCCGACAGGAAAATGACGGCGTCGACCGACCATATGCCGCAAGCCCATTCCGAGCGCCCACCCGAATCGCGAGCACGTTGGGCGACACCTCATAGCCAGCGTGTTGTGCGACACCACCTACCTGTTTCGACGACTCGAGCCAACTTCGATGACCCGTTCGGGATCGGGACGACCGAGGCCGCATTCGCAGTAGGCCACGACCGGCGACCAGACCGTAACCACCGCACATCCGGCCGACGATGCGCAATCTCTGAAACCCACCCCATAGCGGCTGGCCAACGCCCAAACGCGGGCGTCGTGCCCACCCTGCCGGACAAGCGCTGCGCCCACCTATTCCATGCCATGACGCCGAGCAGACGAGAACCCCACGGCCATCGAGCGCAGCGTGCGCAATATCAATAGCCACGCCCTCGACGATTGGGGATCGCCAAACACGGGGGCATCGTGCCGAACCCGCCGGACAAGCGCTGCGCTCGCGCGTTCCATGCCCTGTTCAGCCCCGACGGCCATCGAGCACAATCTCTGACGCCACGCCCTCGCTGGATGGGCTACGCCCAAATATGGGGCATCATGGCGACTCTGCAGAACAAGCGCTGCGCTCGCGCATTCCATGCCCGGTCCGGCGAACAGACCGGAACTTGGGGCCTGCGCTGTGGCTGACGAACTGTTCGGTATCGGGGTCTAGCGGGCGCTACTTACAGCTCGGCGTCGCCGGTTAATTCCTCGGCACGTTCCTCGGCGTCGGTTTCGCCGTCGAGGTCGGCGGAGGCGGCGTTGAGGAACCAGGTGAGGCCCTCGGCCGTGCGGCCTGCGGCGACCAGGGCGTCGGCGTAAGCGTAGAAGAGGCGGGCTGCGGCAGAGCCGGTGCGGGAGGGGTCGAGTTCCGAGGTTTGCAGGGTGACTACGGCCTGGTCGTATTGGCCGAGGTCCATGCGTGCACCGGCGACCACGATGCGGAGTTCGGTGGCCTCGTCACCGCGCAGGGCGCGGGCTTCGTCGCTGCGACCCAGTTCGATGGCGCGCTCGGGGCGACCGAGGCCGCGTTCGCAGTCGGCCATGACGGCGAGCAGACCGGAACCACCGGACATCCGGCGGGCGGTGCGCAACTCGGAAAGAGCTTCGGCCCATTCGCCCGCATGGTAGGCAGTGACGCCCGCGGTTTCGCGGACCACAGCGATGCGGCCTGCTCGTTGGCGCGCCGCCCGTGCGTGAGCCAGGGCAAGACGCGGGTCGTCATCAATGAGTCGAGCCGCCATCACGAGATGCCGGGCTACGGTTTCCGCGTTGCCCTTGTCCAGGCTCAACAGATCGCGGCGCACCTCGGTTTCGAGATCGGTGGCCTGGACATCATCGGGCAGATCGGGTTCTTCGGGACGCGGAGCGCGTCGCTCAGCCGAACCGCCCCCGGCACGTGCGCCCTCGCCACCGCGACGGCGATCCTGCGCATCGTCGCCACGGTTCCAGCCACCGCGCTGACTGGAGTCGCCGCGACCACCGGAGTCACCGCCACGGTTGAACCCGCCACGCTGACCGGCGTCATCGCGCCGCTTGAACCCACCACCTTCGTTCACATCGCCACGCCGAGCCGAGTCGCCACCACGCTTGAAACCACCGCGCTCACCCGAGTCACCACGGCTGAAACCGCCACGCTCGCCGGAACCACCACGGTCGAAACCACCGCGCTCGCCGGAACCACCACGGTTGAAACCACCGCGCTCACTTGAACCACCACGGTCGAAACCACCGCGCTCACTTGAACCACCACGGTCGAAACCACCGCGCTCACTTGAACCACCGCGGCTGAAGCCACTTCGATCGCCGGGACCTCGACTGGAACCGCTACGGTCCCCAGAACCGCTGCGGCCGAAGCCACTTCGATCGCCGGAGTCACTGCGTTGTCCGGAATCGCCTCCGCGCTTGAAGCCACGGCGCTCGCCGGAATCATGGGTGAAACCGCGCTCGCCGGAATCGCTACGGTCCAAACGGCCGCGCTCGCTGGAGCCACCTCGGCTGAAACCGCCACGCTCGCCCGCATCACCGCGTCGGCCCGAATCGGCACTGCGGTTGAATCCGCCGCGCTCGCCGGAACCGCCCCGGTTGGGACCACTACGATCTGCGGAATCACCCGAGCGCTTGAATCCACCGCGCTCACCCGAACCGCCGCGGCTGGAACCACGCTCGCCGGAATCGCCACGTTGACCCGAGTCGCCGCGATCGAAACCGCTGCGGCCACCGCCCCGGTTGAAACCACCGCGATCATCGGCACGATTGAAGCCGCCACGACTACCTGAGTCACCGCGCTCGCCGGATCCGCTGCGCTTGAAACCGCCCCGGTCGCCGGAGCTGCGATCGTCGGAATCGTTGCGGCGGTTGGAGTCGCCGCGGTCGCTGGAGCCACTCCGGGTGGCGTCGCTGCTGCGTTTGAAGCCGCGCCGTTCGCCGGAATCACCTCGGTCGGAGGAGCCGCGAGAGGCGCTGCCTCGATCGCGGTCGGGACCGCCCTGCCGGAAGGACTTCCGGCCGTCGTTCTGTTCCGACACGGTGGCCCCTTTCTAGGTTCCGCCAGAGGTTGTCGAACCTCTGAATTCAATCACGTGTCGGCGGTCGGGCCCGAACACGGCATAGATATAGGTGCATAAACGACGATAGGGGACCCAGTTTTGGGTCCCCTATCGTGAAGGATGTTCCGGCGGTGTCCTACTCTCCCACACCCTGTCGAGTGCAGTACCATCGGCGCTGGTGGCCTTAGCTTCCGGGTTCGGAATGGGACCG
>NZ_JBITGN010000038.1:0-37236 GCF_044457245.1 Nocardia sp. NPDC050630
CCGGAGAACTGATGTCCATCAGCCCGGAGATCTGCTGTCCGCCCAGCCGGACCCGCCGAATCCATCCGCCCGGATGTCCCGATGTCCGTTGACAGTGCGCACGGAACCCGGGGAGCTCCAGCCCTGTCGAACCTGAATATCCGCAGCCTGACCACGATCTCGGTCTGTAACCAAGCCGCATCGACCACCTACTGCGCCCACGCCCAAGCGAGATCGCCGCATCGAAAGCCCCCGCGTCCAAAATCTTTGGCGCAAAGCCCATGGTGAACTGTTTGAGCAGCCCGTTCGGCCCGGTCAGGGACAGTCCCTGCTCTTTGGCCATCCGAACCAGCTCCTGGGCGGCCAACTCTTCGGCCGAAGCCTGGACCGGCTCTTCCTTCCTGGCCACGGCATCAAGTGTCGTCATCACGGCACCTTCCCGCTGAACATCGCTCAGCGAATCAGGCCGGAAACACCCTTATATCCACAGTCCCACGCGGTGTCCTGCGTCAACTCCCTGCCACAAGTTGATCCTGATTTGACGATTTTCGGGATGGTCGGTTCAGGTCTGCCGACGAAGGTCGAAGGCGTGCATTCTTCTTCACTGTGGGCTGGATCGAAGGCTGAAATCTTCGGATAGTTACTCAAGCGTGTGGGGTGGTCGCGGCTGTGGTGAGGTCTGCGAGTCGTTGCGCGGTAGTGAAGTTGGAGGTGAGTCGGGTCTTGGTCATGGCGAAGGAGATGCCCGTGGCGGTGTCGACGTAGACGTAGCTGCCGCCACCACCGACCCAGCCGAACGTGGTCGATGCCTCGTCCGGGCCGGCGCCGAGGCGACCGAGGGGATAGCCCAGAGTCAGTCGCACGGGGTTGCCGAAGACCTGGTCGGTCCCCTCGAAGGTCACGGCGGTGATCTCGGCCAGCTGCTCTGTGTCGATGAGCCGACCGTCGAGGAGGGCGGCGTTCGCGGCGGCCATTCCCCGCGCGGTGAAGGTGCCCACCGACGGAATATCGGCTTGCAGGATCTCGTGGCTGTTGCCCATGGCCGCGGTGGGTCGCATTTCCCAGGGCGCGAGAACGGCATCGTCGTTGGACGGGGCGAGCGGGTGCGGTGCGGCATCTTCCAGTCGTGCCAGGCGGTCCAGGTCGGGTCGGGGCACACCGAAATACAGCTCCCCGTCGATGCCCAGGGGCGTGGCGACCCACTCGTGGAGAAGTTGCCGCATCGGTTTGCCGGTGGCCCGACGCGCGACCTCGCCGACGAGGTAGCCGAAGGTGAACGAGTGGTACCCCGTCGCGGTCCCGGGACGCCAGCGTGGTTTCGCGTCGGCGATCGCGGTGCAGACCCGCGACCAGTCGGGCAATTCAGCGGGTCCGATGTCGCGCGGCATCGCGGGGCACACCGACCGAGTGCGTGAGCACATGTCGAAGTGTCGCGTCCTCCTTGCCGTGGGTACCGAATTCCGGCCACACGTCGGCCACGGGTGTGTCGTATCCGACGGCGCCGGTCCGGACGAGCAGGTGGGCGATCAGCGACGCCATGGCCTTGCCGGTGGAGAAGCTGAAGAACGGGGTCTCCGGCGTCACCCGGCGCCCGGTGGCACTGTCCGCGACGCCTGCGACGGCGTCGACAACAAGAATACTGTGCTGGTAAACGGCAACCTGCACGCCGGTTTCGGCTCCGGTGTCGACGAATTCGTCGAGGGCGCTTTGGATCTGGTGCTGCAGTGCGGGCATCGTCGTCACCGCCTCGGCCACGTGTAGCGAGTCTGGCTCGACGTCGGTAGCTTGCCGAAAGCGAATCCGACGGTCGGCGCTACCCGGTACAGCCGGGTGCCGCCGGCGATAACGGCCTCGCCCAACCCATTCCAGGCACCCTCGGGGCTGGTCAGATGCGCGCCGTATTTCCGCTCGAAGTCCGCGACGGCCTGTGCCCGCTCGGACCGCTCACCCACCACCGATGCGACACCCTCGATGACGACATCCACACCGGTCAGAGTATTTGTGCCGGTCGTCAGCACACAGCGCGGATTGTGCTCGAGGTTGCGCGCTTTGCGTTCCTGAGCACCCGTGGTGAAGCACAGCCCACCCAGACTCCATGCCGCCAGCAACGGCGTCACGTGCGCTCGCCCGTCAGGCCGCACTGTGGAAAGCCAGAACACCTCCGCCTTACCGAGGACCGCCAACGCCGCCGCCCACGGCGTCGCCTGCGCACCGGGAGATGAGAACGGCCCCAGCAAGCACAACGTCTGGTTCACTGTCCGTCATGTCGCGTCCTTAGTCATGAGTGTGTTGCGTGCCCCTCTTGATGACGACCGGAACTCGCCGCGAAATTCATCGGTCCGCGCGTACCGGTACGCCGGGAACTAGCCCTCCACCACAATGAGTAGCCACTTACAGAGTGGTTTTCTGCTGGCTCGACGTGCTCGGAGCGTAAACCGAGCAACCCGGTCAGAAAGTTCGACGCACTAGAGCGGCGACCCAAATGACCAGCTCACAGCCTCGTGACTAGCGAAGTCGCGGCCGATCAGCTTTCATGGTCATAGGGAGAATCGCAGACGGGCACAACCGAGGCGATAACTCCATGTACACAAGCGGTTTCCAGACGCACGGATCACCGATCCGCGTCCGCCCCAGCATCCATCCCGTCACATCGAACGCAACGGTGCCCGCACCGGTCATCGGTATCCGCGCGCACCCGACGACACCCGTTCCATGCACCCCTCGTGTGGCGAATCAGGTTGCCGCAGATGGATAGTCATTCACGCGAGCAGTCGACCGACACCAGCGCCGAGGTGTCCCCGCCACACGAATCCACCTACCCAGTCGAGGTAGGCGCACAGGCTCTCGGTAAATCACGACGGTGGTACCTCACACAACTCAGAGCGGGCAACCTGCCCGGCCACAAGGCTGGCCGGACATGGTTCCTCAGACCACAGACCGTCACCAGAAAAGGCGGCAGACCAGCCATGCCGCCCTATCCACCGGCGACGACCTCGACGACGAATCCCTCCCCAGCAACACACCTGATGAGCCCCCTGCAGCGCCGAAACCGACAGCGCCGCAGGGAAACGGCACGGCCTGGAGGAGACCGCCAGGTGTTGCCCTGCACCTGTCCCCAGGCCGTGCTCCACCACCCGAAACCCAGCACAGGACCGCCGACCGCAATGAATTTGCGCTGGTTCCGTACGGCTCGGTCGTCGCTCGCCGTGCCGGACGAACCAGAGGGTTCTCGAAAGCTGAGTCCATCACCCGATGTCCCAAACCCATCGAGGAATACGCTCGCCGAGCCGATGTTGTCGTCGGCCACCCCGTTGTGGGACCACCGCGTTGCCAGTCATGAGACCACCGACATCAGGCGATCCGCTGGGAGAACGCGGTCCAGATTCCGATCATGGCGAGGGCAAACTGAACGTCTACACCGATTATCGGACGTGGGTACCGTTGCGACACGCCGCGCCGACCAGGTCGCCTCCGCCTGGCTCACGCTATGAGCACTGCATACGTCCGTTCGACCGCTTCGCACTCCACACGGTGGTCCCACGGCGTTGTAGAGTCCAGCTCGATTCAACCTCGCCATGCCGTCTCGGGACGAGATGGATACCCGGGTTCAGGAAGTTGAACGGACACATTCGCTGAGGAGTTCGCCATGCCCTACACCGTGGACTTCACCACCGTATCGACCGCCGGCCTGGAATCGTCGCCGGTCGCGGATGCCCTGGCCGGCCTGCGGGCGAACGAGGCCCGATATTTCAGGAACAAGTACGGCCACGACTTCACAGTGGAACCTGCGGCAGATGCCGAATCGACCGTCGACTGGGTGAGCCGGATCCTCGAAGAGGAACGCGGCATAGTCATCTCGTCACGGCCCCTGGAAGCCACGGCGTTCGAGGTGGCGAATATTCGCTTCGCCTATGTCTTCTACGAGAACGGGCTCGCCATCAACGTCATGTATTCCGTCGACGGCAGCGACAAGCGGGCGGTCGGATTCAAACTCTCCGAAGGGATGGACGTCCCCGAGGAACTTGGCTCGTTCAAGTTCGCGAGGCAGAAGTCGAAGTTGGCCGGGACGATTCGCGGCTCCTACTTCGTCATCAAGAACGAATACTGACCGCCGAACCGGACGGCAACGACAAGAGACCTTCGGTCTGCAAACCACTCTCATGACGGCGCTTATGCGATCGGCAACCTTGCGGGAGGCGCGGCAATCGCACAAGCGGGCGTAGGGAACGTGTTCTTCATCCAGTGACACCGACTCGGCAAGTCGAGTTATCGAACATATGTTCTATGTTTGAGGTAGGCTGCTGCGGGTGAACATACATTCGACCGCGCTGGCGCCGGATGCTCGAACACCAGGATGGCCGGAACTGGCCGATGTCGACTTGCTGCGCACCCTCGTCGAAACCGAACGCCGTCGGAGGCGACTGGATGCTGCCATGCGCGCGGCCGTCGCCGAAGCCGAGCGTCGTGGCCTCGCCGCAGACACCGGCTATCGGGACACCGTGGAGCTATTGACTGATCTGCTGCGGATCAGTGCTGACGAAGCGCGCCGGCGAATCGAATACGCGGCTCCGCAGGTCCGCTCGCGTACCAGAAAGATGTGGAGGGTGCTGGCGGCCGCGAGCTGAGGCCGAGCCCGGGTGCTTCGAGTTCCGAAAGATCAACGAGCCGAGCTCATCTCGACCGGACGAACGAGGATCGAATTCGAGCATGGCTGTGATGTTCGAAGTTCATGCATGGATCACGCGGTAACGCAGATGTGTGGCGTCGCGGCCTTCGAGCGAGCGGCAGAGGTCTAGTTCGATGTGGCCTTGTCCGGTCGGTTCGAACAGAATCCGGGCCGCCGCGCCGGTAGACGAACGCACTCAACTGCGGAGTTCCGTGCGTTACCGAGGTGGCACGGAAGCCAGCTGGCTACACGCGATCCGGTCACCAGCATCTTCTCCAGCCCCGAGGTCGGTTCCAGGATCGGCACGTTCCGCTCCACCTACTCCTGTGACCACCACACCTAGATGTTGCGAGTCATGACGTTGTAGTCGTTGCTTCGGTTTGATGCGGGTGGGTTGTTAGGGTGGCGGGGTGAGTTCTCCGGAGGCGTCCAGACGGTAGCCGCTCGGCCTGTGGGCTGGGCGGCGTTGTGAGTGTTGTTTCCCGCCGGTCACTGAGCGACTGGTGGGTTTGGGTATCTCGCAGCGCCGGATGATGTCGTTTCTTGCTGTCGGGTGCATGGTTCGCCCGATTCTGCAACCGATCTCGGGTGCCATGGATTATGACTGTGGCGCCCTGTATCCGGGGAGTTCTCTGTTATGCCCGTTGTGGTGTTTGTGCTGGCTGTTGCGGTTTTCGCGCAGGGCACGTCCGAGTTCATGGTGTCGGGACTGCTGGAGCAGATCGCGGCAGATGTTGGGGTATCGCTCGGTGCCACTGGCTTGCTGACCGCATTGTTTGCGGCCGGCATGGTGGTCGGGGCGCCGGTGATGGCGATGGCGGCGGGCCGCTTGCCCGTCAGGTATTCGGTGACAGCCTTTTTGGGGTTATTCTGTGCCGCGCATGCGGTTGGTGCCACGGCGACCGGGTTCGCGGTGCTGCTGGTGACGCGCGTTGTCGCGGCGGTCGCCAATGCCGGGTTCTTGGCGATCGTGCTGGCCGCGTTGCCGAGGCTGGTGGGCTCGGCGGTGCTGGGGCGCGCGACCTCGGTGGTGGTGTCCGGGGTGACCGTGGCCTGCATCGCTGGTGTTCCCGCAGGCACGTTGCTGGGGCAGGTCTGGGGTTGGCGTTCGGCGTTCTGGGCAATCGTCGTCATCAGCGCGGCAGCGCTGGTGACGGTGTGGATGATGCTCGGTGGTAACTCGCGTGAGGGCGTCATGCCGGACGGGCAGGCACAGTCGATGCGGGGTGAATGGTCGGTGCTGCGCCAGCGGCCGGTCCTGATAGCCGTCGTGTCAGCGGTTTTGGTCAACGCGGCAACCTTCGCCGGGTTCACCTTTCTGGGCACCATCACGACCGGCATCGCCGGAGGTGAACGGTGGGTTCCGGTGGTGCTGGCATTGTTCGGTGTCGGCTCGTTTCTCGGCGTGACGGTCACCGGTCGTTACAACGACCGTCATCAGCGGCGGATCATCCTTGTCGGAACGGTCGTACTCGTCGGAGTCTGGCTGCTGGCCGCTGTGACCGCACATGCGCTGATCGGGGTGTTGGTCATGTCAGTGGTGGCGGGTGCGGTCGCGTTCGGTGTCGGTTCGACGCTGATCGCGACGATCGTGCAGACTGCTACACCGGTGGCTCCGCGTGTCGCCGGAGCATTGGCGACCACCGCGCTGAACATCGGTGCCGTTGTCGGTCCTGCCGCCGCCGGACTGCTCGTAGACCGCACCGATCACCCAACCACAGCGTTGTGGTGTAGCGCCGTCTTCACCACCGCGGCGGTGGGTGTCACCCTGATAGGCCAGCGCAGGCGCGTCACGAGCCCGGTCGAGCAGGTTCGCGCCGATGCACGCTAACGCTCCGTTGTCGGTGGAAGGTCGGCGACGATTGGTCCAGCGGTGCCGAGACCGCCCGATCGCTCGCGTGGCCGCTGAGATGGGGATCTCGCGCCAGTGTGCGAGTAAGTGGGTCAACCGTTTTCGCCGGTATGGGGAACTCGGTTTACTCGACCGGTCCTCGGCGCCGCGTCGCCAGCCCACCGCGACCACCGCAGAGACTATCCTGCGGATCGAGCAGCTACGGCGCGAACACAAGTGGTCGGCGCGGCGTATCGCCTCCGAACTGGCCGTCGAAGGCTTGTCGGTGTCGGTGCGTACGGTGAGCCGGCACTTGGCCCGGCTCGGGCTGAACCGGCGCCGGTTCCTCGACCCCGGTGGTGAAATCAACCGAGCCCCACGCCGCATCATCACCCGCCGACCCGGACACATGGTTCACGTGGATATCAAGAAGGTCGGCCGCATCCCCGATGGCGGCGGCTGGCGAACCCACGGCAGAGGATCCGACCACGCCAAGGCGGTCGCTCGCACCAAATCCCGAGGCCACCGCACCGGATACGTGTTCCTGCACACCGCGGTCGACGGCTACTCACGTTTGGCCTACACCGAAGCACTGCCCGACGAGAAAGCCACGACAGCCATCAGTTTCGTCTTCCGAGCGTGGGCGTTCTTCGCCGCCCACGGCATCGACCGGATCGAACGTATCGTCACTGACAACGGATCGTGTTACCGGGCAGCCGATTTCGCGAGAGTCTTACTCGGTGCCCGCCACCAGCGGATCACTCCCTACACCCCACGCCACAACGGCAAAGTTGAAGGCTATAACCGGATCCTGGCCGAGGAATTCCTCTACGCCCGCGAATGGACAAGCGAAACTCACCGCACCGAAGCACTCGGGATTTGGAACATCCACTACAACTATCATCGACCCCATTCGACCGCGGGGAATCGGCCGCCAGCCAGCCGCCTGCCCACCGGCGTCACGAACGTCAGGGCCTCATACACCTAGATAGAAGAGCTTCCAGGTCCTGGTGCGACCGATGACCGATCGATCAACCGCGTCGCCTGGGCAAGTTCCCGCTCGACGGTTGCCAACTCCGCGGACCGATCGTCGTGCGACGGTTCGTCCCGTCGTCGCAGCCCGAGGCTGCTCGCTCAGGTCGGTAATGTCTGGCCGGTGACCGACGCTGCCGACCTGATGCGGATGTATCTGGTCGATCCGGACCAGCCTTTCCCACCTGTCGAGCTCGCGGATCCGTCCGGACTGGTCGCTTTCGGCGGGGAGCTGTCGCCGAAGCGGCTGCTGGGCGCCTATTCCGCGGGCATCTTTCCCTGGTACAACCCCGGCGAAACGATCCACTGGTACAGCCCGGACCCGCGGAGCATTCTGGTGCCGACCGACCTGCGGGTGACCAAGTCCTATCGCCGATCTGTCGCCAATGCCGACTACGCGGTGACCATGGATCGCGCCTTCGCTGATGTCATGTCGAATTGCGCCGGACCGCGTGCCAAGGAGACCGGAACCTGGATCGGATCCGACATGCTGGCGGCCTACCTGCGCCTGCACCACCTCGGTCATGCGCACTCGGTCGAGGTATGGCGCGACGGCGACCTTGTCGGCGGCCTCTACGGCGTCGCATGCGGCCGCTCCTTCGCCGGCGAGTCCATGTTCTCCCGCGCCCGTGACACCTCCAAGGTCGCGCTGTATTGGCTCTGCGCCCAACTGGCCGCCTGGGATTTCGCCCTCATCGACTGCCAGGTCACCTCCAGCCACCTCACCTCCCTCGGCGCCATCGACCTGCCCCGTGCGGACTACCTGCACCTACACACCCAGGCCGCCGCCCGCCCCGGCCTCTCCGGCCCATGGCAGTTCGAAATCCCGGTCCCCCACTCCCCCAACCACCTACCGGCGTGAACGATCACCGAAGCGACAGGCCAGCAACGTGCCGACCAACGACAATGCTGAATCGGGGTGCGGAGCCGGATCACCGAGCGAACCCGCAAACGCACTCTCATGCCGCGACCCGAGCGAATTCGACTGATGTTCTGGCATGAATTCACCACGCCGATCCACGTCGCCGACGCCATCCGTCATACCTGGCCGCGCGCACTCTCATGCTGCAGACCGCGCTGATCGAACCAGTCGGAGCGGAGCAGACGACCTGCAGGTGGCTGTATCGATCCGAGGCCGACCGAACGCACCGCGCCATGACGATGGCCGTGCAGTGGCCGGTGCTCGGAGACCGACGCGGCTACTCTGCGGATTTTAGGTGCTCGATTGTGTAATGAGCCATCACCCAGGCGTTTCGAGGTCGTCGGTAGTCGTCTCGTCGACAGAACCACGTCCCGGTTGCCGGCTGGCTCGGACCTGTGGGTTCGGACTGAAACCTGGGATCGGTAGGTGGCGCGCGCGGCATCTACTTGCCCTATGACATCTTCTCAATCTCCCATGAACCAACCGCAGTCCGCCGGTTTGGACAAAAAGACCAGCGCGATCCTGTCTTACGCACTGGGGTGGCTCACCGGAATCATCTTCCTGTTCGTGGGAAAGAACGATCCCGATGTGAAATTCCATGCCTCGCAATCGATCGTCTTCTTCGGGGCGGTCTCAGTGGTCAATATTGTTCTGAGCATCGTCGGGTCGCTCCTCGGAGTCCTGGGGATCATCTTCAGCCTCGCCGGACTCGCAGTCGCGGTCTTCGCGGTCGTCGTCTGGATCATGGCCATGGTCCAGGCGAACAACACCGGCGGTGTCCGCGCGCAGCTTCCCATCGTCGGAAAATTCACTGCCCCCTATGCCGATCAGTTGGCCAACTCGATCAAGTAGCGGCATATTCGAAGTCCCCAGCCCGATTTCGTCATCGAGGATGCTGTCGGCACCCTGCATGCGGACCAGATGCGACAGTCCGAAGATCAACGGCCCGAGGCTATCTCGGGCCGTTGCGTCCGCGTGGAACGTCCGAGAATGCCGATTCCCGAGTGATGGGCCCTGATCAGACGCCGATATCGTGGGCAAGCGCTCGGCGGTAGGTGTCCATGGGAGGAGGGCGCGTATGCCCACGGTGCGGCGGTTCTGGATCGAATTCGATCTGGGGAACGAACCATTTTCCTGGCCGGGGCTGCGGCAGGGCGTCGGTGTGACTGGATTCGACGAACGGGATTGCTTATCGATGGTGGTGGATCTGCTGCCCCCCGACACGGAGTTACCCCCTGTACGCCGCATAACGGTCGACATCTCACTGGCCGAGCCACTCCCGGTGAACCCTCCCACTCTCGGAGTCCCGGTGTGGCGAGGCGTCTGGTATCCGCCGAGGAACCTTCGGACCGGGCCGACGTGGCGCCCCCGGGGTGTCGACCGAACGGTCGAACGCTCCGGCTACCCGACACCTGTCACAGGTACGTCCCCTACGTGGTGGGACGAAATCCCGCATATCAAAAGTCTATTGGTGTCGCTGGTATACATGCACAATCCCAAGTTCGGTGATCGAAAGTGGGAGCACATGGTCTCGATGGAGCGCGCGATCTTGGCCAACGATCCGACCTATGCAGCCATGATGCGCGAAGCCCTCGACTACGTGATCGCTCGTCGCCCGACCCCGAGCGAATGGTACGACCCAACCGATGCCTGGTTCGATAATCAACGAGAACTGGACGAGTATCTGCGGGCCTTCCGTGACTACTTGTTCGGAAATCGCTCGGAGCCGATCCCCCCTCCCAGCAACAATCGGCTTCCACCCCGTGCATGACCCGGAGGCGGAGCAAGAGACTCCGTGGGGCAGAACGTCCTGTAATGCCGCCTATCTCGCGGTCCGCGAATGTCCGCATCTGCCGAATAGTTCGTTACCCAGGAGAAGTGCGGCAGGTCGAAATCCCGCCCGATGTGGCCGGCATGGCGATCCAACACGACTGACAATATCTACTCGATGAGGCGGGCCGCCCCTGGAAGAGTGACGCTGAACCCCTCTATGGCCACGTGCGCGACGTTGCCGGACTGTCCTGTCCGGGCATCCTCGGCGAATTCCTGCCAAGTGGTCGGCACAGCGGAGTCGATGACGGGTTCCTCCAAGTTGACGTCGTAGTCGTCTTCGTCCGCCGTCGGGTCCATCTGTTCATCAGCCAATTCGGCCACTTCTTTCGCTCATCAGCCGTCGACGGAACCGATGATAGAACGCATTTTCGAATCGTGCCAGGGTGTCGGTGACAGAATCGGAGCCCAGAAGCATTGGGCCGCAGGCCCTCTGACCTGCACTATTTTCGCTCGAGTAGCCGTTCGCGTCGTAGCGATTACGCGAAGATTGTCGTGACAGGCACCACCGGAAACGTCTGCCGCATGGTTGTAGACATCTGTGCGCGCTCATGCCGACGAGCGGACGAATCAGCGCGCCCGTCGGGTACCTCGGCGAAGATGCCGTGAGCGTATGTCGCCGGGCAGCTCAGGGCTATCCGTCGTCTGACCACAAAAGGTTCGAACTGCCGGAAACGTTTCGGCCCACGTCGTTGATCGAGACCGACCGATTGTCGCTGCGACCTGTTTCTTCTGCTCGCATCGGTTGCGGGCACCAGCGGTGCGTGACCGCGGATCAGGCTGTTGCGTCTGAGGTGTCGGTGATTCTTTCGTCTCCGGTCCAGTCGGTGTTGAAGCCGGCGAGATGTGGGTGGTACATCTCGTCGCCGGAGTGCTGGGTGAATTCGACCTTCACGGATCACTCACCGGCCGAGTACGTCCGCCGACCCCGAGTCCCGAACGAATCACCGACACTGGGGCTTTCGCACCTACAGTTCGAAGCACTGCTCACTGCGGCGCGCGATTCCGCCAACCAATTCGACTTCGCACTCGTCGCGATGCTCGCACTGCGGCGGGGCCGGCCCCGGAGGATGATGAGCCGCCGGACCGGGCAAACCGGAAGAGAACGAACTGTGGATCCGTTGCCGAAGTACCGTCGCCGGTGGGCTACTTGATATGTAGCGGTTTGCCACAGCAAGACCGGCATCCATTGCAAGGTAACCCTTTTCATTCTATTTCGACTTGGAGTTGGACCATGGCACCTGTTCTCACATCCCTGACACCCTCTTCCGGCCCTGCGACGGTTTTCAGCTCTGTGGTGATCACCGGCTCCGGTTTCAGTAATGTCGGTCCCTTGACCGTGCGGTTCGGTACGCAGGCAACCACATTCACCATCGACTCCGACACCCAGATCACGGCCATCTCCCCGACGGGGACAGGCACGGTGAACGTCACCGTCACCGTGGAGCTGGACGGCACCAGCAACTCACTGCCCTACACCTACGTCTGACGGCCCAATCGCGTTGCGGTCACAGGTATGGGGGCCGCCTGTCGATGTTCGAAGTAGACTGCACGACGCCCTCTCTGCACATGATGCAAGGCCATATCCTGCGTTGTCGAACGCTTCCGGGTGCGGCTATCTCCCGGAGCCGCACCCCATCGGCTGGTCATGGGAGCAGAACGAAAGTGGCGTACGCGGCGATCAGCAGGGTTCTCGACGAGACGAATCTGCCGCCCCCTGCTTGAAAGCCTTGGTCCACGAGGCTGCTTCATGGCGAACCATGCCGACGGCGACCGCCACCAGGAGCCCGACCAAGTCGATGATCAGGCTGACCAGAGCCCGAAGAAGGATCGAGTTGAGGGTGTTCATTAGAACCGAATACGCAGCAGTGCCGATAACCCACCACAAAAACACATGCCGCCATCCGCCCAGATCCACTGCCCGCCAACACCATGGCTACCGGCAGTTATTGCCACTTCCTACATATTGAGGCACACCTGACACGCAGGAGCACCTGGAACCGCTACCCCACCTGCGACGAACTGGCGTTGCGGCTCGGCAACTCCGGTTCCTCACGACGAATACCGACTACTTGAATAGCGGTTCCTGCCAGTCCGCAACCCCGATTTCTCGCAGATGCTCTTCACCAGTTGGCCGCTATTTCCCTGCCCGTGATCACGGCTGGCCGGTGGCGAACGCCTGTACGGCGTCGCCGAACTCCGGGCCGCCCACGACATATCCGCCGACGGTTCCACCGATCAGCACACCCGCAGGGATGCTGATCCCCCATATCAGGGGCAGACACGCCCCGAGGAGACCGCCCACGATGGCACCGCCGACGACGCCGGGCAGGTTCTTGTTGATCTGCTCCTTGAGCCGGTCGTAGGAGCTGATGTCCTTCAGTTGCGCAATATCTTCTGCCGTCGGGGTCGGCGTCACCGCCAGAGTGTGACCGTCCGCACCGACGTGCTGCGCAATCGCGATCGAACGCCCGTCGACGGCGAACCACTGCGGTATTTCGGTCACCGCCGCTCCGTCGCCGGACTCGAGCACCACCGCACCGTTCTGCGCGATCGCGAACTTGCCATTCTCGACGGTGGCGATAATGACTCCGTCGACTGGCGAAACGCTGATCTGGTAATTGATTCCGTGATCCATACCGGATGTCGTGTCCCCCGCACTCGACTGCTCCGTGCCGGCCAGCTCTGCATGCGCGGTTGCCGCAGTGACACCCACGGCCGAGATGGCGATCAAAACAGCCGCAGTGATCTTCTCGAACTTCATTCTTCGAATCCCTCCACTCAGCTGCCCCGGATGGGCGGACCGAGTCAGACCTTAGGCGTCGAATCCAGTGGTGTGTGGTACGCCACACACAGTTTCGAAGTCACTGCAGTTCTGTCTCCCATGTGACCGGTTGGAAAGCAGCACTCCGCGCATGCAGTGCGACAGCCCTGCCCTTGCGTAATCCCGTTTTCCGGCTGCACGCGGGGACCAGCTGACCTGGCGTTTTCGTGGAGCGGATGACGGGATTCGAACCCGCGACCCTCACCTTGGCAAGGTGATGCGCTACCAGCTGCGCTACATCCGCGTGCGCTTCGTCGGGGCCGGGAGGGCCGCGACGTTGTTGCGTCCGAAACTGTAGTCCGTCACCACCTCCAAAGGAAAATCGGACATTTGTGGCGCATTATGGAGCGGTCGAGTCGGCAAGTCTCGTGAAGGCGCGGGCGTGATCAGCTGCCCATTCGGCGTAGCTGCGGGGTGCGCGGCCGAGGATTTGGTGGACGTCGTCGGTGAGCGTCGCGTTGCCGCCGGCGCGGACGTACGCCTGGCCCGCCAGTGCTCCATCGGCGAATTCCGGGGACACGCCCGAGGCGACCATGTGTTCGCGCGCAACGTCTTCCGGCACGTCGACCATGTCCACCGGATGACCGAGGACCGCTGTCAGTGTGGCCACCTGGTCCGCGGAGGTGAGCAGCGCGGGGCCGGTGAGGGTGTAGATGCGTCCGGAATGGTCGGGCATCAGCAACGCCTCGACGGCGACCGCGGCGACGTCACGTGGATCGATGACGCCCTGGCTGCCGGTACCGGTGAGATTCGCCACCGGCTGGCCGGATCGGATGGCATCGGCCCAGCTCAATGTGTTGGAGGCAAAGCTCGACGGACGCAGGATCGTCCACTGGAGACCGCTTTCCCTGGCCGCCTGCTCGCCGGACATATGCCAGGTGCCGACGCGGCCGAGTTCCGGTTCGCCGGTGCCGATGGCGGAAAGTTTGACGATCCGGCGGACGCCCGCGTCACGAGCCGTGCGGACCAGCGCGCGATCGGTTTCGGCGTCGTCCGGACCGAGGACACCGACGAGGAAGGCGGCGTCCGCGCCGGTCATGGCGGCGACCATCGAGTCGTGGTCGTGATAGTCGCCCCGTACCACCTCGACCCCGGCGGGCACGCGCTGCGGATTCCGCGTCACCGCGCGCACCGGCACGCCACGAGCGGCCAGCTGACGGACGATTTCACTGCCGATTGTGCCCGTGGCACCGGTGATGACGATCATGAGGAGAGCCTGCCGCCGGAGCCACCCGGTTCGATAGGAAATTTCGGCACGGCTTCGGGTGCCGTATCCGGCGGTGAGCTGCATACAGTGGGTCGGGTGACCATGCAGGTAGACCTGACCGAATCCACGGTGCCCGCACCGGAATCGCTGCGCCCGTGGATCACCGAGCTGGGACGCTTCCCCACCGTCACCGATGCATCCTTGCCGTTCACACATGTGCCCCACGCCGGGACGACGATCGTGCTGCGTGCTGCCGACCGCCCCGACGCATTGGTCCTCGGCCCGCGGACCCGTGCCTCCTACTCCAAAGCCGATAAAGCCACTGGCTGCACCCGCCTGCGCCTGGCTCCCGGCGCCGCCCGTCAACTACTGGGCGTGCCCGCCGCCGTGCTAGCCGATCGCGTCGTCCGCTTGGCCGACCTTCCCGGTGTCGCCGCCGAATTAGCGAACGAACTCGCCAGGCTGCCAACGGAAGAGGTCCTGCCCTTCTTGGACGCGGTTCTCCCACAACGCATCTCCGAAAACATGACACAACGCACCCACCGCGAACTACTGGGTGCTGCGGTAGCCGCCATATCCGCGGCATCAACGGTCCACGGACTCGCCGCCGACCTCGCCGTCAGCGAACGGCAACTGCGCAATCTGTTCACCGACGGAATCGGCATCTCCCCAAAGCATTTCGCCCGGATCGGGCGTATACGCCAGATTCTCTCCGACGCGAGCACGGAGGTGTCATTGGCCGACGTTGCAGCCGTCCACGGCTACTACGACCAATCCCATATGGCGGCGGACTTCAAAGCTCTGATGGGAGTACCGCCCAGCAAGTTCTTCGAGGGACAGGTGCCCGTGCCGACCCCGTGCCGGTCTTCCTGACGAGCTCAGCGCCGCTGTGCCGCTCGAGCGCGACGACGGGCCATCTCCTCCCGCTCGAGCACTGCGGCCTCGGCGAGAGTGGGCGCGCCGCCGCCGAGGCGGGCCGGCACCCAAGGCGCGCCTTCGGGCATCGGGTAGCCGGTTTGCGCCTGTTCGAGCAATTCGCCCATCCGCGTACGGATTTCGGCGGTCAGGGCGTCGGTCGGTTCGGCGGGGGGGATCGGATCGCCGATGCGGATATTGATCGGGAAACGATGGCGACCGAGTTGCTTCGGGAAACCCTTTGTCCAGATGCGGTGCGCGCCCCAGATGACGACGGGAATGATCGGCACGTCCGCATCGAGCGCCATACGTGCCGCGCCGGATTTGAATTCCTTTAGTTCGAAACTGCGGCTGATCGTCGCTTCCGGATAGACCACGACCAGTTCGCCTGCCCGCAATGCTTCGACGGCGCGTCGGTATGAGGCCGCTCCGGCGGCGCGATCGACGCCGATTGCCTTGCAGTGCTTCATGAGAAAGCCGACGATGCCGTGCTCGAGTTCGGCCTTCATCATGAAGCGGACATTGCGCCGCGAGTTGCGTCCGACCAGTCCGACCTCCATGAAGTCCAGGTAGGCGGTGTGGTTCACGGTGAGTACGGCGCCGCCGGTGCGTGGGATCCGGTCCTGGCCGGTGATGTCTATCCGCAGACCCTGCACCGCGGCCCATGCACGAACCAAGCCGGTGAGAATGTCATAGACCGGTTCCCGCGACATGACTGTCCTTACAACGAATCCTCGGCCGACCGCCGTGCCGCCTTCTCCTCGGCTTCGGCGGCATCCATGGCATCGGCTTCTTCGAGGGTAGGCGCACTCCCGCCCAAGCGTGCCGGTACCCAGTACGCACCTGGTTCGTGCACGTAGTCCTTCTGCAGATCCAGCAGCATGGCCTGCATGGTGCTGCGCAGTTGGGCCGTGAGTTCGGCGGCGGGCTCATAGGGTTGGATCGGTGCGCCGACGGCAATGGAGATCGGAGTATTGGTGCGGCCCAGACGCTTCGGGAAGCCCTTGGTCCACACGCGCTGGGCGCCCCAGATGACGATCGGAATGATCGGCACCTCCGCCTCGATCGCCATGCGCGCGGCACCGGATTTGAAGGCCTTGATCTCGAAGCTGCGGCTGATCGTCGCCTCCGGATAGACGCCGACCAACTCGCCCTTGCGGAGGTATTCGAGTGCCGCTTTGTACGAGTCGGCCCCGGCGGCCCGATCGACCGGAATGTGCTTGAGCGCCCGCATGATCGGCCCGGAGATCTTGTTGTCGAACACCTCCTTTTTGGCCATGAAACGGATGTACCGCTTGGGGGTGCGCACGGGCAGGCCCGCGTAGGTGAAGTCCATGTAGCCGGTGTGGTTCACCGCGAGGACGGCACCACCGCGCGCCGGAATATGTTCAGCGCCCTTGACGCTGAACTTCAAACCTTCGACGAAGAAGACGGTCCGGGCAAGCCCGATTATCGTCCGGTAGACGGGTTCCACAATTCCGCTAGCGTAGTCGCTGACTGTCCCATCCGGCAGAGCCGCCGCGACTGCGCGCGTCTGACCCGTCGCTCAACGTTCAGAAAGAGGACCACCGAAGTGGAACGCGCCCGCCCGATCCCGCGTGAACGCGACTGGAAGGACCCGCGCGAACGCGATCGGAGAGGGCTGGCGGCCATCATGGGTGGTCTGGTGCTGACCGGCGCCGTGCTGCTCACCGGCTGTGATTCCGTGTCCGGCATTCCCGGCGACGAGCCGAAGCAAACATCGGCGCCGACTGGCACCACGCAAGCCGCCGCGATTCCGACCACAGCTCCCGCGGCCGTGGCGCAGGCGTTCGTGGTGCCGGTCGGCGCGGTCCCCGGCCTGCCCGGCGCGACGGATGTCGCGGCCCGCTTCGGGGCCGTCTTGGCTGGTTCGACACCCGCCGAATTGCGGTCCAAGTGCTGGATGCTGGCTCCGGGCAATGTGGCCGATATGGCCACCGAACAGAAGACGATCCTCAAGGCCCTCGCACGGCCCGCGACCACCACACAGAACACCATCACGTGGCAGAACGCGGGCACGACCGTCACGTTCGATCGCAGCGAAGTGATGGCGGCCACAAACGATTCGTCCCGGATCGTCTGCCCGTGGGTGGCACAGGATGGTGCCGAAGCCGGACCCAATGAAGCCGATGCCAGACACACCGTGCGCCGCTATCTGGCACGCTTCGTCGGCACCCCGCTCGATCCCTCGGATAAAGAGGGCACATACCCGCTGGTCTGCAAGGCGAGCCCGGCGAACTGGGATCCCAACGGAACCGGCAGTCCCACAGCTCCGCCACTTGTCGACAACCCTGGCAAGCTGACCGGAATCACGAAATTCACCGATCAGGAGATCGGCTCGGAGCGGCTGCGCGCGGGCTACGTCACGGTCCAGGTTCCGGTCACGAACTCCTCGGGAGTGACGCAGACGCGCACCTTCACCCTCACCGAGGCCAACGAGGGCTACTGCATCGGCGACGTTTCTGCCTAACCACTACCCTGGATGGCTGGTAACGGTCAGGAGGAGCAGCTCGTGCAGATCACCAGCGTCGGACACGCCGGATTCCATATCCGCACCGCGGCCGGGTCGATCCTTTGCGATCCCTGGGTGAACCCCGCGTACTTCGGTTCGTGGTTCCCGTTTCCGGACAACACCCAGTTGAACTGGGACGAGCTGGGAAATTGCGATTTTCTGTACGTCTCGCATCTGCACCGCGACCACTTCGACGCGGCGCATCTCGCGAAACACGTCAACAAGGACGCGACCGTGCTGCTGCCGGACTATCCGGTGCCGGATCTCAAGCGCGAACTGGAAAAGCTCGGCTTCCACAAGTTCTTCGAGACCGAGGATTCGGTCAAGCATCGGGTGAGCGGAGTCGGCGGCGAGATCGACATCATGATCATCGCGCTGCGCGCACCCGCCGACGGACCGATCGGCGACTCCGGGCTTGTCGTCTCCGACGGCGAGACCACCTGTTTCAATATGAACGATGCCCGCCCGGTGGATATGGATGTGCTGCACGACGCATTCGGGCAGATCGATATCCACCTGCTGCAATACTCGGGCGCGATCTGGTATCCGATGGTCTACGACATTCCTTCACGGACCAAGTCGAATTTCGGTAAGCAGAAGCGCCAGCGCGGAATGGATCGGGCGCGCAGTTATATCGAGCAGGTCGGCGCCACCTGGGTGGTGCCCTCGGCCGGTCCGCCGGTATTCCTCGACGACGAATTGCGCTACCTCAATGACGACCGCGGCGACGAGGGCAATATCTTCCCGGATCAAATGGTTTTCCTGGAACAGATGAAAATCCACGGCAACGAGGGCGGAATTCTGATGATCCCGGGTTCGGTCGCCGATGTGCGCGGTGCCGAACTCGCGCTGACCCATCCGTTCGAGCCCGGCCTGATCTATGACAACAAGGCCGAATACATCGAGTTGATGGCACAGCGCCTCGCGCCGGTGCTGGCGGACGAAAAGGCTTCGTGGGCAACGGGTGACGAGCCGCTGTTGGAACCGCTGCGGGCTTTGTTCGAGCCGATCATGAAGCAGAGCGATCTGATCTGCGACGGGATCGGCTATCCGGTCGGACTGATCATCGGCGACGAAACCGTGGTGCTGGACTTCCCCAAGCGCGTGGTGCGCGGGCCGATCGAGGGTGAAGGCAAGTACCGCTACGGCTTCCGGATCCCGCCGGAACTGGTGCGCACCGTACTGCGTGACAATGAGCCGGACTGGGTGAACACCATTTTCCTGTCCACTCGATTCCAGGCCTGGCGCATCGGCGGCTACAACGAATTCCTCTACACCTTCTTCAAATGCCTCACCGATGAGCGGATCGCCTATGCGGACGGGTGGTTCGCCGAGGCGCACGACGATTCCGCGTCAACGGAATTGGCCGGCTGGGAGGTCCAGCGCCGCTGCCCACACCTGAAGGCGGACCTGTCGAAATTCGGCGTGGTCGAGGGAAATACCCTGACTTGCAATTTGCACGGGTGGCAGTGGGATCTGGAATCCGGTCGGTGCAAGACCTCCAAGGGGCATGAGTTGCGCTCGCGCAAGCTCGGCTGAATCCGGATCCCCGGGGTGCCTTTCGCCGACTCCAGGTCGGTTCTGAAATACGGTGCAATTCGCCCGCTCACCTGCTGGTGGTGACAACCTCGGGCTCCTACAATCGGGGGCGTCGGGGAATATCCAACGAACTCGACGATCGGCGAGTCAGGTCCGCGCGACGATTCGCTGGAAGAAGGCATCATGAGCACCAACAAGGCGCGTGGCATCAGCACGCGCCGACTACTCGCAAATATCGCACTAATGGGAGCGGCGATGGCGGCTCCGATAATAGCGGTGGCGGTCCCCGCCATGGCGATGCCGACACCCGGACCAGGTGTAGTGCAGGCAGATAATCCGCACTGCCCTGGCTACGGCCCTGGGTGCAATGGGGGCGGCGGCGGCTGGGGCGGCGGCGGTTGGGGCGGCAACGGCGGTTGGGGCGGCGGCGGTTGGGGCGGCAACGGCGGTTGGGGCGGCGGCGGCTGGGGCGGCAACGGCGGCTGGGGCGGCGGCTCGAGCCAATGGTTGTTCCCTCCGGGCTGGTTCGGCAGTAGCTAACCCCGATCGAATCCGAGCGCTACGAGATGGAACTCCCGGCGATGTCGACCATTGCGGTCACGTCGCCGGGTAACCGCACATCAACGACCCAGCGCCATCGGAATCGCAGCGCAAGACATCGGGATCGGACTTGCGCGACCATGGCGATGGCTTGCACACATCGGCTTGCACACATCGGTGAGTCGAGGACCGCAATGCTGAAGGGCTGGCGTCGGGCTCAGTTTTGTGAGCGGGTGGCGACGAGAACGGCGACGAAGGTAAGCGCGCAACCGATTACGGCGGTTGGGGAGAGTCCAGCGCCGGTTGGGGCGAGCAGGTCCAGGGTGATCGAGGCCAGGAGTTGGCCTGCTACCGAGGTCAGCCCGAGGAGTAGGACACCGATCCAGCGGACCGTAATGGCGGCCAAGGCGATGAAGGCAACGCCGATGAGGCCGCCGAGATAGAGCCATGGCTCGCTGGGGAGTACGGTCGGCCAACCGGTACCGACCAGGATGCACGCCTCGATGGCGAACAGGGCCGCGGTGCCGATGCCGAAGTTCACCAGCGTGGCGGAGAATGGACCGCCTACCGCGCCGACGCGACCGTTGACCGCCTGCTGCCAGGCCAGTCCGATTCCGGCCAGCGCGGGCAAGAGGATCAGCACTGCCGTCGGGCCGGTGCGCAGCCATTCGGGAACGGCCGCGGAACCGACCGGCGCACCGGACCTTCCCGCCACGGCGAGGACGACCGCGACCATGGCCAGCGCCGCACCGCCGACGCGCGAAACCGTGACCGGAGTGCGACCGTTCGGTGCCAACCCGAGCCGGTCCACCACCAGACTGCTCAGTAATTGGCCGCCGACTGTCGCGACAGTGAAGGCCGTGACTCCGATCGCGGCAACGGTAAGTCCCTGGCACGCAACGAAGAACGCACCACACAGCCCACCGAACAACTGGACCGGCCGCAGCTCGCCATGGGTCACCGCCCGCCGCACCCGCACCAGCCCGTCCCGCAGCCGCCGACTCACCGCGAACGCGATCACCAACATCACCAGACCGAGTCCGAAACTGATGCAGGCAGCCGCAATCCCATCTCGCAACCGCACCCCCAACGCCCCATTGATCCGGCCCTGCACCGCCACCCCGACCCCGATGCAGAACCCGAAGGCCAACCCCACCTTCGCCCGCGCCACCATCCCCGCACCGTACCGCCACCCCCGCAATCCCCGACCGAGCCACAACACACCGCCCTCGATCTCACCTCCGGCACGCGTGCAAGCCACAGCCCCAGGCACGGTCGCAGACCTAGTGATGACCTCGCATAGGCCACAGAGCCTGATGCCGAGTCATCGCGGATTGCGGCCGTGACACAGGTCGCACCCCTATTTCGACGGTTGCCGGGCAATCATGTCCAGCCGGAGGTGATTTGATGCCCCCGAGTGTGACGTTGATGTGGCGCAACAGCCGCCCATGGGCGCATTCGGCAACAGCCTCCACGGGCTATGCGAGGCGATCGATATGCGAGACCGCCATTCGGCTGCATTGCCGATGTACGGCAAGAGTGTGCGGCAGTGCCGTGTCCGGCGGGCATTCCGTCTCGAGTGCTCGTCCGTTCAGCGACTCGTGGCGAGGAATTGGCAGCACAAGATCCACTCGAATGCCCTGTGCGGGATCGAACCGCCGCAGGCCATCGGTTACCCGGCGCGCAAAGCACTGCGCGCGGCGTAGGTGTCGTGACGTGCGTACGTGCGGTCACCTCCATTGCGGGCGATGGAACCGCGGACCAGGCGGGCGCGGATGCGGGCGCCGAGTCGTTCTTGGAGGCGGGTGGCGCCCGGGATGAGTTGGCGAGGCACTTCTATGGTGCCGTTGACCACGGCGGTGGCCATGACGGCGCTCTGGAAGAACTTGCTGTTCTGCAGGCCGAGGAAGTCGGAATTGGTTGGGCCCAGGACGATTCGGCTGTAGGCGACCAGGTAATTGGTGATCACCCGGCGGATGAGGCGCTTGGCCGCGGTATCGGTGCCGATGAACAGACCGCCCGCAGCCGGGACCAGGGCCTGGGCCAGGCGTCGGGAGTCCTCGTCCGGAATGAATTCGGTATCGGCGAGGATCCAGAAAGCGCGCCAGGTATCGGTTTCATTGGTCGGCAGGATTTCTGCGTCGATGCCGAGCAGGAAGCCGACGTAGCGCCAGAGCTGGAACACCGCATCCTTTTCCTGGGCGGAAAAGCGCAGGCCGAGTGCCTGTGCGCCGACCAGATTCGCCATCGAGAACAGCCCGAGTGTGCCGACGGTGAGCACCTGGTTCACCGGGTGGTCCCAGGCTTCGTAATCCCAATCAGCACGTCGATTCATGCCCGCGCGCACCAGTGCGTGCATGAGTCGCACTCGCAGCACACTCTTGTAGCCGACCTGATTGCGTTGCAGACCACCAGGAGTCGTGACGTCCAGCCACCACTGAGTGGTTTCGGCCAGGCGGCGCGGTGCCATGGCATCGAGATCGCCGGTGCCGACGAGGGTCTTATCCGCGCGGGCGGCCAAATAGCCGCCCATCAGTGCGAACATACCCATCGCGATCCCGCCCCAGACACTGGTGCGTTCCACGACCCGGGCACCGCGGTCGATTTTGGTGCGGTCCAGCCAGTACGGGTCCGTCTCGACCTGATCGAAGAATGCCGTCAACTCGGTGGGCGGATTCGATACCGCATCGACTCCGCGCTCCACGGCGATCTCGAACATCCGGCGACCCTCGCCGACCGGCAGCCGTTTGAACATGGCGACCAGATCGTCCGCGAGCGGATCCCCTACCTGCGCGAACCGACGGAACGAATCCCGCTGCGCCGCGGTGCAGCGCAGATCGCCGGGTGCCAGCACGGGAACCGCGTACCGGAACGGGAACTCCGTGAACAGCAGCGGAGTGGGCAGCAGCTGGTTGTCATGCGTCATTGCATTTCACCCATCGGAAAGAGTGGTTCGCGCCCAGTTGGAGCACATTCTGACAAGACCATCTCACAAATTCAGATATCTGGCAAGGGTCTATGCCAGAATTGAGTGCGATGGCTACTCCCGCGCGTCCTACGGCGGCATGCCGATTGACCAGCGCCGCGCCCTGCTGGACGCCGCCATCGAGATCATCGGAACCTCGGGATTCGCCAAGCTCACCCGCGGAGTGCGAATCGACGAGCCGGTTCCTTGACGAATGCCAGCGGCGGCCAGGTGTGCGCCGGAATTCCGCACGAAATCGCGGGCGACGGCCTGGTCCTGCAAGCCAGTGGCTCCGGTTGAAATCGACTCGCCGCATCGGTTTCGACGATGAGAACGGCCTTCATATCGCCGGAGCCAACCATTTCACGCTTCTCGACCACGAGACTGTTACCAGGCGCCACAAGCACGCCGTATCCACCATCGGGCGGCTCACTCGTCGGCGACCGCATCCTCCTATTCGAGAGCCTCACTGCCGCACCGCTCGGGCGTACGCCGCGGTAGCGAGGACGGGATCAGCAGGGCAATCGCAAGCAAGGACGCACCCAGCAGCGCGACCGTCGTCGACATCGACAACCACATAGTGGCGATTGCGGCGAACCCGAATACCACCAGCGCGACAACCTCCGATGCGAGGCCGGATACCGAGGTGACCGTCGCCCTGGCGGGCCCTTCGATCGCGTCCTGCAACCGAGCCCCCGCCACCACACTGGCGTTGTAGACGATGCCGTAGGAAACACCGATCGCGGTAAAGCCCACGCCCGCAAGCACATACACCGCAGCTGGCGAGCGGACAGCGAGACCGGCGACCACCGCACCGCCGACGAACAGCGCCCCACCCAGACCCACCGCGATCGCCATGGCACGTGCCGACATTCCCTCGGTACGCCCGGCCGACACCGACCCCACCAGCGAACCGACAACCGTAATACCAACCAGCACCGGCACCACCGCCGTCGCCACCCCGACCTCTTGGGCGAGCAACGCAAAGTACTCGTCGAAGGCCGTGACCCCGGACAGTAGCGCGCCCAATGCCACCGCATTGCGCACGGCACGCACCCGAATCGCCTCGCTCACACCGGTTCGCAGCATGTTGAGATACGTCGCGAAGGGTCGCGATTCCGTCGCTATCCCGGCGGCTTCCGTCGCCACGCGTCCTGTCTCCGACGCGTAGTGAGCGTGCGGTCCCTGAGCTATATCGCCATCCAACTGCACAGCTAACCCGGACGCGCTCGACTCCCGCACCGCGACCGGCTGCCCGGTCGAGGCGCCCGCCGCTCGCGATATCTCGGAGGAGCCATCCTCGTCTTCCAGATCCTCGACCGCCGAAGCCGACACAGCCTTCGGCGCGCTCGGCAATGAAAGCCCGACCAGAGTGTGCACCGCCGCGAACGCGACACTGCACCACCCGAGCAACGGATAGCCACCCCAGATATACAACGGCGTCGCGGCGAGAATGGCGATCACGATCGCGGCTTCCGACGCCGCCCTGGCATATCCGATGATGCGCGGATACGCCCGTTGCTCGTTCCTGGCAACGAGTTCGTCATAGAGCAATGCCTCGAAGGTCCCCGACACCAACGCGCCCGAAATACCCCACAGTACGAAGCCGATCGCGAATCCCAGATAGGTCGGCAGCACAGTCCAGCACACGAAACCGGCAGTCAACAGCACACCGCTGGTGACGAGCAGCCCACGCCGTGACACCGTATCGGCCCAGGCACCGGATGGCACCTCGAGCAGAAACGCGGTCGCCGACCACATTGCCAGCAGGGAAGAGATCTGCCCGGTGCTCAATCCATGATCGGCGAACAGCACCGCGTACAGCGCGTATAGCGGAATCAGATCACCGATGCCCTTGAAGAGCACCGCCCGCACGGTAAGCGCGCGCAGACCGATCCCGCCGGTCAGCGACCTACCTGATCAACAGCCGTAGATGAGCAAACGCATACCGTCAGCCTGACGAACTGTCCCGCGCACGTCAAGCGATTTTCAGCCGAGCGGCAGCCACCCGTTGGCGGTGTGCAGGTCCCCATCGCCGAGTTCATCGAGCCCGGGACCGACTCGCCCCTGATGTTCGTTCAGATCGGTGATCAACTCCGAGACCGGATGCGAATCGCTGTAGTGATAGCCCTGGGCCAGCGCGAAACCGAGTTCGGTCAGCACCGCCGCCTGGTACTCGGTCTCCACGCCTTCGGCGATCACCTGCAAGTCCAGTGCACTGCTCAGTGCTGCGATCACGCCGAGCAGCGGCGGCGCGGGCGAGTCCGAACGGATCGCGGCGACGAACGACTGGTCGACCTTGATGATGTCGCTCGGCAGCGTGGCAAGGCGGCTCAACGACGAGTACCCCGTGCCGAAGTCATCGATCGCGATGCGCACGCCGCGTTCGCGGAGAATATGCAGATTGCCGATGGCCGTTTGGGATTCGGCCGCCAACTCGCTCTCGGTCACCTCGAGCACCAGTTGATCGGCGGGCCAACCGGTGCTGGACAGGATATCGGCCACCCGGTCGGCATAACCTGTCTCGGCCAGTTCCAGGCCGCTGACATTGACATTCAGCGTCAGATCCAGTTGGGCGAAGGTCTCCTGCAGACGAGCCGCGTCCGCACAAGCGCGGCGCAATACCAGTTCGTCCAGATCGGAGATGAGGTCGTATTCCTCGGCAACCCGAATCAGCCCCTCGGTGGTGACATCCGGCTGTGCACTCGATGACCAGCGCAGCAGCGCCTCGACACCGACCGCCTTACCGCCGCCCTCGGTCAGGCTGACAATCGGCTGGTAGTGCACATCGAGCGCGCCACGGTCGATGGCCTCGCGCAACTCGACCGCCAGCGGCAACTGCCGTGACGACTCCAGCACCGTCCGGTTGCGCCCAGCTTGCTTGGCCCGGTACAGACCGACATCGGCCCGACTCACCAGCAGCGAACCCGATTCACCCGGCTGCCATGAGGTGACACCGGCCGAACAGCCCGTTGTCACCGATGCCCGCAACTGCTCGGTCAGCAGAATCGCCGCCTGCTCGGTGGTATTCGGCAACAGCAGCGCGAAGGCGTCACCACCGTAGCGAGCCAGTCGCTGATCCGACGCGAGCAACTTCGACCACGTGTCGGCGACTCGCTGCAGCACCGCATCGCCCGCGCGATGGCCGAGGTGATCGTTGATCTTCTGGAAGCGGTCGAGGTCGACGAGCACCAGCGCCAGTCCCTGGCCGGTTCGCGTGGCAGTTTCGATCGCGCCGTTCAACGCTCGGTCGAAACCACGCCGGTTGAGCAGTCCGGTGAGCACGTCGATATCGGCCTCGGAGGCCATTCGGGTCAGGATCCCGACCACCACCCCGACACCGAAGGTCACACCGGCCGGTATCAAACCGGACCACCACGGCAGTGTGGGATGTATCGGCCGCGTGGGCATCACCCACAGGCACATGACCATAGCGAAGGCTATGTGCGCAAATGCCTGCGGCCATGCGAAGAACAATGCGGCATCACAGGCCACGAAAGCATAGAAGGAGGCGAGGCTGATCGCGCCGACGGTATTCGGGAATGCGTATACCGCGATCGTTACCAATACCGTCGCGATCGCGACATAACCATGGTGAATCCCATGCGGCAACCGCGGACCCCAGCCGAGCAGGCTGAGTCCGAGCAGCAGCGCCACCGCGGCGGCGGTACCCACCAGCGCTCGATTGCCTTCGCTGCCCGGGGCAATTCCCGTGATCAGCAGGCCGAGCGCGCCCCCCATGACATAGAAGGCCCCGGTGGTCCGGGACATGACCATAGCCGTCGCCAACGCAGAAGCGGCCCGCACCCGGGTTCGGGTATCGCCGCGAGACCCGATTCCTCGCACGGGGAATAGCCTAGACATAGAAATTACCTACAGTTGCCACATCCTGTGAATCCGGCATGGCGAACCCCTAGCTATTTACCTGCAGGCAATGTGGGACGGGCTATTTCGAGGTGTTATCGCGGGGGTGTCAGCACCTCGGTACCGACGAACGGTACCAGCGCGGCGGGCACCCGAACAGAACCGTCGGCCTGCTGATGGTTTTCCAGGATCGCGACAATCCAACGCGTAGTCGCGAGCGTACCGTTCAAAGTGGCTGCGATCTGCGGCTTTCCGTTCTCGTCGCGATAGCGCACGGCGAGGCGGCGGGCCTGGTAGGTGGTGCAGTTCGAGGTCGAGGTGAGCTCGCGGTAGGTCTGCTGGGTCGGCACCCAAGCCTCGCAGTCGAATTTGCGCGCGGCCGAACTGCCCAGATCACCCGCGGCGACGTCGATGATTCGATAAGGCACCTCGACGGCCGCGAGCATGTCCTGCTCCCAGGCGAGCAGTCGCTTGTGTTCGGCCGCTGCCTCCTCGGGTGTGGTGAACACGAACATTTCGACCTTGTCGAATTGGTGCACCCGGATGATGCCGCGGGTGTCCTTGCCGTAGCTGCCCGCCTCGCGCCGGAAACACGACGACCAGCCCGCATAGCGCTTCGGCCCCGCGCTCAGGTCCAGGATCTCGTCCGAGTGGTAACCCGCCAGCGGCACCTCCGAGGTGCCGACCAGGTACAACTCATCCTCCTCGAGGTGGTAGACCTCGGCGCTGTGCTGGCCGAGGAATCCGGTACCGGCCATGATCTCCGGGCGCACCAGCACCGGCGGAATCATCATGGTGAACCCGTTGGCCACCGCCTTCTGCGCGGCGAGTTGCAGAAGACCCAGCTGCAGCAGCGCACCGTAACCGGTCATGAAGTAGAACCGCGCGCCCGACACCTTCGCGCCGCGTTCCATATCGAACAGACCGAGCGATTCACCGAGCTCAACGTGGTCCCTGGGCTCGAAATCGAATTCCCTTGGCGTGCCAATGGTCTCGAGCACAATGTAATCGTCCTCGCCGCCCGCGGGAGCGCCTTCCTGGACCACATTCGAGATGGCGCGGTGCGCGGTGTCCATATCGGCGTCGGCGGCGTGCTGGGCGACCTCGGCCTCTTTGACCTTCGCCGACATCTCCTGCGCCTGTTCCAGCAGGACGGACCGTTCCTCCGGCTTCGCCTTGCCGATCAGCTTGCCCATCGCCTTGTGCTCGGCGCGCAGGTTATCGGCGGTGGCCACCGCCGCACGCCGCGCCGCGTCCGCCTCGAGCAGGGCGTCGACGAGGGCGGGGTCTTCGCCGCGGGCGCGTTGCGAGGCGCGGACCGCGTCGGGATTGTCCCGCAGGAATCGGAGGTCGATCATGGGTGACCAGCCTAATGGTCGCGATATTGTGGTTTCACGCCGATATCCCAGTATGCGGATCGTCCTGCGGTACACACGCGCATAGTTGGCTTGTGGGCACAGCTTTCGACGAAACCGCTATTGATAACGCAGTAGCCGATCTGGTCGCGGGCGAGAAAACTTGGGCGCATACCCCGCTGCGGCGCCGCCGCGAACTTCTCGACGATATCCACACCCGCACCGGCCGGTTCTCCCATGAATGGGTGCGTGCCGCGCGCACCATCAAGGGCCTGGCCACCGACTCGCCGCTGGTCGGCGAGGAGTGGATGTCGGGTCCGATGACGCTGCTCCAGGCCACCGCCGCACTGTCTGCCACGCTCTCGGCGCTGGAGCAGGGGCGCAGCCCGCTCGACGGGATCGCGCTGGCCGAGGCGCCGGGCGAGCGGGTCGCGGTGCCGATTCTGCCGCTCGATTTCTACGACAGGTTGCTGCTCAGCGGCTTTCACGGGGAAGTGTGGTTACGTCCCGGCGTCGACGCCGATACCGCGCGTCGACGCGCCGGACTCGCGCAACTCGACCCCACCGCGACCGGCGGCGTCGGCGCGGTCCTTGGGGCGGGCAATATCACCTCCATTCCGCCGCTGGACGTGCTCTACGAGCTCTACGCCCACAACCGGGTGGTCGCGCTCAAATTGAATCCGATCACCGACCCACTGTTCACGGTGTACGAGATGGTCTTCGCACCCCTGATCGAGCTCGGTGTGCTGCGGATTCTGACCGGTGGGGCCGCAGCGGGCGAGTACCTGGTGCACCACAGCGACGTCGCGCATGTGCACATGACCGGCAGCATGCGAACCCACGACGCGATCGTCTGGGGTCCGGACGGCAAGGCCGCGGGTCGGCCGCTGCTGGACAAGCCGATCACGAGCGAACTCGGCGGCGTCTCGCCGACCATTGTGTTGCCCGGCGAATGGGAGGACGCCGACCTACGCTTCCAGGCCGAACACGTCGCGACCCAGCGGCTGCACAACGGTGGCTACAACTGCGTCGCGACCCAGGCGGTGGTGTTGAGCGCGGACTGGCCGCAGAAGGACGGGTTCCTCGCCGAGCTGCGTGCCGCGATCGAGCGGGCACCACAGCGCCGGGCCTACTATCCGGGCAGTGACGATCGGGTCGCCGCGGCGCTGGATTCCTATCCGGATGCCGCGCGGCTCGGGCCCGCTCGCGAACGCGTGCTCGTCGAGAGTCTGCCGTCGACCGAAACTCCGCTGCTACGCACCGAATACTTCTCGCCGGTGCTCGGCGTGGTCGAACTGCCGCATACCGGCGGTGAATTCCTGCAGCGCGCGGTTGATTTCGCGAATGACGAGGTGATCGGGACGCTCGGGGTGAATGTGATCGCGCATCCGAGCACCATCAAGCGGCTCGGCATCGCCTTCGACCGCGCGGTGGAGCGGCTGCGCTACGGCGCCATCGCGGTGAATGCCTGGACAGCACTGGCTTTCCTGGCCCCGAGGGCGTCCTGGGGCGCCTATCCCGGCCACACCCTCGACGACGTGCAGAGCGGAATCGGCGTGGTGCACAATGCCTTCCTGCTCGACGATGTGGAGCGCACAGTGGTGCGCGGACCGTTCCGGCCCTCGCCCCGGTCGCTGCTGCGCGGCGAACTGGCACTGTCGCCGAAGCCGCCGTGGTTCGTCGATAATGCGACCGCGGCCGCGACGGGACGCAAGCTCACCGAGTTCTACGCCAGCGCCAATCCGGCACGGTTGCCCGGCCTGTTCCTCTCCGCGTTCCGCGGCTGACGCGCCTCGCATAGGTACGACCGGGGCGCTTGCGATCGATTCGACCAGGTCGTAGCAACTGCGAACAGACGCTGACATGATGGACCGCGATGTCTGCTGATGATGTGACCAAGGACGTGCGCGAGTCCGACCTGCCCTCGGGCGAGTTCTCGCGCGCGGAATCGTTCCCGCAGTCGGTAATCATCGACCGCGACGCCGTCGCCGACGGCAAGCTGCATCTGTCCGCGCCGAAGCTGCGGTGGGTATTGCTCGCCGCGGCGGCCGGCGCCGTCATCATCTCGTTGGTCGGTCTGTTCATCACCGGCTACGACAACAAGGGTCTGGAGGCGCACAATCCGGGTTCTCCCGGCCAGCCCGCCATTGAGAAGGAGTTCGGCACCGCGGCCAGGGGCGATTGTCTCAGCTGGAGCAAACCGGACCGCGGCGATCTGGTGAAGGTGGCCTGCTCCGGCAAGCATCTGTTCGAGGTCGCGGCCGATGTCGATATGGCCAAATATCCTGGCGTGGAATTCGGTCCGGGCTCACGCTTTCCGGACTCGCTGCGACTGACCGAACTCAAGGAAGAGCACTGCACCCCCGCCGTCGAGCAGTATCTGAACGGCAAATTCGATCCGCGCGGTCGCTATGTGGTCGGCCTTATGTATCCGAGTCCGGACGGGTGGAAGCACGGCGACCGAACATTGCGCTGCGGCCTCCAGTTCTCCGGCAGCACCGGCACCCCGCTGCCGACCAGCGGCGCGGCCACCGAACACGATCAGTCGAAGGTCTTCGAGCCGGGCACCTGCCTTGGTATCAATCAGAATCTGCCCACCGATCCGGTGGATTGCGCACAGGCGCACGCCGTCGAGATCGTGTCGACCGTCGATCTCGGCCAGCACTTTTCCGGCGGTCCGCCCACCAAGGACGACCAGGACAAGTTCATGGAGGACGAATGCGGCCGGGCGGCAAACGACTATCTCGGCTCACCCGATGCGGTGCGCAACAAGACGCTGACGGTCTTCTTCGACTACCTCGACGCGCGCAGCTGGCTGGCGGGCAGCCGCAAATTGGACTGCATGATCGGAAAGGGCACCGACCGTGAGGGTTTCGCGCCGATCACCGGATCGGCGAAGGGCGACATCCTGATCAACGGCCAGGCTCCGGTGCCGCCGCCGAACTCCGGCCGCTCGACTCCTGCCCCGCTGCCCGGCGCCGCACCGCTGCCACCACAGCCGCAACCGCGCTGATGGCGGTGACCATGTCCGCGGACCGGTTCGAGGAGCTGGTCGGCGATGCGCTCGATCACATTCCGCCCGAATTGGCCCGCGCCATCGACAATGTGGTCGTGCTGATCGAACCGCGCAATCCGGAGGATCCGCATCTGCTCGGGCTGTATCACGGAATCGCGTTGACCGAGCGCGACAGTCACTACGGCGGCTCGCTGCCCGACACCGTAACCATCTATCGCGAGGCGATTCTCGACATCTGCGGCAACGAGCGCGAGGTTGTCGAGGAGGTCGCGATCACTGTGATCCATGAAATTGCACACTATTTCGGCATTGACGAAGACCGGTTGCATGAGCTGGGATGGGGCTAGTCTTATCCAAGTTGTGTTCGGCTCGGCTCGACGAGCGCGAAACCAGCACGGATGACCGTAAGAAACTTGGGGATTCGATGGAACCGATCGCGTTGCTGTCGCGTCCTATCACTCGAAGGGGGAATTCTCGTGGTTCCGCCCCACAGCCACTAGAAGGAGTCGAGTCATGGTTGGACATGTACTGATCTCGCCCGAGGCCATTCTCGCCGCCGCGGCAGAACTCGATCTGGTCGCCGAGCGGCTTTCCGCAGCGTCCATGATCACCGCACCAGCGACGCATGTGATCCCGTCCGGCGCCGAAGAGGTGTCGCTCGTGTCCGCGAGCCACTTCAACCAGGGCGCGGTAACCCACGATCATTCCGTCGCCCAGGGCATTCTCGAACTGCACCATGCCGCCCAGACACTGCGCATGCAGCTGGCGCAGCATATCGCCGGCGATGTTGTGCGCGCCGCTGGAGTCAACGCCATTCAGGTCTAGCCCGCGCGGCTGTCCTCAACCACCATTCAGACATTCAGGGGAGTTACAAGCATGGTTGCAGGAGTCACCGGGGTCCTGTGGGTCGCCCGGCCGTCCGAAGTCAACTCGGCCACCCTTCACGCGGGCGCACACGCGGTCCCGATTTCGGCCGCCGCTACCGCATGGGGCGCGCTCACCGCCGCCTGGGTCGATGCGACGACCACCGTTGCCCGTGTCATGGCCGAACTCGGCGTCGGCATGCAGGGCGTCAACGGTATTGCCGCGCTCAGCAAGCTGACCGGCTTCCTCGGCTGGTCCGAACAGCAGGGTGTACAGGCCGCGGCGATGGGCGGCAAGGCAGCGGCGAACGTCATCGCGTACGGCGTTGCCGCGCTCGCTATGCCGAGCCCGCCAGAAATCGCGGCCGTCAATGCCGCGCTGATCGCTTCGACGAACCCGGCCGGGGCAGTCAGCGGCGCCTATGAGGCCGCCGAACTCGCCAGGCACGCCATGGATCTGCGCGCGGCGATGGTGATGGAGACCTACGAGGCGGCGACCTCGGCGATGGTGGCCACACCCGCCGACTTCCCGATGCCGCCGCCGATCGCCGCGGGTGCGGGTCAGGCCAACCCGAGCGGGACCGCCGATGCCGCGTTCGAAGCGCCCACCGACCCTATCTCGACAGCAGTCGCCGCCGTGCAGGCGTTCGTGTCGAACCCGGGTGTGGCCAGCGCCGCGACGCAGGCCGCGCAGGCAGTCGGATCAGTGGTCAGCACCGGTGTGTCAACGGTCGGCAGCGTGGCGAGCAATGCGGTCGCCGCGGCGGCGACGAGCACACCGATGGCCACCATGGCCCCGATGGCGATGGGTGGCGCGATGGCCGCGGCGGGTACTGCGGCCGCGACTCGTGCGGTCTCCTTCTCCGGCACCCCGGCCGGTGCGGGCAGCGCCCAGCTCAAACTGCCGGAAGGCTGGGGTACGGGCAGCGTGATCGGCGGTAACACCGCGACAGCGGCACCCGAGACGGTCGCATCTGTCGAAGCCACACCGGCCCGGTCGATCAGCAACGGCAGCGCGGGTAATCCGCTGCTGGGAAACCAGGCCCGTGACGGCGAGGACGACGAGTCCGAGCACGACAGCAAGGTCGACCTGCGGGCCGATCACTTCACCGATGGTCGCTTCGCCGCCGACGGGGTGATCGGCGCCAACGCCGGGACGGTTGGGTGACCGTCCTCGGCTCTATCGGTGGCCCATCCGCACTCGAGGCGGTTGTGCTGTCACCCGACGAGATCCAGTTTCTCCGCGAGAAACTGGATCTCGATGACCTCCCGGTTGTGCTGAACGCATACGCCCGCTTCGACAGTGTGCCCGCGCATCAGGCGGCAATGGCCGCCGCCGCCGAGTCGCTCGAACAACGGGACCTGCTGATCGACGGCGGGATTCAGCCCGACTTGGAGGACCGACTTCGGGTGCTGAACCGGCCGCACTGGATCATCGCCATGCGGCTGATCGTCGATGGGTACGTGAGTCGTTTTTGTCTGGCGAAGGGCGACGACCTTTCCGTCGTAGCCCTTCGCGGGCAGGACTCGTATGTGATCGACGAAGTGGGAATCGACCTGGCGGGCACCGTAATAGCGGCGCTCGGCACAGCCCAGCCACTCGAGCTCTACGGGATGAACGCACCGACCGAGGAGCTCGCCACGATCTTCGAGGATGTCGGCGATGCGACTGCCACCGCCGAACGACTCGCAAAGGTCGGCAATCCCGCGCAGGACGCGCAAACCATCGCGTCGGCCGTGGTCCAAATCCATTCGCACGCGCAGATCACGGCCGTTCTGTACGGGGACGGCACCCGCGATATTGTCGAGAATCACATCGCTGTGTTCAACACCCGCAACGGGCGATTCATCTCGACGGCGAGCGTGGCCGATGACGGCACCAAGTGGTCGTCGCTGGCCAGCGGCACTCCCGCCCGCCTGCGCGCCGCGGTGGAGGATCTGATCCATTCCTTGCCGGAGCGTGAAGAGTTTCCGAGGAATCCGAGGTTGGCCTGAGGGCGCATCCGCTGGGAAGTAATGCCCGCTATGCCGCGTCCTGATCTCGAGCCGATTGCACCCGCTGCGCCAGATCTACACCGATCCGGTGTGCCTGGTCGATCAGCTGTTCATGAACTCGCGGGTCGTCGGTCTCGGTGCCGTAGAGAATCTTGATGGATGACTCGGCTATCCCACAGTATCCGGCAACGCCGTGCACCATCTGAGTCGTCATCGCCTCCTTGTATCGGCGCCGGTCGTAAGTGCCTTCATCGAGACCAGCAACTGCGATGAAATGCAAAGCTCTTACTGCACTCTGACCGCTTTCCGAACTGGTGTCGTAGGCCCAGCCTCTGGCGAATACGCGGTCTATCCATCCCTTGGCCAAGGCCGGCATCGACCACCAGTGCACCGGGAAGAGGAGAGCGATTGCATCGGCCGAGTCGAGCAATTCCTGCTCACGTCTGACATCGGCGGGAACCTCGCCCCGTAGCCGGTGCACCGCCAGATCCTGCTTGCCGAAGACGGGATCGAATCCCGACTTTGTCAGATCATGTGTTGTGGCAGTGGTGTTTCCAACCGCCTTGATGCCTTGTGCAACTGCTCTGGCAATGGCCCAGGTAGCGGAGTCGTGATCCGGGTGCGCAACCACCAGTACGACGTTCGGCCGACCGTCTTCGTTCGTCATATGGCCAAGCTAAAGTGTGACACTAACGTCAATGTCAAGGAGTTTGCCGGGTGCGGATCAGCGATCTGAGTCGTATCACTGGCGCGAGCCCTCGAATGCTCCGTCATTACGAGGCCGCCGGTGTTCTCTCGCCTCGGCGGGATCCCAACGGCTATCGGCATTACCGCCCCGAGGATGTCAAGACCGTGAAGGATATTCGCTGCTTGCTGGCATCGGGACTGTCGCTGACCGAGTCCTACACGATGTTGCACATTGCGTGCACCGCCCGGTCCAGTGCATCCGAGGACGATCGTGAAGCCGTGCTGCGGCAAATCGATGAGCGCACACGCCAATTGGACACCGCCATCGAACGACTCCTCGCCGAGAAGACCAATCTGCTCGAGCTCCGCTCGGATATCGAGGCTGGCCGATAACACGAAGGCGAGCGGGGAGCATTGTGCCCCAAACGATTCAGCCCATCGGGTCGTCGGCGGTAGGGGAAACTTCGTAGGCGAAGGGTGGGGTGAAGCGCCCCCAACGGATGCATTCCCAGCCGCCGACGGGCCGAGGGACGAGTTCGATGGTTTCGGTGTTGTCGAGATGGTTGTTGGTGGTGAAGGGCGGTGCAACGCCGCTCAGGTTGCGCGAGACCAAGCGCATCGCGGCGCCGTGGCTGACCACCAGGATGTCGCCGTCGCCGCCGTCGGTCAGGTATTTGGTGCGCAGGTCCTCGACGACCGGTAGGAAGCGGGCCAGGACGTCGTATCCGGATTCACCGCCCGGGGGGCGTTCACCGAGATCGCCTTCGTGCCAAGCTCGGTAGATCCGCTGGAAATACGAGTGGGCTTCCTCGGTGTTCTTGCCCTCCAATTCGCCGACCTGCACCTCGTGGATGTCATCGAGCACCTCGACCGGTACGCCGGTCGCCGCCTCGATATATCCGGCGGTCTGTCTGGCGCGCAGCGCGGCCGAGCAGAACAGCGCCTTCGGCGGTCTCAGCAGACTCGAGCCGAATGTCTTCGCTTGGGCCGCACCACGTTCGGTGAGCGGTAGGCCCGGGATACGGGTGTCCAAGATTTTGGCGACGTTGCCCTCGGTCTCACCGTGGCGAACGAGTATCAGTCTGCCGGTCATAGGTCGGCCACCCCCTTACGCAACTGGGTCAACCACTCGGCGGCGGGTTCATCCGAGGGCGGTGGGGTTCCGGTCGCCGAGGTAGCGGGCCAGGAGCCGAGGAAACGGATACGCGCCGTGCGGTGCAATGCTTTGAGCGCCTCGGCGACCGCGGTGTCGTCGATATGGCCGACGCAGTCGAGATAGAAGCGGTAGGTGCCCATACCTGTTCGAGTCGGCCGGGATTCGATTCTGGTGAGATCGATACCGCGAGTGGCGAATTCGGCGAACGCGCGCATGAGTGAGCCCGGCTCGTTGGGCAGTTCGAGCACGATCGAGGTGCGGTCCGTGCCGGTAGCGGGTGGCGCGACACGGGGGCGGGTCACCAGCACGAAGCGGGTGATCGCCTGGTCGTGGTCGGCGACACCGGAGGCCAACGCCGTCAGACCGAGGCGTGCACCGGCCAGCGCGGTAGAGACCGCAGCATCGGCGCGACCCGCTGCGACATCCTCCGCGGCAGCCGCATTCGAGGACGAGGTGTACATCTCGACTTCCGGCAGCGTGCGGGCTACCCAGAGCCGCACCTGCGCCGCGGCGACCGGATAGGCGGCCAAGGTGCGAACATCCGCGAGTTCCGTCCCCGGCCTGGCCAGAATCGCGAAGCTCACCTCGAGTTCGGTTTCGGCGACGATCTGCAGCCGCGGTCCGATGGCCAGCGAATCAAGGGTCGCCGAAATCGAACCCTCGACCGAACTCTCGATCGGCACAACGGCACCCTCCACATCACCGGATCGGATCAGGTCCAGCGCCGCACCTTGGCTGGGCGCGGCAATCCGCTCGACCGGTCCGTCGAAGGCTTGCGAGGACTCGAGTTCGGCGAGGGCCATCTCGGTAAAGGTTCCGGACGGCCCGAAGTACGCGATTCGCGGCACGGTTACGAGATTACTTGCGTGCGCTGAGGATGCTCAGAGTTCCAGCTAGATCGTCGGGCGCATCGGTTTCGATCGCCAGCAACACACTGCGCGCCGCCTCTACGGCAGGCGGCTTCAACGAGGTCAGAAAGGAGATATCGGGCTGGGCCAGCGCCGCTCGAATATCCTCACCGCATAGCGCCGCAACCGTTCCCGCGACGATAGCCAGCGCCCGCTTCCCATCGGAGGTCCGCGCGATGAACCCACCATCGGAGTGCGCGACCTCGACCAGAAATTCGGCGACCTCCCCATCGGTCACATCCGCGTCGAGAATCCGAACGCCCGCCGCCCCGGTCCCCACCACCCGCACCAGGCCGTCATCCAAACTCCGCCGAGCCGCCGACGGTGCCGCCAACGAAAGCAACACCGGCTCCCCCGCCACCGCATGCGCCGCCTGCACTCCATCCGCCATGCCTCCACCGTAGCCACGCCCACCGACCCACCCGGGGCCACCTGCGCACCCCAGTTGCTCGCACCGTCCGTCCATTGACCTGTATCGAGCTTGCTCGCACGGTCAGCGCGTGGGCGGAGTCCCCGTGGGCGGAGTCCCCGTGGGCGGAGTCCCCGTGGGCGGAGTCCCCGTGGGCGGAGTCCCCGTGGGCGGAGTCCCCGTGGGCGGAGTCCCCGTGG
>NZ_JBITGN010000039.1:0-28569 GCF_044457245.1 Nocardia sp. NPDC050630
CGGAGAACTGATGTCCATCAGCCCGGAGATCTGCTGTCCGCCCAGCCGGACCCGCCGAATCCATCCGCCCGGATGTCCCGATGTCCGTTGACAACGCACCAACAATCAGGTACTGGCGCATCATCAAAAACCTCTGGGGTGAAAGGTATCTCGCCGCACCGTCGCCGCTGGAGATCGAAGAACTGGTCGAATCACATCGCTGCAGTGCCCCGGGTGCGGCCAACACGCGCAAAGTCGCGGCACGTCATCCAGTTCGTCTGGACCGAGCACCCGCAATGCACATCCGTGACCGCTCGAATTCATCCTGAATCGACGCCAGAATCCCACTGCCCAGTTACCCGAGCAAGCTCCCTACGATCAACAGCTCGGACCCGGTAGAAAAGGATGGGTGCGGATTCCACCGCCTGGATCGTCCGGACACTACTTGAGCCGGAATTCCGGCACCGCTGTCTGCTGCCGGATCAGGGTGGCCCGTCATCGGGGACCCGGTCAGGGAAAATCCACCCACCGATCATCGCCGGCTCAACGAAGAAGCGCCAACGAATTTCAGTGGATCGGTCAGGCGGGCAGGCTCGATGAAGCGGCTTGGAAGTGCCTGCACCACATCCCGGGTCGACTCGGAACCCAATTTGCGCGACCTCTAAGCCTCGATCCACGGATGCGGTTTCTCGGTGGTCCGCGCGCCTGCGGCGCGCGGCTGGCCGGGTTCCGATCGTCGACGGCGCATACACTCGCTCGAACACTCTGCTCATGCCGCCGCTGCGCAGCACATCGACATCGTCAATACTGTCCGCGCCCGCGCACATCCCCGCAATCAACGTGGCCAGCTTCGGGCCCGGATTCGTCGACCCGGACCTGATCCGCGGCTCAGCGATCGCCACCTCCTGAGCCAGCAGCTCACCCAGCCCGGCCTGCTCGGCCAGCCGCATCACCGGCACCAGACCGGCCAGCGACACGAGATTCTAATCATCGAACACCGCTGACTCTGCGGCGAACCTGTGCGGAACTTGCACCCGAAGTGCCCTTCCGAAACGGGACCGATCACTCCCTAGACAATAGCGATCATCCCAGCTCGAAGGGCATTTTTCTCATTCACAACACACTAACGGGCATAAGCCCGTCGGTGGATCGAGGCTAAGAGGGTGGGTGTTGTCTCATGTCGTATTCCTGCGGTCTCGGGGTGGCCAGCGCGGTCGGATGCCGGCTCTCGAAGAGCGTGACCTTGGCAGTGTCCCTAACCTCGGCCAATCATGGTAATGGCGCCTCGCGTGGGCCAGGAATGGCGAAAGGTGCTCTGACCTGCGATAATTCGACTTGCGAAGGTTGAATTGATCGAGGTTTTGGAGCACCTTTCTGGTGAGTGAGTCTATCTCCCCGTATCCGCGGCTGGTGGTTGACGGTGATGGTTCGGGTGTGGTGCCGCAAGCGGCTGCGTCGCTGCTGCTATGTACTGCCGAGAAAACCGGGGTTGATCCGGGGTTTGTCGGAACGGTTGGGGCCGTGGCGCAAGCCGATGGCTATCCACGACCCGGGCAAGATCGTGCTGAATTTGGCGGTCTGTCTCGCGGTCGGTGGTGACTGCGCGGCGGATCTGGCGCTGTTGCGGGCCGCCCCGGGCGTGTTCGGGCTGGTGGCCTCGGATCCGACCGTGTCGCGGACGATCACCGCACTGGCCGCCGACGCACCAAAAGTGTTGTCCGCCATAGCTTCCGCGCGCGTGGACGCGCGGGCGCAGGCGTGGAAGCTGGCCAGGTCGAACGCCCCCGATCACGGCATCAGCATCGATAATCCATTGATCATCGATCTCGACGCCACGCTGACCGACGCGCACTCGGAAAAGGAGAACGCCGCACCGACATTCAAACGCGGCTTCGGTTTCCATTCGCTGTGGTCGTTCATCGACCATGGTCGGATCGGCACCGGCGAGGCGGCCGCACCAATGCTGCGGCCGGGCAACGCCGGCTCCAACACCGCCGCCGACCACAAGCAAGTCCTGCACGAAGCCCTGCTCCAGCTGCCGTGGGCGGTGTCGTGGCGGATCGGGCGAAAGGTGCTGGTGCGCAACGATTCCGGTGGCGGCACCCATGACTTCCTCGACTACTGCCACCGCCGCCGGGTGCAGTACTCGATCGGATTCACCCTCACCGACGACATCGTCGACGCCCTCGACACCCACCTGTCGCCCGGCGACTGGACCCCGGCCTACGACACCGACGGCGAGGTCCGCGACGGCGCCTGGGTCGTAGAGGCCACCGGCATCGCCGAGTTGACCGGATGGCCGCCCGGGATGCGCTTGATCGTCCGGAAAGAACGCCCACATCCCGGCGCGCAACTGCGGTTCACCGACCGCGACGGGCTGCGGTTGACCGCGTTCGTCACCAACACCAGCCGCGGCCAGCTCCCGAATCTGGAACTGCGCCACCGCCAGCGAGCCCGCTGCGAGGACCGCATCCGCGCCGCCAAGGACACGAGCCTGCGGAACCTGCCGTTCCACAGCTTCGACGCCAACCGCATCTGGCTCGCGCTCGTCGCACTCGCACTCGACCTGACCGCCTGGATGCAGACCCTCGCCCTGCACGACCACGACGCACGCCGCTGGGAACCGAAAACCCTACGGCTGCGGCTGTTCTCGCTCCCCGCCCGCCTGGCCCGTCACGCCCGCCGCGTCCACCTGCGCTTCTCAGCCCACACCCCATGGACCAGCCTCACCGTCACCGCCGCCACCCGCCTGGCAGCGACCTGACCAGCACCAACCGCCCTCACAACCACCGAAAGGACCACCACCGGGCCGTGGAACCCGGCAGCCAACCCGCTGACACGGGCCGATCAACCACACCCAGCAGCCCCAATATCATCTGAAAACACCAATCCGAACCCGAACACGCCGGGCCGCAGGCCCGACGAAAAATCGAGGCTAACGACAAGTGAATGAAACCTGGAGTGGGTATCGCTGCGGGGTGCTGATTAGGTGCAGTAGTCGGGAGTGAAGACTCCGACAGATTCCAATTCGGAGTCGTCGTCATGCAGGTTGGTGGCGTAAAGGGAGAATCCGTGGGCCCGGAATTCCAGGATCGCGTCGTGTTCGACGCCTGTGATTCCTAGGTCGTCGAGGTCGGCGATCACTTCCGGACAGCTCCTTTCGAGCAATAACACCTCCTCGATCCAGACCTCGGCGCGCGGCACCGCCTCGATCAACTCCAGCCGTCCGCAGCTGTCATAAGTCAGCAGAAGGCCTTGGCTCTCGAAATGATCGCTCAACGGGGCGTCCAGGGTCCGGTGAAAGGACTCGCAGGACCCGAGGCGGGTACGCAGTTCATCCCGGTGTTCGCCAACCCTGACGATGTCGAGTCCTCGGCCAGCGAGTACCGTCACTGTCAACGTCACGTCGCCTTTCCGCCTTTCCTGACTCACTGGCATTCAGCTAGCGGCCACTACACCCTGAACCGTCGACGAGTGAGAGACCGGCTTCGGTTTTAGACCAGCGCCGGTCGGCGTGGTGGTTGTTGAGAATAGTACGCGGCTTCGTATTCGGCCGGGGTCAAGTAGTCCAGCCGTGGGTGAAGACGCGAGTTGTTGTACCAGTCGCACCACTCCGTGAGCGCGAACTCGACCTCGGTGAGAGTCTTGAATGGGCCATGCCGTCCCACGGCCTCTGTCTTGTACAGGCAATGCCGCAGCGCCGACAACGTGGAATTCGCCACTGCCGAATGGGTGGGCTGGTTTAATCACCGCCGCCTCTACCAACACTGCGACGACATCCCACCTGCAGAAATTGAGGCTGCCCACTACGCTCAAAATCCAGCCCAGCAACCCACTGAGCTGTCACACCAGTAGGTCTCCGGACTCACCGGGGAGATTCACATCGAACCCTATCGGGCTTGCGGCACCGAATACCTACGCGCTACCGATGCCGTGAGGCTGCTCGGCTGATTACACTCGCCGTGCTCAGGTATCCGCCTGGCCAATGCAAACCGGGCTGAGGAGATTCTAATAGTGGGTATTTCTCAAATTGCGGCAGCAAGTGTTTCCGCGATTGGCGTGGTGGACAGCGTCGACCTCGCGATACCGGCGGGTGTGGACGCACTCAGGTCCTGACGACGGCCGTGCAACGGTAAGGCCGCGGCCCCGGCGCTCCCTCCTTCGAGGTGGTGACTTCTTCAATCTTTGACCGAACGGCCCAGTGATGCCTGCGGTCATCTATGGCTTTGAAAGAGCTGCCTCCCTTGCAGAAGTCGTGATGTGGGTGGCGAGTTCTCGACGTGCACCAAGCCGATCCATCAGTGTCGCCCCGACCGAATATCGGCCCGGTGAAGATCCGATGTGTCTGCGGCGCAGCGTGAAACTCGATTCGGCTTGTTCGAATTGTGAGATATCGACAGGGAGAGTAATTTTGAAGACGCTCAACGGCCAGGGACTAATATGGTCCAGGAAGGTCATGCCGTCCACTGTCTTGGCGGTCTTCGCGTTGTGCATGCTGACCGGCACCGCATCTCCAGCGCAAGCGCAAAGCAGAAATAATTACGGTGCTATAGCGGTGTCGCCTTCCACCGGCTATTACGGCTGGTCTTACGACTACCCCAGCTACGTTGCCGCTGAGGCTGCTGCGGTAACCAACTGCATCACTCACGGTGGTGCCTCCGACTGCGATTCGAAGATATCGTGGCGTAACGGCTGCGGTGCGCTTTCCACGTCCCGTAACTTCTATGGCTACGGTTCGGGTGCAAGCCCAGCGGCCGCCAAGTCTCGCGCCATGGCCAATAACCCGGAGCCCGCGACCATCGAACACTGGAACTGCACCAGCGGCTACACACTGTGATGCAGCCAGATCGATCAATTGTAGACTTGGAAGGACATACGCACGTGAAGATCCATTCGATCCGTGCCGTGCTGGTCGTAGTTGCGCTCGTCGCCGCAGCGCTATCGTCGACCGCTTGTGGCAAATCCAACACAAATTCAACGATTGTGTCCGGTGTCTCTGCTACATCGGTATCTGCGTCGGGCAATGGTTTCGAGGACAGCAGCAAGAGCCCAGGAAAGGACCAGGGCGGCAAAGCTGCGCCAGCCACGACACCGCCGAATCTGCCCACTCCCACGGCACAAGAACTCAACAACAAGCTCAACCAGGCTTTCGACAAGTCAGTCCCGAGCAAGGACAAGATCGCCTGGATCGAGGACGCCGACCGAGACCCCGAACTGGTCGACAAGCTGGCCGATGCCGCACAGAAAAGCGGCGTGAAAGTCACTATCACCAGGGTCGAGGATCCGAGCAACGGCAAGCTGAAGGCCGATGCCGACGTCACCATCAACGGCACTCCGGTCAATGGTGCCAGCGTCCCGTTCGTCGCCAGCGGCGACCAGTGGAAGGTTGACCACCAATATGCCTGCGGCATCGTCAAGCAGGCGAAACTCGACTCGGCAGCCTGCCAGTAAATCCGCCACAGTGTTGGGGCGGCTATTACGAATCGCCAGGCGAAGTCCAGAGCATCGGAGGACCAGGTTGGTCGGATTCTCGGCCGCGTGCCAAGAACTTGCCCGATCTGAATGACGTTTCCCGGTGAATTTCTGACGACGCAGATTCGCGTTTGCGGTGCACGTCTATCGAGGTCGGGAGCATGTCGGGGAAACAACCTGCCAGACGGCGGGTGCTATGTGCATCATTTCACGCAGGTAAGGAGTTGAGCTGTTTTGGAGCACGAACCCTCTTTGGATGTCGATGCCGAAATCGTCGGCATGACACAGGTAACGATATATTCGATGGAATCGCGCCTGTTCCTCATGCGCACCATGCGATTCATGGCAGGCGAGGTCGGAATTCGTCAATTCTTGATGGTTGGAACCCGCTGGCCTGAGGTGCAGAGTACCTACGAGATTGTTCGGACCTTCGCGCCGGAGGCGAAGCTTGTCTATACTTCCGACGATCCTCTGGTGCTCGATCATGTGCAAGCACTGCTTACAACCGATGACCGAACTACGACCTGCATTTCCTCGGACCTCGGCAAACCGGAACGGATTATTTCCGAGGTAGGCGCGTCATTGGATACTACCGAACCGATCGGGGTGATGTTTATGGGAACCCTCGGGCATATTCCCCTCCCCACCCATATGCTCCACATTGTGCGCACCATCATGGCTGCGATGCCGTCGAGCAGCTATCTGGCGCTGTGGGACGGCACCACGGACAGCCAGTCATATGTCGCGTTGTGCGAAGAGTACGCCCGAGCCAGTGGCATGCCTTACTATCCGCGGGTCCGGGATGAGATCCGTGCGGCCTTCGACGGTTTCGAGCTCGTCGATCCAGGTTTCGTCTCCATCGCCGAGTGGACGGCCCGCCCGGCGAGTACTTCCCAGCTGGTCTCCGCCTACGGCGGCGTCGCTCGCAAACCGTGAAACATACACCCGCCCGAATCACCTAGCCCCGGTGGACGACGACGATCAGCGGTAACTAGTTTCCCGCCATTGGGCTGTCGCTGATATCGGCTCGCTGGCGCGAGAACTCCGATTCCTGACACACAAAACCCGCTTGAATAAGAGCCTCACCGCTACAAGCGGATTCGCGGACCGCGTCGAGGAGGCTGCCGAACGCGACAAAGACTAACATCAACAGACCGCGCTCGGGTTGTTCCGTAAAGGTGTTCCGAGAACTGTTCCGATGAGCCCCCTCATATGGAACGATCGTACGGTGATCGAGCCCTTCCGCGTCGGATTCGTGCGCTGCTCCACCGACGAACAAGAGGCTCCACCGACGAACAAGAGGTCGAGATCCAAACCGGCCAGCTGATCGCCCTTGGCGTGCCACGCGAACGGATCTTCATCGACAAGGGATTCTCCGGCACCACCCGCCGCAACCGCACCGGCCTGTACACCGCAGTCACCTCCGCCGCCGCAGCGGTCACGGACCGGCAGGTTGTGCTGACCACAACGAAGTTCGATCGGTTCGCGCGCGATGTGGCCGAGGCCGGCGAGATCCTGACCAGTCTGCGCGAACGAGATGTCCTGTTCGGGTTCGGCAGACAGATCGACGACTGGGCCGACCCGTTCGGCAAGCTGTTCCTGCAAACCCTCGCCATGGTCGCCGAATTTGAGGCCAACCTGAACCACCTGCGCACTCGCGAGGGCATGGCCAGGGCCCGCGCGAAGGGCCGCCTCACGGGCAAACAGCCGAAACTGCCTCTGGCAGCACGGAAAACGATCCACCGCCGATACCACGACCCCCACGACGACGCGAGCCTGGTCGACCTCGCCCAGGAGTCTAACAAGACGCTCGGCTAGCTCTCGCCACTGCCCGCAAACTCGCCAAACCTTCGACCCATCAAAAGCCTTCGAACAACTCGCCGCCACACCGACGGAACGCTCGGCCGCTTGACAGTGACACGCTTCCAGTGACCTCGCGGTCCTTGACTTCGCCGAGGGCCCAGCCACTTTGAGGCGACATTGTCACCTTTCCGTTGACGGTCGGGAGTGGATTCTTGGCGAAGATTCCTGGGTCCGCAGGGCTGGTTCTGGTCGAGGGTGTGCGGCATCTCGACGAGCCTGCGGCGGTGTTCGAGGGCATGCTGGCGGGCTGGGCCAAGCAGCAGGCGGCGCGGATGTTGGGACAGACCACGATTGATCCGCGGATTCAGCTGGTGCGCCGGTTCGTGGAGTTCGCCGGTTCGTATCCGTGGGCGTGGACTGCCGGAGACGTGGAGGAGTTCACGGTGTCGCTGACCTCCGAGGCCGGTGGGTGGCTGGCGGTATCCACGATCCGCGGCTACCACCTCACGTTGCGGATGTTCTGCGACTACCTCACCGATACCTGCTACGAGTGGGTCCGTCAGTGCCGGGACCGGTTCGGGCAGGTACCAGTGCAGGTCTGCCACGAGTGGAACTCCGTCGCTCATCTGACCGACTACGAGGGACGGCCGGGCCGACGGCCGTTGTCCTACGGCGAGCTGCAGCAGCTGTTCGACTACCTTCGACGACCGGGTGGAACGGATCGCTCGATCGGGCCGCAAGGGAACGCTGGCAGCGCTGCGGGACGCGCAGATGATCAAAACGGCATATGCCCACGGCCTACGCCGGAATGAATTGTGCCGGTTGGATGTGGTGGATCTGCGGCCGAACCCGCACGTTTCCCGAGTGGGGCACCTACGGGTCGGTGCGCGTGCGCTATGGCGAGAGGATGATCTGCCCAGCCCGCAACGGATTTTCGAGGCGTGCCTCCGGGGCGGAGCAGCCACCCGACTTGTGGCTCGACGACGACTCTGTCACGCAGTCCGTGGGAGCTGCGCTCGTCCGATGGTTCGCAACGCCGCGGCAGGTGGCGTTCGGACATCACGGTGACACCTGCTCACGTGGGTGACCGGGGGATAGACATCGTGCTTCCCCGACCCAAGCATCCCGCAGGACTTCGGAGTGTCAGATTCCAGGTCGATCGAGAAACCCTCACCCTCGGCTACGCGGGCGTGTACTCCTCGTTCCTGCGCCACGCCGAGATCGCCGCGCAGCGGTACGGCATCGACGCCCGCACCCTGCTGCTCGAGGTCGGCCGCCGCCGTCTGGTCGGCGGACAGGAGGACATGATCGTCGATATCGCCCTGGACCTGCTGCGGGAGCGGGACGCAGTCGCGGCAGACTAGCGGTCGGCTCGATATCTCCCGTCACGACCCATCATCGAAGGAGATGCCCATGGCCGCGCCTGCTACCATCCATATCCCGATCGGCGGGGAGCAGCTACACGCCTGAACGTGGCGTTTAGGAAGGGGCGGCCGGTATCCGGGATCGCGCGGGGCGAGGCGGCGAGCCGCACTCCGAAGCCCATTTGCATGTTGGCGTCATTGATCTGCCCGCGGTAGACATTGCCGGGTAGGTCGGGGTGATCGACTCGGCTTTCCAGGCCGAGTCCGTAGTGCAGCGGCTGCTGCCGTGTCACGAATCCCCGATTGCTGTGCGTCGACCCTTCCCAGTTCTCACCATCGTCCATTTCGAAGACACCGGACGGGGAGAAGGTCAGCATCGCGCCCTTCTTCCAGGCGTCCTTGACCTCTTGCGGCGCATTGCGATTCACCAGGACCCACGTCCGCAGCTCGGTCTTGTGCGGGCCGAGCGGCTGCCAGGTGCGTGTTCTGGCCGGGCAGGAACGAAAAGTTGGGGAACACATTGGCCGAGCTGACCGAGCCCACCATCTTCGCCCGGGTCGGGCCGAGCCGGGCCTCGAACGCACCTCGCTGCTCGCGCAGGTAGCTCACGATGCGTTTGTCGCCGAGCGTGGCCGCGTTGCCAACACCGTCGAGGTTGAATTCCCAGCAGTGACCGTTGACATTGACGTGGTAACTCTCATTGACCTCGTCACCGAGCGTGGCCACCGGCCCGTCAAGCATCGCCTCGGCGCCCGAGGCGTGCGTCCATCCGGCGTGCAGCGCGTCACCGGCGAAGTTCTCGGCGGCGATCTTCCAATTGCAGCCCAGGATCGAGGAGATGCAGCCACCGGCGAATTCCGTTCCGCCGGAGTCGTTGTCGAGCATGACGTCCAGATAGAACGTGAAATCGCCGAGGAATTCGGTGAGCGGGGGTGCGGTCGGGTCGAAGGTCGCGAAGAGCAGGCCCTTGTAGCTGTCGACCTGGGCCACCGGGGTCAATCCCACCCGGGATCGATCGAAGCTGGGTTCGCGGTCGTAGGAACCCGATTCGTGCATGCCGCGCAGTGATCCGTCCAGGCCGAACGACCAGCCGTGGTAGTTGCAGACGAATCCACGCGCGACCCCGACCTCCGCCGAACAGACACGGTTGCCGCGGTGCGGGCAGCTGTTCAGGAACGCCCCCACCCGGCCGTCGCGGTTGCGGACGACGATCACCTCGTCCTCACCGACCCTGGTGGTGAGGAACGAACCGGCCTGCGGGAGCTGGCTTTCGTGCGCGATGAACACCCAAGCGCGAGCGAAGATCCGCTCGAGCTCGAGCTAGTAGATCTCCTCCGACCAGAAGATGTCGCGCGGCAACCAGCCCGCGTTCAACAGGTACGGGTCGACCGCCGCCGATACCGATTTACTCATAGTTCGTCACTTCCATCGCTCCTGGTCCTGCGCACGTAAATCTGGGCGTCTTCGACCGAGACCGCGAAAGCCGCCAAGGCCTGGGTGGCCGGAAAACACAGCGCACGACCGGTGCGGATATCGAATTCGCCCCAGTGCACCGGGCAGACGATCGTGTGGCCTTCCAACTCGCCCTCTGACAGCGAGGCGGTGGCGTGGGTGCAGGTATCGGCGGTCACGTAGATCTCGCCGTCGACGCGGTAGATCAGCAGCGGCGGCCAGCCTTCCGGAGTCACACGCATCATGTCCCGGCCGTCGAGCACACTGACCGGCCCGAGATTGCACGCCGCCGAGGTACTGGTGGTCATGAGGGGATCCGTTCCACGACTCGGCTCGGGACGAGCTCGGCGAAGCCGAGACCGGTAATCCATTCCGGCACAGCCTCATAGGCGATGACATTGCCGGTGCACGGGCCGAGCGCGGCCATGGCAGCGACGAAGTTTCGGATCTCCTGACCACCGTTGCAGCCGTTCTCCAGGATGTACTCATCGCTGAACGAGACCAGGGTCTGCACATCGCCTGCGGCCACGAGATCCAGGATCATGCGATCGAATTTCTCGTTCACCCGGCCCATGTCGCCGGTGCCGACCCAGTGGCTGATCCCGCCGCTGCCGATGACGACCACCCGCTCCTCGCCGTCCCAGCTCTCCACGGCCGCTTTCAGGTTCTGCCCGATCTGTGCGGCCCGCCGCAACGGCAGCAGCGGCTCGACGCCGCAGGCCAGATAGATCGGAACCACCGCGAGCTCTGCGTCGGCGTCGATCCGGAAGTACGGGATCGCGACCGAATGGTCAACGGTCAGCGAATCGGCTACCGCCCAATCGATTCCGGTGCGATGCCCGTGACTCACCAGATGGCGCGCCAACGCCTTGTTGTCCGGAAATCGCCGCTTGCGCATGCCCGGAAGACGTTCCAGCGGCCCGTCGACATCCCCGCTGCCGATCAGCGCCTGCGGCAGGCAGCCGGGGCCGAAGAGCAGGTAATGGTCGGTGCCGATAATGATCAGCGTGGTGGCCGCGAGATCCGCGACCCGCCTTGCCACTTCGGCGTACGCCTCGGCGATCCGCTCACGGACCGCCTCGGCCGGCGCCTCCGGATCGGTGAGGACCATCGGGTCGTGCGGCACGAGGAAGCCGCCTACCAGCTCAGCCATTCTTACGGTCCTTCCGAATCGAGAGGGTATGGCCGCATTGGAGTTCGGCCAGATAGCCGGGCAGGCTCCGATCGCCGAAGGTCATCCACAGCCCCCACAGCAACATGGGATTCGCGGCGTGGTCCCGCAGCGCGGGGAGGTCGATGCTGGCCACGGCCGCGTGCTCGTCCGGGTCGAGCCGGTATCTGTCGAGGAATCCGGAGGTGTCGGAGACGAAGCTGTCGCGCGCCTGTTTGCCGGCGACGATGTCGTAGAGCGCCTTGTCCATTCCCGATCGGCTCATCTCACAACCTGCCCAGGAAATCGCGTACCTCGCAGAGGAATTCGTCGCGCCGCTCCAACTGCACCCAGTGGCCGCATCGCGAGAACACCTTCAGGTCGGCGTTGGGGATATGGTGCGCGGCGCGCCATGCCAGCTCGACCGGGATGACGCGATCCTCTCTCCCGTGCAGGACGAGCGTCGGCTGCGTGATGGTGCGCAGCGACGCTTCCGGCACGCCTTTGACCGGTGTGCCTTCGGGGCCGGGCTCGGGGATGAGACGCCGGTAGGCGTCCTGCGCGCCAGCACAGGCACTGGCCTCGTACCGCTCCCGGACCATGTCGTCGGTGACCAGGGCGGGGTCGTGTGCGAATATCCGTAGGATCCGGCGCATCTCGGCTTCGTCCGGTTCGTAGTGCCAGCCGGATCGAAGGCCCTCGGTCATCTCGAAGGTGCCGACCGGAGTGCCGAGCAGAACGAGCCCGTCGACCCGCTGCGGGTGCTTCAGCGTCGCGGCGAGGGACAGGCCGCCGCCGAAACTGTTGCCCAGCAAGGTGGCCGAGGCCACCTCGAGCGCGTCGAGCAACTCGACGAGTTGCCGCACCCAGAGCTTGACCCCATACGTGGTGTTCGCAGGCCCGATCGAGGCGCCGAAGCCCGCGATATCGGGTGCGATCACCTGGAAGTCGCGGGCGAGCTCCGGGATCAGGCGCGACCAGTTCGCCTGCGCCGAGACCCCCGGGCCGGAGCCGTGCAGCAGCACGATGGGGCGGCCCGAGCCCGCGGTCAGGACCGTGGTCGGAATTCCGCCGGCCTCGACGACCCGCGTTCGCGTGAGGTCCCGGTCGGCAACGCGGTGCGGCATACGCGCAACCTCCTCCATGCATTCGATTGATTGATAGGACTGGTTGCCGCCGGAGTCAAGAGGTGCGAGGACGGTCAGTAGGGATTCGACAGCAGCCGCCGCGCCGGGATCGATTCCAGAATCACGCATCCGCCGCCTCGTCGCCGGGCTCTGCCCGCCGCCAGGCAGGCGTCAGACCGGTGGCATTTGCGACACGGCCTGGCCCAGGTGCCCGAGAAGGCGGTCGCCGCCCCACAGCGCCTGTCGGGCGAAAGCTGGGACCGAAGCGGCAGCTGTTGACTCACGAACACACGACGCAAGAGCGGTGACGGCCATTCACGGCCTCCTCGATCCGGTGTCGGGTTGCTGAATTGCTCACGGCGGCTGAGACTTTCGCTGACCACCGTGAAACGCTACGCCCGCGTGCCCGAGCCGGACCAGCCGCGCCGCCCACCACAGTACCGGGCCTGCCTGGTCGATGCTACCGCGACCACCTGCCTGCCCGTCGCGTCGCCAAGCCCAGTGTTCCGCCTGCATGCCAAGACCAAGGCCCTCAGCTACACCGGCGGTCTCAACCTGCTCTACAAGTACGTCAACCAGGGCCGCCTCGACAGCGATCGGATCACTCCTCACCAAGACGGGTAACCCGCTGGTCGCTGACCCGGCCGACCAACCTATCCCAGGGGCGACGCGCCCACCTCGACGAACTACTGGCCGCGTCCCCGGAAAAGACCACCCTCGCCCAGGCGGTACGCGAGTTCGCACGACTGATGCCCCCAGCGCCGCGGCGCAGATCTGGACTACTCGATCAAGCAGGTCCGCGAAGCCGGACTCATCGAGCTCCAACCCTTCCTCACCGGGTTCGACCAAGACCACGACGCCAACTGTCACCGGCCTGCCACCACAGCAACGGCCCATGCGAGCGCGTCAACACCAAAACGAAACTGATCAACACCAAACATACTGCCGCGCAAGCATTCCGGCGCAGGCGCGGGATCAAAGCCACGATCCCGATCAAGGCGGACCAAACTGCCAACCGCCGCAAGAAACGCTCGACCGGGGGTCGCCCGCCCGCGTTCGATGCCGAAGACTACAAAAAGCGCCACGCGGTCGAGTTCGGCATCGGACAGCTGAAGGAACACCGTGCTGTAGCAACCAGATTCGACAAACTCGCCGGTTCGTTACCTGGCCACCGTCCGCATCGCCGCCATCAACCAATGGCTCCGACACGAGTGAGGGCCGCCGCCCGTCCTCACCTCACCTCACTATTGAGACAAGGGCTAGCCGGACGAATCCAACGAATTAGTTGCCGCGCCTGCGCTGTTCCGGTTTCTGCACGAACGGACCAGCCGCGTCTCTACTGCACCTGCAGCTCGTGCAGTGCGTTCCCGTCTTCGGCAGCAATACACCTCCATTTCTGTTCCAGCTCCACCGCGCGCTGTGCGGATTTCTCCCTTTCGACTTCGTTCTCGGCATGCGCAGCATGATCAACCAGCTCCAGCCAATGCTGAAAGTCCGCACGTAGCTCACATTCGGTCTTCGAATCCATTTCTATCTTCCTGATCACCAGATGTCTACCTTTTTGCGCATATCGTCGGATACGCCGAAACATTCGTTTCGACCAACAAGTCATACGATTCGGCTTCTCCTGATTCCACTCGCCCCGGAAGGTAACTGGAGACGACGTGCCCGCATTTCGTCCACCATTTCCGCATAACCCTGATGCGCCTGACCCAGGTGAAACCACGCCTGACGTCGCAGTTCCCCGTCCGCTGAATGCAAGATCACCCACCAAGCCTCGGCAAAGGCCATGGCAAAGCGGCTTATAACCTCACCCAGCGAGTGCGTGTGCATACGCGCACCCTGCATTCTCGGAATATTGCGTGTTGTCCACGCATCTATCTCGCCCACAACTCGATCGATTTCCGCCCGCACCTGCTCACAATCGAAGTCTTTTCGTCTCGCCCCCAGGTCCACCTGGTGCGCTGTCAGTTCGGCGTGCAGATCGCCGAGTTCTCGGGCCCAGTCGACAAGAGCCAAGCCGCTCACCAGGTGGCCGGAGATCGCCTGAAGCAACTCATCGGGCTCCAATAACGGGACCGTCCGGGCCGCTGACCATTGGCCACCCGACTGCGCCATACTGGCTGCATATTCGTTCAGGTACATTGCTCACCTCCTCGCCTCCTCAGCTTTGCGCTCTAGGAGGCGTCATACACATCAGGAGACTTCGAATCCGTTTGCAACGAGCATTCCGACCTACCTACCTATGACCGCGGGCTCACAGATGCGTACCACGACGGGCATCGCGGCACTCCGGCGAAGACCGCGCTCGGCCGGGTAGGCCGAACGGGGTCCCCTCGACGAACGAGACGTTGGGGTTCTTCGCCACTTTCTACTTCGCCTGGATGGGAGGCTGGTTGACGGTGGAGAAGTACTGTATGGCCGCGCCGATCGCGACCGGGCCGGTGATCAGCAGCTGGCCCGCGACGGTACCGAGCGCGCCGACGGCGATGATGCCGCCGAGGCAGCCGATGGCGGCTGCCGGGATGAAGGCGCCGAACAGGCCGACGATCGCCGCGGCAGCGACGGTCGCGCCGGCGATACCGCCGAGCACGCAACCGACGGCGCCGCCGCCGAGGCCGCCGACCAGGGTGCCCAGGGTGGCGCCCATGGTTATGGTGCTGGTCATGCGGGACCAAGCGGCCTGTTCCCGGTCGTATTCGTTCTTCCATGGCGCCTTCTCCTCGAACGGCAGGGCAACCGGCTTGTAGGTCGCGTGCGCCAGATCGAATTGTGGGGTCAGCGTCACCGTGCGGCCGGCGATGTCGGCGGCGATCGGGAATTCGAAGTCGTCGACCCGGAACTTCAGCGGCATGCCGGTAAGTACGGTGCCGTTGACGGCCTTGATCTTGAAGACACCGCTCTCGACAACCATCGAGCCGACGTCGGCCGTGACGGCGGACTGCGTGTCGGTGGCGTGGGCGGTGAAGCCGACCGCTTCCTCGGTCTCGGGCTGCGCACCGGCCGAGCTGGACACGATCCCGATTGCGGCGATCAGGCCTGCGGCCACCGCGACGATTTTCCTCATCATTGTTTACCTCTTGAGTTTTCCCATGGAGCTGTCTGGTAACTTCGATTACGTAGCGAAATGCAAATAAAACTCGATATCTCATCCTCCCTGATAGCCAAGCTCTTCCGCATCGCAGCGATATCGTTTGGCCATACCGGCCTTCAGATGCGTGCAGAGAATTGGGACCGTTGGTGAACTAATACATCGGCCACTCTCAAGTTTGAGATTCCAGGGCGGCGTCACACATCGGGAGGTTTCGATGACGCTACATATCCACCTATTCGTCTACTTACCTATCTATGGCTCAACTCTCCAGGCGAGGCATTTTGTAAACTCAGTCCCGCCGACGGTGGTGTGCACTAACCGGCGCCCCGGACATGGGCTGAGAGGCGCTTTGGCGGCTGGCGCCGCAGAACCCGTGGGAATTCGCAGCATCTGGTCAGTACTGGCACTGTTCCATGGTTCGATGAGCTCCGGCCGACCGAAATCAACTGTGGGCTGCAGATCCGAGTTGATGAACAGCTCGGTCGGGCAGGCGGACAGATCAGGCACGCCCGCAGTACAGCAGTCCAGACTGACGCTCTGCACCCATTTGGTCGCCAATCAGATCATCGCGGCGAAACACCGGATAACTAATTCCTGGCACGAGACGCGGGTCGCTCTCGTACCGCCGCTTACAGTGAATCGCGAACAGTCAGTTCACCTTTCGCTCGCACCCAGCCCAGTAAGGCGCCCGCAATGTGAACTTTTGCAGTTTGCCGGTTGCAGTTCGTGCGAGCTCCGCGCGGAACTCTATGGAGGTCGGCGCTTTGTAGCCGGCGGCCCGGTGCTTGCACCATGCGATCAGCTCTTCCTCGGTTGCCGCTGCGCCCTCAGCCAGAACGACCAGTGCCTTGATCGTCTCGCCCCACTTCTCGCTCGGCACGCCGATCACGGCGACCTCCGCAACTGCAGGATGAGAGAACAACACATCCTCAACCTCGATCGACGAGACGTTCTCACCACCGGTGATGATGACGTCCTTCCTGCGGTCGGAGATCGTGAGATAGCCGTCGTCCCCGATATGACCGCCATCGCCAGTGTGGAACCACCCGCCGGCAAGCGCCTTCTCCGACTCTTCCGGCTGCCCCCAGTAGCCGTCGAGCACCACATTGGAGCGAGCCAGTATCTCACCGGCGTTCTCGCCGGAATCGTCGATACGCACCTCGACACCGAGCGCCGGGACACCGGCCCGGGTCAACTTCGTAGCTCTCTCCTCCGGCGTCAGATCGTCCCACTCCCGGCGCAGGCGGTTGATGGTGAGCAGCGGCGAGGTCTCGGTGAGCCCGTACAACTGGATGAACTCCCAACCGAGTTCCTGCTCAACTCGCACAACGGTTCTCGTCGGAGGCGGGGCACCGGCCATGATTATCCGAACCCGATCGCGTCCGGGTATCTCGCCCTCCCAGGCTTTGGCCGCATCCAGCACCGCGGCCGCGACGGCCGGGGCCGCGCACATAACGGTCACGCCGTGGTCGCGCACCCGACGCAAGATCTCGGCACCGTCCACCTTGCGCAGGACGATGTGCGCGGCACCCAGACCGGTCATCGCGTAAGGCATTCCCCAGCCGTTGGCGTGGAACATCGGCAGAGTGTGGAGGTAGACGTCTCGGTCGGAGACCGTGGCGTGCAGCGCGAAAGTGACGGCATTGACCCAGATGTTGCGATGGGTGATCTGCACTCCCTTGGGCCGAGCAGTCGTACCGGAGGTGTAGTTGATGCATGCCGTGGCGTTCTCGTCCGGCTCCCAGCCGCGCGGTTGCGGCTGACCATCGTCATATGCAGGGGCATACAGTTTGTCGTCATCGCCGAGAACGAACTTGAACTCGGCCTCGACAGACCTCAGTGGCTCCTCCAACTCCGGATCGATCATCAGAACACGAGCCCCCGAATTCTCGACGATGTAACGCACCTCATCGGGACGCAACCGAAAATTCACCGGCACCAACACCCGCCCGAACCCGCTGACACCGAAGAAGGACACCAGCAACCTGGCACTGTTGTGGCTGACGATCGCCACCCGCTCGCCAACGCCGATACCGAGCTGATCGAGCTTCGCAGCCTGACGGCGCGCGAGGGCACCGATCTGGGAGTAACTGAGCCTCCCCAGCGAACGCGCACATTGGTCCGCCTCGTCCACGATGCCGATTCGATCGCCGTATACTCGGACGGCTCGGTCGAGAAAGTCCATGACACTAAAAGGGACGATCATCGGAGTCCTTCGGATCAGGTTCAGTAGCGTCTACGTGGTATTCCGGAATCACCGGCAGGAGAAGATGCGAGGGATGGTCCCCGCCGGTGTGCAGGGTGACCTGACCTCCGTAGATCTTTTCCGGCCGGTCGTCGGGATCGTCGTGGAGGAACGGCCCGACGCCGGTAAGGGGGTTTTTCAGATTCGACAGCCGACCCGCGTTGCCGTCGTACTCGTAGTCCCTACCTCGTATCGCGAAGCCGATGCGGTATCCGGGGTCGAGCACGATCGATGTTGGCAGGATCTCGATCTGCAGCTCATAGACCGTGCCAGGCTCGAGCGGCTGCGGGTTGCGGTGCGTGTGGTACGGCCGGTACGGGGTGGAGATGGCCGAGTCGAGCTCGCGGTGCGATGCCCTCAACCACCCCTGCGCTACCGGCGTGTGTGGGTCGAGCGCTCCCTGGAAAGTCACTTCCTCGCCGGCCGGGTCGAAGACGCGCACGACTAGGAACAGGTCCGCGTCGGATGTCTCACTACTCACGTACAAGGTCGCGGCGAGCGGGCCGGTCAACTCCAAACGCTCCGTAACCGGCGGTGCCAGAAATAGCAGACCTTCGCCTTGCGGGTCATAGGAGCTGCTCGCAGCCGGCGGCTTGTCCCAGGACAGCGTGTCGGACGCCGCGTCGAGGTATTTCGGTGTCCAGGCTGTGCGGGGAAGTGGCCAGCCTTTCTCCTGTCGGGAAGTGAATTTGCCGGTGACGCTCCGCACCTTGACCAGGACGGGTGGTCGTCTGTCCCATCCGTTGTCCTCGCCCTTGAGGAAGTGGTTGAAAAACTCCATCTGGAGACCTACGCCTTCGTCGGCATAGAAGAGCGACCAGTGCGCTTCGCCATGCATCTCGAGCCACTTCTGGCGGGAACCCGAACGGACGAATCCTTCGACGTTGCCGCGCAGGTGAAGTCCCTGGCCACCCCAGTTCCCGCACGACAGCAGCGGTACCTCGATGTCCTCGAGGATCGGGCTTCTGCGCCGGTGGTACTCGTCGTCCGTGGGATGGGACCGCAAGAATTCACGCAGGCGCACCCGGCGCTCGGCGAGCTGCACTGGGGTCAAGGCCTCGTCGCCGCAGATGGCCAGCCCGGAATTGGGGTCGATTCCTGCTTCCGGTCCGATTCCGTGCTGGACCGTTTGAACCTGCATGTCAAACCAGTTCTCCCAGAACGTCTGTCGGATACCGCCGTGGTATGTCGCGTCGCGGTACCAGTCGGAGAAGCCTTCCCACGGGCAGATGGCCGCCAGATAACGCGGCCGCCGAGAAGCGACCTGCCACTGGTTCGCGGCGTAGTACGAGATGCCGAGCAATCCCACCCGGCCGTTACTCCACGGTTGCGTGCCGGCCCATTCGATGCAGGCTTCGAGGTCGCTCGTCTCGCGCTCCGAGAGCACATCGATTGTGCCTGGCGACCGCCCGGCACCGCGGGAGTCGACACGGACGCAGGCATATCCGGCAGGTACCCACCGCTCAGGATCTACGGTTTCCCAATTCTGGTAACGCCCTGCGCTATTACGTTCTACCTCTGGATGATCTCGTATCATCATTTCCCAGGCGCTGGGGTAGGCGGTCTGGAATGAGAGGCCTTTCGCGTAGGGGCCGTAGGTGAGGATGACCGGGTGCGATCGACCTTCAGACGGTGCATAGATATCGCAGCGCAACACCACTCCGTCATCCATGGTTATCGGTTGGTCCCACAAGATCTTCAATTCGTACTCCTGTTGCTGCAAGCGGAGTCAGCCGCCGACATGACTGCTCCATCGGATACGCCCGACCGCGAACTGGCAGAGAGCGCGAATCGCGATACCGGTGAGAGCGACGAGGGCAACCGCGACAAATGCGTCGTTCTGGTGGAACGACCGTGCCTGGGTAAGGATGTAGGTGCCTATTCCAGGGATATTGGTGAGGAACTCCACCGCGACGAGGCCGACCAGGGCCCGGCCGATCGCGACCTGCGCTCCGGCGACGATGTATGGCAACGAGGATGGCAGCACGACGTCCAATGCAAATCGCCAGCACGGCACGCGTAGCACGATTGCCGCATCGACCAACTGAATCGGCACCGATTGTGCTCCGTCGCTCGCACTGACCGCAGCGGGGAGCAGGGCGGACAAAATCACGACAAACAGCCGGGCGTCGCTGGTATAGCCGAGCCAGATTGTCACCATCGGCACAAGCGCAAGAAGTGGGACGGCATACAGGCCCGACGTATACGGGAGCACCAGGCTTCGCAACCACCACACCCGGCCGGTTACCAGGCCCAGAACCGTGCCCACCAGGAAGCCGATCGGCAGACCGGTGACGATAGCAAGCAAACTGGGCCACAGCGCCTCGGTGAATAGTGATGAGATCAGCACTCTCGGCGCAGCCAACACAGTCCCGGTCGGTGTCGGGAGGTAATCCGGCACCCATCGGCCGACCACACACTGCCAGAGAACGAGAACCGCCACAGCGGGAGCGGCCCACATTGCGATGTGACCGGCTCGGCGGGCAGGCTGCGGTAATACCGCACTACGGCGCGAAACTGAACCTGCGATGTTCATCGCGCCCCCACCTGTCGCCACGGTGCCATGTGGCGTTCCAGATAGAGGCCGAAGCCGATCAGTGTGACAGCGATTGCGGCGACCACCACGGTGAGACCGAGCACAGCAGCCGAGTCGAACCGGGCGCTTGCGGCCAGCAGCAGCCCGCCGATCCCGCTGGCGTTGAGGAAGAACTCGGCAGCGAGAGTTCCCACGACGGCCATCGCGATGCCCTGCCGGATACCGCTCATCGCGTACGGGAGAGTATGGGGCACAAGAAGATCAATCCAGATCCGCCATTCAGGACTGCGGTAGGTATGGGTGACGTCCAGTAAACGGCTCGGCACGCGCTTGGCTCCTTCGATGGTGTTGATCGCGATCGGGAACACGGCGCTGAAGAACACCACGAACGACTTCGGGCCTACCCCGAAACCGACCGCAGCGAGGACGATCGGGGTGATGGCGACGATCGGCACTGCTTGGCACAGGTGCAGAAGCCACTCGGTACCAAGGCGAACGCGGCGATTGCGTGCCATAAGCAGGCCAGCGGTCATCCCTACAACGGACGCCGAGAGCAGACCCACTAAGAACAGCAGGCCGGAGGACAGTAGCGCGGGAACGAGGACGCCGGAATCGGCCATGTCCCGGACCGCAGCCGCAGCCGCTGTCGGAGTGTTGACCAGAACCGGATCACGACTGCCGACGAACTGCCAGACCGCCACGCCGAAGGCCAACCCCAGAGTCGTGACTGCCAGAAGACCGAAGCGGGTCGGAGTTCGGGGATGGTGAATTGGCGACATCTCACTTCTCCAGGGCGGAGCTGTAAACCGTCAGGTCGACCATGTCCGCGTAACCGGGCGCCTTACCTTCCTTGACGTTTCCGACCTTGACCTCGGACTCAATAGCGCCCTCGATCTTTTCCTCGGACAGGCCGGCGTCAGTCGGCCAGAAGTGGAGTGCGAGAAAATCCCGCAGAGCGGCCTGGGTGACGTCGATGTCCCGCCCGGTCATTTTCGCTGCGATCTTGGCGGTGGCACCTAGGTTGTCGGGGTTGTTGATGAACTGGACGGCCTCGTGGAGTGCCGCCACGACCGCCACCATGTTCTTCCGAGTCGTAGGGTCTGAAAGCTCGCGACCTGTGGTCACGAACGAGGCGTAGTGCGACAACGGATCGACGTCGGCATCCCGCACGACCACAGCCGGTGCCTTCGCCGTGCGCTTGGTCACCTCCGCCAATTCATCAGGATGAAGCACCGCGACAGTGACCTGACCGGAAGCGACGGCGTCGACGCTCTGCGGGCCGCCGGCGTTCACGGTCTTGACATCATGATGACTGAGACCGCATGAATCGAGCATCACCGACAGAGCCAGGTCCTTCGGCGCCCCGGTGGCGTCGACCGCGATGGTCTTGCCTGCGAGGTTCTTGCAGGAATTGATCGACGTGTCGGTCGACGCGACGAGATAGGACGGCACTTCGAATCCGAAGATCGCCTTGATGTCGGCTCCGCTGGCGCGCAGCGCCACCGCGCCGTTGGTGCCCACAATTCCCCCATCGAGCTGTCCACTCTGGACAGCGCGGCCGACGTCGGCTCCGGTGGCCAATGGCCGAAGGGTGACATCGACACCGTGTTCGGCGAACATGCCCTGGTCCTTGGCTACATATGCCGCGGTGGCAACGAAGACCGGCGGCACACCAGGCATTCCGAGCGTGACCGAACTGCCTGCCGCGCGGTTGGTGGCATTGCCGCATCCGGAGAGTCCCGCGGCCAGTGCCATCACGGCAAGGGTGGCGAATGGGATCCGATAGTTGATTTTCACGACGGTTCCTTCTGAGTAGACGGTGCCGAGTTCGAGACGGGCCCGGCCAAATCGGTCTGATCCATGACACTCGCCCAAACGTGTTCGCGCAGTGCCAGAAACTGCTTGCACCCCAGCACGGAGCGATCGTGACGGTTGGGAAGCTCGACATCTACGACCTCGGCGATGGAGGACGGCCGTCCTTTCAGAACGACTACGCGGTTCCCGAAGAAAACCGCCTCATCGATCGAGTGAGTAACAAAGAGCGTCGTGACGTTGTGACTCGCGAGGATGTTCAGCACTTCGAACTGCAGGACTTCCTTCGTCTGAGCGTCCAGCGCGCCGAATGGTTCGTCCATCAGCAAGACCCGCGGCCGATCCGCGATCGCACGCGCCAGCCCAGCACGCTGCTGCATGCCACCTGACAACTCGTGCGGATAGGACCGCTCGTGGCCGCCGAGGCCGACCAATTGGACGAGTTCGGCAGCTCGTTTGTGTGCATCGCGCTTGCGGATACCGCGGACTACCAGCGGGTACGCGATGTTCGCCAGAACGGTCTTCCACGGGAAGAGACCGAAATGCTGGAACACCATGGCAACACCCTGAGGTGCGCTTTGGACCGAGGCTCCCGCAACCTCGACCACCCCGCGCATCGGATGTGCCAAGCCTGCCACCGATCGCAGCAAGGTCGTCTTGCCGCATCCCGAAGGGCCGACAATCGAAATGACTTCACCTGCAGAGATATCCAGATCGATGGCGTCCGTCACCGCTCGGCCGGCGTAGCCCAGCACCACCCCTCGGAAAGAGACCTCAGCCCCGCTGAGCGGTGGGGCACTCGCCCTCGACTCATGTCGTCGCGACCTCACTGTTGCCTGCGTCACACTCATGCGAAGCATCATTGCGGCAATCGTGCCGAATGTCTACCCCTTGATGCCTATTTTACGCAATAATGCATTCATGGCCGTGATTCTTCTTCACTCACTCGCTCTGGACTCTCGGAGTTGGGACGGAGTGCTTCCAGGTATCGCAGAATTAGGACCTCTGACCGTCGACCTCCCCGGACATGGCGAAGCACTTTCGGCGCCCTTCGAACTCGACCGGGCTGTCGAGCGTGTCCTGGACGCGATAACCGGTCACCTGCCGTGCCACGAAGGTGTGCCCAAGTCTCCTGCGATCCACGTTGTCGGCTGCGGAATCGGTGCTCTGATCGCCGATCGCGTCTCTCGCCGAATCCACGTCGACACCCTCACATTGATGTCTTGGCCGCCCGACCAGCGACCTGGGCAGTTGGCCGCCCGCGCCGACACCGCCCGGCAAGCCTTGTCCGCGGATGAGGTCGGGTTCCTTCGGGAATACCGCTCCGGGATCACCACATGCCGATCCGCACCGCCGGCTCCGGTCTCGGCGGCCTCGTTTGTCGCCGCGCTGCGGGCCGCGGCAGTATGGCGGCCGCAGCGCCGCCCGGACGCGACCGCGGTGCGCATCGTTCGCGGTCGTGCCGACGAACGGACATCAGCCGTCGATGCACGCCGGCTGGCTGCTCGCTGGGACGCGCGCTATATCGAAGTCGGTGACGCCGGCCATGCCTGCTACGTCGACCAACCCGACCGTCTCGCAACCTTGATCAGAGACCTCGATGACGGCGATGGATACCCTCCGACTACTTTGAGTACGCTCGCCCCGCCCGCAGAAGGAGAGTCATGACCACCGAATCAGATGCGCGCACGGGGCTAAGCAATACCGCAACCCGTCCTGCCGTCACCAAGCGCGACATGATCGCCGCCGAGATCAAGCGTCTCATCAATACGGGCGAGCTCCCCCGCGGCCAACGGCTTCAGCAAGAAGAGCTCGCCGTACGATTCGAAACAAGCATCACGCCCGTGCGGGAAGCGCTCCGTCAGCTTGCGACCGAGGGGATTCTGGTCGCGCAGCCGAATCGAGGGGTACGGGTCGCCGACGCTGATCTCGACCAGGTCAAGCTCGTCTATCTACAACGCCGCCTCATCGAGCCCTACGCGATGCAACGCGCAACCCGAAGGTTCTCTCCGCTCGATCTCGATCTGGCTGAAGGTCTCGTGAACGACATGGAACGCGCGGTCGGCGACTCCGATCGCGTCCGCCTCAATGAGCTGAACTACGAGTTCCACTTCCTGTTCTACGAACGCACCGGGATCGCCGGCATTTCCGAGTACATCGAGATGCTGTGGAGCCAATACCCCTGGGACGTCCTTCAAGTGCTGCCAGAACGCATGAACGAGACGAACGCCGAGCATCGCGCGCAGCTGACAGCCGTGCGTGCTGGAGACATAGAAGCCGTTCGCGAGGTCACCGAGAAGCATCTGTCGAACAGCTTCCTCCGTCTCGCCGAGCATCTGAGCGGTTCACCCGTTCCAGATCCCTTCGATATCGACAACGACTGATCCCATCTCCCCAGCCTCATCGCCACCGACGTCACCGAGGCTGGGGATCGATCGCTCGACCTCCTCAGCCCCACCGGTCTCTAAGGGGGATGTAGTCACGACTACTTGGCGCCCATTCGGCAGGCGAGCCATACTCCACCGTCCGTTCGCCTCTGCCTGCGGATGCGCGAGCACATCTCGCAGCGTGTTCAGTCGGCCGAACGGGACATCGGCACGCTGGAGCCGTTCTGTCAATTCGGTTGCTGTCCAGAATGCGATCGCGGTCTGGACCGCGGCATCGATGACCGCACGCCTCGCGACGCGCTGCGCATTGGTGGCGTTCTCGTCGGTGAGCAAATGCGCAGCATCGAGGGCGCCGCCGCACAGCCGCTGCCACTGTCCGTCGTTCTGGACAGCGATCATTATGTCGACACCGTCCCGGCACCGGAACGGGCCGTATGGAGCGATACTCGCATGCCCGAGTCCTGCGGGAGGTGGCGCGGCGCCGTCGTACTGTTCGGCCAACAACAGAGGACTCATCCACTCCAGGAGAACGTCGAAAAGAGCCACTTCGACCCGCTTCCCGACACCGGTGCGCTGCCGTTCCAGCAGTGCGGCGAGGATCGAGGCCAAGGCATATACGCCTCCTCCGACATCGGCAAGAGACACACCTGGCTTGGCCGGTTGATCAACCGTCCCGGTGGCGAGGATAGTACCCGCCTCACCCTGCACCAACGCGTCGTAAGCCTTACGGTCCGAGTACGGCCCCGTACCACCGTATCCGGAAATGTAACAGCGAACGAGCCTCGGGTTGAGGCTCTCTAGCCTGCTGTCCGGCACAATCCGTTCCAATGCTCCTGGAGCAAGGTTACTTACGAGCACGTCGGCAGACGTGACGAGCTGCTCGAAGGCGGCGACTCCGGAATCAGACTTGAGATCGAGTACGAAGCTCCGCTTGCCCCGATTGAGCCACACGAAGTGCGATGACCATCCCAACACCGCCGAGTCGTATTGGCGGGCGAAATCGCCCGCCGGTGGCCGCTCGATCTTTACGACATCGGCACCGAGGTCGGCCAAATGCCTCGAACACAGCGGCGCTGCGACCGCCTGCTCGACAGCAACCACTCTGATCCCGAGGAGATCCTGCCTCACTGTGCACCACCGAAGCGGAGCACCGTGCCTACCGAAGGCTGGACGTAGTTCGGCGCGAGGTCTCGCGAAAATGCCGAATGCGCCGGGAGACCGCTACAGTGCATCGGCATCACGGTCGCGACCTCGAGCTCCGCGAGCGCGTCGACGGTCAGCGCAACGTTCTCGGTCGGCGTGGTCGGGAACCCCAGGTGAAACCCACCCATGACCGCTCGGATCGGACTCGGGCCGCAGAGCGCGCGAGCCCGAAGCAGGGTGTTGACGACGCCGGCGTGGGCGCAACCGGTAAGGACAACAAGCCCGACGTTACGCACATCGATGATCAATCCCATTTCGTCGATGACATCGTCGCGGACCCACTCGCCCGCCGCGTTGAGTTGGTAGAGGCCAGGGTTGCCGAGAACCACATCCGGGGTCGGCGCCTCGAATGACGTGGTCCGCGGAATGAACCCCGTCGTGTAAACGCCCAGACCAAGGTCCAACGGGTCTTTCGTCAGCACGGGCAGACCGCCTGAACGTGCCAGCTGCTCGGGCATGAACCGCGCGTTGTAGACCGGCGAGGAGCGTCCGTCCGCCATGACGGCATACCTCGGAAGGAAAGCATCCGCATGTGTCGCGATCGGCAACGGATGATCGATTCCTTCGAGGAGACCGTGGATTCCACCGAAATGGTCCGGATGCCCGTGACTGATCACAACATGATCGATCGAGTCCGGCGATATACCGAGGACACGCATATTGTGCCGCAACACGATACCGGTCAGACCAACGTCGAACAGGATCCGGCGGCGATGCCGGCCAGCCTCCACATCGACAAGAAGGCTGATTCCGTTCTCGGCTTGTGGCGGGATACGCGCATGATCGAAGTGTTCGATCAGTCCGTACCTCGTTACGCAGTGATCACCTGTGTCGATCGGACTCGCCTGGTCCGGAAGCAACATATCGACCCAGTTCTCTACCAAGACCGTGATCGTGACGGCGTCTGCCTTCATAATCAAAGCACCTCCCTAGAGGCACAAGTCTGTCAGAGAATGCATTCTCTTGTCTAGAGTGCCTATATGAGCTACAACCGACCGCACATCCAGTTTGGTGCCCATCTCTACGTTCCCGCCGATCAACCGAGGTTGTTGGAGTCGGCCAGACGACGCGACGTCAGCGCCGTCATCTTCGATCTGGAGGACTCGGTCGCCCCCGACCGCAAGGATCTGGCGCTCACGGCGGTGCTCGAGGAGTTGCTCGGTAGCTCCCACCGCGGACAACTGTGGATTCGCTTGAACTCCGGAGCTCGCGCCCTAGCGGAGGTGACCCGTATCGCCGCAGCACAGCCCGCCGAACTGCGCGGTGTCTGGGTCCCCAAAGCAGAGAGATCGCAGCAGGTCGACCTGATCGCGGACGTCCTCCCGCAAACGATGCTGATCGGAGTGATCGTCGAGTCTGCGACCGGCCTCTTCGCCCTTCCTCGGCTCCTGGCACACCCTCGGGTCAACGCGGTGCAACTCGGCGAGGTCGACCTCTCGGCAGATCTCGGTATCGACACAACCGACGCCGCTGCGATGGACCCGTATCGCGCCCTCGTTGTCGCCTCGGCAGCGGCGGCCCGCGTCGCCCCGCCCATCGGGCCGGTTTCGGACCGCCTGGACGATATGAGCGAATTCGCCCGTACGTCAAAGCAACTCGCCGCCAGGGGATTTGCAGGACGGGGATGTCTGAACCCGGCGCAAGCGGACATCGCCGAACGAACCTTCCGGCCCTCTCTCCAGGAGGTCACTGCGGCGCGTCAGCTCATTCAGGAATACCAGCGCGCTCTCGTACAAGGAACCGGTGTACTGCGCACCGACGGCGTGATGATCGACGAGGCCTCGGTCCGGCAGGCGAAGGCCACATTGGCCAAGCTGGGAGTACCTGAAGAGGGCGGACCCGACTTCGGTACTTCCGGCCGAGGCTGATGGCTCGGCCGGAAGTACCAATCGGTGACCGCGTCAGGCCGCGGTGGGGCGCTTACCGTCGGAGGCGATGGTGAGGATGTCCTTGTTGCCGTCTGCCCAGGTGGCGGTCATAACGAGGGTGTCGATCCGCCATTGGTCATCGACTCTTGTCAGACCGATGCGGTAGAGCCCGCCCAGCGTCCAGCGCGGTGATCCGAACGGGTTAGCCAGCAGGTGGATCGCCTGGAATACCGCGGTCAATTCGGCGCGGTCACCGTCGACCTGGACTAGGTGGCTGGTGTCGAACGCGCCTGTCGGCGCGGTGATGCCGCCGGGCTGGTATGTCGTGGTTGGTTGACGGCGGCTGGCGGTGACTGTGCCCGGATTGTCGTATCAGGCTGTGTCCGTGGTGATTTGGGCTTTGTCTGTGGTGCGCCCGGAATGTCAGGCGGCGGCTGTGGTCCATCCACTGGTGCTGTAGCCGATCCCGAGGACGGCGAGGCGGGCGAGGTTGTGCGCGGCGGCGAGCAGCCCGAAGTCGGCACTGATCTTGGCTTGTCCACGCAGACGAGCGCGGCGTCCGCCGTGGCGGCGGCGCATCAGGTGCCCGATTTTGCGTTCCACCTTGGGGCGGGTCGCGCGGTAGGCGGCCTTCCAGGCCGGGTCCAGCTGCCGGGCGCGGGCGGTGGCCAGGTAATCGTGCGCCCGCCGGCCGCCGTTGTGCACTGCGCGCGCAGCGGGCACCCGGTGCAGGCGGCACCGAAGTAGGCGGCGCCGGTGTGGCGGCCGGTGCGGGCCGCGATCGTCGCGGTGACTCCAGCCGGGCAGGTCACCGTGCGGTGGTCCAGGTCGATGCTGAACCGGTCCTTGGAGAAATGCCCTTTCACCGACGGCGACGGCTGCACCTTGATCTGGTTGCCAATCCCGTTGTCGTCCAACCGTTTCAGCAACTCTCCCGCCCCGTATGCGGCATCACCGAAAACCACCACCCCACCCGCTTCGGCTTCGGCTTCGGCTTCGGCTTCGGCTTCGGCTTCGGCTTCGGCTTCGGCTTCGGCTTCGGCTTCGGCTTCGGCTTCGGCTTCGGCTTCGGCTTCG
>NZ_JBITGN010000039.1:28667-31136 GCF_044457245.1 Nocardia sp. NPDC050630
CGGAGGGCAGTATCTCGGCGAGCAGGCCGGTGGCGGCGTCGGCGTCGCCGCTGTTGCCGGGGGTGACCGTGGTGGCGGTGATGATCTCGCTATCGGGGTCGACGGCGATATGGCCTTTGTAGCCGTCGAATCCGCGGGCGCTGGTCTTGTGCCCGTGGCGGGTCTCGGGATCAACGGTCGAGATCACCCGGTCGGCTGCCGTGCCGCGCACGATCCGGAAGTTCCCGTCGTCATCGGTGGTGATGTCCTGGCCGAGCACGGTCGCCAGCAGATGTGCGGCCTTGCCGACACGCTCGTCGAGATCGAGCCCGTCCAGCAGCGTCAGCATCGCCGACCCGTCACGGGCACGGGAATCGATCAACTGCTCACGAGCGGTCTCGTCGTCCCAATCGATCATGGGTTTCGCAGTGCCTGTGTAGTCGTCGTCGCTGGTGATCGCCGCCCGCAATGCCGCAGCCAACTCGGCGCCGACGGCCGCGAGCAGGCCACGGATCGCCGACCGGATCAAGGTGATGGTGTCCATCGTGGCGACCGCGTCATAGAGCGGGGTCGAGTCCAGCACCCGTTTACGACCCACCAAACCAGCCTGGCGCGCCACCTCCAGCACGGCGTCGAAGATGCGGTTGGGCCGCTGCGAGCGGGCCAGCCGGGCCCGCATGTCAACCAGCACCGTGTGCACGAATCCCGGATAGTCGAAATCCAAGCCACCAGCGGCGTATTTCCAGCGGGCATCGAATGCGAACCGTTCCACCGCTTCCCGATCCGAGAGCCCCTCGATGCGTTGCAGCACCATCACCACCGCCACGATCATCGGCGGCACCGAACGCCGCCCGACATCGGTGAACAGATCGGCGAACATCTCATCCGGGAACAACCGGAAGCAATCACGGTGCAGCACACCGTAAATCGAGCCCTCCGCCACACGACCCTCACAGAAGTTCGCGGTCGACCGCAACAAATCCGCCTGCCTCGGCGACTGCCCCAACGTCACCCGATCATTCTGCTCGAGCCGGGCCATCACCGCACGAAAAACACCAGCCACCTAGGGCGTGTTTCATAAGTCGGGGCATCGGAGCCACTGGTTGATGGCGGCGATGTGGATCGTGGCCAGGTAGCGGACGGCGAGTTTGTCGTATCTGGTTGCGACAGCACGGTTTTGCTTGAGCTGGTTGATGGCGCGTTCGACAGCGTTGCGGTTTCGGTAAACCTCGGGGTCGAAGGCTGGTGGCCGTCCACCGGCCGAGCCGCGGTTGCGGCGGTGAGTCGCCTGATCACCCGGGATCGCGATCGTGGCTTTGATCCCGCGTTGGCGCAGGTAGGCCCGGTTGGCGCGGGACGAGTAAGCCTTGTCGGCCAGCACCCGATCCGGTCGGACCCGCGCCCTGCCCAGTCCGAGGCGTGGCACCCGGATCGAGGTGAGCACGGCGGCGAAATGCGGGCTGTCACCGGCTTGGCCGCCGGTCACTAGCAAGGCCAGGGGCCGCAAGCCCTGCTCACAAGCCAGATGCAGTTTCGTGGTCCAGCCGCCACGCGAACGACCCAACGCGTGGTCGGCGGGTTCGACCTCGACCCCGCCGGGCGGATGCTTCTGCCCATCACCGTCGCGGCGGGCGCCGGCGGCGTGCTGGTGGGCCCGCATGATGGTGGAGTCCACACTGATCTGCCAGATGATCGCACCCACGGCATCGGCGAAGGCCTGCAACATTTTCAGGATCAACGCCCACCTCCCGCCACGCTGCCAGCGCCGGAACAGTCCGTAGACCGTCTGCCACTGCCCGTACCGGATGGGCACGTCCCGCCATGGCGTGCCGGTGCGGGTCCGCCACCGGATCCCGTCGATGAGCTGCCGTTTCGTCCACTTCGGCGGACGGCCCGCCTTCACACCACGGGGCAGCAGCGGTTCCAGCCGTGCCCACTGGGCATCGGTCAGATCCGCGCGCCCCGCGACCGATACGCTGGTCACGAGGTCTCCGGTATTTCAGGGTTTTGCTTGGTCGCTAAACCCCCTTACCGGAGACCTCCCTCACATCAGGACACCAACACACCAACGCCCACAACATCTTTCAACCCACACCATCCAAGTGCGGAACCTCAGCGCCGCTGAGCACTTATGAAACACGCCCTAGGTGATTGCCGATCAGGTGTTGAGTTGCGTCGAACGCGCCGAGCAGTTTGGACCAGTCGGCGCGGATGGCGTCCGGCGCGACTGTGGCGGGTTCGCCGCCCCAGATGCTGCTGTAGTCCAAAGTGACAAGGTTGGCGAAGAGACCGGTGAAGGAGTCCCAATCGCGGATGTCGATGTACCAGAACATCCGGGTAGCGGTGTCGACGATGTCGGCGCGTTGGCTCTGGCACAAAGTTGGTGGCGCGCTGCGGATTTGGAGTCGGGCGAGTGGTGATCGATCATGATCGGGGTGCGCTGATCTTGACGTGAAGGTCCTCCTTCCGCATCTCACCGACCTGAGTATC
>NZ_JBITGN010000040.1:0-30736 GCF_044457245.1 Nocardia sp. NPDC050630
CCCGTTCCTCCACCCACATAACCCGCGGGCGGGCGGGTGGTGGTTGGTGGGTTTGTTTTTGGGTGGGTGTTGTGTTGGTGTTGGGCGCCCAAAAAACCGCCCCCCCCCCCCCCCCCCCCGGCCCGATCCCATCACCCGACGTCGGCGAGGTTCAGCGCGATGCCGGACTTCGACTGCCCGCCGGACCTGACGGTGACGGTTCCGGCCGGAGCGTCGTGTACGACATTCGGCGAGGCGCTGGTGATCGTCAACTGCAGACGGTTGCCACGGCCGATTTCCCAGTAGTGGCTGGGGATTTCGAAGTGCAGCGGGTAGGAGCGACCGGGTACGACGGGTAGCGGATCGCGGTCGGAGTCCCGGTGGCTCGCCTTGAGGTAGCCCTTGGCGTCCGCCGCCATGCCGGCCGGACCGGGGATGGGGGTTACGGTGCCGTCGGGGGACACTTCCGCGAGGCTAGCCACCAGGTTGCCGTCCCAGGCCGAGAACGCGGTATCGAGGGTGACTTCGACCCGGCCGGTGATCACCCGTCGGTCCGTGTCGATCGGCTCGGAGGTGTAGGTCAGGCTCCCGCTCGTACCGTCGGCGCCGACCTCGTAGCTTTGCGCGCCTTCGGCCGGCACCGCGGAATCCGCTGTCAGTCCACCGGCAGCGGACAGCCGGAAGGTGGTCTTCTCGGATCCCGGTGCCGGCCACGCGGACAGTCCCCGCCATCCGGCCGCAGGGGATCCCGGGGCCGCCATCTGGTACGCGGTGACCTTCGGCGGCATGGGAGCCGACTTGTCACCGGTCAGCCAACCAGGCCAGCACGATCCCCTGGGGGTTGAAAGCGACGCCGTTCACCGGCACGCCGACATGGTTCCACGGTCCGTACAGCACGCGGAAGTCGTCCCGTTCGGCCAGTTCTTTGTAGGCGCCGTCGGCTCCGTTGGTGAAGAAGTCCTGCAGGCCGGCGATCGCGAGCGTCGGCACGGTGTAAACCTCGAGATCGACCGTCTGCTGCTCCCAGAAACGGTCATAGACCGGGTGCGCGGCCCACAGCGCGGTCATCCGGTCCGAACAGGTCGGTTCCCCGGTGGCCTGGGAGCAGGCTTGGGTCCACTGCCCCCGGGCGTCACCCTCGTTGGTGCGGATGCCACCTGGGGTACGCGAACTGGGTGTAGACGTTCGTGCCCCCATCATGGGGACTATGGCGGCGAGGTGCGGCGGTTTCTGCCGTCCGGCGACCAGCCAGGAGGTGATGGCACCGTAGCTCCCGCCGTACTGCCCGACCTTGCCGGTCGACCACTGCTGCGCCGCCAACCACTCGATCAGGTCGTAGTCGTCCTCTTGTTCCTGAGGCTGCCACGGAAAGAGGGGACCCGTGCTCTCCGGCGCCGGGCTCGCCCCGTTCCCGCCCTGGGCACCGCGGGTGTTGCACACGATCACGTTGTATCCCCTGGCCGCGAGCCACGAGGCCGTCCGTTCTCCGAGACGACGGCCATATCCGGTGTAGTCGCCGACGATTCCCGGGAACCGCCCCGCCCTCGGCGCTCCCCCTTCCTGACCGGGACGGTAGAGGTCGCAGGTGAGCCGGTACCCGTCGCGCATCGGGACCAGCAGGTCCGCGGTGCGATGCACCTTGTAGTGCTCGGGGCGTTGGTAGTTCGGCAACGCCGCTGTGTCGCCCTGCTCGGTGCCGGGCGGCGCCTCCCGGGAGCCACATCCGGCAGATGCCACCGATGCGGCAAGGACGACCACGGCCGCCAGGCGGCGCCAGGTCGCGCGTGCGGGGGTTGACACGGAAACCTCCAGCAAGGTCGTCTGTTCGAACTGGGTTGTGCGCGTTGTCAGTTCGGTTGACAAGCCGTATTGCCACCCGAGAGCGTGAAGTTCCGGAAGAAGCGCCACGATGCCTCAGCCGCACTGGGACCCTTCGGATCGGTGAACCGTGCGAACTCCGGGTCGGCCGACCCGCCCGACCAGTAGTGCCCCATGCGGTCCACCACCCATCGCTCGGCGATCTGACAGCCGTCGCTGCCCCGGGCCACCATCGTGGTCCAGGAGTGGCCGTCCGGTATCTGGCCGTTCGTTGTCGAGGCCGGGTCGTCCCGGAAGGTGTCGCCGTTCGGTGCGGGCTTCAGGAGGTTGTTCGTGGCGAGCCACTCGATGTACGCGAGGCGGGCACAACCGCCGACCTGAGGGGCCTCACCGAGGTCGTCGTCCGTCCCGCCGATGGTGAAAACCGGCATCACACGAGCCCGATCCCCCATCTGCGCGACGGCGCGCGGGGCGTTGACGGGGGCGAACGCGTCCGGCGAATGTCCGCACGTGATGAAGTCCGTCCCGTAGCCGCCTCCCGCGTCCAGGCCGATGGCCGCGTACAGGTCGGGATAGGCCGCGCCGCCCGCGCTCGTCTGGAAGGCGCCCGACGACATGCCCGCGAGGTACACGCGGTCAGTGTCCGCGTGGTAGTCGGAGATGACCTCGCGGGTGATCCCGGCGACGATGTCCGCGTCGCCGCCACCACCTCGGGTGATGTCCGCAGGAAGGCCTACGACGGCCTTCCAGCACTGTTCGCCGTTGTCGGGATACGCGACGAGGAACCGCTGGCGGTCCGCGAGCTGGTTGAGCAGGCTGGCGCCCATCATCTGTTCAGCCGTGGTGCCGCAGCCGTGCACCATCACATACACCGGAAGCCGCTCGGATGGTTTCCAATCCCGGGGCACGTAGACCAGGTAGTCGTTGCCCCCGGCCTGCGACCGGTAGATCCGGTGATCGACGCGGCCCGGGCCGCCCGCCGTGTGCACCGGGTCGGCAGAACTGACGGGCGCCGCGCTTACCAGTGCGACAAGTCCCGCGAGGGCGAAAAGTGCGCACAGCCACGCGCGTTCGGCGTTTCTAGCCACAGCGAAATGCTCCTAGGTTCAGACGGACAACGAGCTACGGCTGTTTGAAAGAGCAGAACGGGTGAGTCGGCTGTACCCGGGCTCACCCGTCAGCGCATTACTTGGTCAGCGGGAGTCTGAGGGTGGTCGGGACGAGCGTGTCGCCGGCCGATATCTCGAATGTTGTCGGCTGGTCGGGATCACGGCGAACCGTGACGACGGCCAGACCCTTGTCGTCGGTGTAGACATCCGCGCCGCCGGAGGTCTTGATGAGCGCCCCCTTGACCGGCTGGGTGTCGACGTCGGCCTCGTTCGCGCCGACGCCGGTGACACTCGCCGTGACCTTGATCGTGTACTTGCCCGAGCCGGAGCTTTCGGCGGTCGCCTCGAGTTCGGGCACTGTGGGCAGCTGCTCGGGGCATGAGCCCTTCGTCTGCAGCCAGGTCGGCGGGCCGGTGCGGGACGTGCCGTCATAGGTGACGGTGGCATTGCCCTCGTATGTCGGGAAGTCCTCTGGGGCAACACCTTTGACGATGCGGAGGTCCTTGTCGAATCGGCCGGTGCGCTCTCCGGTCATCACCAGGTGCGTGACCTCCTGGATGTCGGAGAGGCCGGGGGCTTTGATATTCACCACGGCCGGCCATGCCGACGCCTTTTTCATGATGCGCGGCGGACATGTGCGTGTGGTGGGCGTTCCTCGTGAACTTGTCTACAGCCTCCACGGCACATCGCTGCCTCCCGCACTGGTGCCCGTGTCTCCCGATCGCCCACAAGGTCGCAGTGGCGTTGCGGATAGTCAGCTCCGTCGGTCTGCCGCCGCGCAACTGCGACCACCGAGAAGCATTCGAGCGCTACGAACATCGCGGATAAACCGAGCAAAACCTGGCCGCGTCGAGTTCTCACATTTTCTCGTCAACAAGTGACAAGGCCCCCGGAGCCGGGATTTCTCCGGCTCCGGGGTCTCCTCCGAAAATTACTACGCCCGATGCGCCCGGTCAGCGGCGGGCATCGTCTTCTGGCCGCTCAGCGCTGGACGGCCTTGGTCTCCAGGAACTCCTCGAGGCCGTAGCGGCCGAACTCGCGACCGTTGCCCGACTGCTTGTAGCCGCCGAACGGGGCCAGCACGTTGAACTGGCCGTCGTTCACCGACACCTGGCCGGTACGCAACTTTCGTGCGATTCGGAGCGCTTGGTCGGGATCGCCGAATACGGCACCGGACAGGCCGTAGACGGTGTTGTTCGCGATCTCCACGGCCTCCGCCTCGGAGCCGTAGGGGATCACCGACAGCACCGGGCCGAAGATCTCCTCCTGCGCGATCACGCTGTAGGAGTCGACATCGGCGAAGATCGTCGGCTGCACGTAGGCGCCCTTGCCGAGCCCGGACACCGGCGACGGGCCGCCGAGGGCGAGCCTGGCGCCGTCCGCGATGCCCCGCTCGATGTAACCGGTGACCCGCTGCCGCTGGAGCTCCGACGACATCGGCCCGATGACCGTTGCCTCGTCGGTCGGGTTTCCGACCGGATGGGCGGCCGCCGCAGCTACGAGTGCCTCCACCATCCGGTCGTGGTGCGCGGCGGGCACGAGCATCCGTGTCCATGCCGCACAGGTCTGCCCGCTGTTGAGCCAAGCGCCAGCCAGGCCCGCCCGCGCGGCCTCCTCGATGTCGGCGGAGGCGAGCACGACCGACGCGGACTTGCCACCCAGCTCCAGCGCGACCCGCTTCACAGTGTCCGAGGCGACGACGGAGACGCGCTTGCCCGCCGCGGTCGAGCCGGTGAACGACACCATGTCGACACCGGGGTGGCGGGCGATCGCTTCGCCGACCTGTGCGCCGGTGCCGTGCACGATATTGAGAACTCCGGCGGGGAGACCGGCCTCCACGACGACCTCGGCGAGGATTTCCGCGGTCAGCGGCGCGACCTCGCTCGGTTTGACCACGACGGTATTGCCCGCGACGATCGCGGGCGCCACCTTCGCGACGATCTGGTGCAGCGGGAAGTTCCACGGTGTGATCGCACCGACGACCCCGATGGGCTCCCGGATGACGAGGGAGTTGCCGATCTCCTCCTCCCAGGCGAAATCCCGTGCGATGGCCGCGAACGTGGCCGACACGGCGACCGGGAACGCGGCCTGCACCGCCCGCGAGAACGCGATCGGCGACCCCATCTCCGCGGTTACGGACTGTGCGATCCGTTCGACGCGGGCGCTGAAGCCCTCCGAGATCCGTTCCACGATCTTCGCCCGATCCACCAGCGAGGTGGCCGACCAGGCCGGGAACGCGGCCTGCGCCGCACGCACTGCCGCGTCGACGTCTTCGGCGGTCCCAACGGGCACGGTGCCGATTACAGCACCCGTCGCCGGGTTCACCACCTCGATCCGTTCTCCGCTGGACGGTATGGGCCGCCCGTCGATCCAATGTGTAGCCCAGTCACCACTCATCGTTCTTGCCTTCCTCTGTTCTCGCGGCCCTTGCCGTGTGAAGACTATTCCGACCCGAGTCGACGGGTGGCCGACCATCGTGTCGACAGGTCTGGATCCAGATGTGAGTCCCGGGGCGACGCCCGCGGGGGGATGCCTATTCCACGACGCTGGCCAAAATGGCCAGGATGTCGTCCGCGGTGGCGATGGGACGCATGTTGTGCAGCGTCACGTACGGATGCGCGAGCGCGAGCGGCACCACCTCATGAATCGTGGTGGGATCGATCCCGATCTCGCGCAGGGACGTGGGGAGGCCGATTTCCCGCAGCAGGTCGTAGAGGATCACGTCGAGGGTCTCCCCCGGCCGTCCCATCGCCGCGGCCACGTCCGCGAGGCGGGGATCGTTGTGCTCGCGCCACCATCGCGCCTGGGCGAGCATCATGACGCATGCCGTCTCGCTGTGTCCGATGTTGGCCCATGGCGCTAGCACATGGACCATGAAGTGGCTGAAGCCGTGCGGGACCGACATCTGGCAGACCCCGCCGAGCCAGGAGGCTCGCTGCAGCATCGGCAGCGCGATGTCCGCATCCCCTTTGGCCAGCAACGGGATCGCGGTGTGGAAGTGGGTGATCGCCTGCAGCGCGAGCACTGTGCACAGGTCGACGGGCGACGTCGAGCACACCGTGTTGATCGAGTGGTCCAGGCCCCGGATCGCGGTGACCAGCGCCAGCCGAACGGGAGTGTGCCGCACGACATTCGGATCGTAGAGGATCGCGCGGCCCACTCCGTCCGGAATGCGGAGGGTGATCTTCTTGCCGGTCTCGTCGTCCACCGGGGTACCCGCCGGTGTCCACTCCGGGAGCGAGAAGGTAGTCGGTATGGTGATCTGCCGAAGCTCCGGGCGCTGGTTGAGCTTCGGTTCCTGATCCACGCGCAGGGCGCGGAAATCATCCCGGGTGTGTACGCCCTCGGTCACTCCGAGCTGGACGAACTTGCCGAAGTCCATGACCGACCCGCCGCCGATGCACACCAGTACGTCCGCATTCGCTTCCCGCACTTCGGAAATCGCGGCGATCACATTGCTCAGCGGGGCGTGCTCACCTACGCGGTCGCTGCGCCCGACCAGCTTCGTTCGGAGCGATTCCGCGATCCGGTCGACTATGTCCGTGGTCCGGTTGAGCGTGCGGGAGCTGAACACGAACGGCCGCTGGTAGCCGTACTTCTCACACAGCGCGGCCACGTCCTGGGTGACGTCCGCGCCGAAACGAACCTCCTCGACGCCGTCCGGGAAGTGGTAGCGCTGAACCCCGCTCGGCTCGGCGGGAAAGTAGGCGCGCTCGGCCCGGACCCTCTCATCTGCGGGAACGGTCATTGTCACCCTTTCTTATTCGCCCGGGGCACGGGCCCGACAGCTGACCAGCGGTCACTGTCCAAATTCGTATTACGGTATCTCGTATTTTGTATGACAGTCAATATCGGGATGGAACTCCCGCAGATCGGATACACCGGCCTTGGCCGTACGAGATCTCAAATCAGGCGGAACTTGGGGATGGTGATCTCGGCGGTCACGGCATCGAAGACGACCTCGACCCGTCGCCCGATCTCAATCTCGTCGTTGGCCGCTCCGACCACATTGGCGGTCATCAGCGGTCCCTCGTCGAGTTCCACCCAGACGACGTTGTATGGCACGTCGTCCTTGTACGACGGCCAGTAGACCTGGTGCATGACGATCCGCGCGTAAATGGTCCCGGTACCCGCAGCGGGCACCCAATCGAAGTCCGCGGCCAGGCAGCCGGGGCAGAACCCGCTGCCCTGGTTCCACTTCGTGCCGCATTCGCGGCACTGCTGCAACAGCAGCTCACCGCGACGGGCGCCCTCCCAGAAGATGCCGTGCAGCCCTTCGGTATCGGGCAACGGCTTGGTGTAGTTCGTGTTCGGTGTGCTCATATCGGTTCCCTCCGCTGCAGGCGAGGCTCAGGCCTTCGAGAAGACGAGGCTGGTGGTGATCGGCGAGTAGCACATGTAATGCGCGTAGTCGCACTTCGGGACCTGGTTCGCCGACTCTCCCCGGACCTGGCGCACCAGCTCGGCCAGATGGTTCCAGCCCTGCATGTAACTCTCCGAGGTGTGCCCGCCGCTGGTATTGACCGGCAACTCTCCGCCCGCCTCGATCCGGCCGTCCTGCACGTACTCCCACCCGGAGCCGCGCTTGCAGTAACCGAACGCTTCGAGCGAGAACAGGATCGTCGGAGTGAAGTTGTCGTAGATCGAGGCGACATCGATATCGGCAGGGGTTAAACCCGACTCGGACCAGAGTCGGTCGGAGACATCCGTCGCCGACGCCCAAAAGTTGTCCGGGACTTGATAAGTCGCCGCCACCGTGGTGTTCGCGCCCATCGAGTCGATGAGGACCGGCGGCTTGCGCAGGTCCGCCGCGCGCTCGGCGGAGGTCATGATCATCGCGATCGCGCCGTCGTTGATCAGGCAATAGTCGAACAGCCGCAACGGCTCGGCGATGTACCGCGAGTTCATGTAGTCGTCGTAGGTCAGTTCCTTGCGCATGACCGCCAGCTCGTTGTTCATCGCGAACTTGCGGTTGCTGATCGCCAGTGGCGCCAGCGCGTCGTCGGGCACCCCGAACTCTTTGACGTAGCGGCTGTACGCGAGCGCCACGCCCGCACCCGGCGAGGTCATCCCATAGACCGACTCATAGCTGGTCAGCGGCCCGTAGGAGTAGTCACCGCCGTAGCGCGCCCCGGCCGATCGGCCATTGTTGCCGTACACCAGGGCAACGGTCTCGGCCATGCCACACGCGATCGCCATGGCCGCAGCCTGCATCGCCACGCCCGCCATGCGCCCGGCCGCCTCGTATTGGGTGACATGGCGCAGCTGTCCGGGGTCCAGGCCGAGCATCGAACCGAAGGTCTGATAGGACGGGATACGCATCAGGCACAGCCCGTCGATGTCGGACTTGGCGAGCCCGGCGTCATCGAGCGCCTGGCGCAACGCGGCGGCCCCGAGGTCCTCCGCGGACCGCTGCGCGTCCCGCTGGCGGTACATGTCCCCGAAGTTCGAACTCCCCAGGCCGACGATCGCCGCCTTGCCCCTGATCACGTCGTTATTCACGTGCAGCACTCCTGTCGAAATCTGTTGTGGCCCACCAGGATCAGGCGCCCTGGCCCGATCCGCGCTGTCCCGCGGCGAAACCGTCGAGGCCCGTCCCGAAGGCGACCCCCTGTTCCTTGCTCACGATCGAGCTGGTGTAGGTCGAGTAGTCCAGTGCGTCCTCCCAATCGAGGCTCTGCAGCTGGTGGTAGGCCTTCTTGCCCCAGTCCAGGGCGATCGAGTCGAAACTCGCGACGTGCGCGGCGATTTCGCATGCCCGCTGCAGCAGCAGGTCGTCCGGCACGACCTCGTTGACCAGACCCATCCGGAACGCCGTCGCGGCGTCGATCCGCTGCGCGGTGAAGATGATCTCAGCCGCGTGCTTGGGCAGCACCCGCTTGATCATCGCTGGGCCCGCCTGAGTGGGCCACGCGCCGAATCCGATCTCCGGGGTGCCGATGGTCGCCGACTCGGCAGCCACGGCCAACTCGCAATTGTTGATCAGCGTCGACCCTCCACCCAGCGCGAACCCGTTCACGGCGGCGATGAAGATCGCCGGATGGGCGCGCAGCTCAGCCTGGCATTGCGACCAGGTCAGCAGGCTCTGGCTGGGCTGGCGGTTGGCCGGACGTGGCGCGTTGCGCGCCTCGACGAGGTCCACCCCCGCACAGAACGACGGACCGGTGCCCGTCAACACCACAGCCTTCTTGTCGACGGTCTCGGCGAGGGCCGCGCGGAAACGGCGCTGGGCCGCAGAACTCATGGCGTTCCGCTTTTCCGGTCGGTTGATCGTCAGCACGGCGTAGTCGCCGCGGTCCTCGACGAGAACCAGATCCCGCTCAGGTGTCTGCGGCTTCGTGGCACTGGTCTCTGGGCTCATTGTCATGGGCGATGCCTGTTCTCGGATATGGCGTGCAGGATGCGGCGGTGGATCCGACGGCCCGAGTCGGATAGAGCTCGCAGGCCTTCGGTGAGCCCATGTCGGCTCGGATCCGCGACCGCCTGAAGGTCATTGTATGTTTGTATGACGATACTATATATGACCAGAATCCTTCGTAGTCAACCGGCATATGGGACCTCAGAAGCTCCACGCGCAGCGCGTGTAATCGAACTGACGAGGATCGCCCACGTCCGGAGCTACTGGGATCCCGGTGAATTGATTCCGCCCGTACCTGCGAAGAAGTCAATTGCGTGGCAATGCAATAGAACTCGGACGGGCGAGACACTTCCCATGCGGCCGCACTATGTCCGGCCCCGAAGGCGCGCGGACACATTGACAGTCTGGCAACTGGAAGCCGATCGTTGGTCCGTATCGAGGGCCGCCGGCGCTGCAACGGCGGCAGGGCATGACATTCGCGCGCCCTGCCGTCCGCGTCTACGCTCAGCGCCGCCCGAAGGTCTGGCGGTTGCCTTCGTCGATCCAGACCGACTTGACCTCGGTGTAGGCGTCGAGGGCGTTGGTCCCGAGCTCGCGTCCGAGTCCGCTCTGCTTGAAACCGCCGAACGGCATCGCGTAGTGGACGACGCGGTAAGCGTTCACCCAGACCGTTCCCGCGCGCAGGCGCTTGACCATTCGATGCGCTCGGGCGACATCCTTGGTCCAGACCGCAGCGGCGAGACCGAACTCGATGTCGTTCGCGAGTCGCGTCGCCTCGTCTTCTCCCGAAAAGCGAACGATGCTCGCGACCGGCCCGAAGATCTCCTCCTGGGCGAGCCGCGACGAGTTGTCGACACCGGCGAGAACCGTGGGCTGGACGAACAGGCCACGCTGGGTCTCAGGAGACGAGGAATCCCGGACCCCGCCGGCAGTGACCTTGGCGCCCTCGTCCTGGCCGATCTGGATGTACTGCAGGACCCGATCGAACTGGTTGCGGCAGGCCAGCGGCCCCACATCGGTAGTCGGGTCGAGCGGATCCCCCAGGATCAGCTTGCTCGCAGCCTCGGACAGCCGCTCGACGAACTCGTCGTACACGGAATCCTCGACGAGAACTCGGGAGCCTGCCATGCAGGTTTGGCCGGTCGCGGCGAAGATTCCACCCATGACCCCGTGCACGGCATTGTCCAGGTCGGCATCGCCGAACACGATATTCGGCGACTTCCCACCGAGCTCGAGCGTGACCCGGCCGATGCGGGGCTGCGCAGCGGCCAGCATCGCCTTCCCGGCACCGGTCGAGCCAGTGAACGCGATCTTGTCGACATCAGGGTGACCGGCCAGCGCCGCTCCCGTCGGCTGTCCGAACCCCGTCACCACATTCACCACGCCCGCCGGAAAACCAGCCTCCATACAGAGCTCGGCCAGGCGCAGCGTTGAGGTCGGCGTCACCTCCGACGGCTTGATGACCACCGTGCAACCTGCGGCCAAGGCCGGGAACAGCTTCCAGGAGAGCAGGGTCAGCGGCGAGTTCCACGGAGTGATGGCCGCGACAACTCCAACGGGTTCCCGAACTGTGTAGGCGGTGTATCCAGGCACACCCTGCATGGACGTGCCGCCCATCGTCTCGGCGAGCCCCGCGACGAACCGGGCGTGCATGGCCATCCCATGCGCGGTCGCGGTCATCTCGCCGATCAGTTTCCCATTCTCGTGAATCTGGACACTGGCCAGTTCATCCGCGTGCTGATCGATTAGGTCCGCGAGTCGGCGGAGCATCCCGGCACGCACAACAGCGGGCGTCTGCGGCCAGCCACCCTCGTCGAACGCGCGTCGGGCCGCGCGAACGGCGCCGTCCACGTCCTCGACGGTCGCGACCGGCACCCGCCCCCAGGGCTGGTTCTCGTAGGGATCGACGCAGGTGAACGTATCCCTATCACCCGGGCCAACCCACTCTCCGTCGATGAGCATCGCGTAATCGCGGTCCGTCTCGACAGGGAACCGGGGGGCGACAGTTGTCCCGGCGCTTTCGGTCATCTCACACCATTCCTTCGCTCAAGAGTTGTATTCGAGGGGCGTGGCGAGACTCAGCCACCTCGCTGCTTTCGGAATATGGACCGGGGCGAACAGCCCTCGGCGACCTATACGCGACATAGTGCGTTTCAAGTCACATACCGAAGTTTGTATGACCGTATCCCGTATCACGGCGTGTGTCAACGAAGTCGCCTGGTCCCCCTACCGCATGAGACCGACCGGTGGTGATACTCGATAGCCGCCGCCTGACGACTCGCACCGCCCCATGTACAGACCCGGCAGAGTGGATGCTGCCACCATCCAAACCTCTCGCGGCTGCCACCCAACTTCGGCCGATCCGAGGGCACCGAATTGCCCGAAAGAACCGCGCACAGCTCTCCACCCTGGACAATTCAATTAGTTAGGTTCGAAGATCGAATTCGGAGTCCGAGCAGGGAAGGGCACCAGGCACACCCCTGAATTGCGCCAGTGAAACGCTGCGGTGACGTCCGTAATAGCCCGCGACCACTGGACCCGCGCATCACAACCGCAAGCGTGGATATCGGGGCACCAACGCACAACCACGAGCCATCCCCAATGCAACCCTGGTGCCCAAAGCTGTTACATCACGTGACAACTCTCGGAACTGGCCGAGGTTCTTGGAATGACGACGCGCTTACTTCGCTTGGGCAGCACGGACTGCCTCTAGCCCGGCTGCCCTCGCCGCAAGCACATGGCTGCGTGCACTTGCGGCGGCGGCACGCGCGTCCCGTTCCTGAATCAGGCGCGTGACCTCGGAAATCTCTTTTACATTGGCTTCGGCGCGCCCTGGGATGGTCAGCGACAGCCTGCGGATTGCGTGGATTCGTGCCTCGATCGACCCGAACATCTGCTTCATGATCGAGTTGGCCGCACCATCGAGCAGAACCCGATAGAAGCGCCGACTGCTGTGCAGCTGGGCATCGTCGTCATCGGGCTGAGGCTTCAGCGCGTCCACCAGCTGCTGCACTTGCTCGTCCGAGGCGTTGCGGACGAACAGGTCGACGGCGGCGGGTTCGAGCGCTGCACGTATGTCGTAGAGCTCGGCTACAACGGACTCCGACAGCACCGCCACCTGTAGTCCGCGCGACTCGGAGGTTTCGACGAGCCCTTCCGTCTGGAGGGCGCGCAGCGCCTCGCGCAGTGATGTCCGGCTCACGCCGGTGAGTTCACCGAGCTCCCGCTCGGTCAGCCTTCTTCCCGGCTTCAGGTCACCACGGAGGATCGCCTCGCGCACCTTGTCGGTCACCCTGTCCCTGAGTAGGCGTTCCGTGCGTTCGATGCGGAGCCCGAGATGCTCTTGGGTCACGTGGCGCCTCCCGATCAATTCTTCCCTACGCTTCCTAGCCAAAGGTATCGGAACATCAGGTCGGCTTTGCCGCGGCCAGCGAGATGTCGTCCCAGTGGTGGACCGACGTCCTGGCTCGCCGTTACCGCGGTGGCCAACAGTGGGCGCTCGGAGTTCGCCGCGCAGCTTGGGCCGGTGCAGACACACATCGACTACACCGGCACTCACCTCAATCCGAGTCGTGACCGTTGGCCTCGAGCGATACCGGCTCCCACGTCTTCCAAGTGTCGAGACGTGTCTGGTAGAGACCGGGCACAACAATCGTCGGCATCAGTCCGAAGAGGACACGCAGCGGCGGCTCTTCCGCGTCGACCAGCTTCAGGAGGGCGGGCCCTGCCGCAGCGGGTTCTCCGGTGAACTCGGCGGGCAGACCTTTCTGCTGCTCGATGAATTCCGTACGCAGGGCGTCGTACTGCGGCTGCGGCTCGGCGCGCACGGCCGAGCTACCCGCCCAGTCGGTGCTGAACCCACCTGGCTCGATGAGCGTCACCGATATGCCGAATTGGGCGACCTCTTGAGCGAGCGACTCCGAGAGCCCCTCCAGCGCCCACTTGGAGGCGTGGTAGCCACCGAGGGTGGGGAATGCCGCGATCCCGCCGACCGTCGAGATCTGCACGATGTGGCCCGAGCCCTGCTCCCGCAGGATCGGCAGGACGGCCTGCGTCACATGGAAGACGCCGAAGAGGTTGACCTCGAGCTGGTCCCGCAGTTGCTGCTCGGTGATCTCCTCGACCGTGCCGAACAGCCCATAGCCCGCGTTGTTCACGACGATGTCCAGCCTGCCCAGCCGCTCGTGCGCGGTTGCCACCGCGGTGCCGACGGCGGCGCGGTCGGTGACGTCCAGGGACAACGGAACGATTGCGTCCCCGTAGGTGTCTACGAGGTCCTTCAGGGCCTCGGTGTTCCGGGCGGTAGCCGCCACCCGATCACCACGCGACAGCGCGGCAATCGTGAACTCGCGGCCGAAGCCACGTCCGGCACCGGTGATGAACCAGGTCTTGCTCATGCTCGATTCTTTCTGTGTTGGCGGTGCCGCCGTATGCCCAAACGGTCACCAGATGACCCCATGACAGGCGGCAGGCTACCCGGCAACGATCGCGAGCTAGGGCCTGGAGCGTCTGCTGAGAACGAGGTCGATACGAGTGAACGGGTTCCCGCCTCCCGCTCCGGCGCGGAAGGCGGAGGAATCCGTACCTAGACCCGGCGCACCGGGAGTGCGGTCAGGAGGTTGATGTAGTTGGACCAGCCGCGGCGCGGTTCACCCGCGAGCTCAAGCCGCACCCCGCGGGCCCGCAGCTCCTCCCAGAGAATTGTCAGCTCCAGCTTTGCCAGGTGGGCACCGAGGCAGCGATGTACGCCAGTACCGAAGGACAGCAGGTCCGTCTCGGGACGCCACGGATTGAACCGGTCGGGATCGGAGAAGACCGCCGGATCACGGTTCGCAGCGACGTAGTAGAGAACCATCACGTCGTCCTTGCGGATCTGCTCCCCGGCGAAGGTCAGGTCGCGGGTGGCGGTCCGGGCCATCTCGTAGACCGGGGTGACGACCCGGAGGTACTCGTCGATCGCGCGCCCTGTCTCGCCACTGGCAACGGCCTTGTCGGTGAGAGCCGCAACCTCCGGATCCTGCAGATACATCCGCATCGACTGAGCGATCGTCGTGTGCGTGGTCTCGTAGCCCGCAGCGATCATGACGAACATCCACTGCAGATACTCCGCCTGGTTGATTTCGCCACGCTCGACACACCGGCTCAGCTCGGTGAACATATCGTCCGCCGGGTTAGCCAGCTTGACCTCCTGCATCTTGGCGGCGTACTCCGTGAGCTTCGTCATCAGCGGGATCACACGGTCGGCCGTACCCTCCCCCTCCTCGAGCCCCTCGAAGTGCTGCGCTACGTCGAAGAACTCCGTCACCAGCTCAACGAGGTACTCGCGGTCCTGTAGTGGAGCGCCGAGCACCGTGGCAATCACATATGCGGGAATCGTGCGGGCGAACTCCTGGACCCAGTCGAATTCGGACCTGCCCTCGACCGCGTCGATCACCTGCGTAATTACCTCCCGGACCCACGGCTCGAAGTTCGCGACGATCCGCGGGGCGAACCCTTTCGCTGCCGCGCGACGCAAGTAGCTGTGCCGCGGAGGGTCGGTGCACATGATCATGTCCACCGATGGGTGGTCGGGCGAGAGGTTCGTGTAGGGGAACGAAGGTCCTCCGGTGGAGGTGAACGTGGCTGGATCCTTCTCGATCGCGACGATGTCGGCGAACCGGGTCACCGCCCAGAACCCGCCGTTCTTGTTGGCGATCTTCGTAGGGACCCAGTGCAGACCTGGTCGGCGCTGGATCTCGGCGAAGGCGGCGTAGGGGACCGCCTCGGCAAAGGTGGCCGGGTCACTGAAGTCCGGAATAGAGATGTTGCCCGTTTGCTCATAGGTCAACGACATAAGTGCTCCTTTGCAGAGTGTGACGGCGCTCTCATCGGGCGGCCTTTTGTAGTATTGGACTACGTCATACAAACTCTGTCAACATCCGCAGGCGGCTACCACATCACCGAATGCCACGAAGACGTCGACATCTGTGGCCCTGTATGATGTGTCGGTCATACAAAAACCAAGGAGGGGTCTCAGTGGCAGACGGCGATCATGGACTCCTAGTCGAGCGTCCAGACCGGTTGCTGCGGGATCGGGTCACCGACGCAGTCCGCGAGGCCATCACACGCGGCGACCTGGAACCAGGTCGACGGCTCACCGAACGGGAGCTCGGTGAACTGACTGGAGTGAGCAGGACGTCCCTGCGCGAGGCTCTTCGAAGTCTGCAGGCAGAAGGGCTCGTCGAGCGGTCCGGGGCACGCGGTCTGCAGGTCGCCGTACTGACTCCGGCGGTCGTCAGCGAGCTGTACGACGTGCGAGCGCCCCTCGAGGCCGCCGCCGTGGAGCTGTGCGTACGAAATGCGTCAGACGACCAGATAGCGGCCCTGCGCGCCGCGATGGCGCTGCCCGGTTCCGGCGAGCTCGACGATCAACTCGCCGCCACTAGAAAATTCTACGATCTGCTTCTCGACACGGCGGGCAATTCGATTCTTCAGCAGATGTTCGGATCGATCGAGGCGCGGATCCACGCCCTGCGTCGAGTCTCACTCCGCATCGGCGGCCGTGGCGAGGCCAGCCATCGGGAACTGCTGGAAATCGTCGATCTTATCGAGCAGCGCAATGGACCGGCGGCCGCCGAAGCAGCGCACGCGCATGTTCTCGCCGCGAAGGCTGCAGCATTGGCAGCACTGGGCCGCGAGGCTGCCTAGTGTCTCGATGATGCCGTCGCGGGTCGCTGCGCGACGGCAGCCAGGCAAGCCCAGTCCCACCCCACCTGGCCAACCCCATTAGAGCTGAAGCCTGCTATCCAAGGGACCTAGACCGCAAGCTGTCGCCCTACCGACTTGCTCTCCAGAGACAAGATCAGCCGCCGTCACCTCCGCGCCGATTACGCCGTGTGATTCGTCAGCCCACCCCTAAGGCCCGCCCCGACGAAGTCGGCGCGACCGGATCTATCCATTCAGGTGCCGAAGCTTGCTGTCTGCCGATGAGCAGCAGCGCCCGGGGCGCACGACGCATCAACGCGGCCAGACTCGTTGCACAGATCCACGCGGTTTCGTCGCCCGCCGACCACGACCATGCCCGAAGACGCTTCCGGCAACAGGCGTTTCCGGCTACCCGAGCGCTGACCAAGCCCCACGCTCAAAGCTGCGCCCATCCCCAACTGACGGCAGCAGCGCCGGACACGACGCCACTGCGATCGTCGCAACTCCCACACCCAAAGAGGATTCAGCCGGTCTCACTACGCCGCACTCACCTTGGCGGCCAGGTCTGTGCCCTTTGGCGGCGCCGAGCAGTGAGATGGACGTATTGACGGACATACGACGTACGGGATACCGTCATACAAACAACCATGTGAAGCTTAACGCTTCCTGAAGAAGGCGTGCCGACAGGCAGTCGTCCCCCTCTTACCTTCGACCTCGAATACACCTGCGATTTGCGCCTGTCCCGTTAGGGGTCGGAACCGGAGGAAGGGGCACACGTCTACCTGGCGCCGCAAGCAGGAGAGGAGGTAGCGGTATGACGAAACTCCGGAGCGGCGGTCGTCATGAGCGAACCAATCCAGTGACGACAGGACCCAGAATGACTGACTCGCACGTCCTTCAGATCGTCGAGCTCAGCCGATCGGTGGCAGGAGCCGCATGCGGCAGGCTGTTCGCCGGACTCGGCCACGAGGTCACGCTCTGTGAGCCAGAGGCCGGGCACCCACTTCGGGCATTCGAGTTCACCTTCACCGCCACAGCGGCGGGCAAGCGCAGCATCGTGTGCGACCCAACGCTCGACTCCGCCGCATGGGGAACGCTGCTGTCATCGGCGGATGTGCTGGTTCTCGACCTGTCGCCGAGCGGAGCTGAAGCGCTCGAACTCACTCCCGAGCGTCTCGCGGAGCGCTTTCCGCGGCTGGTAACCGTATCGCTGACCGCGTTCGGCCTCGAGGGTCCGTTCGCCGAGATTCCAGGGGACAGCCTCCTCGTCGAATCCTACGGCGGCTTGACGCAGATGATCGGTGAGCCGGACCGGTCACCGCTAAGCCTGGGAGGCGAGCAGGCGGCCCATACGGCCGCGTTCGTCGGCCTCTTCGGCGCATCGCTTGCGCTGCGGAGCCGCGCGAGGACCGGAACCGGCGACTTCGTCGAGGTCGCCCTGAGCGACGTCGCGGCGTACATGGATTGGAAGAGCGACGTCATTCACGAGCTCACCGAAACGGTTCCGCACCGCACCGGTGCATCGCGAGGGACATGGCGGATCATCGAAGCCAAAGACGGGTGGATCGGCGTCATTTACATGCCCGACCAGTGGCCCGCCGTTGTCGAGTTGATAGGCGACGACCGCCTCATGGACCCGGAGTTCCTGGATCCGCGCATCCGGGTCGAACGGTCGGAAGAGCTGTGGCCGGTGATCGCGGACTCCATCGCACAGCGGGAGGCTTACGAGGTTTACACCTCGGCACAGCGACTGGGCCTCCCGTTCGGGTACGCAGCGGCGGCGGCCGATCTGCTCGGCTCCGATCAGCTCGCGCAGCGGGGCTTCGTGGTTCCGCCCGACCAGCGGCGGCGCGACGCTCCGGTAATTTCATTCCCCTTGCTCGCCGAGAGCACGCCCGAGGTCGAGCGGGCACCCACGCTCGGTGAGGACGCGATCACCCGCCGTCCCGCACGCTCAGCGGCGACGTCGACGACCGAGGTGGGAGTCAGCCGATCGGGTACAGCGCCGCTGACAGGCCTGCTCGTGCTGGATTTCGGCACGATCACCGCGGGCGCGGCCACAGGCAGGCTGCTCGCGGACTATGGTGCGACGGTTATCAAGATCGAGTCGAGTGCCCGGCCCGACCGGTTCCGGCAGTGGGTGATGCCAGGGTCGCAGGTCGCGGGCACAACGATTTCGCCGATGTTCGCCTCGAACAACGTTGGCAAGACCGGTCTGTGCGTGGACCTCAAAACCGAAGGTGGTCGCCGCATCGTCCACGACCTGATCCGGCGGGCCGACGTGCTGGTGGAGAACTTCCGTGTCGGTGTGACCGCCCGGATGGGTATCGACCCGGACACAGTCCGGGACCTGAACCCCGATTTGATCTATCTATCTCTGTCGAGCCAGGGCAACGCAGGACCGGAATCCCTGTACGGCTCGTATGGATCCACGCTCGACCTGCTCTCCGGCCTCGCCAGTGCCACCGGATACGGCGGTGAAGCACCGATCTGGTCGTCGGGGGAAGTGAACTACCCCGACCAGATCGTCGCGATTGCGGGCGCCGCGATGGTGGCGCACGCCATGGCGACGGATCGCGCAGGCGCACGACTGGACATCTCGCAACGGGAGGTGGTGACATGGACGCTCGCCGACCAGCTCGCCGCATACGTTTGGGAGGACTTGCCAATGCGCCCGACGGGTAACCGTCGGCCGGGCGCGACGCCGCACGACGTCTATCCGACTTCGGACACCGCATGGGTCGCCCTCGCTTGCTTCACTGGCGGGCACCGACAGGCACTCGCCGGTGTGATCCCAGGGCTGCCGTCTGATGAGGATGAACAGTGGTGGTGGGACAACCAGGACTACGTCGACGCGCAGATCACCGCATGGGCCTCGACCCGTACCCGCGATGAGGCCGTGGCTGAGCTGCATGGCGCCGGCGTACCCGCCGTCCCGGTCTGCACCGCACAGGACCGCGCCACCCAGTCCCGCTACCGCGAGCGCCGCGTCGCATTGCGCAGCGCAGACGGGAAGTGGCTCAAGGGATTCCCTCTGATCCTGCACGGATTCACGCCTGCCGATCCCGGTCCGGCCCCTGCCCTGACGGCGGACATCCCCGATCCGGAGTCCGAGCTGTTCACCACTGTGCTCGCCAAGATCCTCCCGGCTGCCGACGAGCACGCGCGAGCCACGCCGTCCAGCACACAGTCATAAGGAGTCATATGTTGCCGGAAACGAGAGGGAGCACGATTAGTCCCATCGGCCGGGAGAACCAGCCGGTGCCGGTGACAGAGAGTCTCCGCGAAGCACGGCGACGGATCTGTTGACCCGAATCTGGATGGCCCTCGGGGGCGATCCGGGCCAGGCAAACAGGGTAATCACCGGTGAGCTGACACTGAAGTCCGCCTTCCCCGTGACCGACCGGCCGCCGCCAGCTTCGGTGCGGCGGGCCTCGCGTTCGCCGAGCTAATCGACACAACATCGAACTTTCCCCAAACCACGGTTTGAACTGACCACGAAAGGACGCCTGAATATTGGCGCTATCACGAAACCGCTGACCAACAATCGGGATCGCACCGTCAAAATCCGCTTATCAGGAAATGCTGTCGCCGTCGGCTCCGACTCGCGTACGGCGAAATAGCTATGTACAGCAGGACGGCAACGACCATAAATATACGCCGAATAAATTTCACGTTTCCAACTCGATACAGTCGGCGATCAGATAAATTGAGCTCGGTCATAAGACCGGTCCGGCGCAAATCTCTAGCAGGGACGGCAGTCACCGCCTCCTCTTTGCGCCGCGACCTCCAACATATCGCGACAGACGACGCTGTGCCGATAAATGCATGCGCGTAGCCATTCAATATCAGGGAGCTCATCGATGCCTGTTCGAAAATCATCCGCACTATGGTTGGCACTAGGGCTCATTTTTATAGCAGCCGCAGCAATCATCAAGTTCGTGGCACTGATGAAACTTCCCGCCGATCTCGATCAATCGCAGAAATACACAGGCACGGTGCAGGCGATGGATCCGCAAGCTTTCGCGTCCAATGATCTCGCACATCTCCTTACGCCGGAAATGCCGATAACGGCCGACCGATCGCTGAAGGTCGACGCCGTCAAAGGCGACACCGCGATCGTCACCATCAAAGCGCTTCTGAGCCTCCCCGATGGCTCAAAACAACCGTACGTGCACACCTATGCGGTCAGCCGTGTCGACTAGACGCCGGTCACCATCGGCCAGGACCGAGAAAAGTGCCTGATTCCCGCAAATGCGCAGACGACATTCGAACAACACGCGGGCGTGGCATTCAGTTGGCCCATGGATCCCCCGAAGAATGGTACCGCTGTGTACGACCCGGTAACGCGAACCGCGCAGACAGCGACCTTCGACACCGAAGCGACCCTCGAAGGTCGAGATGTTTACAACTACAAGGTCGACGCAGGCGGACCGATCACCAGTCCCGGCATCCTTGCTCAGTTCAAGGATTTCCCGAAGCAGTTACCTAAAGCCGCTGTTGCCGGACTCTTACAGGTGGGAATGGTTCCGGAACAGTCTCGCGCACTAATTGCCACCGCTTTGCCATCCCTACCTGATCTTGTAAGCGTTGACTTCACAAGCACGAATCTCATCAACCTGGCAGTGGATCGACAGTTCGGTGCGCCGCTGAAGGTCGACCAGACGCGGCGCTTGTATGTATCAATCCCGGTCGATGGGAAGGACGTTCCCACTCTGCCACTGTCGACAGTCAAGCTGCACACTGCTGACTCCGAGGTAGTTGCTGCTGCACACACCTTGGAGAAGAACGCGAAGATGCTTTCAGTTCTCCGACTGTGGCTACCCACAGCACTGCTCGTCGTGGGCATCGTGCTTGCCGCCTTGGGAGTCATCCGTTGGCGAAAGCCAGCCGCGGCCAAAACAACTCGATGACTCTCTGACCGAACTCGACGATCCCGACGTCCCGGCTGGGCAACGCTACCACTCGCTAGCGTTGCCCGGCTGGACAAACCTGCCCGCGCGATAGAGATATTGTGAGTTGATGTCCACCTCGACGCTGAGCTGGGAGCCACCGTCGGCGCACCTATCTGAGCTGATCACCGCGACGGTCGAGCGCTTCGTGGCGGATTTGGATGGGCTCATCGACGAGATGGCGCTGGCGGCCATCACCGCGGCCCCGCGCTGGCCAATGATGCCGCGCTCGAAGAAAGCGTTCGGGCGATGACATTGCGCTGGGTCGACGCCGAGCGCCGCCGACCGGGGCATCGGGTCCCGGTCGATGTGCCGCCGGCAGCACTCGACGTCGCGCGTGATTTGATTCGGCACGGAGTCGACTTCCAGCAGCTCCTGACCGGCTAGCGGTGCGCGGAGAACGTCGGCTGCCGCCACTGGGTGCGGGCGGTAGCAGAGGCCGTGCCGCCCCGGGACGTCGCCGACGTGGCCGACTTCGGCTTGCGTGCCATCAACGACTGGGTCGACGCGGCACTAGCTTCGATAGGCAACCAGATCGACCGGGAACGCGACGATTTGATCGGCAGAGTCCTCACCCGCCGATTGGAAAGGACCACGTTGATCATCGACGGCGCACCGATCCGGGAGGACGTGGCGCGCTAATGCCTCGGGTACGACCTGTCGGGCTGGCATACCGGGATGATGCTCTGGTCCGACGCCCCCGATCACGAGCAAGGTCTGCTCGAGAAGACGGCTCGTGTCATCGCTCTGGGAGCGAATCTTCGTCCGCCCCTGATACTTCCGGCGAGCACCACGACGACCTGGGTATGGCTGAGTGATGACCACCGACTCGATCTAACGCGGCTCCGCGAAGCGATGACACAGGCCCCACCCGAAGTGCTGGCTGCAGCAGGGGCCAGCAGGCCGCACATGGCCGGATTCTGCCGTACCCATCGGGAGGCAGTCGCTGCCCGGCGAGTAGCCGAGCGAAATCCAGGCAGAGAACAGTTCACCGCCCACGACGATGTACGCATTGCGGTTTTGGCCGCACAGGACGAGGAAACTGCCGCGCAATTCATCACCGACGCACTGGGTGAACTCGCCGACGCGGACGTCGATCTCCGCGAAACATTGCGCGTTTATCTACAGGAAGACGGAAATACCGCCCACACCGCGGCGCGATTGTTCACCCATCGCAATACTGTATTGAACCCACTCGAGCGAGCCGAGCGGCTTCTACCGCAACCACTTTCCGGTCGGCGTCTGAGTGCGGGGCTGGCGCTGGAACTGGGTTCATTGGTCGGGCGGGCGGAGATAAGAAACCCTCCGTCGGGTTGTGCAGCCACACAGCCTACGGGTCCTTTCGTGTGTAGAGAACACTTCTGGAGTGACGCCGGTCACGCGTAGCGTCACGGTGGTCGCGAGAGGAGATGTGATGAGCGATTCAATTGACTTCGACGCCGTGGTGATCGGGGCGGGATCCGGCGGTTTGCGGGCTCTGCACGATCTAAGGAAAATGGGCTTATCGACGGTTCTCATCGAGGCCGGAACGAATGTCGACGGTGTCTGGTACTGGACTCGGTATCCGGGAGCGCGGACCGACAGCGAGGCCTGGTATTACTGCTACTCGTTCTCGAAAGAAGTACTCGACGAATGGGACTGGCCCCAGCGATACCCGACCCAGGCCGACATGTCGCGATACTTTCGGTTCGTTACCGATCGGCTCGACCTGCGTAAGGACATCCGGTTCCAAACCCGTATGGCAGGGGCGACGTAGGACGAATCGGCCAACGTCTGGGCCGTGCAGACCGACGACGGGCATTCATTTACTTGCCGGTATCTCGTATCGGCCGCAGCTGTCCAAGCCCTATCTTCCAGACTTCCCAGGATTGGACGCCTTCACTGGCGAGTGGTATCAATCCGCATTTGTCCCAAGCGGGATATCGATTTCACCGGCAAACGGGTCACCGTAATTGGAACGGCGTCCGGAGTCCGGATCGTACCGGTGGTGGCTTTGTCCGCTGCGCAGGTCACCGTATTCCAGCGGACTCCGAACTGCGTGCTGCCGGCGCGAAACCGGCCGATCGACGACGCCGAGCGAGTCGCGATCAAGTCCGATTACGACAATATCTGGAAACGCGCCCGCCGCCAGTTCTACGCAATGGATTTGCCATTGCGCGAGCAGTCGGCGGCCGATCTCAGCGCGCAGGACCAGCAGAGGGTCCTCGAACGGGCCTGGGAGATCGGCGGCTTCCGGTTCCTGTTCGACACGTTCAATGATCTGTGGCTCGACGGCACAGCCAACGAGATCGCTTTGGAGTTCATTCGAAACAAGATCCGGGCGATCGCCAAAGACCCGGCCACCGCGGAATTGCTGTGCCCGCGGTACCCCCCGCGGTACCCGTTGGCCACCAAGCGACCCCCATGCGGGCACAACTACTACGAGGCGTACAACCGCGAAAATGTATCGCTTGTGGATGTAAGCAAGAACCCCATTACCGATATCGTCCCGACTGGCCTGCGCACTGCCACGGATGTGTACGAAGCCGATATCATCATCTTCGCCACCGGGTTCGACGCCTTCACCGGCCCCGCGCAGGGCGTCGATATCCGCGGCCGCGACGGTCGACAGCTGAAGGAAACGTGGGAGACCGTCCCGCGCAGCTACCTCGGTTGGCAGTCGACGGATTCCCCAACATGTTCACCGTGGCAGGCCCTTTGGGCCCCTTCGCCAACGGGCCGACCATGATGGAGGGGCAGGTCGAATGGATCGCCGCCATTTCGCATATGCAGCTGACCTGACCCCAGGTTTTCGGTCCAGGTGGACCGAATCACGGGGTCCCGTCAACACAGCTGATGAAACCAACCGAGCCCCGGACCAAAATAGTCCGAGGCTCGATTAGGGGTATCGTACTGTGCTGATCGCTCAGCTATTTACCGATCGAACATAGCAGGTCCCCGCCACTACGGGCGAACCGATGACTGCCCGTGGTGCTCGATCACGGCCCGCACCCGTTCGACCTCCGGATACACCAGCCAGTCCCAACTTCCAGCCTCAGCTCCCAGCCATTCGGCGAGGTGACGACGGAAGAACTGCGAGCGGGCCTGGCGAGAGTTGCCGATGTAACTTTGCGCCGCCGTGCTCATCGTGAGGTACGATCGTTCGTCTCGGCGTACCCCACCCGTCGCTGCGTCGATCCAGTCGTCATAAGATTGCAGCATAACATCTTCCGCCACGGATTTCACGAACGCCTCCGGCTGCGCGGCCGTGGCAATCAGGTGGATATGGGCGTGGTCATAGCAAGCGCCGCCCTTGTCGCGGAAGTCGTAGCTGCCGTGCTCGAACAGCACCACGTTGTCACCCGAGCGATGTAGCCGGCCAGCCCACCGCGTGAGGAGCTGCCGCAGTTCGGCCTGTTCCGCGGCATTGAACCATCCGGCAGACAACACGTGCCGTTTGCTCAGCACCAGTACGTAGTCCGGCACGAGTGCCCCGATACACGGGAAGACGACGAAATGTTCGGTCTCATCGAGGATGTAGGCGCGGCTGCCCTCGTCGGCGATGCCCAGGTCATAGAACCTGACTTGCACCACTTGAGCTGATTCTTCGGGGTCAGCTCAAGTGGTGCAAGTCAGGTGCAGCGGGCAGCGTACTCGACCGGAGTGAGATAGCCGAGCGCCGAGTGGCGGTGCCGTAGGTTGTGCTCGGTCTTGAAATCCGGATTGGCGTCAAACGGCCGAGGGCGGATTGCCGTCGGCGGCGGTGGTAGGTCCGTTCGATCCAGGTGACGATCGCGATACGCAATTCCTCACGGCTGCACCAGGATCGGCGGTCGAGTACGTTCTTCTGAAGCAGTGCGAAGAAACTTTCCATGGCCGCATTGTCACCGGCTTATCCGGCTAATCTGGGCTGATCTTGCTCTGTGGTGTGGGGGTTCTGGTGTTATCCGGCTGATTTCTGGATGTCTGCGATGGCGTTGTCGAGTCGGGCGATGAGTTTGTGGTGGCGGTCGGCTTCGGTGATCCAGCCGCGGCGTTGGGCGTCGTCGGCGAGTTTGCGGGCGTCGGCGCGTTGGGCGGCGAGGATGGGCAGGTAGGTGAGGTCGGTGCGGAAGTTCGGGCAGTGTTCGCAGATGTTGGCGTAGGGGAAGGCGCCCTGGGCGGGTGCGCGGAGGCAGTATCCGCCTGCCAGACGGGATTTCAGGGCTGGGGTGTCGGTCCAGTCCGCGCCGCCGGTGATGTCGGCCAACGGCAGCGCTTTGGTGCCGGCGGGTGTGGTGGGCAGCGCGGCGAGGTGGTCCTTGGCGAGGGTGAGGGCCCGTTCGTATTCGGTGCGGGCGGTCGCGTCGAACAGGTTTCCGTAACGCAGGCTCATCTGCGCGGATACGTGTCCTAGCAGCGCCATCAGCGACTGCAACGAGACTCCGGCGTTGACCAGGGCGGTGCCGAACGAATGCCGCAACGCGTGCGGATGCCCGGCCGTGACGCCGGACAGTTGGCGGTGATAGCGGAAGATCGTCCGCAGCCCGGCCGCGGTGAGCGGTTGCCCGCGGTTCGGGCCCTTCGCGACGAGAAACAAACGCGCCGAACCTGATTCGGGTCGCTCGATGAGCAGATAGCCCTGGATCACGCGGGCCAGATCCGCGTCGAGCGGGACGGCGCGTTCCTTAGCGCCCTTGCCCCAGACCCGGATCCAACCGCGTCCGATATCGACATCGGCGACGTCCAAGGCCAGCACCTCACACGACCGCAACCCGCAGTAGAGCATCAGCCCGGCGATCGCGCGATCGCGCCAGGTCCGCAGGCTCGCCAGCAGCCGGGCCGCCTCCGACATCGCCAACGGTCGCGGCAGCCTGCGCGGTTCCCGCAGCCGCAGCGCCGACCTCGGGCGTGGTTTGCGCACCAGGTACGCCAGCAATCCGGTCTTCTCACCGGGCACGAACCGTTGCGCATCACGGCCTTTCGGCACCGGACTCACCAGCGACGGGTCGCGCATCGCGCGGAACGCGAATAACCCGACACGGCCACCAGCCGCCGGTTCACCGTCGCAGCCGTATACCCATCCAGCCACCGGCCCGCCATGTTCACCACGTTCGGGCCCGGCCGTCCCGGCAATCGCGCCGCCCGGCACGCAGCCAGATACCGCAGCAGCACCGGCGTGGTCACGTCCTGGCCCCCGAGGCCCTCGCCGAGTAGCCACCGCCCGAACATCACCAGGTCGAACCCATAGGCCCGCACCGTTTTCGGTGAATAGTTGCGATCAGCCAGATAACCCAGATACTCCTCGACCAGCCCCAGCCCGTCGGCACCCGGGCCGTCCAGATACCACCGGCCGGCGTCGTGTTCCAGGCGCAGCCGATCGCGGTTGTCCGTGCTCATCCCGACAGGTCTACTCCGGGTCAGCCGACACGCGGTCACACGAATCGCCGGACGCACCCGCAGCCCCCTTGACCAGAGGAATCGGTGGATATTAGCCGGATAAGGGGCACGCGCCGACACGGCCCATCGATCCGGCCATGCCGTGACGAGTCAAGGCGCGCACAAACTTTCGGCTTCGAAATTGCGATCCGCGGTCGGTGTGCAGAACGCAACCGGCCACGTCGCCACGGCGGGCTACGGCGTTGTTGAGTGCGTGCACTGCCAACGCCGACTTCATCCGAGAATCGATGGAGTAGCCGACGATCCGCTTGGAGTAGACGTCCTTGACCGCACAGATGTAGAGCTTGCCCTCACCGGTGTGATGTTCGGAAATGTCGGCCAGCCACAGCCGATTCGGAGCATCGGCGGAGAAATTGCGGCGGACCAGATCGTCGTGGACCGGCGGGCCGGCCTTGGCTTTGCCGCTGCGTTTCTTGCCGAACACACTCCACCAGCCCTGGGCCGAGCAGATCCGCCATGCGGTCCGGTCGGCCATGGGCTCACCGGCGGCGCGTGCCTCGTCGGCGAGGAATCGGTAGCCGAATTCGGGGTCGTCGCGGTGGGCGTCGAACAGTGCGTTGACCCGATAGGCCTGGTCGAGTTCGGCGTCGGTGACCGGGTCGGCGAGCCACCGGTAATACGGTTGGCGGGCCAGTTTCAGCACCCGGCACGTCACCGTGACGGGGATTCCGTCGTCGGCCAGCTCGCGGACGAGCGGGTAACTCATTTTCCCGGCAGGTTCGCCTGCGCGAAATAGGCGGCGGCCCGTTTGAGGACCTCGTTTTCCTGCTCCAGCAACCGGATTTGGCGTTTCGCCGCCCGGAGTTCAGCCGACTCGCTCGTGCTGGTGCCCGGTTTGGCTCCCTCGTCGACATCGGCCTGGCGCATCCATTTCGACAGCGTCATCGGGTGGATCCCGAAATCCGCGGCGATCTGCTCCAAGGTCACCTCGGCATCGCGGTTGCGAGCGACACGGACGACGTCCTCACGGAACTCGCGGGGATAGGCTTGGGCACAGTGACATCCTTCCAGCCCGCCCGACGGGCAAGCCAACTCAGTTGTCACCTATCCATGCAGCAGTCCCGCTGCAGCTCTACGCCTCGGTGATCAACCTGCTGACCCTGGAAAAGGAGTCCGCGCGCGGCACCGCACCAGTGGCAAATCTTGAGCGCGGCCGCAGACCCCGTTCAAGTCAGAACGTCATCGGCCCCTGCTGATCGAAGTGGCGGCTGACGTCATTTCAAGCGACCTCACCATCCAACGGTTTCCGCACTGAGTCGTTAAGATCGGACACCGTCGATCCCAAGTCCGCCAACAGCTCTCGAGTGGAGTGCGCGCCAGACACATCGGATCCCGTTGCACTCAAGCGGTCTTGTGAATAGCCAACTCCCACCGATCCCAGCTCCACCTCAACGGCAGAGTCTGGATCACAATCGACGGCTACGACCTCTTCCCCAGCACCGGCTGGTTCGACAGCCCGCGGTCGTTCCTGAGGTCCCTGCGCGCCGCGCTCGGGAATGCCCGCCAGCGGTGAGAAAGCCGACTTCTACATCCGGGAAGGAGGGTACTTCGTCAAGCTCGTCCCCATACCGGCTACGCCCGATGCGCGGCACGTCGAGGTGTTCGCGGTAGACAACGGCGGCCGCGATCTCCACGAGGGCAGCAGCGTGGAAACAAGTTGCGTTTGCTCACTGACCGACCTGGACTACCAGCTGCGGACCACGCTCAGCGAACTGTCCCAGGGCGAAAGCTAGCTATTCGGCCTCGCCGTCGTCGGTGTGCTCGATAACTCCGACAGTGGGTGCCGATCCCAACACGGGCACGTCCTGCGGTGCCCCCGGCACGATCACCTTCGATACCTTCGTATCGCCCTCGTCGTCGCGGCGCCGCCGCATCCGCGCCTCGGGCGCGACACTGCCGCGTGGTGCCACCGGACGGCTCGTCGGCGCCTCGGCCGCATCTGTTGCCGTCGCACTGAAGGCCCGTGACTCTCCCGACTGCCAGTTGGCCGGCATCCGGAACCCGGTCGAGGCTCCTGACATCGATCCCACTCCGCCGCGCGTCATTCCGATAACAACCGAGCTGCCCACTCCTCCATTCAGACCGGCGAGCGTGGGCGAGGACGGCGAAGTCTCGTAGAGGCCCGGGTGATTCGTCGGACCGCTGTCGTATCCGTTCGCACCCGAGTCGGTGTTGTCGGTAGTTGGGTTGACGCCGGGCGTCATCTGGGTGGTGTCGGCCGGTGCCGCAGCAGTCGTCGGATCCGTCGTCGTTTGTGTGGTGCCCGTAGGCGATTGGTGTGTGCCCGGACCGGGTCCATTATCGAGTCCACCGGAAGTCGACGAGGGGCCACCGAAAGTTGACACCGGTCCGCCGGAAGTCGGTGAATATAGCGCTCTCGTTGCGAGATTCGTCGGACTGGTCGAGGTCATGATCGGCATCTCCGGACCACCTGAATTGGAGACGATCGGTTGTGCAGCCACAGGCGGCGGAAAACTGGCCAGAATGGGGGCGAGCGTGGCGGCGTATTGATCCATGACGGCGATGGCTGCAGCGAGGATCGCTGCACTTTCGCTCTCCATCAACATCAGCGTCGGAACGACTGGAGCGGCAAACACACTGGCCGCCGCCATCGCCGTCTGCCTGGCCTCGAATTCTATGAGCTCTGCCTGCACCGCCAACATTGCTTGGTGTGCCGTCTTATACGCAGCCTCAGCATCCTTGAGGAGCGTGGAGGTTTTGAGAGCCACATCGGCCTGTTCACGCAACGACTTCGCGTACTGCCGAAACGCCGCCTGCGCGGTATCGGACGAGGGCCCTCGCCAGGTCTCGCCCATCTCGGTCATCGAACCGTTAGTGCTGACCGCGGCGGCATTCAACTGCGCCGCGATGGCCGAGTATGCTTTTGCCGCAGCGTGGATCGATGCGGTCCCAGGCCCGGCGAGTAATGGGTGGATAATCCCCTTCGCAGCAATCACGAAGGGATCGGCGGAGGGCAGCATGGCATCAGCTTTCACGCAAAGGGGGTTGTTGGTTCATGCGGGGAACGTCGATTGCGCGTCGACGCAGGCACCTCCGAACATGTCGGTAATGGCATAGTCTGCGGCAATCACCGGAAGCACCGCGGACGCCGCCTCACCACAACCGATCATCTGGAACGCACTGGGAAAAAAAGCCGCAGCGTGCGCAAAGGTGGCGGGCAGTATCTGCGCGCTCACAACATCGAGGCCCGGAGGTGTCGCAACAGTGACTGGTGCACCCGCTAGTAGAGTTTGCAAAACACTGGAGTGTGCAACATCGAGTTGCGCACCGATAACCGGGAGGTGTTCCGGAGTAACCTTGAGAGACATGGAATTCTCCTAAAAACTTGTTCGCTGGAAGCCGGAGGTTCGATGGCCGCCGCCGCCCCGCTGCGATGGCCGATTATTTCCAGGCGTCGAATGCCCAACCCGGCTGGAGGTACCTGTCGTTCCAGTAACACTCCGATGTCTTCCATTCAGCACGCCACTGGTCGTGAACCGTCTGGCACGCTGGCTGATCGTTGAAGCGCCCGACGTCCCCTCTCGAAATTCCCAAGCGCTGGCCGTAGCCGCGCACGCGACGACGGCTGCACCAGTCAGAGCAGCGGTCATCGTCTTGCGCATAATGTGAATTGCCTTTCTCAATTGTATTGACTGCGCGCACCGCCTCGACTTCGAGACTCCTCGCACAAACGCGATCTGGTGCTGCGGTACTTCCGCAGCACCAGCTGTGAGGACAACATCAACTACCAGAGAGATGCTCAACTCTCTGGGCTTCAATCGACTCTAGGTTGGGGAATGCTTGCTCACATCAGTAGTCCGTCGGTAAGGCTGGGAGTATTTCTTCCGTAGGAAGGTGGCCCAGCCGACCACACGCCGGGAGAACGCGTCGAGCACGACGCAGCAGTAAATCCCCCTCACGCGTGGCACACGAGGTATGAACTTCGCGAGTTCGGTGCCGGCTCACAGCCCAGACGGAACAGCAGCGTCGGCGAATCGTGCTCCATAGCCCGCGCCAGCAGGAAATCGTCCAACTCCTTCAACTCCATCGCCCCCGCAGTTCGCCAGCTCAGATATTGCAACCGCACCGACCGAGGCTGCGGCGAAGGAAAGATTCGGTGAGTTCGCCGGAAAGTGGGGCCAGCAGTATCCCGCGATCGTGCGGTTGTGGGAGAACGCGTGGAGCGAGTTCACGCCTTTCCTCGACTATGGAGGCTGTTGCAGAATCGCTTCGGTGTCGAGGCGTAACATCGCGTATGGCGTTCCCAGGCAAAATATTCGGCGCAGCGAGGTCCTCCCGGGCCGTGGTTCAGGCTGCGGTGGTTGAGGTTCACCCTGGGTAGTGGACACCGAGTTGGCAGGATGTGAGGTCCTGCTGGAAGGATGTCCCTTATGCCTCCTCGCAAGCGTCGGTCGTTC
>NZ_JBITGN010000041.1:0-26609 GCF_044457245.1 Nocardia sp. NPDC050630
TTGTCTTTGCACTCGTCGATGGAGGCCTTGACCTCCTCGAAACGAGGATCGGAGAAAGAAAGAGACATCGACCCGGAGAAGTCCTCGATCGGCGAAATCTCCTCGAGGACCTCCTGCAGTCCGCCCGTCGAATCGCCCACGCCGAGTTCGGCGGCGCGGGCCTCCCATTCCGGGCCGCCGATCAGCCAGGCAAACGAATCGGTCTGCACGTCGAGCAGGCCGGGAACCTCCAGCGGCTCCCGGATCCTGGCGAAGGAAATCCGCTTCGGTGCACCAACCGTCCGGCTCGATTCTGACAAGGTGCGTCCTTCCCCTCACGCAATGCGCGAACATCGCTTGTCTACTGATGAATTTCGCCCCGGCCGCGCACCCGAACGAAACTCGCGCACCACAAAGGAAACATCACCACAGCGGATGATGTTTACAACGATTGGTTCGTGAGGTGGACAGGAGGCAACCAGCGCAACGTCCAAAATTACACTCACACTCGCTGAATGTCGAGTGCGGAAACAGAAAAGGAATCAATGTTTTTGAGCCACGTCAGAACCACGCCGAATTGCTTCCCATTTATAGAATAACTTGCGCTGCCCGCCTACGTCAAGCTTTTCGCCACATTTCAGGCGATGGGCCGGTTCGTGGGCAGATTGACGAAGCTCGGCGCATCCGGATCGAGCTGCAAGTATTGGGGCTTGAGCTCAGTGGCGTTGAGCATCGGCCGAAAAGCCAAAGCCTTCGGCATGTTTCCGGCGAACACATCCACCCGCAGCCGGTGGCCGGGCAGCAAGAGTGCTTGGGTCGGGATGACCGCGATATCCAGTGTCACGGGTTCTCCCGGCACGACGGGCAGCATGCTCTCCAGGGTGATCGGGTTGTACGGCGCGGTGTAATCGCCACTCGCCGAGCGCATACTGCGCGCCTCGTCCACCGCACGCAGTGACGCGGTGAGCTGGCCGGTGGTCAATACGGTCGACGTACCGTCGGGCGAGACATCGTTGACGGTGACGTCCCAGTAGCCGTCCGTCGCATCGTGCACCACGTTGAGGTGCACATTGATCGGTCCGGAGAGCACCGTCGGCTCACTCATCTGCGCACTCGTGAAGGTCAGCCCATTGCCCTCGGCGACGCGAGAATCCTTGGCGCAGATATCGAATGGCGCGGCTAAACCGGCGGAGCCCTGCGCGGTATCGCGTGAGCATGCCATGCTCATCCCGGGCGCCACTTGCAGGGCGGTGCGGTCCTTCGGCTTCGTCGAGGACAGTGACCCGTCGTGCACCGCATGCTCGGCGGTATCGCTCGACGCCGAGGACAGGTAGACGCGACGATGTGTGACACTGGGTTCCGGAAACTGTCCCAAGGTCTTCCAGCCCGCACCCTGCTCCCACAGCGTAATCGGCCCGAAGTCGCCGATGCCGTTGTCGATGCCTTTGAGCCACTTGTCGAACCACACCCGCTGCAGCACATCCAACCGCGGCGGAGCGCCGGGCACACCGGTACCGGCACCCGGATTCGCGTGGTAGGTATCGCCGATCAGCAACTGCTTCTTCGCCTGCGGCAGTGGGATGACGTTGTACAGTTTGGACGCGCTATTGGCGAAGATGTCATGCCAGCCGCCATACATGAAGGTGGGCACCGTGATTCGCTCGGGATGCCCGAGAATCCCCTGCCGGAACTCACTGTTGTCGTCGAGTGCGGCGGCCAGCGCGGTCGGCACCCGGTCCAGCGACGGGGTGAGCAGCGCCTGCGCCAGTAGATCGGAATTGGTTGCCGGATCGGCCAATCTGGACTGGAGCCATTTCCAGTCGAAAGTGCCGTTGAGCATCGAGGGCACGTCGGGAATCAGCTTCGACTGGTTCACATTGCTCAACCACAGGGGCAAGAAGGTCGTGCCGATACCGCCACCCGGTGCGACGACATCACGCATCAGATCGCTGCCCGCCTCCACCGGGAAGATGGCTTTCAGTGCGGCAGGAGCGTTTTCGGCCGCACGCAGTTGATTGATGCCCGCATAGGAGCCACCGCTCATACCGACCGTACCGTTGGACCACGGCTGCTTGGCCGCCCAATCGATCACCTCGAGGGTGTCCAATTGTTCACGCTTGCCGAGGGTGTTCCAGGTGCCCTGGGAGAAACCGGTGCCGCGGACGTCCGCGACCACCAACGTGTAGCCGCTGCGGATGAGATTGCGGTCGATGCCCAGCACGGTTTGGATCATGCCGCCGTCGAGCGCGTGCATCAGCTCACCGAATCCGCTGATCGGCGTGCCGGACAGATTGAGACGCCGGACCATGTCCATGGTGAACGGCCGCAGTCCGGGCGTGGCGAAGGCCGAATCGATCAGATTGCTCATCAGTTTGGTGTAGGGCGTGAGGTTCACAATCGTCGGCAACGGCTTGTCGACCACTGTGTTCGCCGCATCGACGGGTCGATACACATTCGCCTTGAGTACGACGCCGTCGCTCATGCGAATCGGGACATCCCAGTCGATATGGACGTCCGGATACTCCTGCGGGCCGTCGTGCATAGTGGTCCACCGCTCACCGAGGGTGCTGTCGATGCTTTGCTCGGCGGTCGCGGAGCCGCCGCCACTCGAGGCAAGTGCCACCACGGCGGCGACAACGGTCGCCAGTCGAACCCAACGCATAAGCGCAGGTGTCACTCCATGCCCCGACAACTCGTGATCCCCTCTCGATTGGTAGGCAGCATGCAAACAAGATCGTCCGATCGACGCGCGACGACGACGATAGCAACCCATTGGCGAATATCGCGCTAGCTACGGTCGGTGCGGTTCGTCGGATTCGGTCGCAGACTCGCTGAGCCCACCATGCGGCGTTATCGAACCGTGACCGATTCGGGTCGAATCGCCGACCCGCGCTCCGACCCCTGGGTACACGCCACCGCGGCGTGCTGACTCGAAAGGATCGAAATGCGCAAGCTCATCGTCGTCAACATCATGTCGCTGGACGGCTACTTCGAAGGCCAGGGCGGTAATGTCATGGCCCTGCCGATGGACGAATCGTTCGACCGCACCAACCTCGAGCACATCCGCAATGCCGATACCGTCCTGCTCGGCGGCACGTCCTACCGGATGTTCAGTGGCTTCTGGCCGAATGTCGAGCACGATCCGACGTTCTCGTCCACGAATCGCGAATTCGCCAAGCGCTACAACGCCATCGACAAGGTCGTCGTCTCCGACCACGCGGAACTTCCGCCCGCGGACCACGCCTGGGCGAGGAACACCCGCATAGTCCCTCGGTCCGTTGCCTATGCGGCGATCGCCGAGCTGAAGCAACAGCAGGGTGGCGATATCGTCGTCTTCGCCAGCCGAATCCTGTGGCACGACCTGCTGATCCACGGCCTGGTGGATGAATTGCACGTGGTGATCGGCGCGGCCACGCTCGGCGGGGGCACCCCGATCTTCACGGGCAACCACCCGCCCCTGCGGCGGGTGGAAACCAGAACCTTCGACGACTCCGACAACATCTTCGTGCGCTACGTCGCGCTCGATGGCTCGAACTGAGCTATTTCGGTAGTCCGAGACGACCCGTGATGCCGTCGAGCAGGCTGGTCAAAGTCCACTCGACGGGGTCTGCAGCACCGGTGGTGGTACGTGCGGCGATCCAGCGTGCGAAGGCCGGATAGCGGCCGTCGGCGAGGATCGGCGCCAGCATCGGTCGCGCGGCGGCGGCCAACTCGTCGTCGGTGTGCAGTCCCGAGCGCGCCCGCATGCGGTTCTCCTCGGCGAGTTGCAGTGCGGCGCCGATGAGATGGCCGTCCACGGCGGCGGTGATCAGCGTCATATCGTCGGCGGCGATATCGAGGGGCTCCAACAGGGCGAAGCGGAAGTCGAAGTAGCGCAGCGCATTCGGCCCGATCGGGGGTCTGGTATGCACGAGTTCACCGAACCAGAGGTGGCGCTGGATCACCGACCAGCTGGCCAGCGAAAGCTCTTCGAGTGCGGTGCGCCAATGCCCCGAAGGCGCTGCGGGCAGCGGAATCTCGCCATATACGGCATCGATCATCAGGTCGACCAGACCGTCCTTGCTGCCGACATAGCGATACAGCGACATCGGCGTGGACGCCCCGACCGCCGTCGCGATCCGCCGCATGGTCAGCGCCCGCGCACCCTCGGCATCGGCCACGGTCAATGCCGCACGCAGGATGCTCGCCCGGCTCAGCGTCGTGGTCGGTCGGCCGGGTGGTTCCGGCAGCGACCAGATCAACGGTCCGGGCGGCGACGAATCCGCACTCATTGCCACCTCCTTGCGGGGCATTCAACCATTCGTGTACAACGTACACATGATGTACAACGTACACGCACCTCGTGTTCTGATCGTCGGTGGCGGATTGGTCGGGCTGTCGGCCGCGCTGTTCCTGCGTCGGCATGGCGTGGCAACCGTGCTGGTCGAACGCCGGGCCACCACCTCACCGCAACCCAAGGCCAGGCGCATCAATATCCGAACCATGGAACTGTTCGGTCAGCTCGGCATAGCCGAGCAGGTTCTCGAGGCGGCCCGCGACCTCACCGGGTACCAGCACTTCGCGGCCGGTCCGACGCTCGCGCAAGCCGAACGAATTCCTTTCACGCTGCCCGGTGGGGTGCCGGACTGGTCGACCATCACCCCGGCCACCGCCTGCCTGTGTGCCCAGGATCTGCTGGAGCCGGTGCTGCGGCGCATCGCCGTGGCCCGCGGCTGCGATATACGGTTCGGCGTCGAGCTCACCGACTTCGTCGACGCGACCGATGGCATCACCGCCACAATCCGCGCCGCCGACGGCACGGTCGAGCGCTTGCGAGCGGACTACCTGATCGCCGCCGACGGTGCGTCGAGTCCGATCCGCGAGCGGCTCGGCATCGCGCGCGATGGACGTGGCACGCTCGGCCGAGCCGTCAACGTGTACTTCCGCGCCGATCTCGCCGAGTTGGTGCGCGGCCGCGAATTCAACCTTTGCCAGATCGAGAATGCGGATGCGCCAGGAGCTTTCGCCTCGATCGACGGGTCACGCCGCTGGATATTCACCACCACCGTTGGGGTCGACCGTCCCGTCGATGAATGGCCGAACGTATTGCGGACGGCCATCGGCGTTCCCGACACTCCGATCGAGCTGCTCAGCGTACTGCCCTGGGAGCCAGGGATGTTCGTGGCCGAGCGATATCGTGCGGGCCGCGTCTTGCTGGCCGGTGACGCCGCACACGTCATGCCGCCCTTCGCCGCCGCTGGCGCGAATACCGGCATCGAGGACGTGCACAATCTGGCCTGGAAGTTGGCGGCCGTACTCCGCGACGAGGCCGATCCGGCATTGCTGGACACCTACCACACCGAACGCCATCCGGTGGGATGGTACATCGCCGACCAGTCGAGCATCCGAACCGCCGACCTGCGCACCATGAATCGCGAATCCACCGACGCCACACCACTCGCCGACCCGATCGCCCTGATCCTCGGCCACCGCTACCATGCGGGCGCGCTCATCGACGACGGCAGCACGCACACCATGGCGCAGCTCGATCTCACCGGCCAACCCGGCACTCGGCTGCCGCATCGCCGGCTTCCCGACGGTCGCTCCACACTCGACCTCATCGACACGTCCTGGGCCCTGCTGGTCGGCCCGGCAGGCACCGCATGGCATGCCGATCTACCGCTGGAAATCCATGAGCTCGACCAGGATTGGCCCGAGACCGTCGGTCTCTCCCCTACCGGCGCGCTGCTCGTACGCCCCGATCAGATCATTGCCTGGCGCATGCCCAGCCTGCCGAGTGATCCGCCCGCCGCGCTGCGCGCCGTCCTGGATCGCATAATGCGATGACGTTATTTCGGTGGCGTCCCGATCGTCTGGACTTGCTTTCCATCCCAATGGAATTGGACCGATGTCACCGTGCCGTCCGGGCAGGCATTGCAACTGCCGGGCGTCTTGTAGATCACACCGACGGTGTCATCGGCCGTGTGTACCGGATCCAGCGAGGTGAACCCGAGACTTTCCCGCGTGCCGGTGCCGACGAATTCGCCCTTGTGGAACAGCAGCACTTGATTCGGTGAACTGCCGGTCGCGCCCTCGACCGTAATGATCACGGCCGATAGTGTGACGCACGGATCGAAGGTGCCCTCGAATCCGGCCGGATCGGTGGACCACGGCACCTTGGTGATCGGATCTACCGGCAGCGTCGCGATCGCCGCACCAATCACCGGCGCGGTCAGATCGACGCCGCATTTCGCCGCAGGCGACGTGGTCGCCACCGTAGTGGTCGGTCCGCCATCGGTTATCCGGCTGCCGTTATCGCCTGAGCTGCACGCGCTCAGACCAACGAGTCCGACACCGAGGGTGAGCAGTACTAGCCGATGGGTCTGCATCGAGGGAATGCCCCTTCAGGTCGGACGGGTGTCTCGATCGCGCTCCGCACACCATCATCGCATCGTCGAATCCGGCGATCGCCGCGGCCGGGCTCCCACGGGTGGGGTCGCCGCTCGGACGGTGAGTCGATAACGTCGATATCCGTCCGAGTCCTGATGAGGAGATCTGAATGGGTTCAACGATTTTCGCCGTGTTCCTACCGCTGGCCCTGGCGCTGGTGATGTTCGGTCTCGGGTTGACCTTGACCGTCGACGATTTCGCCAGAGTGCTGCGGTATCCCAAGGCGGCGGTGGTCGCGCTGGTGTGCCAGATGATCGTGCTGCCCGCGATCTGCCTGGGTCTGGTCTATCTGTTCCGGCTCGAGGGTGCGCTGGCCGTCGGGGTGATGTTGCTCGTCGCCTCGCCGGGCGGGCCGTCGGCGAATCTGTTCAGCCATATCGCCGGTGGCAATGTGGCGCTGAATATCACGCTGACGGCGATCAATTCGATTCTCGCCGTCTTCACCCTGCCGCTGGTGGTCACGCTGTCGTTCACACTGTTCATGGACGACGACGCGGCGATCGGGCTGCGGCCGGATAAGTTCGCCCAGGTGTTCGCGATCGTGCTGGTGCCGGTCGCGGTGGGGATGTGGGTGCATCGCCGGTTCACCGACTGGGCGGATCGGATGCGCAAGAACGTCAAGATCGTCTCGGCGGTGGTGCTGCTGCTCGTCGTGGTGGCGGCGGTGGGGCGCGAGTTCGACACGCTGACCGAGAACATCGGCAAACTCGCCACGCTCAGTCTGCTGCTGTCGACGTTGAGCTTCGTCATCGGGTACACCGTGCCGCGCTTGTTCCGGGTGCAGACCGATCAGGCGATCGCCTCGGCGATGGAGATCGGCATCCACAATGGCGCATTGGCCATCGCGGTTGCCTCCAGCGTGCTGCACAATTCGCAGATGGCGGTGCCGCCCGCGGTCTACGGGGTGCTGATGAATGTTCCGGCCGCCATCGCCGCATACTTGTTGGCGCGGCAGCTGCGCCGTGCGGATCCCACGCCGGTTCCGGCCGCCACCGGCTAGGGCAACCTAGTGCGTCGATGGGTAGCCTTTGCGTGTTCGACGTCAGGTGAGAGGACCCCAGTTCGCGATGCGACCGCTCGGCACAGACGATCCCACGCGGATCGGGGACTACCGGCTACTCGGCCTGCTCGGTGCGGGCGGTATGGGCCGGGTGTACCTCGGGCGCAGCGCGGGTGGGCGCACCGTCGCGGTGAAGGTGATCCGGCCGGATCTGATCGGCGACGAGTTCCGGGAGCGGTTCCGCCGCGAGGTCACCGCGGCGCGGCGAGTCGGCGGGAAGTTCACCGCACCGGTGCTCGATGCGGATGTGGATTCCACGCCGCCGTGGCTGGCGACCGGCTATGTGGCCGGATTCTCGTTGACCGATGCGGTCGAGCAGTTCGGCACATTCGACGAGAACACGCTGCTGGTGCTCGCGCACGGTCTGGCCGAGGCATTGATCGCGGTGCACGGCGCGGGGATCGTGCATCGCGATCTGAAACCCTCCAATGTGCTGTTGGCAGTGGACGGCCCGAAGGTGATCGACTTCGGCATCGCACGCGCCGCCGAGGACAGTGCGCTGACGACCACCGGAAATGTCATCGGCTCACCGGGATTCATGTGTCCCGAGCAGGTGCTCGGACCGACCATGGGACCCGAGGGTGATGTTTTCGCACTCGGCGGCGTGCTCGTCTACGCGGCGACCGGGCAGGGTCCGTTCGGCTCCGGTGAGACGGTGCAGATGCTGTATCGGGTGGTGTACGAGGAGCCGCGGCTGGCGGCGGTGCCGGACCGGCTGCGGCCGCTCATCGCTTCCTGTCTGCACAAGGATGTGGCGGCGCGACCGACACCGCAGCAGCTACTCGATCAGCTGACCGAACTCGGGGTTCCGGAGCGTGGCGGCTGGCTGCCCGCGCCGGTGCTCGAAGAGGTGAGTCGGCGCGCGGTGGCGCTGCTCGATCTGGAATCCGGCCCGGTCGAGGCGGTCGGCCCGGATCCGTCGCGGTCGGCGCCGACGATTTCGTCATCGAATTCGGGACCGCACGCAGCGCCCCATACGCTGTCGCGGACCGCGGCCGATACGGTGGCTTGGCAGTCCGGAAATACGGCATGGCAATCCGGACCACACCGGCCGCAAGCTAATTCGAGTCATATGTATGCGCCGTATTCGCCGGCGCAGGATCGGTCTGGGCCACAACCTGCCTACTACCACGCGCAGCCTGCGCCGAAGACTCGGTCGCGCCGGACCGCATTGATCGTCGCGGCCGTGGTGGTCTGTCTCATCGTCGCGGGCGGCGCGTTTCTGATCGGGACGCAGCTGACCGACAAATCCTCCGATTCCGCCGCGACGGTGAGCACTTCAGCGGTGGCTACCTCCGTCGCTCGCACGACTGCCTCGACGACACAGACCTCCGCGACGAGCACCTCGGCGGCGGCAACGGACTCCGTGATACCCGAAGCGTTCGTCGGCAAGTGGACCGGCACCGCAAGGGATGCCCTCGCTGTCTTCGATATCGAGTTGACCATTCAGGACGGGAAAATCGGCGAGGAAGTCGCCACCTCGGCCAATACCGGCCAGGCATCGCACAGCCGTTGTGAACGCACCGAACGGCTGACGAATGCGACCGATACCCAGCTCACCTTCGTTGCCCGGCTCAGCGGCGGTGCGAGCGGGTGCATGGACGAAGGGTCGACATCGAAGGTGATACTGCAGCCGGACGGTTCGCTCACCTACAGCTTCAGCGGCGGCTTCAGCGGTGTGCTCGGCGATGTCACCGGCACTCTGCGCAAGAACTGATGTGCGAGATTCACCGGGCGCGCCTTCCGACCCACTCGACGCCGATCGTCCATCCTGTGGACCGACAACGAGCCGTATCCGCGTGAAAGGAAGACTCGAATGCGCGTAGTAGCCGAAGTGCTGGTCGGCCTGGTGGCGTTGCTGCACATCTACATCCTGGTCATGGAGATGTTCCTCTGGACCACGCCGCGGGTGCGCGCGTCCTTCGGCAGCACCGCCGAATTCGCCGAGCAGACCAAGGTCTTGGCTGCCAACCAGGGCCTCTACAACGGCTTCCTGGCGGCCGGTCTGATCTGGGGCATCATCGCCTCGGACCCGGTCGGATTCGCCGCGATGATCTTCTTCACCGCATGCGTTGTCGTCGCCGGAATCTACGGTGCGGCGACAGCGAACCGTCGGATCCTGTTCGTCCAGGCGCTGCCCGGTGCGATCGCCCTTGTCGCCGTACTGGTGGCGGGCAGCGACTAACGCTTGCCGAACCGTCGACACCGCCGAATGATCAATCGGAGAATAGGCATGCGGAGATTCATCGGGATCGTGGTCGCCGTGCTGATGGTCTGCGCGGTTAGCGGATGCGGCGGCGATTCCGACTCGGAAGCGAGCGTCGTCATGAGCACCGCGCCCAGCACACCGTCGGGAGTGCCGGATCTGGCTGCGGGGCAGGAGATCGCGCGCGATATCGATGTGCCGTGGGGACTGGCCTTCCTGCCCGATGGTGGTGTGCTGGTCGCGGAACGGGATACCAGCCGGATTCTGCGGGTGGTGCCTGGACGTGCGCCCGAGCAGGTGTACGAGGTGCCGGGAGTTGTGGCGCGCGGCGAGGGTGGTCTGCTCGGCCTTGCCGTGGCGGCGGATTATGCCGAAACAGGATATATCTACGCGTATTTCACCGCTGCCGATGACAATCGGATCGTGCGGTTCCGGCTCGACGGACAACCGGAGGTCGTCTTCGATGGTATCGCCAAGGCCGGGGTCCACAATGGCGGACGCATCGCATTCGGACCCGATGGGATGTTGTATGTCGGAACCGGAGATGCGGGGCAGGGCACTAGATCTCAGGATCCGGCGAACCCTAATGGCAAAATCCTTCGACTGACACCCGATGGTGCCGCGGCACCGGGCAATCCGACGCCTGGTTCGCCGGTTTACAGTCTGGGACATCGCAATGTGCAAGGTCTGGCCTGGGATCGTTCCAGCAGACTCTTCGCGGCGGAGTTCGGGCAGGACAACTTCGACGAGATCAATCTGATCGAGCCGGGCCGCAACTATGGCTGGCCGATCGTGGAAGGTATGGGCGGCACGGACCGGGGATTCACTGATCCCCAAGTCATGTGGAAACCTGCGGAGTCATCGCCGTCCGGCATCGCCATCTCCGGCGACACCCTGTATGTGGCGGCGCTGCGCGGGGAACGATTGTGGACGGTTCCGCTGCACGAGGGCACGCTGGGCACACCGCAGTCCCGGCTGTCCGACCTGGGCCGCCTGCGCACGGTGGCGGTAGCCTCGGACGGCGCACTGTGGCTGACCACCTCCAACACGGACGGCCGCGGTGACGTCCGTGCCGGTGATGATCGGATCATCCGCTTCCCGGCGCGCTGAATTCGACTATTTGACAACCTTGCCGACCGAGCGCAGATCGCGGCGCAGCAGTGCGGTCTCCCTGGCGTGGCTACGGCGGCCGAACACTCGATACAGCAGCCGCACGTGCACCGGAAGCTGTCTCGTGAATTCCGACCACTCACGCTCATCGGCCTCCTCGGCGATATGACCGAGGAAAACCAGAGCTCGCGCCCTCGGCAGAGCAGCCATACCCCGCTTGCCGAGCTCGGCCCACTCCGATCGGGTCAAGGTTTCGGCCACGACCGGCAGTACCGAATCTTCTTCCAGGCGAAGATGTTCGGTGAGCAACCCATGCAGTCGGCGTAGGCCCTCGACGAGCAGATCCGCCGTTTCCACATCGCCCTGATGTTCCCATTCGGAGAGTTCGGAATCGGCACGCCGCATGTGGGCATCGATTTCTTCGTGCTGGGTCCGCATGAGATCAACCAGTGTCGAATCCAGTTCCGCCGAAAGCAGTTTCGGCCATACTAGCTCGTCCTCATCGCAGTGATGGTGATGCAGCGCGGCGAGCATCTCGCGCGCATGCGCACTCACTCGTGTCACCTGTTCGGCATCCAAGGGCGAGGTGGCCTCGACAATGTCTGCCAGCAAACGAAATTCGCGACCGAAGACGCGGTGAACGAGCACCATGTCGTGAGTATCACAGCCCGGCGCCTCGGCCGCCCGACGGCTCATAACACCTGCTCCAGCGCAGCTCGAAGCTCCCCGATTGTCATTTAGTTCCTCCCGTTACTAAATGCACTCCTGTGCGATAAGTGCAACTCAGTATAGTTTTGGCCGACCCTCGGTCAATGACATCGCCGCCGCTGCGGACCTATCCAAACGCACCGTCTACCTGTATTTCCCCACAGTTTCTGCTAGACCGCACTCGGCCATTCGGCCGCCGCAATGCGATGTCCCAAGCGCCAGACCGCCCGCGTCAGCGGGACCCCTGGACGGTACGCCAGATGGGTGACCGAGGGGGCGTCGAGCACCTGGAGATCGGCGCGTGCACCGACCTCGATGACCCCGACATCATTGCGGCGCAATGCTTTCGCGCCCGCGGCGGTGGCCGCGTACACTGCTTCGGCAATCGAGAGCCCCATTTGGAGTACGGCCGTTGCCACGCAGTAGGCCATCGACGTGGTGTAGGAGCTGCCCGGATTGGCATTGGTTGCCAGGGCGACGGTCGCACCGGCGTCGAGTAGCGCACGGGCGGGAGCGAGTGGCTGTCGGGTGGACAAATCGCAGGCGGGCAGGACGGTGGCGACGGTGTCCGAGGCGGCGAGGGCCTCGATATCGGCTTCGGTGAGGTAGGTGCAGTGATCGACGCTTGCCGCGCCGTGCCGGACCGCCAGTTGCACACCGGGGCCGGTGCCCAATTGGTTGCCGTGCACACGTAAACCGAGTCCGCGTGCGGCGGCCGCGCGCAGGACGCGATCGGACTGAGCCTCGTCGAAAGCGCCTGTCTCGCAGAAGACATCGGCCCAGCGCACATGTGGTGCGACCGCGTCGAGCATATCGCCGCAGACCAAGTCCACGTAGCTTTCGGCGTCGGCACCGGGCGGGACCAAGTGGGCGCCGAGAAAGGTCACCTCGTCGGCGATGGCGGCGGCGATGCGGGCCGAGCGCGTCTCGTCGGGCACGCTGAGGCCGTATCCGGTTTTGGTCTCCAGGCAGGTCGTGCCCTGGCGGTAGGCCTCGGTGACGTGGCGGTGCAGGTTGGTCGAAAGCTGTTCGTCCGAGGCGCCTCTGGTGGCGGCGACCGTTGTCGCGATACCACCGGCACGGTAAGGCTGACCGGCCATCCTGGCCTCGAATTCGGCGGTGCGATCACCGGCGAAGACCAGATGGGTGTGGCTGTCGACCCAGCCCGGCAGCGCGGCGCGGCCGCCGATGTCGACACGATCATCGGCGGCGGGTGCGGAGTCCGCCGCGCCGATCCAGGCGAAGCGTTCACCATCGAGCACCACCGCGGCATCGTGCAGCGGCCCGTCAGACGCGTTGGTCGTCAGCTCGCCGATTCCAGTGATGAGGGTCGACACGGTGCCCTTTCTGTCGGTGAGATTCTGCTCGTTTCGTCGTCGCCAGCTGTCACGGCGGGCATAAAGCCCGAATCTCTTCTCGTAGAATCGTTTCGGGGTCCTCCACCAGTAAATGGCGACCATCGGAGACCACCTGCCGCCCGGCGATCATCACCTCGCGGATATCGGCGGCCGAGGCGGCGAACAATGCGGCCGCGGGTTCGGTGCCAGCGGTCCGGATCGAGTCGAGATCTACGGTGACCAGATCGGCAGCCGCACCCGCTTCGATGCGACCCACTTCCGGCCAGCCGATCGATGCGTGATCGGTTGCCGCACTGAACAACTCCGCTATTTCGAATCGGCCGCGGGTGTGGGATGCGAGTCGTTCGTTCAACTCCAGTGCCCGCCACTCTTCGAAACCGTCCACGATCGCGTGACTGTCGGTGCCCAGGCACAGCCGAACTCCGGCATCGAGAAGTTGGCGGGCCGGACCGATGCCGTCGCCGAGATCGCGTTCGGTGGTCGGGCAGAAGCACGCTCGCGACCGCGCGGCGGCCAGCATCCGGATATCGGCGGTGCTCATATGTGTGGCATGCACGGCTACCGTATCCGGCCCGAGCAACCCGTTTTCGGCCAATAACGCCGTCGGTGTAAGCCCGTGTGCGGCAAGGCAATCACGATTCTCGGCTGGTTGTTCCGAGAGGTGGATGTGCACAGGGCGACCGTCGGCCTGTTCGGCGACCACCGCCAGTGCCTGCGGTGGTACCGCGCGCACCGAATGTGCGGCCACACCGGTGCGCACCCACTCCGACTCCGGCTTGAACGCGGCGGCGCGCTCGGCCCAGGCCGCCGCATCACCGTCACTGAAGCGCCGCTGATGTTCGTCGGGCTCTCGACCGAATCCGCGACTGAGATAACAGGTATCGAGCAGGGTGAGTCGAATCCCGGCGTCCTGCGCTGCCGCGGCCAGGGCCATACTCATCGCATTCGGATCGGCATAGGCCGCCCCGCCGGGCGCGTGATGCAGGTAGTGGAATTCGCCGACGCTGGTGTATCCGGCCAGGACCATCTCCGCGTAGACCCCGCGTGCGAGCCGGTAGTAGGAGTCGGGTGCCAGCCGATCGGCGACCGCGTACATTCGTTCTCGCCACGTCCAGAACGAGCCCCGGCCATGGTGGGTGCGCCCGCGCAAGGCGCGATGGAAAGCATGTGAGTGCGCATTCGCCAACCCGGGAATGGTCAAGCCGCGTAATATATTTCCGTTCGGCTCGGTCCCCCGGGTGATCGCGCGGATCGTCGATCCGGCGATATCGATCGTCACCCGTTCGGCCAGTCCGTCGGGCAGCCAAGCGTATTCGGCCCAATAGGCGCTCATCGGAGCGGACCTACCGTCGGTCGGCGTCGACTCGAATCAGCGCTTCGGCGTGATCCATCGCTGAGCAGAACTCCGCACCGCACGCAGCGCTGCGCGCTCATTTCGCCAAGTCCTCGAGCACGCGAGCCAGGCTCTCCGCACCGAAATCCACGTCCGCGGGTTCCGAATACTCCTGCGGCGCATGGCTGATGCCAGTTGGGTTGCGCACATAGAGCATGCCGGACGGCACATGGGCCGCCAGGATGCCCGCATCGTGCCCCGCGCCGGTCGGCAGGGCGGGCACACCGCCGAGCACTGCGTCCATTCGGCCGCGCAGTGGCTCATCGAAAACAACATCGTCCGAATAGGATTCCTCGGTAACGGTGACCTCGCAGCCCTCGGCGGCCGCGGCCTCGCGTGCGAATCCCGCGATATTCTCGACCAGTGCGGCGGTGCGTCCGTCTCCGGCGACGCGCGCGTCCAGCCACAGATCCACGGTCGACGCAATGACATTCGTGCCGCCCGGCGTTGGTATCAGCTTGCCGACGGTCGCCCTGGCATCGTCGGTGGCCGCGGCAACCCGGCGAGCGGCCGCGATCACGGCGGCCGCGGGCAGCATCGGATCGTGACGGTCGGGCATGCGGGTCGCACCCGCATGGTTGCCCTGGCCGGTGAAGCAGAACCGGTAGCGTCCGTGCGCGATGATGCTGCTGCCGGTGGCGATCGGGCTGTCCAGGTCGATCAGCCCGCGTCCCTGTTCGACATGCAATTCGACGAAGCAGCCGATACCGGCGAGCGCTTCGGGATCCGCGCCGAACCGATCCGGGTCCTGCCCCGCTTTGGCCGCGGCCTCGGCGAAGGTGATCCCGGCGGCATCGCGCAGTCCGCGAGCCCGGTCGGCGTCGATGGCACCGGTCAGCAGTCTGGACCCCAGACACGGCACTCCGAAACGCCCACCCTCCTCCTCCGCGAACACCAATAGCGCGAGGGGCTTCGCCGGTGTGAAACCCCTGGCGCGCAAGATATCCACGGCAGCGAGCGCGCTCGTCACTCCGAGCGGGCCGTCGAATGCGCCCCCACCGGGCACCGAGTCCAGATGACTCCCCGTGACCACGGCACCCGAACCCGGAGTTCCCCACCACGCCCAGATGTTGCCGTTGCGGTCGGTCGTGACATCCAGACCGCGCCGGGCCGCCTGCTCGATGAACCAATCCCGCAATTCCAGTTCGGCACGGTCGAAGGCGTGCCGGGAATAACCGCCACGCCGTACATCCCGGCCCACATCCGCGATGTCGGCGAGCAGTCCGTTCGCTGTCACTTGTTCTCCTGCATGGGGATTCGCACGCCGCGCTCGTCGGCGACCGCACTGGCCCGCTCGTATCCGGCATCCACATGCCGAATGACGCCCATACCGGGGTCATTGGTGAGCACGCGCTCGATCTTCTGCCCGGCCAACGCGGTTCCATCCGCGACACAGACCTGACCGGCGTGAATGGACCGGCCCATGCCAACCCCACCGCCGTGGTGAATCGAAACCCAGCTCGCGCCCGAAGCGGTGTTGACCAGCGCATTGAGCAGCGGCCAGTCGGCAATGGCATCGGAACCATCGGCCATGGACTCGGTTTCGCGATAGGGCGAGGCGACACTGCCGGAGTCGAGGTGGTCGCGGCCGATCACCACCGGGGCCTGCAACTCGCCGTTGGCGACCATTTCGTTGAAGCGGAGTCCGGCCAAGTGCCGCTCACCGTAGCCGAGCCAGCAGATGCGGGCCGGAAGTCCTTGGAAGGCAACGCGTTCCCCCGCCATGGTGATCCAGCGGCGCAGGGATTCGTTCTCCGGGAACAGTTCCAGCATGGCGCGGTCGGTCGCGGCGATATCCGCCGGATCACCGGACAGCGCGGCCCAGCGGAACGGCCCCTTGCCCTCGCAGAACAGCGGCCGGATATAGGCGGGCACGAAACCCGGGAAGTCGAACGCCCGCTCGCAGCCACCGAGTTTCGCCTCCCCGCGCAGCGAATTGCCATAGTCGAAGACCTCGGCACCGCGGTCGAGGAACCCGAGCATCGCGTCGACGTGTTCGGCCATGGATTCGCGGGACCGGTCGGTGAATTCGTCGGGCTTCTTCGCCGCGTAATCGGCCCAGTCCTCGACTGCGACACCGCGCGGCAGATACGCGAGGGGATCGTGCGCAGAGGTCTGGTCGGTGACGATATCGATCTCGACACCCGCCGCCAGCAGCTTCGGCAGCACCTCGGACGCATTTCCGATCAGACCGACCGACAGTGCCTTTCGCTCCTTTCGTGCCTTCGAGACTCGGCGCACCGCATCATCGAAATCGGTGGCGATCTCGTCGAGATAGCGGTCGTGTACCCGCCGCTCGGCACGTGCCGGATCGCATTCGACGACCAGCGCAACCCCGCCGTTCATGGTGACCGCCAGCGGCTGCGCGCCGCCCATGCCACCCAATCCCGCCGTGAGTGTGAGGGTTCCGGCGAGTGTGCCACCGAAACGCTTATCCGCGACCGCGGCGAAGGTCTCGTAGGTGCCCTGCAGAATGCCCTGGGTGCCGATGTAGATCCACGAGCCCGCGGTCATCTGCCCGTACATGGTGAGACCGAGCGATTCCAGTCTGCGGAACTCCGGCCAGGTCGCCCAGTCCCCCACCAGATTCGAATTGGCGATCAGTACCCGCGGCGCCCATTCGTGCGTCCGGAAAACGCCCACGGGCTTTCCCGACTGGACCAGCAGGGTCTCATCGGCCTCGAGCGTGGTGATGGTGCGGGTGATCGCATCGAAGCTGGCCCAGTTCCGCGCCGCCTTACCGGTGCCGCCGTAGACCACCAGATCCTGCGGGCGCTCGGCCACGTCGGGATCGAGATTGTTCTGCAGCATCCGGAGGGCACCCTCGGTCTGCCAGTTCTTGGCCGTCAGTTGCGTGCCACGCGCCGCGCGCACTGTCCGTGTCATCGGATTGCCTCCATATCAACGAGATTCCGGTCCGCTCCGCAGGTGGCTGTTGCATAGCTACTGGGGACCACGCACGAGGTTGAGCCCGATCCGCCATGCGGAAACCGGAATGCTTCGGGAGTTGGCAAGGGAGCTCACTTTCCTGAGGTATCGAGGTGGGGTGTGACCGCGGCCAGCAGTTCGCCGGAACGGACCAGTTCCGTCGCGGTGGCGATTTCCGGGGCGAGGTGTCGGTCCGGTCCCGGGCCCTCGACCTCGATGCGGAGCAAGGCGAGTGCCGCCGCCGTGGCCGGGCCAGGACGCAATGGCGCACGCAAATCCAATGCCCGTGCGGCCGTGAGGTATTCGATGGCCAGTACGGTGGCCAGGCCGTCGACGGCCCTGCGCAATTTGCGCGCTGCCGACCAGCCCATCGACACATGGTCTTCCTGCATCGCACTGCTCGGAATCGAATCCACCGAGGCGGGCATCGCGAGGCGTTTGAGCTCGCTGACGATTCCCGCCTGGGTGTACTGGGCGATCATATGACCGGAATCGACACCGGGATCGGCCGCCAGAAAGGCCGGAAGGCCGTGCGAACGTGCGACATCCAGCATCCGATCGGTGCGCCGCTCGGCCATGCTCGCGACATCGGCGACCGGAATGGCCAGGAAGTCCAGGACATACGCCACCGGAGCACCGTGGAAATTGCCATTGGATTCCAGCCTGCCATCGGCGAGCACGACGGGATTGTCGATGGCCGAGGCCATTTCTCGCTCGGCCACCAATTCCGCGTGCGCGAGGGTATCGCGGGCGGCGCCGTGCACCTGCGGTGCGCAGCGCAACGAGTACGCGTCCTGCACCCGGTTGCACTCCGGACCTCGGTGGCTGGCAACGATTTCCGAGCCCGCTAGCGCAGCGGCCATCCGCCGCGCTGACAGTGCTTGGCCCGGATGTGGACGCAACGTCTGCAGGTCATCGGCGAAGACCCGATCGGTGCCGAGCAGCGCCTCCACACTCATGGCGGCGGTGATATCGGCGACGTCGAACAGTTGGCGCAGATCACTGATCGCGAGCGCCAGCATGCCGAGCATGCCATCGGTGCCGTTGGTGAGCGCGAGCCCTTCCTTCTCGCCGAGAACTACCGGGGTGATTCCCTTGGCGTGCAACGCTTCTGCGGCCGCGATAACCGTGCCGGAGGTGTCGCGGACCTCACCTTCCCCCATCAGCGCCAAAGCGACGGCGGCCAATGGCGCGAGATCGCCGGAACAGCCGAGCGAGCCGAACTCGTGCACCACTGGTGTAATGCCCGCATTGATCAACGCGGCCAAGGTGCGAGCCGTCTCCGGTCGCACCCCGGTATGTCCGGTGGCCAAGGTGCGCAAGCGCAGCAGCATCATGGCGCGCACCACTTCGGTCTCGACCGCCGCACCCGCGCCCGCGGCATGCGAGCGGATCAGCGACCGCTGCAGCGCGGCCCGACTCTCCGGCGGAATGTGTCGGGTAGCCAGGGCGCCGAAGCCGGTGGAGACGCCGTAGGTCGGGACCGTGCCCGCGGCCAGCGCGTCGACGTGCTGGCGCGCATGGGTCAGCCGCTTCTCGGCGGCTTCGCTGAATCGCACCTCGGCACCGGCGCGGGCAACGGCGACGATGCGTTCGACGCTCAGCGGCCCGTCCAGCTCCACGGGCGGTAACTGCGTGGTATCCGGCATAGCCCCATTCCACCGCCGCGCGGGCGGATGGAGAATGAGGCTGAGCCAGGTTCCGTCTGGTATCCGAGACAATCCGAGGAGGCGCCATGGGAACGAGCAGCGACATTCCGGCACTGCGGCGCGGCCTGGCCGTGCTGCAGTTGATGGCGACCCGGGCCGGACCGGTCTCCGCGTCCACCGTCGCGCGTGAGCTGGACATCCCCCGCTCCACCACCTATCACCTGCTCGCCGAGTTGGAGCAGGCTCGCTTCGTCACCCGGCTGCCCGCCGAACGCCGCTACGGCCTCGGTATCGCCGCCTTCGAATTGGGTTCGGCCTATCTGCGCCACGATCCGCTGGAGCGGGTGGCCGGACCGTTGCTGCGCGAGCTGGCCGGACGGGTCGGACACAACGCGCACCTCGGAGTTCTGCACGGCAATGAACTGCTGTATCTGATCAAGGAACGCCCGGCGCGGCCCGAAACTCTGGTGACCGATGTCGGCGTCCGATTGCCCGCGCAGTTGACCGCATCGGGTCGGGCGATCCTGGCGCATCTGCCCGCCGCCCATGTGCGCGCACTGTTCCCATCGGCCGCGGCCTTCGTGCGTCGCACGGACCGCGGCCCGACCAGCCTCGCCGCGCTGCGCACCATTCTGGCCGCCGAGCGGCGGCGCGGCTGGGCGAGCGAGGACGGACATGTCACCGCCGGATTCGCCTCGGTCGCCTATCCAACATTCGATCACGACCATCGGCCGATCGCGGCGATCAGCGTGACGCTGCGGCACCATTGCGAACAGATCCCCTGCGTGGCCGATTGGTCCGGTCTCGCTGCCCAGGTGCGGTCGACCGCTGACGAGCTCACCCGGCGCATCGGGGGGCGGGTGAGCTGAGGGCGCAAATAGACAGCAATCGACATGAACTTCCAGGTCTTCGGACTCCATATCCGACACACCGACCGACTATGCGGTTCTCAGCAATCTAACAGTTACGCTGGGAGATCACCGATCCGGGCAAAGCCCGCCAGGTGACGCACGACCAACAGTGCCAGATGGGGACAGGAGCTCGATGCGAACACCGATGCGCCGCCGCACCCTGGTCGGACTCGCGTTCATCGCGACCGCGCTACTGCTGCCCGGCATCACCATGCCGACCGCGCACGCCACCATCGCACCATTCGGCCGGGAGTTCCTCTGGGGCGTCGCGTCATCGGGCTTCCAATCCGAAGGCCATGCGCCGGACAGCAATTGGACCCGCTACATCGAGTCCGGCAACGCCGGGGACGACTACGAGAACTCGGTCGATTTCTACAAGCGCTACATCTCCGATATCAACCTCGCCGCAAGTCTCGGGGTCCGGGTGTATCGGATCGGCATCGAATGGGCGCGGGTCCAGCCGCAACCCGATACCTGGGACGAGGCGGCATTCGGCTTCTACGACAACGTAATAGCGCGCATTCTCGCGGCCGGAATGCGGCCGATGCTCACCCTGGATCACTGGGTATACCCCGGATGGGCTGCCGATCGGGGCGGCTGGCGCAACCAGGGCATGGTCGAGGCTTGGCTGGCCAACATGCGAAAGGTGGTGAACCGCTATGCCTCTCGCGACCCGCTGTGGGTCACCTTCAACGAGCCCGCCGCCTACATCGGCACCGAACTGCGCATCGGCGCGATCACACCCGACGAGGCGCCCGCCGTCTTGGACCGAATCGCCGAGGCGCACAACGCAATCTACGACACCATCCATCAGAACCGACCCGACGCGCAGGTCACCAGCAACCTCGGCTATGTCGCGGGAGCCGAGACCGAGGTGAACCAGCCGATCGTGGACCGGATTGCCGACAAGCTCGATTTCATCGGCGTCGACTACTATTTCGCGCCACTGCCGGAAACGAACAAAGCGGTACAGGGCGGTTCGAACGAAGGTCCGGCGATCTGGGAACTCCCTATTCACACCGAGGGCATCTACTACGCATTGCGTCATTACGCACAGTTTTTTCCCGATCGCCCACTGTATGTCGTGGAGAACGGCATGCCCACCGAGGACGGCAAGCCACGCGCCGACGGCTACACCCGCGCCGACCACCTCCGCGACACCGTCTACTGGCTGCAGCGCGCCAAGGCCGACGGCATGAATGTCGTCGGCTACAACTACTGGAGCCTGACCGACAATTACGAATGGGGCAGCTACACACCACGTTTCGGCCTCTACACCGTCGATGTCCGCACCGACCCCGCCCTGGCCCGCACCCCCACCGACGCAGTCGACGCCTACCGGGCCATCATCCGATCCGGCGGCGTCCCCACTACCTATCACCCAACCCGCCCACCCGCCGAATGCGGCTTGGTCGACCCACCCGACAGCTGCGACGAAACCGTCGCCGTTCCCTAGGCGAATGTCCGCCGAGGATTCCTCCCGGCTCCGCTACACCCGGAGCCGAATCCTTGATCTGCGAATCTAGTTCCCGCAACAGCACCCGGTCCGGATTCACCCGAGCCGAATCCGACCGAGTGATTCGGTCTGCCCTCGGGAATTCCGCGATCGGCGTGACAGCGTCACTATTCGTCCGATGTCGATCCGGCCGGTAGCGCGGTGTCACGAGCGGCGTACGCAAGACTCGCCGCCGATGCGATCAGGGCGGCGGGGACGACGAAACCCCAATGGGCACTTCTGGAATAGAGTGCGACAGCTGCGGCGGCACCGGTGACAACCGCGGCGATTCTGGCGACGGCGAGCGGGTCGACACGACGATTCGCGGCAAGGTCGCTGACCAGACCGGTGAACGTGCTCGTCATATAGGTGGTCGGTGATCCGCGATCAATAACCAGGACTGCCGCGGACTGGACGCCCATGGCCAGGGCTGCTACAGCCAGCAGGATGATGCGAATGGCACCGACCGCATCGGCGAACACAGCGACAACGGCGACGACGACCACCAATGCCGCCTCACCCGCGAGGCAGTGCCGGATACGTGCGGTGCGCCGTCTCGCCGGCGGCATTGCGCGACACCAGCGCGCGGCCCCCGCAACACCGACGAGGTAGGCAACGAGGACCGTCAACGGCGGTGTCAGCTCGATCCCGGACAACCCGGCGGCCGCACCGAGCAGCACCAGATTTCCGGTCAGGATGCTGGCGAATACCTTGCCGAGTTCGGTGAAAACCAGGGCGTCGGTCGCGCCTGCACCGGCGGATAGCAGCACCAGAACCACCGGCCCGACCGGTAGCCAGCGTGGCAGGTCATGCTTGATCGGCATGACCGCGACGGTATCGGTCGGGCTTCGGCATCCTGCGGTCGGCTATTTCTTATCGGCGGTCAGCTGTCCGGCCGCGCCCCAACTGTCGGCGGGCGTCTCGTGAATCCACACCTGGACGGTCTCGGCCGGAATCTGGTACGCGTCGACGAAGGCGTCGGTGATTCGGCGGACCAGATCCCGCTTCAGTTCGACGGTGCGCGGGCCCTGCTGGACGGTGACGATGGGCATGACTGATCTCCTGACTGAAAAATGTTGGGACAGACCGCATCCGGATGCTTCCGGCTTGTTCGGCGGCCTGTTATCAGTTCACCCGAACCAAGATCGTCGACCAAGGCCCAGTTCGTTCACGCAGCGATAACGAATGCTTATCGTGCGGCTTCCTTCGCAAGCAAGTCGCGCAATAACTCCGAGCTCGGCGAATCGGTCCCCGCCCGCAGGGCGACGGCAATCGGCAGGCTCAGGCCGCCGTCGGCGAACGGACGGAACGCGACTCGCGGATTGTGCACCTGGTCGGCATTGGCGGCGTAGATCACCGTCCACATGGCGGTGGCGGTGCCGATCGCGGCCAAATTGTCCTGCAGCGTGGCGGCGGTCGGTGCCGGGACCGGCTCGAAACCCGCACGCCGACAAGACATCAGCACCAGATCCACCAATGCCGGATGATTGCGTCGCTCGGTCATCCGCAATGGCACCGAGGCGAGATCGGTCAAATGCACCGTCTCGTGCGCGGCCAGCGGATGCCGGGCGGGAAGTGCCGCGACGAGCGGGTCATCCCATGCGCGCAGATACGCGAGGCCGGGGGAGTCCTCGGCGGCGGGTGCACGCACGAACGCCGCGTCCAGCCGTCCGTCTGCGACCTGAGCCAACCGCTCGCGCACCGGCAGCGTGACCAACTCGATCCGCACCTGCGGCAGACGCTCGGCAAAGGCATCCAGGATGGCGTCCAGCCGGGTACCGAGTCCGGTAACCGTGCCGAGCCGGAACACCTCCGCCCGCGCGCCGGCCAGATCGGCCACCGACGCCCGCGCCTGATCCGCCGCGATCAATACTCCGCGCGCCGCGGGCAGAAACCGCTGCCCGGCCTCCGTCAATCGCACCCGTCGCGGCGACCGATCCAACAGTTGCACCTTCAACTCCCGCTCGAGCCGCCGCACCTGCTGACTCACCGCCGGCTGCGCGATATGCAGCCGCTCAGCAGCGCGCCCGAAGTGCAGTTCCTCGGCCACGGTGACGAAATAGCGCAATTGGCGCAGCTCCATGGCGCGGGCTCCTCGAGTTAGCGGTGCTGTCGATTTCTCTGCACCATACAAGTGGACTCACCGTCGACTGCCGCGTCGCCAATCGTGGGACTACCGACAACGGCTGATGCCTTTGGGAAACATGTTCCAGATCTGTCACGCCGGCTGGTCATGGCGACGGCAGCCGAGCATCCCATGATGCCGATTCCAGGACATTGAATGCTTCGTTGTCTTCGACCTGGCGCTTTACTACAAGATGGTGCATCTGTTCCGGGAGCGTGTCCGTATGCGAGGTTAAGGCGTCAGGCCGAACCAACGACCCGCGACCGGGCCGCGCGTACATGCCGAGCACCCGGTCTGAAATGCCACAGATCATGTTGTTCAGCAGCGGTTTCTGCTGGCTTGTGTGCCGCCCCGGCTGGGCGCGCGATCCGTACGGGAGGGCTGTCGAGGTTCGAAAACAGCTGGTGCAGTGATGATAAGGATGGTTCCAGCGGCCAGCGCAATGCCAGACCACAAGGGCAGGGATGCGGCCGGGGTGTGGCTCAGCAGGGCGGCTCCGAGTGCGGAGCCACCGGTTATGCCGAGTTGATAGGACACGACGTAGGCGCCGGACGGGATGTCCGGGGCGGCCGGAGCTGTGCGTAGGACGGCGTGTTGCAGACTTACCGGCAAGGCCGCCGCGGCGGCACCCCACAGCATGACGAGGATGAAGACGATCCAGCTGAGGTGCGCAATGCCGAGCGCGGTGATCGCGCATGTCAGTGTCACGGGCACGGTGAGAGCAGTGCGACGCGGATGGGAGTCGAGCGCGCGTCCGACGAGAGCGAGACCGAACAAGCCCGCAATGCCGTACCCGGCCAGAACGACTACCAACAGCGATCCGCTCAACCCAGCCGGCGCGATCAGCAGTGTGAGGTAGGTGTAGCTCACGTAGTGGCCGACGACCAGTGCGGTCGTTACGAGACAGACTACGAGAACCGGTCCGAGACTGAATGTTGCGCGGGTGCGTACCTTGTGCGGTGGTGGAGGTGTTTCGGGTAACGCGGCTCGCAGCAGGAACGCGGTGGCGCCGGCCGCACCAGCGAGCGCGAGTGCGGCTGCGCGCCAACCCAATTCGTGTGCCAGGCCGGTAACGATCGGCGCACCAGCGATCAGGCCCAGCGAAGAGCCCGCGAAGACCACCGCCGTCGCCCGGCCGCGCATTCCGTCCGGTGCGTACCGTGCCGCTACCACGGGGATCTACGACCACACCAGGCCGTGTGCTATCGCCGCCACGCCGCGTGCCAGCGCCGCGACCGTGAAATTCGGAGCCAGACCAAATGTCACCTGTGAGAGGGCCAGCAGCACAAGGGATACGGTGAGGGCGCGGCGCCGGTCCAGCCGCCGACAAGCCCACACCGCGGGCAGCGTCGCCGCCCCGGCCGCGATCGCGTACGCGGTGAGCAGGAGCCCAGCCGTGGCGGGGGCCACGTGCAATCCCATGGCGAGATCGTTCAATGCGCCGATCGGGAACAGCTCGGCGGTCAGGTACACGAACAGTGCCAGGCCCAGCACCGCCAATCGTCCGTACAGTGCACCGGCCGTGGTCGTTTGCGGTGCGGCCATTTGCGTCATCCCGGCAGGCGGTCCAGGAAGGCGGACACCTCCGCAACCCACGGCCCAGCTTCCGCAGGCGTGAAAATATGCCCGGCCGACGGGTATTCGATCAGCTCGGCACCGGCGATGCCGGAAGCCAACTGGCGAACGGTATCCGGCAGCACGACCCGGTCCTCGCCGCTCACGACGACGAGGGTGGGCACGTCGACGGCGGAAAGCAGCGGCCGAATATCGGTGCGGCTCACCAGCTCTGCATGATCGGCGCCGCCGACGGGGTAGCCGGCGCGGATCTGCCGTACCGCCGCCGCGTGCTCGTCCTCGGACACACTTGTGAGCGTTCCAGGTGAGTTGGCGTAGAAGAGCAACTCGGCCAGGATGTCGAAATCGCCGCGTTCGGCCAGATGCCGCCACACCCGGACCAGCGCACGTGCCTGCGCGTCCGGATACACCAGCCCGACGGTGAGTACCAGCGCGCTGACGTGCTCGGGGTGCCGGGTGGCCGCGGTCACGGCGACAGCAGAACCCAGCGAAAGCCCGACGATCGGAAATCGTTCGGCACCAGCCTCCAAGGCGGTCGCGACCACGGTGTCGGCGAGTTCGTCGATCGACAGCGGCGCGATCGCCTGCGGTGTTTTGCCGGCGCCGGGATAGTAGGGTCCGACGAAACGCCGATCCGCGATGGTGTCGATGAGTGGTGCGAAGTTCTCGCGGACACCACCACCGGCACCGTGGGCGAGGGCGACCACCGGACCGGTACCGCTGTCGACGACATCTACCTGGTCCAACAACTGCTGACGCTGCGCATCGGAAATCATGCCGCGAAGTTAAGCGTTGACGTTGGCGTGAAGGTCAAGACGAACTCCGGACCACGCAGGGCGCGGCATGCGGATCGGTGAACTCGCCCGCCGCTCGGGCACGACGACGCGCGCATTGCGCTATTACGAGGAGCAAGGCCTGCTCGCGTCCGAACGGACCGGCAATGGCTACCGCGACTACAGCGAAGCGTGTCTGGTGCGAGTCCGCCACATCCGGGCACTGCTCGAAGCCGGGTTCAACTCGCAAACCGTCGCGCAACTGCTGCCCTGTGCCAGCGGCTCGCGCCCACAGCTCGAACTGTGCCCCAACATTGTCGCAGCCATGCAAACAACCTTGCAGCGGATCGAATCCAACCTGGAGACCCTCAGCAGCCACCATGCAGCGGTGTCCTCGTTTCTCGAGGGTGAATCATCCTCGGATTCCGCCTGAGAAGATCCGCGAGCAGATCGTAGGCATAACTTCGGCAGGTCAGCGGGCTCGCATCGCCCAACGCCAGATCTTGCACGAACTGAACCGCGGCCGGCACCGGCGTTCGGGAATGGTCGACCACCAGATACGGCGGGGATGCTTCCGGACCAGCTACCACGGCGCCGATTCGGGGTAGCTGCACCGAACCGGTCATCAGCGATCTACGAAGGCCACTCTCCCTCCACCACACCAACTCCTTCGTCAATAACACGGAATCGGTGCAGTCAACAGGACCCATGAAACCACCCGCCGACAGCGAGACCGGCGGGTGCGCGGTTGGGTTCGGCTTCGACAGAAACAGATCGGCGGGGGGGGGGGGGGGGGGCCCCCCCCGGGGGGGGGGGGGGGTTGGGCGGGTGGGCGAGCGGGGGGGGGTTTTGGGTGGGGTTTAGGGGCGCGGGGGGGCGGGGGAACCCGGCCCGGGCGAAGATCTGTTCC
>NZ_JBITGN010000042.1:0-24945 GCF_044457245.1 Nocardia sp. NPDC050630
CCCCTTGGTCTCGCGTCCGAGCCGTCGAGACTCGCGCCTGCGGCGCATGCGCTTCGACGACTCGGACGCGAGACGGGCCGCGAACGGGTCGCTCGTAAGACTCGCTCCGTGGTGGTCGGTGATGGCGGGGCGTTCGGCACCTGATGCGCGCGCATGTGGGAAGGACGAGACTCGCACCTGCAGGCGCACGCACTTCTACGACTCGGACGCAAGACGCGCGAACGGGTCGCTCGTAAGACTGACTCCGTTGAGGTTGTGATGGCGCGACGTTCGGCACCTCGTGAACGGGTACTCAATAGTCGAGTTCAGCGGCTGTGGCACATGCGCTTCGACGACTCGGATGCGAGGCAGGCCACGAACGGTCGCTCGTAAAACCCGCTCCGTGGTTTCACTGCGGCGGTAACTTCGCGGACCGATGCGCGGTTAAAGATTGCCGCGGGCTGCCTGTTCGCGTTCGATCGCCTGGAACAGGGCCTTGAAGTTGCCCTTGCCGAAGCCGAGTGAGCCGTGGCGTTCGATGAGTTCGAAGAAGACGGTTGGGCGATCGGTGAGTGGTTTGGTGAAGATCTGCAGCAGGTAGCCGTCTTCGTCGCGGTCGACCAGGATGCCGCGGCGCTGAAGTTCGCGCACCGGGACGCGGACATGGCCGATGCGGGCGCGCAGTTCGGGATCGGAGTAGTAGGTGTCGGGCGTTTCGAGGAATTCGACACCCTCGCGGCGCAATACGTCGACACATTCGATGATGTCGCTGGTGGCGAGCGCGATGTGCTGGACCCCAGGGCCGCGATAGAACTCCAAATATTCATCGATCTGGGAACGCTTCTTACCGACCGCTGGTTCGTTGAGCGGGAACTTCACCCGGTGGTTGCCATTGGCCACCACCTTGCTCATCAGCGCCGAGTATTCGGTGGCGATATCGTCGCCGACGAATTCGGCCATATTCGTGAATCCCATGACGCGGCGGTAGAACTCGACCCACTCGTCCATCATGCCGAGCTCGACATTGCCGACGACATGGTCGATGGCCTGGAACAGCCTGGTCGGAGTACCTGCGCGCGGCTGATACGCGGAACGGCGGGCGACATATCCGGGCAGATACGGCCCGTAGTACTCGGAGCGATCGATCAGCGTATGCCTGGTCTCACCGTAGGTGGCCAGAGCGGCCGAGCGGACGGTGCCGAATTCGTCTGTGTCGTCATGCGGTTCGACAAGGACTCGCGCGCCGTGTGTGCGCGCCCATTCGATGCAGCGGTCCACATCCGGAACCTCGAGCGCGATATCGACAATGCCGTCGCCGTGTCGATCGTGGTGTGCGACCAGTGGGCTGTCCGGGGCGACCGCGCCGGTGACGACGAATCTGGCCGCACCGCTGCGCAACACATACGCCTTGTGATCACGGTTGCCGGTCTCCGGGCCCGAGTAGGCCTCGAGCCGCATGCCGAAGGCGGATTCCAAAAAGTGCGCGGTCTGGGTCGCGTTGCCGACCACCCAGACCAGTGCATCCCACCCGATGACCGGGAACGGATCGATGCTGTCGTCGTGATCGACCAGCCCGATCAGCCGGCGCAACTCACCGTCGGAGGGCACCGGACCACTGCGTCGCTGGGCATTCGGCAGATGCTCGATGGTCATGATCCAAGGAAATCGCCACCCCCTGGGATAGGCAACATCACCGATTTCGGTTAGACACTATGGCGAAATCGGCTAGCAAGTCACCCCCTATGCTGGACAATTTGAATAGCATTGCACGTGACTCGCATCACGCCGGGTCACGCCCCGAACGGAGGCCGTCATGTCGCGCACGCCCGCGAAGCTGGATGAACTCGATCTCGCCATCCTCACCGCGATGCACGAGTATCAGAAGGCGGGCATTCTCGAACTATCCCGGCGCACCCGGGTCGCCAGGGCCACCGTCCAGTCGCGTATCGGGCGGATGGAGGAGTCGGGCGTCATCTCCTCCTATGATCCGCAAATCGATGTCACCGCAGCGGGATTCGATGTGCAGGCGTTCGTCACCTTGGAGATCGCTCAGGGGGCGCTGGATACGGTGGCGGCCGAGCTCGATGCGATTCCCGGTGTGCTGGAGGCATATGCGACCACCGGCTCCGGCGATGTGCTGTGCCGAATCGGGGCGGATTCACATGCCGGACTGCAGGCGGCATTGTTGAGCATCGACCGGACGAGTTCGGTGGTGCGCTCGCACAGTGTGATCGTGCTGTCGACAGTGATCGCGCACCGGACGCTGCCGCTATTGCGGACGCTCACACCCACCGGAACGACGAAAGCACCCGCCTACCGGGACAACCCGCAGCCCTGAACCCATCTAGAGCAACTGGTAACCCCACCTCGTCGGCCATTGCCCGCGGTGCCAGTCGGATGTCGCCGTACGCGATAAGTTCAGGGACGCAGATCCGCTCCCACATCGAGGATTTCGACACTCGGCCGCTTATCGGCCTCCATGAATGCGACGAGTGCGTTGGCCTCAGCATCCACCGCCGCGTATTCCATGGCCGACCACTTCCGGGTCGGGGTGATGCGCAGGCGGGCGACACCTTTCTCGGGGAAGATCTTGTAGAAGCCCGCGAGGAAGCCATCGACCAGGACCGGAGATACCGCGGCGGCGAAGGCGCGCAAGGGTGGGGCCACGCCGTCGGGGACGATTCTGGTTCGGTCCTGGTGCGAAAGGATCGCATTGTCGTACCAGCCGAGCAGGCGCACCGGGGCGGGCAGGTCGGGATCGGCGAGTTCGCTGTCGGCGATGTCGTAGAGGGTGCGGCCGCGTTCATCGGTGTAGGTGCGCAGCCGGTCACCGAGCTGTTCGACGGCGGCCTTCATGCCGGTCAGCTTGGACCAGGTCTGCATATCCATAGTGCTGGCAGGTCCGAAGGCGCGCAGATAGCGAAAGACCAACTCCGCCAACGGATATCCCGGTTCGAGCGGTGCACCGAGCCAGGGTTCGACGCGGGACCAGACCGGCCTGCTGTTGTCCTTCCACCTGCCCCGCGGCGGAGTCTGCAACACGGGCAGTTGGTACAGCCAGGTCTGCAGCACCGCACCGGCATCGCGATTCGGGTAGATCGCCGCGGCCTTGGCGCGCAAGTCCGCCGCCGACATCGGCTCGTCACCGAGCGCGGCCTCACCATGCTTGCGCACCTCGTCCGGATCCAAACCGACCATCGCGCCGTAGTTGAAACCCTTTCGGAAGGGCACCTTTTCGAGCTCGGGCTGGATATGCGGTGCGATGCGCACCGCATCCGGCGGCGTGACCATGTGAATCGTGCCGCGCATCAAGGTGATTCGCACCAACGAGCGATCCTCCAGCGCCGCCGAAACCGTCGCGGGATCGAAATCCGCTATGCGGCTCCACAATCCGACGAACGGCGGCGCCGAATCCTGAGCCTGCAACCCGACCAGGTGCTCACACATCTCGAACACACTCAACGCCGACCGCTCCAGCAAATGCTGCCGTACCAGCAACGTCCGATTCAACACCCGATCAGACAGCATCCGCTCCATAATCAGATCACCGTACCGGCGCGCGTGATTTGTCGCGCCGCGCATCGAATAGTCGCGGAATTCGTGCGCGGCGTACTGATTCGTGCGCGCCGACCACGGTCAGCGCAAGGTGACGACGACCTTGCCGGCGGCGGTGCGATTGTCGAGGGATGCCACGGCCTCGGCGGCGCGGTCAAGCGGATAGAGCACCGGTTCGGGGGGTGCGATCTTGCCGGTGGCCAGCAGGGGCTCGACCTCTTCCCACTGCTCGGTCAGATATCCCGGATGGGTCATCACCCATTCGCCCCAGGCCGCCCCGATCACCTCGACGTTCTTGAGCAGCAACCGGTTCACCTTGACCGTCGGGATCTCACCAGCGGTGAAACCGACCACCAGCAGACGACCCGCCGGTGCGAGGCTGCGGATGCTGTCGGTGAACCGGTCGCCGCCGACCGGATCGAGCACGATATCCACACCGCGGCCACCGGTCAGTTCCTTGACGGCCGCGAGCCAGCCGTCGGTCAGCACCACATCGGTGGCGCCGTTGGCGCGCGCCACCGACGCCTTCTCCTCGGTGCTCACCACCGCGATGACCCGCCCCGCCCCCAGCGCCACCGCCATCCGCAGCGTCGAGGTGCCGATGCCACCCGCGGCGCCGTGCACCAGCACGGTCTCCCCCGCGGCCAGCCTGCCGCGGTTGCGCAGGCAGAAGTGCACGGTCAGATCGTTGAACAGGATCCCCGCCCCGGCCTGCAGAGATACGTTGTCCGGCAAACGGAAGACCATCTGCGTAGGCACCACGGCAACCTCGGCAAGGGCATTGCCGAGCAGCGTCAGCGCGACCACCCGATCCCCCGCCGCGACATGCGCCCCCTCCGGCGCCTCCCGCACGATCCCCGCCACCTCCCCACCGACGACGAACGGCAGCTCCGGCTTCATCTGGTACAGCCCCCGTGTCATCAGCACATCGGGAAATGCCACCCCCGCCGCGTGCACGTCGATGACTACACCCCCCGGAAATGCCACAGGCTCGGGAATCTCGACGACCTCGACCGCCTCCGGCCCCTCCAGCTTGCTGACCTGGGCTGCACGCATATGCCGACCTCTCTGTCCACTCGGCGACACCCACAACATCACCGATGTCCGACCAACCTAACCACCCCCGTTCGGTCCCCTGTCCACACCACCCGTTTTTGCTATGCTGACCGCGACCTGAGGTGGGGACGAAGGGGGAGTTTTTCGTGGTGGAGAAGATGGACGCGGGGACCCTGCGGGTCGACCCGGGCGCGCTGCAGGCATTCGCGGACAACCTGCGCACCGAGGCGGGCGAAATCGGCAAGCTGAATGCCGGTGAAGGCTTCCAGGTCGCGGCTGCGGCATTGCCCGGTACCGACTTCGGATCCGTCATACCGGAAGTCACCGACACGGTGAATCGCTGCATGCAGCGCATCGGCGAGCGGCTGACCACGATTGCCGACAACACGAAGAACGCGGCCGGTCAGTACGAGTTGGCCGAGGACGAGTTCGCGAACAAGCTGAAGACGATCGGGCTGCAGCTGCCATGACACTCACTATCGACAACGTGAGCAACTGGCATCCGGAAAAGCTCGGTGACGCGGGCGAGCAGGCCAAGAAGGTCGCCGACGGTCTCGACGGCGTTGTCGGCAAAGGTGTCACCGATACCAAGGGGCTCGAGGACACCAAGGCTTGGTCCGGCGCCACAGGCCACGCGGCGAACACTCGGATGGAGACCGAGAAGTCCCGAGCTGGCAAGGTGAGCACTGAATTGAACGCGCTCCAAACCGCGTTCAACGAACAGGTACACCTCCTGCAGAGCGCAAAAGACACTGTGCTGCGCCTGCGCAACGACGCCATAAACCAGAATCCGCCCTTCGAGGTTTCCGCCGATGGCACCGTCAGTGCGGGACCACGCATCGCGGAAATCCGCCGGGCCGAGGGGGAAGGCAGGGGTGGCGCGGAATCCGCGATCGTGTCCGAAGAACTCGAAGCCGCGCGTCGACAGTGGGAACTCGTCCTCGCATTGCAAGCTGCGGAGACGGCAGCCAACACAGCCCGCGACGGGATCCGCAGTGCCGTCGGGAAATTGCAGGCGGCCTTCAACGAGCTCGGCGACCCGAATCTCGGTGTGTCACAGACGCAGAACACCAGCACGACGCCGACCGCCACCACCTCGACCACAAGCAAGCCCAGCTATGTGACGAACAGCCACCACGGCAGCGGCTCCGGGATGTCCTCCGGCAGTGCATATTCCGGAGCCACCGGTGGTACGCATAATGCCACTGGGCCGATGCCGACCGGCGATGTCGCGGAATGGATCAAGAAGGCCAAGGCCAAATTGATCGAAATGGGATACAGTCCCGATCAAATCGATGAGCGGGCCCTGGCCATGATCATCGAGCATGAGTCCGGTGGCAACCCCTTGATCGTCAACGATTGGGACAGCAATGCCGCGGCCGGCCACCCATCAAAGGGACTGATGCAGACGATCGACAGCACCTTCAGCGCATATAAGGCGCCCGGCCACGACAATATCTACGACCCGGTCGATAACATCATCGCCGGAACTCGCTACGCCATCGACCGTTATGGGTCCCTGTCCAATGTTCCGGGCGTGGCCGCCGTAAACAGCGGCGGGGCCTACCAGGGTTACTAACCGAATCAAGGCGCCCCTCAGTACTTGCTGGGGATAGTACCGGCGCCGGGGTCGGGGCGTCCCGCGTGAAGGGGGTTCAGGCGAAGCTCTGGTCGCGTTCGGCGAGAGCGGTGCGGAGTTTGGCGATGGCGGTGGGGCCGACCCCGTGGAGGGCGGCGAGATCGCGTTCGGTCCAGGTGGTCAGGTCGGCCAGTCGGTGGATTCCGGCGGCGGCCAGGGCGCGCTCGGCCGGTTTGCCGAGTTTCGCGGGGAGGTCGGTGTCGGGCATCGCCTCATACTGCCCTCCGGGACCGACAGATGTGAGTAGGGGCGGCTCGACGCGAGTGTGTGACGTACGCCCCGTAAAGTCGTCTCAGAACAGCAGCGTAAGAAGAACGCGGCACACCGTGCAGCGCGAGGAGCACCAGTGTCACTCGATCAGCCACTCGCCCCGCTTCCCCAGGAGGGCATGGGGTTTGCGTCGGCGTGGCCCATCCGGGCGGGCGATGTAGATCCGTACAACCGCTTGCGGTTCGACGCCGTCGCACGTTATCTGCAGGACATCGCCTGGGAGCAACTGCAACAGACGAACCTGCATACGACCGATCCGAGTTGGATCGTGCGTCGTACGGTCATCGACGTGATCCGGCCGATCCTGTGGCCCGACCAGGTGCGGCTGCTGCGGTGGTGTTCGAGCATGTCCACCCGCTGGACGAATATGCGAGTGCGCATCACCAGCGCGAACGGCGGATTGATCGAGACCGAGGGTTTCTGGATCAATATCAGCGAGTCCAACAATATGCCCGCCAGGATCAGCGACGAGGGCTTGTCCTATCTGGCGCAGACCACCAACGAGCACCGGCTGCGCTGGCGGCCCTATCTCACCGACGCCACCCCGCCGGAATCGGATACCGATATGCCGTTCCCGGTGCGGGCCACCGATATCGACCAGTACAACCACGTCAACAATGCTTGTTACTGGCAGGCAGTGGAACAGTTCCTGGTCGAATACCCCAAGCTGGTCGCCGGACCGCATCGCGCGGTGATCGAGTACGTCGCGCCGGTGCTGGCACGTCAACACGTCAGTGTGCGCAGCCGCTATGAACCGGGCGACCGCTCCGGGCGACCGGTATTGCGGTTGTGGTTCGTGGTCGGCGGCACCACCACGACCGTCGTGCGCATCATGCCCCTGTAAGAAGAAGAACCGGCTCCGTTCACTGGGAACGGAGCCGGTCGTTTGTTCAACCGCGCGCGGCCTTCAGCAGATCCTCACGGGTCGTGAACTTGACCCGCGGCCGGCCCGACGCCTTACCCGCGGACTTCTCCGCCGTATCGATCGCCTTCCAGCCCTCACGGTCGACCAGATCGGCCTGCCGCTGTGCGAGCAGTGCCTTCAGCGCGGCCCTATCGGCCTGTGGCACACCGAGTTTGCCCGTGGTGAAGTCGGCGAGGAGCTGCTCGACGGTCTCCTCGGAGTCGATGCGGTTGGAGCCGATGACACCGCGCGGACCGCGCTTGATCCAGCCGCTCACATACACACCGGGCACCGGAACACCGTCCTCGCCGATGACACGGCCGTGCTCATTCGGGACGACCGCGCGGCGCTCGTCGAAGGGGAGATCCTTGATCGCTTCGCCCTTGTAGCCGATGGAGCGCAAAACCAGTCCGGTCTCCAGGGTTTCGCTGCGATCGGTCGTACGCGCCAGCAATTGGCCGTTCTCGCTGACCAATTCGTTGTGCGCGAACTCCACCGACTCGACGTGATCGGCACCATGCAGTGCCGTCGGCGAGACCAGGTAACGGAAGACAATCCGCTTATTGGCCGGGTCACGACGCCCTGACGCGTACTCCTTGGCGAGGGTGTACTTCAGCTCCAGCGACGGCTCGACCCCCGGATCGTCCAGCAGCGCCTGGCTGCCCGGATCGAGCGCCAGGTCGGCCTCTTCGACGATGACATCGACGCCCTTCAGATGCGTCAGTGCCAGGAACTCCGGCGAGGTGTAGGCCGCCTGCAGCGGACCGCGCCGACCGAGCACGACGACCTCGCGGATATTGCTGCCGCGCAGCGCATCCAGGGCGTGGTCGGCGATATCGGTCTTGGCGAGCTCGTCCGGGTCCACCGTCAACACGCGCGCGACATCGAGGGCGACATTGCCGTTGCCGACGATTACCGCGCGCTCACCGGACAGGTCGAACTTGCGATCCGCATAGTCCGGATGGCCGTTGTACCAGGCGACGAATTCGGTCGCCGAATGGCTGCCGGGCAGATCCTCGCCCGGCACACCGAGTCGCCGGTCCGAGGACGCGCCCACCGCGTAGATGACCGCGTGGTGATGGGCGAGCAGCTCCTCATGGGTGATGTGCGAGCCGACCTCCACATTGAGGTAGTACTGCAGCGTCTCGCGCCGGAAGGCGGACTCGAACAGCCCGGAGACCGTCTTGGTGCCCGGGTGGTCAGGCGCGACGCCAGCGCGCACCAGCCCCCACGGCGTGGGCAGCCGATCGAACATCTCGACCTCGACATCGCAGCGGCGCAGCAGTTCATCGGCCGCGTAACAGGCCGCCGGTCCCGCACCGACGATCGCGACGCGCAGCGTGCCGAGTTCCTTGGGCGGGCGCGCGGGCGTGACGATCGGATCGAAGTTCGATTCGAGTGGATGCCGTTGGAAGTAGGCGGCGTTGATGTCACGGAACCTGGCCAGCGACGCGGTCAGATCATCCTCGGAGAAGATGGCCTCCACCGGGCACGCGTCGACGCAGGCACCGCAGTCGATACAGGTGTCGGGGTCGATGTAGAGCATCTCGGTCGTCGCGAATTCGGGCTGGTCCGGAGTGGGACGGATGCAATCGACCGGGCACTCAGTGACGCAGCTGGCGTCGTTGCAACAACGCTGCGTGATTACGTAGGCCATATTGTGCTGATCCTCGAAAATGTACCTGGGCTATAGCCACCCAAGGGGGTCGGGAGTGGTCGGGAGCGTCATCGTCACGGTGCCGGCGGAGGGTGCCCCGTAAGGCGCCGTGATTGTGATGCCGCTTTCAGTTTGCCTCGAGTGTGTTAGAGGCCTCTCCTCCGGAGGGCTTACGGTATCTCCATGGTGCGGACTCTGATCCTCATGCGGCACGGTAAGTCGTCCTATCCCGACGGTATCTCCGATCACGAGCGCCCGCTCGCTCCGCGTGGTCGGCGCGAGGCCGGACTTGCCGGTCAGTGGTTACGCCAGACCCAGCCGCCGATCGATGCGGTACGCTGCTCGACCGCCATCCGCACCCGGGAGACGCTGGCCGCCACCGGCCTGACCGCACCGGTGGTCTACGAGGCGGGCATCTACCAGGCGTCGCCGCGCACGCTGATCGAATTGGTCCAGCTCAGCGATGACGATGTCACGACGCTGCTGGTCATCGGGCATGCGCCCGGAATGCCATGGACGGCATGGGAATTGGCGAGCAATCGCGATTCCGATCCGGCGATCGAGCTCAGCCGGAAATTCCCCACGTCGGCGCTCGCGGTACTCGAATTCGACCGGCCGTGGGCGCAGGTGGACGAGGGCACCGGCAATCTGGTGCGCTTCCACATTCCGCGCTGAGCGCGGGTGCGATCAGTTCAGTAGTTTGCCGCCGACGACCACGACGACGCCGAGGACGACGAGCAGCACGAACGCGGCGAATCCGCCGAGCAACCACCACACGACGCCGAGCGCCAGCACGAACGGCGCCACCGCAATGGCGGTGATCACGGGGCTTTCCTTGACCGTGGCCCAGGCCGAGCGGGCCCTGATCCGGTCGATGTCCTTACCTGGCATGTCACCAGAGTAGGTGCGAAAACCCGTTCTCGCCGTCGAGCCGATGGGATGCTCAGCGAATGGATTGGAAAATCGAACTGGTCGCGATTCCGGTGACCGATGTGGACCGCGCCAAGGACTTCTACACCAAGATCGGCTTCAATGCCGACCACGACCACCGCGTCAACGAGAGCCTGCGCTTCGTCCAGCTCACCCCACCCGGCTCCGGCTGCTCCATCTGTATCGGCGAAGGAATCACCGAAGCCGCACCGGGCAGCGTCGAAGGCATGCAGATGGTCGTCCCGAGCGCCGAGGCCGCCTATCAACAGCTGGTAGCCGCGGGTGTGGAGGCGTCACCGGTAAAGGATATGGGCTGGGGCCTGTTCACCTTCTTCACCGACCCTGACGGCAACAAGTGGGCCGTACAGGAGTTGCCCAAGCGCGACTGAGGATCTCAGCCCAACTGATCGAGCCGGATCGTGAGTGGACACGGTGACGTGGTCTCCCGCGCAAGATGCTGGCTCGGCGGCAAGGACAACCGATGTTCGGCAGAATGAGGACTTGCTTGGAGTGCGCTCCAGGTCATTACCGTCGGTTTTGTTCATCGAGAAGGGCGAGTGCAGTGGGTGGAGCCGTAGGTCAGGTTGTCGGTAATCAGCAAGTCGTCGATCCGGATCGGGAGAAGCCGCAGTATTCGATCGGCGAGGCGGCGGATCGGTCGGGACTGAGTCGCGACACGCTGCGCTGGTACGAGCGGATCGGGCTGATGAATTACATCGGGCGCGATCACGCCGGGAAGCGGCGGTTCAGCAATCGCGATCTGGAGTGGCTGGCGCTGATCGGCAGGTTGCGCACCACCGGGATGTCGGTGGCGGACATGGTCCGCTATGCCGAATTGGTGCGGGAGGGCGAATCCACCGTGCCCGAGCGGCTGCAGATGTTCCGCAATACCCGCGCGGAGGTGCTCGCCAAGATCGACGAACTCCATCAGACCCTATCGGTGCTCGATTACAAGATCGACCTGTACGAGGGCAAAACCGCCGCCGTCAAGCCGGCCGCACTCACGAAACCATGCGAAGAGATGTCTTTCACCCCTGTCGGCCGGGAATGACCGGTCACCCGAATCAGGAGTCATCGGTGTCCACTCTGACGCTCAATGTCCGGTTCGCCGCCAAGCCCGGTCACGAGACAGAACTGCGCGAGACGCTCGAGGATTTGGTCGCGCCGACACTTGCCGAGGCGGGCTGGATCGCCTACGAGCTGTATCTGCACCCGAGCGATCCGAGTCGGGTCGTGCTGCTCGAGGAGTGGGTGGACGAGGCGGCACTCGCGACGCATTTCGAAACCCCGCATCTGAAGGAAGCGGCGGCAATATTGAACGAGATCCTGATCGAGCCGTTCCACCTTCGGCGGTTCCATGAGGTCACCTGATCTCAGGAGCCCAGCGCAGCACGGCATCCGGACCGCAGTCCGGGTCCGTGCTGCTCTACTATCCGGACCATGGAGTCATCCGGCAGACGCGTGTTCATCGATAAGCAGACACCCGAAGCGTTTCGAGCGCTGAACACCGTGGCAAGCGCGGTCCGCGCCGCCGGTGCCGAAGCCGGACTCGACCGCAGGCTCATCGAACTGATCAACCTGCGCGTCTCGCAGATCAACGGCTGCGCCTACTGCCTGGACGTGCACCATCGCGCCGCCATCGCGGCCGGTGCCACCGAACGCGAACTCGCCGTACTGTCCGCGTGGCGGCGCACCGAGTTGTACGCGCCGCGGGAGCGGGCCGCACTGGCACTTGCCGAACTCACCACCACGCTGCCGGACGAGGCCACGATGGATCGTGAGTACGCTCGTGCGCGGGAGCATTTATCGGATGAGCAGGTCTCGGCGATCCTCTGGGTCGCCACCACGATCGGCGCGTTCAACCGCGTATCGATCCTGAGTAAGCACCCGGTACGCCCGACGAAGGAGAAGTCGACCATGACCGAATCGACGCCCGAGAGCAAGGTCGTTCGCAACGACGAGAAGCAGCGCTACGAGGTTTTCTACGGCGGCGAACTGGCTGGATTCGCCGAGTACGAGGAGCGCGACGACGAAACGGTGTTCATCCACACCGAGATCGATGGCGCGTTTTCCGGTAAGGGCCTCGGCACCGTGCTGGCCAAGAACGCGGTGGAGGATGCGGTCGCCCGTGACCGGGTGATCCGACCGCTGTGCCCGTTCATCAAGGCCTACCTGGAGAAGCATCCGCAGTACGACGAGCATGTGGTCGGCAAAGGCATCACCCGATGAGCGAGCCAACCATCAGCACAGCGACAAGGTCGGTCATGCCGGAACCGAGCGCCAGCGAGGGGCAGGCATGAGTGACCTGGATCCGCATCCGGAGGAAGCGGTCTGCGAGACGACCCCTGCTTGCGGTCCGGTCGCGGAGATCTATCCGGCGCGCGAGGTTCCACTCGGCGGTGTGCGCGGCGTTTACGTGGAACGCGTACTGCCGCAACGTGATCTGCCGACCGTCGGCGCCTGGTGCTTCCTCGATCACTTCGGCTCGCCCACGGTCACCAAGACGGGTGCGTCACCGGATATCGATCCGCATCCGCATATCGGATTGCAGACGGTGACTTGGCCGTTCGACGGCCGTATCCGCCACCGCGATTCGGTCGGCTCCGATGTGGAGATCGAGCCGGGACAGCTGAATCTGATGACCTCCGGACGCGGCATCGCGCATTCCGAATACGGCGTCGCGGGGGCGCAAGCCGGGCACGGCCTACAACTGTGGATCGCGTTGCCCGGCAATAGCCTCGGGATTGATCCACACTTCGAACAGCATCGTGACCTGCCGGTCTACGAGGCTCCCGGAATGCGAGCCATCGTGCTGATCGGCACGTTCGCCGGACTCACCTCGCCCGCCAAGGCGTACACGCCGATCGTCGGCGCGGATGTGCGGATCGAACCGGGCGTCGACACCACCATTGCCCTGGATCCCCATTTCGAGCACGCGCTCATGGTGGTCGAGGGCAATGTCACCGTCGATGGCACCGAAATCGCCGCGGGCCCATTGCTCTACCTGGGCGCCGGCCGCGACGAGTTGCCGCTGACCAGCACCGAGGGTGCGCATTTCGCGCTCATCGGCGGTGAGCCGTTCGGCGAGGAACTGGTGATGTGGTGGAACTTCGTCGGCCGCAGCCATGAGGACATCGTCGAGGCGCGAAACGATTGGGAAAAGCACGTTGTCGAGCGTTTCGCCGATATCGCGGGTCACACACCGCAACAGCGCATTCCGGCACCGCCGCTGCCCGGTCTGCATCTGAAGCCGCGCAAGCGTCGCGTCGGTTCGGCCAGGACCTGAATACCAAGCAACACAATACAATCGGGACTCCCCTGGGATTGCAGCGGAAACCCTTCAACATTCGGTCACGGAACGGTATCTTCGTCCGGAACGAACCGGACATTCCACGCCGGTGGTCGGATGAAAGAGCAGGATGAGGATCTCCAGAATCACCGCGACGGCACTGCTTGCGCTCGCGGCCACCACGATCGGCACCAGCGTCGTACACGCCGAACCCGCAGCGCCCGCGCCTGATTCGACCGCCGACGCACCACTCGATTTGCAGGGTTTCTTCCAGCACATCGGCTACCACGTCGCGGCGACGCAGAACCGGCACGCCGTGGTGACGACCATTTCCGAGGGCCGCTGGGATCTGGTCCGCGACAATAAGGTCATCTCGCTGACCGATCCCAACGGACAGGTGGTCGCCGCGCTGCCGACCGCAGTGAAGATCGCCGGGCATCGGATAGATCTGGTGCCGGCCATCGATGAGGCGGGCACCCGGCTCTCACTCACACCGATCAGCACGACCGATGACCCGGTGCGAGAGGTGAGCACCGAGGAGCGCTTCTTCGATCAGGTCGAGAAGTCCATGCCGCAGGTACTGACCGGGGCCGCGATCGGCGCCGCGATCGGATTCGTCCTCGGTTTCCCGCTCGGCCTTTTCGTCTTCGACTTCGTCACCGTCCCGGTCATGACCGTGGTCGGCGGGACCATCGGCGCGTTCGCCGGTCTGTCCGCCGGTGGTGGTGAACCGGCCGTTCAGGCGGCGATGGATTACTTCGATCTCAATCCCTGAGCGAGCCGATATCGTCGTGCGGTAGCAGGCGCTGTGTCCCGATGACGCGCAAGAGATCCAGCTTCTGCGCGGCATCGGTGCCCGGACGCGGCATATAGACCAGCAGACGCTGTGCCGCGTTAGGTGTGAGCATGGTTTCGCAGACCGTATCGATCGCGCCGACCTCCGGATGCAGGATTCGCTTGATATCCGAAGTCCGCACCGCCACTTCGTGTTCGTGCCACAGCTGTTCGAATTCCATACTCGCGGCACGCAGTCGGCTCACGTATTCGGTGACGTCGGCATCGCCTGATCGGCGCGCCGCGGTGGCGCGCAGATCCGCGACGTGGTTGCGCCCCAACCGCTCCCAGTCGTCCTCTGGGAAGATCGAACGCGACTGCGGATCGGTGAACCAACGCCAGGCATAGAACCGGTCCCAGCCGCGCCGATTCGCATGGTCGCCGACGAGCAGGGTGTGCATCCGGTTCTGTACCAGCACCTCGCCGAGGTCGGTGATAACCGTGGCCGCGGTGTCATCCAGTTTCGCGAGCACATGCATGATCCCGGGACCGACGTGTTTGTCGGCGGACTCACCGCCGGGCGGCGCATGCTCGCACAGGTGGTACAGGTGGTCGCGCTCGTCATTGCTGAAGCGCAGTGCCCGCGCCAACGACGCCAGCACCTGGGTTGATGGGCGCGGGCCGCGGGACTGCTCGAGGCGGGTGTAGTAGTCGGTGGACATGCCCGCCAGCATGGCCACCTCGTCACGACGCAGTCCCGGTGTGCGCCGGCGCACCCCCGGAGGCAGCCCGACATCCGCTGGCGTCAACTGTTCGCGACGCCTACGCAGAAAATCGGCCAGTTCGGATCGGTCCATAGCACCACTTTCCCGCAATCCGCGCAGATCAGCCAGGGATCGCCGATCCCCCGATAAGCGATCTCTGCCGCCACGCGTTGACGGGGTCCAAGCTGATCCCATGACGACATCGAAGCTCAGCAGCAAGCTCGGCAATACCGGCCCGGCGGTCAGTCGCATCGGACTCGGCGCCATGGGCATGTCCGGCATGTACGGCACCGCCGACGACGCCGAATCGATTGCCACCATCCACGCCGCACTGGACTCCGGCGCCAACCTCATCGACACCGGCGATTTCTATGGCGCTGGTCATAACGAGATGCTGATCGGCAAGGCCATCGCCGAGCGCCGCCGCGAGGACATGGTGCTCAGCGTGAAGTTCGGCGCACTGCGCGGACCGGGCGGCACCTGGGGCGGCACCGACAATCGACCCGTCGCGTTGCGCAACTTCCTCACCTACAGCCTGCAGCGCCTCGGCGTGGATTACATCGATATCTACCGCCCCGCGCGCTTGGACCCGAATGTACCGATCGAGGAGACGATCGGCGCCATGGCCGAACTTGTCGAAGCGGGTTATATCCGCCACATCGGCCTGTCCGAGGTCGGCGTCGAAACCATCCGTCGGGCCGCTGCGGTGCACCCGATCGCGGATCTGCAGATCGAATACTCGCTGATCTCCCGGAGTATCGAGGCCGAAATCCTGCCCACGGTAAGGGAACTCGGCATCGGTATCACCGCCTACGGCGTGCTCTCACGTGGTCTGCTCAGCGATTCGGTTCGTCCGGGTGCAACCTTCGCGCCGACCGACTTCCGCGCGCACAGCCCGCGCTTCCAGGGTGAAAATCTGGATCAGAACCTGAAATTGGTCGATGCGCTCGCGAAAATCGCTGCGGAGAAGGATGTTTCGGTCGCGCAACTGGCCATTGCCTGGGTACTGAGCCGGGGCGCGGATATCGTGCCGATCCTCGGTGCGCGCACTCGCCAGCGCTGGACGGAATCGCTTGGGGCCGTGGATATACAGCTCAGCGACGACGAACTGGCAACCATCGCGGCCGCAGTGCCGGCCGATCAGATCGCGGGCGAGCGTTATGCGGCCGCGCAGATGGCGCTGCTCGACAGCGAGCGCTGACGTGGTTTACGGGAGGGCGCGCATTCGGGTCGCCCTCCCGACCCCGGGCAATCGGTCACTTCCGACGTGGCCGAATGACCGCCGTGAATGCCGATGCGGCAACAGGCTTTCCAGTGCTATCAGTGATTTCCACCGGCACCTCGAGTTCGACATCGACCCGCGCCGCGATATCGGCACGCACTTGTTCCAGGGTTTCGGCGGTCAACTCGGAGGTCGCGAGGAATGGACCCGCCTCCCCCTTGGCCCGCGCGAGGTATTCGATCCGGCCGTCACGGGCGACGATGAATGTCTCACCCATGAGATCGACAATGTCCGAGATCGACGCACCCATCGCCGCGGTCTCGGCCAGGCCGAACAGCACCGCCGCATGCAGATCACCATTGTGGTTGAGATGTTCGGGCTTCGGCGCGATCGTCACGACATTGCGGCCTGAGCCGAACTCCACTCCTTCGATGCCGGTGAACTGGATAAATCCCAGCTTCTGAAATCCGGCCATCACCAGATCGCCCATAGCCGCGTCATCCATCGCATCTCCCACTGAACTGAAACGTGTTCTAATTTCATACCCCGGCGGGACGGCGGTTGTCCACCATGGATCAGTAGGAAGACGATCGGGTGAGCGTGACGGCCAGGTAGCCGATTGCGAGTACTACGCACACCACATTCGCGACCATGGCCCCGATCGCCCAGCCTCGCGCCTTCCTCGACGCGTCCGTCGCACCCGCGACGTCGCCCGCGATCCACTTCGAGTGCACTTGCGCGCCGAAGATGATCGCGACCAGCCCCAGTGCCGTCCCCACCAGACAGGTCAGCGTGCCGATAGTCGTCGCGACGAGCGCGAACCCCAGATGCGCCGGTGGCTCGAACTGCGGTTGCGCTGGAGGATAGCCATAGCCGGGCTGTTGTCCGTACGTCATGGGTGTAGTCCCGTCTCGAAGTCGGCGGCCAGGCCCGCATTTCGGGCTGTTCCAGCCTACGAACCTTTCGCGCACTGGTGCAGACGGCGGGTAATCGCGCGATCGGCTCGGCTTGGGCACAATTGACAACGGTGGCATATCTATCGCGATTGGATATTGCATGACGGCGTTGACCCGGAGAGTTGAGGGAAAGCCGATGTGTCTGCGGCCGATCGGACGGTAGGGCCGATGTACGACCCGACCGCCGATATCGATCGGATCATCGCGCAGCAGGTGGGTTGGTCCACGGTCGACGACCATCTGCTGTACACCTGCGGTGTCATCGACTTCCTGCTGCACGACCGACTTGCCGAACTACCGCCCCGGGCGACTATGGTCCGAACCGAACCCGCCGAAATTCCGCTGGCAGAGGGACCGGCCGTCTGGTTTCAGTGGCGCGCGGTCGGCGACGGTACCTGGAATCGCAACAGCGTGACCGCAGTCGGATCGTTATCCTTTGTGGCCGCCGCCCATCTCGGCAATGCTATGGCGAACCGCTCGCGCCGCCGCCAGGCCGAAGCCGGACTGCGCCCGCGCTGGGTGGCCGAACGCCCTGGAACAGTGATGGTTTCGGACCGGCGGATGTACTGCTACAACGCCGATCATTCGTTCTCGGTGCACTGGGCCGGTCTGGAAATGGTGGATATGCCCGGTCCCGACCGAATGGTCTGCCGCTATCCGGACCGAAACGGCAATCCGCATCTCCTGCAGGTCCAAAGCCCATGGGCCGTACTGATTTTCGCACTTGCGGCCCACACCCAGTTCCCCAGCCACCCCCTCTTGCAGTCAGGTAACTGGCTACCGGCTGGCTTCGAGGAGAAATGCCACATCGCAGGCAAAACCTGCCCCCGAGTGCGTCATCGGGATCGCTAGAAATCTGCCGGCTGACCGCCGGTCATCATCTACGGGTGGAACGACAATCGCCCCGCTCCTGTTGGAGCGGGGCGATTGCCTATTACCGACTACCGGTAGTCGCTGAAACCGTAATCGTCGAGCGGAACCGCGGCACCGGTGGTGGCGCCGAAGCTGTCCGGCGAGTAGTAGGTGTCGTCGTAGGACGGCACCGCGTACGCCGCGGCACGAGCCTCTTCGGTCGGCTGGACCTGGATGTTGCGGTAACGGTTGATACCGGTACCGGCCGGGATCAGCTTGCCGATGATCACGTTTTCCTTCAGACCGATGAGCTTGTCCGAGCGGCAGTTGATGGCCGCGTCGGTCAGGACTCGGGTGGTCTCCTGGAAGGATGCCGCCGACAGCCACGAATCCGTCGCCAGCGACGCCTTCGTGATACCCATCAGCACCGGGCGACCGGCCGCGGGCTCATTGCCCTCGGCAACGACGCGACGGTTGGAGGCCTCGAACTCGGAACGCTCGGTGAGCGAACCGGGCAGGAACTCCGTGGCACCGGAATCGATGATCGTCACGCGACGCAGCATCTGGCGCACGATGACCTCGATGTGCTTGTCGTGGATCGACACACCCTGCGAGCGGTAGACCTCCTGGACCTCGTGGACCAAGTGGATCTGCACCTGACGGGGGCCCATCACGCGCAGCACCTCATGCGGATCCGCCGCGCCTTCCAGCAGCTGCTGGCCGACCTCGACGTGGTCACCGTCGGAGAGCAGACGCTCGCTGCCGTCGTCGTGCTTGAACACACGCAGACGCTGACGCTTCGAGAGCTTGTCGTAGACAACCTCTTCACCACCGTCATCCGGGATGATGGTGATCTTGTAGAAGCGATCGTCGTCCTCGAGCCGCACCCGACCCGAGACCTCCGCGATCGGCGCCTTGCCCTTCGGCACACGAGCCTCGAAGAGCTCCTGCACGCGGGGCAGACCGCCGGTGATGTCGTCACCCGCGACACCACCCTGGTGGAAGGTACGCATGGTCAGCTGGGTACCGGGCTCACCGATGGACTGTGCGGCGACGATACCGACGGCCTCACCGATGTCGACCAGCTTGCCGGTCGCCATGGAGCGGCCGTAGCAGGTCGCGCACACGCCGGTGCCGGTGGTGCAGGTCAGCACGGAGCGGACCTTCACCTCGGTGACACCGGCGTCGAGCAGCGCCTCGATGGCCGGATCGCCGAGGTCGGCGCCCTTCGCCACGACAACGTTGCCCTTGGCGTCCACCGCATCCGAGGCGAGCGTCCGGGCGTACGCGGAGGTTTCCACGTGCGCGTCCCGGATGAGCGAGCCGTCGGGCTGCTTCTCGGCGATCGGCACCACGATGCCGCGCTCGGTGGCGCAGTCGTGCTCGCGCACGATGACGTCCTGCGAGACGTCCACCAGACGACGGGTCAGGTAACCCGAGTCAGCGGTACGAAGCGCGGTGTCGGCCAGACCCTTACGGGCACCGTGGGTGTTGATGAAGTACTCCAGCACCGTCAGGCCCTCACGGAAGGAGGACTTGATCGGCCGCGGGATGAACTCACCCTTCGGGTTGGTAACCAGACCCTTCATACCGGCGAGGGTACGAGTCTGGGTGAAGTTACCGGTCGCGCCCGAGTCGACGATCGTGATGATCGGGTTGTCGGCCGGGTAGTGCGAACGCAGCGCCTTACCGACCTCTTCGGTCGCTTCCTGCCAGATCTTGACCAGGGCGTTGTTGCGCTCCTGGTGATCGAGAGCACCACGCTGGTACTTCTTCTCGATCTGATCGGACTGCGCCTCGTAGCGCTCCATGATCTCGGTCTTCTCCGGCGGAACGAGCACGTCCGACATCGAGACCGTCACACCGGAACGGGTGGCCCAGTAGAAGCCCGCGTCCTTCAGCTTGTCGACGGTCTGCGCGACCACGATCATCGGGTAGCGCTCGGCCAGATCGTTGATGATCGTGGCCTGACGCTTCTTCGGCATCTGCTCGTTGATGAACGCGTAGTCCGCCGGGAGCAGCTCGTTGAACAGCACGCGACCGAGGGTGGTCTCGGCGATCCACGCGTCGCCGCGCTTCCAGCCGTCCGGGAACAGCTCGGTCTCGACCGCCTTCGGCGGCCGCTGGTCGGTGAGCCGCACCTTGATCAGCGAACGCACGGTGAGCTCACCGCGGTCCACCGCCATCTGCGCCTCGGCAGGCGAGGAGTACACGCCCTGCTCCGGGCCGTCCTTGGTGGCGGCCTGGTACTCGCCCTTCGCGCCCTCTTCCAGGCGAGTCAGGTAGTACAGACCGGTCACCATGTCCAGACGCGGCATGGCGAGCGGGCGACCCGAAGCCGGCGACAGGATGTTGTTCGAGGACAGCATCAAGATGCGGGCCTCGGCCTGGGCCTCCGCGGACAGCGGCAGGTGCACGGCCATCTGGTCACCGTCGAAGTCGGCGTTGAACGCCTCACAGACCAGCGGGTGCAGCTGGATGGCCTTACCTTCCACCAGCTGCGGCTCGAAGGCCTGGATGCCGAGGCGGTGCAGGGTGGGCGCACGGTTCAGCAGCACCGGGTGTTCGGCGATGACCTCTTCGAGGACATCCCACACCTGGGGCCGCTGCCGCTCGACCATCCGCTTGGCGGACTTGATGTTCTGCGCGTGGTTGAGGTCGACCAGACGCTTCATCACGAACGGCTTGAACAGCTCCAGCGCCATCAGCTTGGGCAGACCGCACTGGTGCAGCTTCAGCTGCGGACCGACCACGATGACCGAACGGCCCGAGTAGTCGACGCGCTTACCGAGCAGGTTCTGACGGAAACGACCCTGCTTACCCTTGAGCAGATCGCTCAGCGACTTCAGCGGGCGGTTACCCGGTCCGGTGACCGGGCGGCCGCGTCGGCCGTTGTCGAACAGCGCGTCCACCGACTCCTGCAGCATCCGCTTCTCGTTGTTGACGATGATCTCGGGCGCGCCCAGATCGATCAGTCGCTTGAGGCGGTTGTTGCGGTTGATCACGCGGCGGTACAGATCGTTCAGGTCGGAGGTGGCGAAGCGGCCACCGTCGAGCTGAACCATCGGCCGCAGCTCCGGCGGGATCACCGGAACGGCGTCGAGCACCATGCCCATGGGCGAGTTGCCGTTGGCCTGGAAGGCCGCGACGACCTTGAGCCGCTTGAGCGCGCGCAGCTTCTTCTGGCCCTTACCGCTGCGGATGGTCTCGCGCAGCGATTCGGCCTCGGCGTCGATGTCGAAGTTCTCCATCAGCTTCTGGATGGACTCCGCACCCATGGCGCCGGTGAAGTACTCGCCGTAGCGGTCGATCAGCTCGCGGTAGAGCACCTCATCGACGATGAGCTGCTTGACCGACAGCTTGGTGAAGGTGTTCCAGATCTCGTCGAGCCGGTCCAGCTCGCGCTGGGCGCGGTCGCGCAGCTGACGCATTTCGCGCTCGCCGCCATCCTTGACCTTGCGGCGCACATCGGACTTGGCACCCTCGGCCTCGAGCTCGGCCAGATCGGCCTCGAGCTTCTGGGCGCGGGCCTCGAGATCGGCGTCGCGCTGATCGGCGACAGCCTTCTTCTCGACCTCCATCTCGGCCTCGAGCGTAGAGAGCTCGTTGTGCCGCAGCTCCTCGTCGACGCCGACGATGACGTAGGCGGCGAAGTAGATGATCTTTTCCAGATCCTTCGGCGCCAGGTCGAGCAGGTACCCGAGGCGCGAAGGCACGCCCTTGAAGTACCAGATGTGGGTAACCGGAGCAGCCAGCTCGATGTGGCCCATCCGCTCACGGCGCACCTTGGCACGCGTCACCTCGACGCCACAGCGCTCACAGATGATGCCCTTGAACCGGACACGCTTGTACTTACCGCAGTAGCACTCCCAGTCCCGGGTGGGACCGAAGATCTTCTCGCAGAACAGGCCGTCCTTCTCCGGCTTGAGCGTGCGGTAGTTGATGGTCTCCGGCTTTTTCACCTCGCCGTAGGACCACTGGCGGATGTCTTCGGCGGTGGCCAGACCGATCCGGAGTTCATCGAAGAAGTTGACGTCTAGCACGTAACTTCCTTTCCCCTATTCGGGTCGAATTCGAGCAAAAAGTTCACTAGTTGGTCGAGCGCGGAGGCCGGATGTCGTCGGCGTGCACGACATCCGGCCCTACCGCCTAGTTCGCCAGATCGTCGACGGTCGCGGCTTCGTTCCTGGACAGGTTGATGCCCAGGTTCGCGGCCGCGCGCTCCAGATCCTCATCATCGCCGTCGCGCATCTCGATCGCCGCGCCGTCGGAAGACAGCACCTCGACGTTGAGGCACAGCGACTGGAGCTCCTTGAGGAGCACCTTGAACGACTCCGGAATGCCCGGCTCCGGAATGTTCTCGCCCTTGACGATCGCCTCGTACACCTTCACGCGACCAACCACGTCGTCGGACTTGATGGTGAGCAGTTCCTGCAGCGTGTAGGCGGCGCCGTAGGCCTGCATGGCCCAGCACTCCATCTCACCGAAGCGCTGACCACCGAACTGCGCCTTACCACCGAGCGGCTGCTGGGTGATCATCGAGTACGGACCGGTCGAACGGGCGTGGATCTTGTCGTCGACCAGGTGGTGCAGCTTCAGGATGTACATGTAGCCGACGGCCACCGGGTACGGGAAGGGCTCACCGGAACGTCCGTCGAACAGCGTCGACTTGCCGTTGTCGTCGACCATGCGCTCACCGTCACGGTTCGGCAGGGTCGAGGCGAGCAGACCGGTCAGCTCCTCTTCACGAGCACCGTCGAACACCGGGGTGGCGATGTTGGACTCGGCCGGAGCCGCCAGCATCTCTTCCGGCAGTGCCTTGGCCCAGTCCGGACGGGAGCCGTCCGCACCCGCGCCGACGTCCCAGCCCGCCTTGCCGATCCACCCGAGGTGGGTCTCCAAGATCTGGCCGATGTTCATACGACGCGGCACACCGTGGGTGTTCAGGATGATGTCCACCGGGGTGCCGTCGGGCATGAACGGCATGTCCTCGGTCGGGAGGATCTTGCCGATGACACCCTTGTTGCCGTGGCGGCCGGCCAGCTTGTCGCCGTCCTGGATCTTGCGCTTCTGCGCCACGTACACCCGGACCAGCTCGTTGACGCCCGGAGGCAGATCATCGTCGTCCTCGCGCGAGAACACGCGGATGCCGATGACCTTGCCGGACTCACCGTGCGGCACCTTCAGCGAGGTGTCGCGCACTTCGCGCGCCTTCTCACCGAAGATCGCCCGCAGCAACCGCTCTTCCGGGGTCAGCTCGGTCTCACCCTTCGGGGTGACCTTGCCGACCAGGATGTCGCCGTCACGAACCTCGGCGCCGATGCGCACGATGCCGCGCTCGTCCAGGTCCGCGAGGACCTCGTCGGAGACGTTCGGGATGTCCCGGGTGATCTCCTCGGCACCGAGCTTGGTGTCGCGGGCGTCGATTTCATGCTCTTCGATGTGGATCGAGGTGAGCACGTCCTCTTCCACGAGGCGTTGCGACAGGATGATCGCGTCCTCGTAGTTGTGGCCCTCCCACGGCATGATCGCCACGAGCAGGTTCTTGCCGAGCGCCATCTCACCGTTCTCGGTGCACGGACCATCAGCGAGTACCTGGCCGGACTCGACGCGCTGACCCTCGTCGACGATCGGCCGCTGGTTCGCACAGGTGCCCTGGTTCGAGCGGGCGAACTTACGCATCCGGTAGCTCTTGCGGGTGCCGTCATCGGCCATCACAGTGACGTAATCGGCCGAAACCTCTTCGACCACACCGGACTTCTCGTTCACCACGACGTCACCGGCGTCGACCGCGGCGCGCAGCTCCATACCGGTACCCACGATCGGGGCTTCGGAACGGATCAGCGGCACGGCCTGGCGCTGCATGTTCGCGCCCATGAGGGCACGGTTGGCGTCGTCGTGCTCGAGGAACGGAATCATCGCGGTCGCGACCGACACCATCTGGCGCGGCGAGACATCCATGTAGTCGACCTCGGAGGCGGGGACGAGTTCGTTCTCGTCATTGCCCCGGCGGCAGAGCACGCGCTCCTCGATGAAGCGGCCGTCGGCGTCGACCGGCGAATTGGCCTGCGCACGGACGTGACGGTCCTCTTCGTCGGCGGTGAGGTACTTGACCTCATCGGTGACCACGCCGTCGACCACCTTGCGGTACGGCGTCTCGATGAAGCCGAACGGGTTGACCCGCGCGTACACCGACAGCGAACCGATCAGGCCGATGTTCGGGCCTTCCGGGGTCTCGATCGGGCACATGCGGCCGTAGTGCGAGGTGTGCACGTCGCGGACTTCCAGACCGGCGCGCTCACGAGACAGACCACCCGGGCCGAGCGCCGAGAGGCGACGCTTGTGGGTCAGACCCGACAGCGGGTTGTTCTGGTCCATGAACTGCGACAGCTGCGAGGTTCCGAAGAACTCCTTGATCGCCGCAACCACGGGACGGATGTTGATCAGGGTCTGCGGCGTGATGGCCTCGACGTCCTGGGTGGTCATCCGCTCGCGGACCACGCGCTCCATGCGGGAAAGGCCAACCCGGATCTGGTTCTGGATCAGCTCACCAACGGTGCGCAGGCGACGGTTGCCGAAGTGGTCGATGTCGTCGACCTCGACCGGCACCTCTTCGCCGCCCGGCGCGGTCATCGCCCGATCACCGGAGTGCAGACGCACCAGGTACTCGATCGTGGTGACGATGTCTTCCTTGGTGAGCACCGATGCGGTGATCGGCTCGCCGAGGTGGATGCCGAGCTTCTTGTTGATCTTGTAGCGACCGACGCGCGCCAGGTCGTAGCGCTTCTCCTTGAAGAACAGGTTCTCCAGCAGGGTCTGCGCGGACTCCTTGGTCGGCGGCTCACCCGGACGCAGCTTGCGGTAGATGTCCAGCAGCGCCTCGTCCTGACCGGCGGTGTTGTCCTTCTCCAGGGTCGACATCATGATCTCGGAGAAGCCGAAGCGCTCGACGATCTCCTCGGTGGTCCAACCCAGTGCCTTCAGCAGCACGGTGACCGGCTGACGGCGCTTGCGGTCGATGCGCACACCGACGGTGTCGCGCTTGTCGACATCGAACTCCAGCCACGCACCACGCGACGGAATGACCCGCACACTGTG
>NZ_JBITGN010000043.1:0-21199 GCF_044457245.1 Nocardia sp. NPDC050630
AGGCGCGGGTGGTGATCGGCGACTTCAAGCTCGAACACAATCGGCGGCATCGGCATTCGGCGCTGGGCTATCTCACCCCGGCCGAGTACGCTGCCCGCTGCGGCCACACCCACCACCCCGTGGCCTGCGACATCAACTGAAACTGGATCGAAAACAACCCGGACTCAAAGACCGGGTGGTCCCGTCATCGGGGACCGATCACCCAGCAATCAGGATCGGCTCGGAAGGCACTTTCAGTGCGATTGCCCTCCCCGTTCTCTCCGGACACGGCGAGGTTCGATGATGATGAGCTCATGCCATGCGAGGATCGGCGCCGTCGGTGATGGCGCCACGAGCAGATCGACCTTGACCAGGCTGTAGGCGGAAGTGAAGCCCTGCAGCAGATTGGGGCGCTTTCGCGAGCTCAGTGTGTATCCGGAGTGTGCGCCCGAATCCGACCTATGTCGAGTTTACCTCAGTTGAGCCATGATCCCGCTCGGCAACCCGTACCTCGTGCCCGCCACCGTGAGTACCACGACTCCATGGCCTTCCATGCGAGTGTGTGGCCCGATCTCCCGCGGGTCTATCGAGGTGTGCCTGGCAATGTCAAAAACCCGGTTGTAGTCACGCTCCGCCGGATGGGGCGGGCCGATCTGCTCATCTGGATCCTCGCTATCGAAATAGCGGACGATCTTTCCCTTCTCGGCCATCCCCCATGCAGCCGTGCCTTCGAATTGGTCATACCAGTAAGCGGCCTCGAACCTGCTGCTCAAGGTGGACAAGGTGGCGAAAACCTTCTTGTTGCCCAGTTCGTGTCCAAAAATAAGTATCCAGTTGTTCAATGCCGGTGCGATGTATACGCAACCGCACAATTCCTCCTTGTACCAGATAGCTGTACCGAGACGAGTAGTCACCTTAAATACATCGGACAGGTCGAGCGCGTCTATCACCCCGGCTTGATCACTGGTCGGTGCCGCGTACCACGATCCCTCGAACTCCATGGGCTCCGGCACTTCGCTGGGGATGGTCATCTGGATCAATCGCTCCACTAGCGCCCGGTCTTCGGCATCGAACGGATCCCAGCCGTCGAGTTCAACCAAAGCGCGCAGCGCCCGCGGCCGGATCGGCACATCTGCATGGCGCAGCGCGGACAATGCCCCGGAACCGATCGCAGCCACCACCGCCTTTGCACGATCGGAGACGAACTCCGATGGATCGTCGACCAACGGAACCACTTGGGCGACAAACCGGCCCGCGTCCGGACCCAGGCGTTCGAATACCCGCAGCGACGTGCCACGCACGCGTTCATTCGGATGCTCCAGCAGTGGAACATATTTCGCGACATCGGTCACCTGCAGGGCGCGCAGCGCGTCTTCCAGCAACCGCAAACCCCGCACCGAACCCCCAGCTGTCTCGCCGACGGTGTCGGCCTCTGACACTTCCCCGCTCACCGTCGAGATCGCCTGCGCCAACGGCACCAGCGCGAGATCGCCGATCGTCGTCAAGATCGCGATCGAATCCCTGGCCAGTCGTCGAGCACGGTGGTCAACGAACTGACGGCTCCCACATCGATATAGGACCAACGCTAATGCAGGAACCGCGGAGGCCCCGGCAGCTTCCAGCTGCGCCCGGGCCACATTGCGCTCCTCAAGCCTGTCGTGGCCGAGCCGATCCACCAGCGCCGACAGCGATCCGTCCGTTTGCCCGGCCACAGCCTCCAAGTCCGCCCCCGCCCGATCACCGGTTTCCCACGAAACAACCACCTCTCGACCGTAGAGATCAAGAGGCGCCAGCCGCAATAGGTATGTACCTACTGCCGCATCAGACTTCGTCAGCCCGGGTGGATAGTCCGGCCGGGTGGCTTGGCGTTCGGGGTCTGATCCGTGAGGCTGGGCCGGTGGCCGAGCGTGTCAGGGTTCGTGAGATTGATGATGACGCGGGCAAGCGGCGGTGCGGATCGTGCGCCGGGGCACCGAGTCGGTGGTGACCTGGCGGCGCGCCCAGATGGTGCTGCTATCCGTGCAGGGCATGGACGTGCCTGGCATCGCGAAGGTGGCGTTCACCAGCGAGGACCATGTGCGCGACGTGATCCACAACTTCAACACGGACGGGTTCGACTCGCTCTATCCCAGATACAGGGGTGGACATCGGCCGAAGTTCACCCTCCCGCAGCGCCGGGAGATCAAGAAGGTCGCCAAGACCAGGCCGGTCGAGCACGGCCTGCCGTTCTCGACCTGGAGCCTGTCGAAGCTGGCGGAGTTCCTGGTCGCCGAGGGGGTGGTCGACGACATCAGCCACGAGGGGCTCCGCATTCTGCTCCGTGAGGAAGGCATCACCTTTCAACGCCTGAAGACGTGGAAGGGCTCGACCGATCCGCAGTTTGCGCAGAAGAAGGCCCGGATCGAGCGGCTCTACGCAATCGCCGACGGCGAGGCCGCCCCACGCGAGGGCGAACCCGAGGTCGTGATCTGCGTGGATGAGTTCGGGCCGCTCAACCTGCAACCAAGACCTGGCAGGCAGTGGGCCGCGATCAGCGGCAACGCGAAAGAACCCGGGCGAGAGCCGCGCCCGAGGATGCGGGCGACATTCAACCGTACCGGCGGGGTGCGGCACCTGTTTGCCGCCTACGACCTCAGCCTCGACAAGCTCTACGGGCACATCAAGCCTCGTAAGACCAGGACCAGGTTCCTGGAGTTCTGCAGATACCTGCGCACGCTCTATCCCCGGGAGATACGCATCGCGCTGGTCGTCGACAATTTCTCCCCGCACCTGACCACCGAGCGGGACCGCCGGGTCGGGGCGTGGGCCGAGGTCAACAATGTCGAGATCGCCTACACCCCGACCAACAGTTCCTGGCTCAACCGGATCGAGGCCCAGTTCACCGCGCTGCGCTACTTCGCGCTCAACGGAACCGACCACCAAAGCCACCGCGAGCAGGGCAGCATGATCCGCAGGTACATCATCTGGCGAAACCGACACGTCGAAGACCTACAGCTCCGCCGGATCGTCCACCGCGCCAACGCGGCATGACACGACTTTATTGATCGGATGGGGCCGGGCCTACCCCTCGCTCGACGCGCACCTGTCGAGGTAGTCGATCAGCTTCGGTTCACTGTTCCTGAGCTGCTCTTACTGCTCAATGGGCAACTCCATGAGGACATCCACGAGGGCCTCATCGCGCGGTACATGCACCATCGTGCCGGTGTAGATCCTGCACCCAGAGCACCAGGCGAGCCCGACACAGCGCTCGAATGAGGCAGAATCCACCGGATGGAAGCGATAGCGGTACCCGCGGACCACTGACCCGCAGGCGCCGCACACACGCCGGTCGCCGACGTGCCGGGTCTCAAACGACCCGACCTTCACCCAACAACCCCGACCTGGCCGAGCTCTTCAAGCTGACACACAGGGCATCGTCTCACAGCGCCGCATCGCTGCGCTGCTGCACGCTCTCACTCCCGCAATCGTGCTTCGCGACGGATCCATCAGCAACCGGGATCTGGCCGAACGTGCTCGGCTGGATCCCAAGACCGTCCGGGCGTCGATACGCCGAGTCATCAATGCGGGCGTACTCGTCGTCCGCCATACCTACACCGGCGGCCCCAAAGACTGCCACGCCTACAGCATCGGGCCGGCGGCCGAACCTCACATCGCAGCGGCAAGGGCCGCAACTTCCCCCACTAGCTGTAGCACCCCGCCCCTGCGGCTCCTGCGACCCCCACGTCCTCCACTCCCGCCTCGCCCGCGAACGCCACCACTGGCGGCTCCGCTGCGAACTCCTGTCAACGGACATCGGGACATGGCTCAGGCACAAAGTTGGTGGCGCGCTGTGGATTTGGAGTCGGGCGAGTGGTGATCGATCATGATCGGGGTGCGCTGATCTTGACGTGAAGGTCCTCCTTCCGCATCTCACCGACCTGAGTATCGAGCAGATCGCCCACCGCGGAGCGACCCTGCGGATCGAAGCCAGCATCACCGCCCAGGGCGCGTCTTGCCCGGAGTGTGCTTGTCGGTCGGTTCGAGTACACAGCCGCTACCAGCGATGTCTGTCCGATGCCGCGGTCGGTGGTGCCGAGACCGTAATCTGCTTGAGGGTGCGTCGCTTCTATTGCGGCAACCCTGGTTGCGCGAGAACTACTTTCGCCGAACAGGTTCCGGGACTTACGGCCGCTCATGCCCGTCGGACTCCGCTGCTTCGCGGCATGCTGGAGCGGATCGCGCTCTCAGTGGGAGGTCGCCCCGGCGAGCGACTGACCCACCGCTTGGCAGTGGCGGTGTCACGGATGACCTTGCTGCGATTGATCAGGTCATTGCCGTTGCCCGAGCCTGGCACGGTGACCGCGCTCGGCGTCGACGATTTCGCGTTCCGCAAAGGCGCGACCTACGGCAGCGTCCTGGTCGACATGCACACTCATCGGCCGGTGGACCTGTTGCCGGACCGGCTCAACGACACCTTGGCCGAGTGGCTGCGCGCCCATCCCGGTGCCGCTGTCATCTGCCGTGACCGTGCGAGCGGGTACGCCGAAGGCGCCCGCCGGGGAGCACCCGATGCCATCCAGGTCGCCGACCGCTTCCACCTGCTCTACGATCTCACCACCGCGGTCGACCGGGTGGTACGTGCCCACCGCAAATGCCTGCACGATCAACCCGCGAACGACGCTGTCGCCCAACGCATCCCCGCACCGAAACCTGTCGAAGGGTTACGAGCGGAGCTGACCCGTCAACGATGGGCCGAGGTCCATGCATTGTGGGACAAAGGAATCGGGCACACCGCAATCTGCAGGGCGCTCAACCTGGACGACAAGACGGTACGCCGCTACGCCCGAGCCGCCAGCCCTGACGAACTGCTGACCCAGGCAATGCGACGCGCCAGCGCGCTCGACGAGTACACCGCCTACCTTGCTAAACGCTGGAAGGAAGGGTGCACCAATGCTGCTACCTTGGCTGGCGAACTACGCGAACGCGGCTATCGAGGCAGCGAACGTCAGGTCCGCCGCCTGCTGCACACCTGGCGCGAAAGCAGCACACCGCCGACCGCCACCCCGATCACGACACCCAAGCCCCGGCAGGTCACGGGCTGGATCATCCGCCCGGCGCACAAACGCAGCGAGTCCGAACAAGCCGATCTGACCCGGATCCTGGACCGATGTCCGGTTCTGCGCAGCGTCGATGAGTTGGTCAGCGACTTCGGCGGGATGCTGCGCCACCGCCGCGGTCAGCATCTGGATGCCTGGATCGCCGCAGCCCAGGCCAGCGATATCTCCCACTCCAAGGATTCGCGGCCGGTCTGCTCAAGGACTACGACGCCGTCCGCAACGGACTCACCCTTCCCTGGAGTAGTGGTGCTGTCGAGGGCACAGTCACGAAATTGAAGGCGCTCAAAAGGGCCACCTATGGCAGGGCAAATTTCGATCTTCTCCGCCGCCGTCTGCTACTCAACGGATGACCCGATCAGCAACGTCACCAACAACTTTGTGCCTGAGCCACTCCCACATGACCATTGACATAGCTCAACCGGATCATGCGCGGCTGGTCCAACTACTTCCGGCACGCGGTCTGCAAACACCATGAGCAACCTCGACAACTTCGTTTGGTGGCGAGTTGCCCGCTGGTGGAAACGGCTGCACCTCTGGAGATGGAAAGACGTCCACCGACACCTCACCGATCACACCGGTCGGTGGCACAGGCCGTCAGCGGACGGGATCGAACTGTTCAACCTCGCCAAAGTGCCGATCACCCGATATCGGTATCGCGGCAACACGATCCCCAACCCCTGGACCATGGCCGACCACGCTTGACGGCAGACGCCGCGGAGAGCCCGGTGCGAGGCGCACGCCGGGTTCGGCGAGCGGCCCGCAGAAACGGACCGGTGGCAACACCGACACCGCGCTGCGGGCCGACTCAACCATCACAATGACAATCCTAAGTCAGTGCTATGGACGCTGGGTTTGATCGGTCTCAGCACTGGGCCGTGAACGTGGAATTCGTTCAGCTACCTACGGACTACCGATGCCAGCACGGTCGGCGACGCGTAGCTTCACCGAAGGGTCAGGACGTGTTGCGACATGTCGGTGGTGCCTCGAATCAACAAACTAAAAGGGAGTCAAATCCATGAGGAAGAGCGCGCTGCTAGGTGCGTTTTGCTGCAAGTGTCGCTCTTGCTGCGCTCGCACCTCCGGCGACCCACACAAACTGGCCGGATCCTGTCAGGCCGGTGTTGCACGGCCCCTTTCCAGATCTGTCGGCATCGCCCGCGACCGCAACGTGGACTTCTTCCTGGGGGGAGGTAAAGGTCTCTGTGACTGCGCAGCCGACCACGGACAGTGCCATTACTTCACCGTCGAGTAAGACCAGGTACTTCAGCCGGAGTTCGTGATCATGTGAGTTTGCGGGGATCGCCGCTGGTGGTGGCTGATGTCGACACAATGTTGATGTCGGTGCCGCCCGATCAGCCAGCGTAGTCAACATTCGAGGGCAGCTGGCCGCTAAATCACGATTGCGAACATGTGCCGGATTTCTTTGGCGGGCGAACGTGACCAGATCGTCGGAAGCTGGGATGTCGAGGTGGTGGTTGAATGACGACCTGCAACCGGCCATCTTCACCACCCAAGTCAACGTAACGGACGGGGTCGCCGAGGAGCAGAGTCGGCGGTGCTGTGGTTGCGGTGAACCAACAGCCAGCGGTAATCACTGCCGCGATCAGACAATTTCGCAACGTTCACACAACCTACTCTCGCGATCTTGTGTTGCGGTGGCTAGGCGACGAAATGGGGCAGTGACTCACACTTCGGATGGTGGAAATGCTAGCCGAGGAATCGAAACGAAGAACGAACGAGGGAGCGCTTCCGCACCATGTCGAGCACTGACCAGAATGACACGGCGTCCGAGAACGAGCTGGCAAACCGGATTGCTCTTGCGTTGGCAGTTGCGGGCCCGGCGGGCTGGCAACGTATAGATGCAGCGTTCCTCTCGGCATCCGCCGACGCTGGGCGCGTCGTGGCCTTCGACGCCAAGGGGCGGGCTATGTCGGTCGAACCATCGGAGACCATGCAGCGCCTGGTTCGCCGGGCGTTTGCGCAATTGTCGGAGCAGGACGTGGCGCTGTGGTGGCGACTAAAGGTTGGTCTCACCGAGATCGGTGAGGCTGAAGTTGGCTACAGTTTCGGCCGAGAGCTCGTCCCAGAAAGTGCGCACAGCGAGCCCAAGCCGTATCTGGCCAGTTTGATGTCGAGGCTGCCGGATGAGCCCAAACTACTGCGGCCTGATGGTGCTGACTAAAAGGATGCAAGCGCGCTCGATCGCCGAACTTGCACATCACCCAAAGCAGAGTGGCGACTGTGACTGAAACGTAAGGTGGACAATAACATGTCGCCTACCGGGGGATCAGATCGTGTGCTGGTGGCAGGTTTGTAGAGAGCGGCGGTGATAAAATCTTGATCAGATCGGTCCAGTCGAGTGGAATGTGCACAATACATGGTTCAGCAATTAGAATCGTCTTCGTCGGATCAAGGCGGCTACACCCGGCCCGAAACTCTGGTCGCCACCAGCCCAAAGGGGACGGCGGTGACTCCGGCGATGCCGGGCAGCATCCGCGCGGCACTGTCGATCATCAATATCTTCGCCATTATCGGCGTGGTCGGCACTGTCAGCCTTGCTGCCTTCCGAAATGTTGAAATTGCGGGCGCCAATACGGTGGGTTATTTCTTTTTCTGGCCCCTGGCCATTGCTGCTTCCTTCTTCCGGCGCGGCGGCAATGGGGTTCGAGTCACCGCGATCATTCTGGCCATTCTCGAGGGGCTCGTGGCTCTCGGCTCTGTCGGGGCCAATTCTGGTGACACTGGCGACGACGGTCCCGGCATGCATATCGTGCGTTTTTCTCCAGGGCCTTTCGGTCTGATCGCGTCGTTTGTCATTGTCATACTACTGTGCCAGAGTTCGGCGGGCCGGTGGTTCAAAAAGGACTCGGTAGCTCAACGGTGACGCTATGAGCGGAGAAACGCCGGTCAGGGTTCCATTATATGAGATGATTTCCGAATTCGGGCCGATGCCCGAGCATTTTGTTCGGTCGGTGAATGCTGCCCTTGCTCGCCACCTCACCAGGTTGCATGCCGCCGGGTGTATCCATGGCACCGTGACGCCGGTATTGATAGAACTGACGTTCGTCGGTCCGCGGCTGGTTCGTACGATCGGCACCAACTCCGGAAAACTTACAGCGGGAGGCCAACTCGCAGTGAATACCTATCCGGGCCAGCGGATGCTGTGTTCGCCCTCGCCGCTGCGTTAGCATTCGCGTCGACAGGCAGAGAGGTTCTGTGGGCTGTCCTCTTTATCTGCCGAGCTGCGTGGCGTCCTGGAAGTGTGTCTGTCGACGATTGCCCACCAACGTCCCACAGCCGACGAACTCGCACGCATGCTCAACACCTGGAAATGACATCGGCATGTTCTGACATCCAAGAGAGGGATAGCAGGTCGGATGGTGACCAGTCCGATTCCACATCATCAATCGCCGGGCGATCCCGACGATCGGCGGGTTCTGTTGTACAGTCCGGAGTTCGCCGCGCATCCACACCACTTCTACCGGGAAATGCGCCGACAGTACGGCGCGCTGGTACCGGTCGATTTGGTCCCCGGGGTGCCCGCCACCCTGGTGATCGGATATCGCACCGCGATACGAATCCTGCACGACCCGGAGCACTTTCCAGCCGATCCGCGGGCCTGGCAGCAGACGGTCCCGGCCGACTGCCCAGTCTTGCCTATCCTGGAATGGCGTCCGAATGCGTTGCGCAACAGCGGAATCGAGCATGCGCGCTACCGGCAGGCCAATTCCGCGAGCATCGGCAAGGTCGATCTGCACGCACTACACGCCACGGTAGATCGCCTCGCCGCCCCGCTGATCAACAGCTTCCCCGAGGCGGGCACGGTCGACCTCGTCGACGAATACGCGTTTCCGCTCGCCTTCGCGGTCGTCAACGACATGATCGGCTGCCCACCCGAGATCGGGTACGAGGTCGCAGCCGGGATCGCGGCCCTGTTCGAGGGCATCGATGCCGACAAGGGCAATGTGCTACTCGCCGAAGCGCTGTCGCGGTTGATCGCGCTCAAACGAGCCGAACCCGGTGACGACATCGCCACGCGACTACTGCACCACCCGACCAATCTCGACGATATGGAGTTGATCCACCAACTCGTCGTTCTCTACGGGGCGGGGATCGAGCCGCAGCAGAATCTGATCGTCAACACTTTGTTGCTGATACTCACCGATGACCGATTCGGCGGCGGCATCCTCAGCGGTAGCCTGTCCACCCGCGACGCGCTCGACGAGGTCTTGTTCACGGATCCGCCGATAGCGAACTTCTGTGTCACCTACCCGCGCCAGCCGATTTTGATCGACCATGTCTGGTTGCCCGCCCATCAGCCGGTCATCATCAGCATGGCCGGCTGCAACAACGACCCCGCGATCGGTGTCGGTGAACACACCGGCAACCGTTCGCATCTGGCGTGGAGCGCCGGATCGCACGCCTGCCCCGCCCGCACTGCGGCGTACCTGATCGCCCAGGACGCCATCGACCAACTCCTCGACGCCCTGCCCGGTATGCGACTGGCGGTTGCCCCCGAGAAGCTGACCTGGCGACCCGGCCCCTTCCATCGAGCCTTGGCGGCTCTACCCGTCGTCTTTCCTAGGTAGGTAATGGATTCGATCGCATCCCTGGTTCCACCGATGCGCTGACTTCCTATCTTCGGAAATGCTCGAACGACAAGGGAGTAAGCGATCCTGCCGACGTGAAGGAGGATGTGATGATCCCGTGGGCGACGGTCGAGACACTATCGCCAGAGGCCATGTCGGTGGCTTTGATCGGCGAAGTGCCACGGGATTTCGCCGACTGTGATCATATTCTACAGCGCTGGCGAAGAATTCAGCGCTATGCGACAATCTGACGATGCGCGGCATCATAGCGGTGGTCTGGTCGGCGCACGATGAAGGTGCGCAAGGCCGAACCGACGGTCCGACCAGGACAGGTCTGTATTGGATAATGATCAGGCCCGTATCCCGCCCGACTGGCAATGTGCACGCGATGCGGTTGCGGCTCGGACCGATCTGTGAGCAGATACCTGCGCCGCACCCGGCGGTGGGGGTGCACTAGCAACTCGACATGGGTTGGTGCACCGATTGGCATCGATACAAATCTTTCCCGTATAGGTAGTCGTGGCGCATCGGTGGTGCTGAGGAGTTGTCCGAGTTCGCTACCCTCATCGACGAATGGCAGGTCCATGCGGCATCGGCCGCAGTTCGATGGTGTTGCGCGTGTGGAGTTCGATGGTTATCCGGGCTTTGCCGGTTGCATCGGTGGTCACCTCGGGTTCGGTTGCACCGTGGGTCAGATATCGGCTGTGGGGCGTGAGCTGATCGAGTAGTAGTGCGAATCGACCGGGTCCGCGACCGGGAAGGAGAACCGCGTCCAGACCGAAGCCATCGGAAACCGCCTTCGCCACAAGGACGTTCGGATGGGGTAGGTCGAAGATCCGGGGACCGCCATTCCATTCCGACGGCCGTGGGCGGGACATCATATCGGTCAGCGCGTACGCACGCCCGAGTTTACCGAGACCGAGCATGCCATTGGCGTGGAGGGAGGCGGTGTCGAAACTCCACACGCCGGCCTGGTTCTCGTCTTCGGCAAATCCCAGCTGCTCCGTGGCCGCCCCCCAGAGTTCGGCGCACCAATCGGATTCTCCGCATTCCTGTGCGAGCAGCATTGCCGCTGCGAATGATTCGGCGTTGGTTGCCGCCTGCGATCCCCAGTCCGCGACGATCGGCGATTCGATTCCGCCGGAACCGAGGCGGCGGAACCGGTCAGTGGTCAGCCATTCGCGCAGCAGTATTTCCCATGCGCGCCATGCGAGATCGGGCAGCAGCGGTGCGACGAAAGCCGCGACCGCCGCAGTGGTCGCGGGTCCGCGGAATGCGCGAGCGGTGAAGCCGATTCCGGACGCGATGAAGGCGACGATATCACCGTCTGCGGCGGTGAATTCGGCATCGAGACCGCGTTGGAAGCGACGCACGATGTCGGCGGCATGGCCGGTCCCGGTCATTGCGTCGAGTATCGCGACGCCTGCCGCACTCACCGCGTTGCAATACGGGAAGACCAGTCCGTGCCTGCGGCCGCGACCAACCGGAAGCGGTTCGCAGGGCCATAGACCGAGCTCACCACCGAAGTTGCGTATCACGATCCCATTGAGCGTCGGGTGGTCGTAGGCGAACCGCTCGGTGGGAGACCAAGAATAGTTCAGCGAGCCGGGTGCATCGAAGCGACGATCACCGGTCGCCTGCCGGAACATGGCCAGCTGCAGGTTGAGGTAGCCGGTGAACATGATGTTCTGCGGCACGTCGATCGGATCCATCCGTCGCGCGCGGAAATCCCAGTTGCCCAATAGATTTTGGTGGTACCAGTATCCCCAGACCGCCTTGTCCCGCATGCGTGTGAATACATCGAGCTGGGCGCGGTGCAGCGGTCCGCGCAACGCGGGCGCGTAACCGTACATCGCCAGCGCCCAGCCGAGGGCATTGAGCTGATAGCGGTACTGCTGCAACGGGCCCGCGCCCTCGGCGTCGAAACCGTCCCAACTGTCGAGTGGCTGTGCTGCGATGCTCATCAGATATCGCAGCAAGCGCAGCTGATCGGTGTCTGCCTCGGTTACGGTGGGCGTACCTGCCCGATGGTCGAGCGGCACAGGGTTCGTCCGCGTCGGACATCGCTGCCCGGCCAGATAGTTGTCCCGCTCGATGCCGAGCCGACGGGCGGCGCGATGCCGGACGAGTTCCCGAATCAACACGAATACCGAAATCCATACCGCGGTAACGGGAGCGCCCCACCACACCCACGTCATCGGCCCCGGCATATCGCCGTGGACCTGCGCCAGTGCCGCGGAAACCATGGCGGCGACAAGCACGATCGCGGGCAGGGTCACATAGTCCGATCGCGCCACCGAGCGATAGGCGAATGCCCAGCCCGTGGCGGCGAGGACGCCGATGAACGCGGCGATATGACCGACCGCCACGACGACTGTCGGAATGGCGACGACCGCTACGGCCAACAGTGGTGCGACGAGCCCCGCGATCACTACACTCCAGCCCCGCCGCGCCGCCGCACCCGCGAGTGTGACCTCGCCCCAGATCGCCACAGCATGGCCGATGACAACCGTCGTAGTGAAGGTGTGGTCCAGCGGTGGCATCGCGTACAGCAGACCGGCGCCCGGGATGATGAGTCCGGTTCCGAAGGCCTGCCACGCGTCGGATAGGCCGAGAGTCTGCGGGATAGCCGCCGCGGCAGCCCAGACGAGCGCGGTGAGCGATAGCGTGCGACGCAACCATCGGGCGGTCGCCGGCCCGCGCAGGCGAATATTCGACGCGGACTGCTGAACCGGTGTGGGTGTGCTCATGGCAACTCCTGTGGTGTGCGCGCCGCCGGTGGTCGGGCGAGCACGAAAAGGACCGTCGTATCCGATGATTCGACTAGGTGACCGGAGACGGCGACTTCGAGAGGGTGACGATTCGGCCATCGGCCCCGGCGACGGGCCCGAAAGGCATGGTAGATACGCACACCACGCGGCCCGAACACCACGAGCCCCGCGAGCAGCACACAGCACACCATGCTCTTGCACCTCTCGATCCCAGTCTGCGGAACTCCAGAATGAGGCCATAAGTAGGTCTATGGCATCGGGTGATCGCTGTACAACTTTCGCCTTTGTTTTCATCGCAAAAAACTGGGGTATTTAGGTGGTGGTCGCTTATAGGTAATTGCCGAGAGTTGTGCACCTGTGTGCATTATCTATTGAACTGGCGGTAAGGGCCGAGTATTTTGTTGCCCATCCAGGTCAGCTCACCCAATCGGGTGATGCGCTCTTATGAAGCCGAGTCCGACGAGCTCGGGTAATGAATATTTGTGATATCCGGAATTCGGGATTCTCTCGGATTCGTCTGGGTTCTCGACTGTAGCGAATGTACCGCCGGGCGGATCGGTGCGAGAGGTTGCGACAATCGGCACCGGGATGATCGGAACATCTCTCGCGCTCGCCCTGCGTAAACAAGGAATTCTGACGCATTTGTGCGATGCGGATCTGACTGCGGCCGCCATGGGGCGGCCCGGCGGGCGGGAGTGGTCGGTCTGCCCGCGGCGCCGGTCGATATCGCGGTGCTGGCCGTGCCGCCGAGCGATATCGCGACGGTGCTCGCAGAATGTCAGGCCAAATCGCTAGACACCCCGGAGCTGCAGCGGGTGCCGGTGGTCCGGCCGGCAGTTGAGGCGATTGCGGCGCAGTCGAATCGGGCTACCGATGTCTTCGTTACTGAGGTCGGCGTGCGGCGGCCTCAGCGACCTCATCTTTCGTATCGGTGGGAACGATGGTGATGATATCGGTCCGGGAGTTGATCATCAGTTTGCTGAAGATCGAGGCGATTTGGGCGTCGACCGTTTTGAACGAACTGCCACGGCTCGCCGCGATCGCGGTGTTGGTCCAACCGGCGGCGGCGAATACGGCCACTTCGCGTTCGGCGGTCGACAACTCGTTCCATTTGGATGGGCGGTGTTGCCGGACCGGGTGGTCGAGGGCGAGTTTGTTCAATGACAAGGTACCCAGCGCCAGCCGAGCCACCTCGTCGAGCTCGGGGCGTAGTATCGAGCCTTCTTGCTCTGCGGCGGCGAAATCCTTGTGCCCGAGCACCTCTCGTGCGATCGCGATCGCTTTATCGGTTTCGGTCGCGAACGGTCCGAGGTTGGCGATATTCACACCGAGACGCTGTCGCACCGTGCGGGCGCCGCCGGCGAGATTCGCGATCTCCGTCGCCGAGCTGAACACCGAATCGGGCTGGATGCCATCCTCGCCCCGCGCGTCCGCGACCAACCGGGCAAGCGTCCACATCCGGATATGGACCGCCCAGATCATCCCCCATTGATCCCGCATTGACAGCTGGCTTGTCAGCGCGGTGCGCCCGACGGCCAATGCCTCGTGGGGATCACCATGTTTGGTGAGGGCGATAGCCCAGGCCAATTCGCCCCAGGACTGGACCCATCCGGCACCCGATCGCGTGGCACGACCGAGATAACCCTGTGCGATCTCCAATGCCTGTGCTGCTGTGCCGAGTAGTCCGGCCGCGAGAGCCTGGAACAACTCGCTCATGGCGGCGCTGCCGATATCGCCGGAGCCGAGGAATCGTGCGCGTGCGCGTGCCAGTACCAGCACCGAGCATGGATCGCGGGCGAAGAGCAGCTCGGTGCCACGGGCAAACTCGACGAGCGGGGGCAGTCCGAGATCGGCTGCGGGATCGTTGCGCCAATTCGCGCGGACTTCCGCATCCGCGATGCTGGTGGCGACGCACTCGTCGAGCATTCGTGCGGCGTCGTCGTGCACGCCCTGGCACATGGTGACCCATGCGGTGAGCGCCAGCGCGGCGGTCTGTAGTTCGACCGGCTGCGGATCGAGGCTTCGAGTGGCTTCCAGGGTGCGCATGGCCCAGCGACGGGACTCGCGCAGCGAACCCATGAAGAATGGAAGACGCAGGGCGATCAGCCCGGTCGCGATCTCCAGCCCGATCGCGGACTCCCCGGGCGTGGCGAGGCTGCTGTCCATCGCGGTGAGCAAGTTGTCCCAGGCCGTGCGCGCCCAGTCGAGTAGTTCTTGTTCGGCCGGGCCGAACCAATCGGCCCCGGCGTGGACGGCCTTGTCCCGGTAGTAGCGACGGTGCCTGCCCGCTAACCGTTCCCACTCCGCGCCCGCCGACCGCTCGCGCAGCCGCTGCTGGGCGAAGACTCGCAGACTTTCCAGCAGTGAATACCGGACCGCGTTCGGTGTCAGGTGCACCGTTACCAGTGATTGGTCCACCAGGCGTTCGAGCAACCCCTCGATCTCGTCGCGAACGATTCCGGTGCCGTCGTCGTCGGCGCATACCGCCTCGATCGCTTCGAGTTCGGCACCCAGATCGTGCCCTGATGTGGCGTGATCGTCGTCCGGATTGCCGTCGTATCCGGCGGCGAAGACCGACAGCCGCTCGAAGAGCAGGCGCTCCTGGTCGGTGCACAGGTCGTAAGACCAGGCGATGACATCGTGGATGCGCCAATGCCTCTCCTCGGCGCCAACCCGCGGATCACGCGACCAGCGCAGCCGTCGGTCGCTGTCCTCCCCGCTGAGATCACGCAGGATCATCGGCAACGGTTGGCGCATCAGCTGGGCCGCGGCCAGCCTGATGTAGAGGGGATGGTTGTGTACGTGCCAGCAGATCGATCCAGCCACCGCGGCATCGTCATCGCCGGCGATCGGGTGACCGGTCAACTCGGCCCGCGCACGGAACAACGTCACTGCCTGCTCGCGTGACAGCGCCGGGACCGGCACCAATTGTTCGTCGACCCAGCCGATCGCCTCCCGGCTGGTGGCCAGCACGGTCAGCCCGGGCACCGCATTCAGCAAGTTGGTGATCACCCGGCCGGCACCCTCGAGGACGTGCTCGCAGTTGTCCATCACCAGAATCGTCTGCCGCCTACGGCTGGCGTCGTCGGTTCTGGTGAACGCATCGATCAGGGCATCCCAGGTCGATCGGTTCGAGAAGTCGACGTCGATGATCGAGTGTGCGAGTTCGTCCTCGACCGCCGTCGTATCCGAGCTCGCCGGGAGCCGGGCCAGCCTGACCCAGTGAATCGGCACCCGCCGAGCCTTGCGATAGCGAAGCGCCGCCTCGGTCGCGAGCCGGGTCTTACCGATACCACCCGAGCCGATCAGGGTAATCAACCGCGTCGATGACAGAAATAGGGTTGCGATTTTTTCCAGCTCTCGTTCTCGTCCGACGAAATCGCTGGGTGCTGCTGGGAGAGAACCACTTCTGGGTGGACGTTGAGCGGACACATCGAGCAGGCTAGTCGGCCGATCGGCCATTTGGCGATCGAATTGCTCACCTATCCGACACTCTGCCGATGCGCGAAATCTACCTATGGGTCGACGATCGTATAGCAGGAGGTGAGTCGTCAGGGATATTCGGCGTGTACCGAGCACATGCTCCGGAATGACCAGTGTTCACGAGTGTTGACGGAGTTCGAAATGCGAACCGCCGCCGTCGGCGAATGATTTCATTTTCAACAAAATCAGAGTTATGGGATGCCGCCCGGTGGCGGCTATGGACGGTCCGGCAACGCTGTCGCTCCCGGATCGGCGCTACCCGAGGTCGCCGCCGGACCGTCTGCTTGCTGGCTACCTCTTCGCTATGTTCGCATTGCCGGCCATCATCGGTGCGGTCGCGACCGCGTGGGCCGACGCGGCAGGCCGCTGGTCGTCGGCCAACCGGGGGTGGGTTGGACGAATATCAGAGATTCCTCTGGCGTCGAACTATCCAAGTATTTCTATGCCATCGATTCCGTCGATTTCTTGCACCCGGGCAATACGATCATCTGGGGGTTGCTCGAGATGGAGTTCATCGGGTACACGGCTATCGTCCCAACAGCAATCTGGTTGATCGACTACGCCTTCAGTTTCCGGTGGCTCGACATGTTCGCTTCCTCGCTGCGGCTCCTGGCCGATGCGTGGACAGGTTCGATCGCGACGCCGATTATGTTGATTACGGCGGCAACGATCGGGGCGTTCTTCGTGCCTGGTTCATCGTGCGGGGTCTCCATGCCAAGGCGACCACGCAAATGGTGACAACCTGGCGGTGGCCGTGTTGGGGCCGATATTTCTGGCCGAACCGCTGGCGGATGTGCTGTCCCATCGCAGCGCCGCGGCGGCTGTCGACCCGCGTAATCAATCGCGGTGGAGCCCTCAATGATGTCTACGGCGCGCTGGTCGGCGCCGGCTTCGAGGACGAAGCGATGATCACCGATGCGATGCGGGCCTTCAACTACCGGCAGAATTTCGCTCCTAGTGTATGGGATGGCGACAAGTACATCGGCGAGGCCGCGGGCTCGCTGGCGGTCCTCAAACTCGGCCGCTCGCCGGCCAATATTGAGCTTTTCCAGCAGACCGCGCACGCTGGCGAACCGACGCTACGTAGATCACGTGCCGGACTCCGAACTCACCCCAAAGGAGTTGGCATACCTCACCGACTTACTTCAATAAATCCGCGCGCGACTAGATAAGAGGTATCGAGGCGCTCGCTGCTGGCAGTCGCATCACCCGGGATGCCGACGGGAAACTCGTGCAGTCGAACCCCAACTATCTGTTGCCGGAAGAATGCGAGGGCTGGAGTCAAGAGCGCGGCAACTGATGAACCGGTACATCATGCCGCACCTCGCTCAGCCGTATCTGGCCGCCGCCAACGACGGAAAATCTCGCACTGGCGTCCGAAGTTCTACAGAAAATGGCGAATTACGAGTACTGGACCGGCAATGTGAAGTTGGCCCGTCGAAGGCCATCCCGCGATTCGGTCCGGACGAGTGATGTATCGCAGCATAGATTCACCTACACCGCCTACCGATGTGCGTCCGCTACCTAAACGCAGAAACTCATATCAAAACATTTCGCTCTGCGTATCAGCGATCTGCATGAGCGAAGCGGCAGAAAGGTTAGATGACATGGCAATTTGGCCGGTGATACCTTCCATCGAGGCGCCTATTGGTATCGCCCATATCGCTGCTACACCCGGGGGGTTCCCGCGTTGCACGAACGCGTTAGCGAACTGCGTTCTATGGGCCTTCATTTCGCGGCGAAGGCCATAGAGAAGGAGATGGCGGAGTTGGGGATAGCGATATACGCACCACAGTAATCAGAGATGTCGGTCTCCTGCGTTTCAGGTCGATCGGCTGCACCCAGTGCGCACCGGGTATGGGGAACGTGAGGTGCGCGGGAAGTTCGCTGTTCCGGCTTGCGGACTGTCTCCAGATCAATGTTGCGTTTCGCGCTGCTGCTTTGCGCCTGGTGACATTGGCCTCGAGTAGCACGTTCAACCTCGTTTAGGAGCCTCGGTCGATCCGATTGTCGTCGAGATGATCGATGTCGGCCGACGCGTCGATAGTTGGGTTGCGTGATTCGTCTGACGAGGGCGGGATTCGGTCCGAAGGGTGCACACGGCTCGGGTTCATCGCCGGAAGCCAAAAGCTTTGCGCGGGATAGGTCGTCGAGCAACTCGCGCCGTGCAGCACAAAGCGCATCCGCAACTACGGACGGTGGCTGCGCCTGTCATTTCGCGACATCCGTAACATCTTTCTTCAACCTGTCGCGGATGGCTGCCATCGCCTCCGAGAGACTTCCTTCGAACACCCCATTGATCCGATCGCATGAATGCCCGGTGTCTCCAATTCACCAGACAAGATCGATAACCAGCGTTTCCGAATAGGTAGACCGAGTGCATCGGGGTAGGAGTCGAGAGGGGTGGGCGGCACTCCGTTCGAATGACTTTGATCTGGCCATGCGGCACCTGCCGATGCGACTTTCGCTCATGAAGGTTTGAGTTGATATGCCTCGGTCAACCATGCATTCGATACGGTAATCCGATCCGGGGAGATCAGGCGGAGCCGTATGCGCACACTTACCGATGCTTCGGACATACCTATTCGATCATAGTTTGTCGCGATCTGTATGAGCAGAAGCGGGGTGTTGTGTGAGTCGATCGTTGTGGGTTGATCTGCAATTACTGGGGGCTGCGCTCGAGGCGATCGGTGATGACATCCAGCAGGTAATGCAACGGTTGGACGCTGTCTTGTCCGTGGAGGGTCGCTGGTGGGGTGACGACGAGGCTGGCGCAGCGTTCGAGAAGTGCTATCAGCCGGGCGCAGAGGAGGCGAGATATGCCCCATCCAGGTCGACAACAGCGGCAGCTGCGCCTGAACATCGGCGCCGGACCGATACCAGTCCAGCAAGGTCCGGACCGCGAAGCTGTGGCGTAGATCGTGGACGCGTGGATGTGGTCGACCTGGCGCGGAGCCGATGCCCGCGGCGATGAGGATGTCGGCGAAGGTGTAGTTGATGGTGTTGACCACCAGCTAGCCGCGGCGGGAGACGAAGAACGCCACCATGTGGTCGGTGCCGGGGGTCGCGTCCCGCAGCCGGCTGTAGTCGCGCAGCGCCGCGACCGTAGTAGCGTGCAGCAAGATCTGGCGGGACTTGCCGTATTTCGAGTCGGCGATGGTGATCACACCGGTGTTCAGGCCGACATGCCCGCGGTCCAGGCGCACGGCTTCCCCGATCCGCATCCCTGTCACTGCGAGCAGGCCGATCAGGGTCCGGTAGGTCGCCGCCCGCAACGGTTGCCGGGACATGGCGCCTGCCGCGCGCATCAGCGCGTGGATCTCCTCGTCGGAATACAGGTGCGGGACAGGCCGATTCGGGAAACAGCGCAGCAGCCCCGGTGGTGGCACCTCGCAGCTGGGGTCGAGTGCGTGCAGGTGGCGGGCGAATCCGCGCACCACCGACAACCGTCAACGACGCCACTGCGGACTCGCCTGCGGTGGTGCGCTGGCCCAAGCCACCGCGTCGGCCGTGGAGATCGTCGCGGTGCCGGATCGTTCCAGGTGGTCGAGGAACTGCGTGAGCAGATGCTCGGTGTCGACCAGCTTGTAGCCCAGAGTCCGGCGCATCACCAGGTAGTCGGCGGCGCGCTGGCGTAGCGAGACCGTGGTGGTCATCACGCGTCCGGCCAGGGTCGCACCAAAGCGCCGAGCGCTCGGTGATCGAGCTTGGCATACACGGCCGTGGTTGATTCGGCCCGGTGACGAAGCAGCTGCCCGACCTCGGCCAACGGCGCTTCGCGGGAGAGCAGATCGCTGGCCACCGTGTGACGCAGCCGGTGCGGGCCGATCCGGGCGACCCCACCACGATCGCAGGCCGCCACGACAATGCTGGTGATCCCGCTCAGCGACAACGGTGGAACGATGCCCGGTTGATAACGAACACCGCCCGGGAAGCGATTCCAGACCGGCGACCGTGTTGTATTCGATGTGGTGAGTAGCGTCGCCGCACACCGGGCGGTGTGCCCGGCTAACGCCGGCGAGCCGCGGCCGTTGCCCGCACAACGCATGATTCCACCAGCCGATGCGCGAACCAAAAACCGAATGAAATCCGTTAGGTGGGTCGAGAAACTGCCACGTCAACAAGTGCGCTCTCCACGCATCAGCGGCTCGGCGAATCCGCTTCACGTCCTCGGGATGTGGCGTGTCGTGCTCCCCACGCATCAGCGGCTCGGCGTGATGTTCCTAGGTGTGGGTGGCGATACGACCGAGCACGACTGCTCAGCATGTCGCGGCTGTCGATTCGCAGCCGTCCTCTGCCGTCGAAACCGACCGGGCCCCGACCGCCATGCCGCCAACGACTCAGCCGGTGCCAGCGGCGGCAGCTGAGCCGTCGGCCAAGAAAGCCGTACAGCACCCGCCCCCAACGCCTCCATCCGTCCCGTGCTCGACGGAACTCGCCGGCACACGGCCGCAGATGGCACAGGTCGGCAACCTGCTCGAAACGAGGTTCGGCGTCACCGACATCGGCGACGGCTCTGCTCCGATGTCGTCCAGTGGCGGAGCATATGTCTGTCATTCATCGAGCGCGTCGAGCCATGCCGCGGACACGGCTCGGCTGCGGATGGCGAGCTTTGGGCGGTGCAGACGGGCCTGCTCGTGGGTCTATCCGGTTCGCGGCGAGTTAGTGAGCGTGACCGATCAGCCACCGTTCGAGCATTGTGTGGTCGGCCTCGAGATGGAACTACAGAGCGAGGAGGTTCTGCCCGGATGTGAATGCCTGGTTGGGGAAGCCAGGTGTTTCCTCAGGCGGCCGGCTGTAGCGGGAATCGCGAATTGGTCGCCGTGCCAATGCAACACCGGTACGCCGCTGAGCGGGGCGAGGACACTTTGCCCGCCGAGCGGTGTAAGAGTAAGCGGGCCGTAGCCGACCTAGAATTTGCCCGTCGGCGTAATCTTCGCGCCGAGTGCTACTGCGATGAGTTGCGCGCCGAGACAGATGTCGAGGATCGGCCGACCGTTGCCGATCCATGCGGCGATGGTCCGCACTTCTTCGTCCAGGAACGGCTAACGGTCACGGTCGCCCACGCCGATCGGTCCGTCGAGCACGATAACGAGGTCGGCGTCGAGCAAGCGGTCGCTGCCGATCGGGTCGATACCGGCTTCGAGATAGCGGATGCGATCCCCGCGCGGTGAGCATTGGTTGGAGATGCCGAGGTCTTCGAACGTGACGTGGCGGATGACGATGGTGGTGTAGGTCATGCGGGTTCTCCTGCGCAGTCGGAACTCGTGGCCACCGGAGA
>NZ_JBITGN010000044.1:0-19602 GCF_044457245.1 Nocardia sp. NPDC050630
GACAAACCAGCAACCCGAACCAATCACCCAGTGCTACAACCACTCCCACGTCAATCCCGCCAGACATCGGGATAATCCCCGGTTCGGGATAAGTCCACTAATCCCGATCTCGGGATTAGTGGACGACTTCGCGCTGCGCCGCGGCCACCACTACGGCGTGATCGACGCCGCCACCCACGAACGCATCGACGTACTACCTGACTGCAGAGTCGTGTGCGAGAGTGACCATTGCCGGGTCGAGATCGCCCGAACGGTGTTGTAGGACACCGGAGCCCACCCCTGCTGTGCGGCGACGCGGGCGGTACGCCGGGTGATCGACGCCAGCGACGGCCGCGGGCGGCGCAGGTCCATGCCCTCAATCAGCCTCACAGACCCGGCCGTCGGCGAGTGGGATGCGTCCATCCGCGTCAACGAGCGCCACGCGCGATCCCGGATACCCGCCGCCCCTTCCTCGACGGCACGTTCACGTACCCGATCGCCGAGATCGAGCGCGTCCCTGGCGCGAAGCGCGTTGGACCACAAAGACAAACCCACGCCGGCGGCAGTGATCTCGGCCGCCGTTCGAGCACTTCGACCTCCCACCCCTGCCGGAGAAATGCCACTGCCGCCGCGAGACCGCCGATGCCACCGCCCACGATGACCGCCTCCGACATTGCCTCCTCCTTGGGTCTGTGCCTTTCATGGTTGGAAGAGACGCTGGTACGGAAGCTGTGTCATTTCAGTGGAGACTTTGTCATCGATCGTGACCCGATGCACCAACGACTGCCGCCGGGCCGCGGCCGCGAACTCTTCTGCAGCAGCTTTCTCTGCCCTGTAATGCAGCACGGGGCCGGCATGGGTGAACTCGACCGCTAGGTGGCGTTCGGACATCACGGTGACACCTGCTCAGGTGGGTGACCGGGGGATAGACATCGTGCAACCTGGCGGCGACCGCCGCGTGCCATAGATTGCCGCAACCGAGGCGGCGAGCCGCACTCCGAAGCCCATTTGCATGGATTCTCACAGCCCAGTACCTGCTTCCCCGACCCAAGCATCCCGCGGGACTTCGGAGTGTCAGATTCCGTTCTCGTCGAATGTCGGACGGACTGCTGTGGCATTTCCGGATCCTTTCGATCTGAGCGATCCCGCAATGAACTCGATTGAATCCGATGCGCAGGCTTGGGCTGTCATCCAGGATTACGGGCATCTGCCCCGCACACATCGGGCAGAATGGACAAGCGTTGATCTGCATACGTAGGTAACTCCTGCGCATTCGACACAAACAGCGGCGGCCGCCAATAGCGCGGACGCGTTTGACTGAATCCCCTGGGTTTGATGCCAACCTTCTTCATTCGGAAGGCTGACATCATGCCGACGAAGTACAACGCGGCGACGAAGGCGAAGGCGGTTCGTCCGGTTTGTGCACATGGAGACGATTACGCTCGGAGTGGGCGGCGATCACTACGATCACAGGCCGGATGGCGATGACTCCGGAGACGTTGCGGAAGTGGGTGCGGCAGTCCGCGGTCGACGAGGCGAGTCCCGACTGAGGGAACCGGCTGATGCTTGATCTTATGAGCCCTGCTCTTTGCTGACCCCGCCTGTCAATGGTCATGTGGGGGTGGCTCTGGCGCACTTTCGGTGCAGCAATCCGGCAATCACGTTGCGGTGCTGTTGATTACGTTGTAGATGCTGCTGGTGGCTGTGAGTGTGGTGGAGTCGGTGTGCGGGGCGCTATTCCCGCATCTGTCCGGGGTTCGAGTCAATGACATGGAGGTTCGCGGGTCGACGGTCTGGTTCGATGCCCGCACCCACACCGATACCGCCGCATGCCCGAAGTGCGGGACGGTGTCCGACCGGGTTCACAGCCGATACGTCCGGCATCTGTCGGATCGCAGCGTGGGCGGGGGTGAAGTGCGTATCCGCTTGCAGGTGAGGCGATTCCGCTGCCCGGAACGCCAGTGTTCGCGGGTGATTTTCGCGGAGCGGCTCGGCGATCTGGCGGGGTGGTATCAGCGCCGCAGCAGCATGTTGACCACGCTGCTGACCACGGTCGGGCTGGCGTTGGGCGGGCGGGCCGGGCATCGGATGACCCGCCATCTCGCCACGGAGGTGTCCCGGTCCACGCTGCTGCGACTGGTCCGAGCGATCCCGTTGCCGCAGGTAGGCACGCTGCCGACCGTCGGTATCGACGATTTCGCCATCCGCCGGGGACGAATCTACGGCACGATCATTGTCGATATGGCCACCCGCCAGCCGGTCGATCTGCTCGAAGACCGCACCTCCAATACGGTCGCGGCCTGGCTGCGCGGACATCCAGAGGTCCGGGTCGTCTGCCGCGACCGCGGCGGTCCCTACGCCGACGGCGCCAGCCGCGGTGCCCCCGCCGCGATCCAGGTCGCGGACCGTTGGCATCTGCTTCACAACCTCACTACAGCGGTTGACCGCATCGTCCGCGCACATCGTAAATGCCTTGTCCAGCAAGGGGATACATCGGTTCGTAGCCAAGAACCGGCGGCGCCAGAGGCTGCGCCTGCGGGCTCGGGCTCCCGAGCCGAGGCGATCCGGCAGCGGTATACAGACATCCACGAGTTGTTCGCCCGTGGCGTGAACATCAGCGTGATCAGCGGGCGGTTGCAGCTGAACCGCAAAACCGTCCGCCGCTACGTCCAGGCCGACAGCGTCGAGCACCTACTCGCCCCGTCGCCAAACATGGCAGCGCCCTTGATGAACACACACCCTACCTGCGGCAACGCTGGGACCAGGGGTGCACCAATGCGCTACGCCTACTCGAGGAGCTGCGGGAACGCGGCTACACCGGCAGCCATCGGTCGGTGCGGCGGCTGGTACAGACCTGGCGCGAGGTCACACCATCAGCAGCTGTGAACACCCCGGCGGCGCCGACACCTCGTGACGTCGCCGGCTGGATGATGCGACCGGCCACCGCGCTCACCGACGACGAAAAACAGCAGCTACAACAGATACTGGCCGATTGCGACACGCTCGGGCAGGTCAACCAGCTCGTCGTCGACTTCGCAGGGATGGTCCGCGAACGCGGCGGCAAACACCTGGACACGTGAATCGCCGCTGCCACAAGGCCAGCGGCATCAAACAGCTTACGAGTTTCGCCGATGGCCTGCTCAAAGACTACGATGCTGTCCGTAACGGCCTCACGCTGGAATGGAGTAGCGGTGCTGTCGAAGGCAACGTGAACCGCGTAAAAATGCTGAAACGGCAAATGTTCGGCAGAGCCAACTTCGACCTCCTACGTCGCCGTGTTCTCTTGGTCGAGTAGCACGCCGCCACCGAAAGTGGGCCAGATCCACTCTCTCATCGCCACGGACACCGTGCGGGCACCGCGATTGCGGGCGATGCGGGCAAACGGAGTGCGTAGGCTGGTTCGGCCCCGACCGCCCACATGACCTACCGCCGGGTGGACCCTGCGGAGCGTCGACCGGTCGGGGTCACCGGCCGTGTGCGAGTGGCGAGTTGATTGTGCCACTCTGGTGGTGCTCCAGTCCCCCGTTCCCGGTCTCGGATGGCATGTCGGGGAGGTGTTCGAGCGGTAGAGCCGGCGCCGCGGTCGCGGTTGACAGAGTGGGCACGTCAATGTGGGGTTCGGGCTGGGTTAATGCCCAGTCGATGTGTTCGCGCTGGCCGGGGGCCCATCGGCAGGTCAGCGATGGCGCCGATGGACACCCATTCGATTTGGGTGCTTACGCTGCACGGTGTCGGTTCACCGGCCACGGGCTCGGCGCGGTAGACGATGGTGCACTTGTGCCCGATCTCGTCGTTGCTGGTCTGGCGGATGACGTGGCCTGGGGTGACGAAGATGCCGACTAGACCGATGATGTGGATGTGAATACCGGTCTCTTCGCGAGTCTTCCGGACGGTGATGTCGCTGAGGGATTCGCCGGCCTCGTGCGGACCGCCGGGCATGGACCAGTTGCCGTTGTCGCTACGACAGATCAGCAGGACGGTGTCGGTGTCGTCGCCGCTTTGTACGAACGCTGCAGCGTGGAGCCCGACAGTATCGGCTGCGGACGCTGTGGGGTTCTGCATCAGCGTGTCAGGTCTGGAAACGCGTCGGATGATTCTACTGCCGGTCATGCCCGCCCAGCCTATTAGCTCGCAACGAATTATAGACTCGCACAAAGAGTTTCGTGACATTCACCACGCATCGATCTGTGTCATGACGGTTCCGCGTCCGTAGACAATTGGCGTCCTGGCCAATGCACCGAGCTTCGTCTCGCGCACGTGGTAGGACCGGCCTTCCTGCCCGTTACCGGCGGCAGCAGGCTCGAAGAACGCGAGATCCGCATCCGGTGTCGGCGCTCACGTCCTTCCCGCCCGGTCTGCTCGAGTAATCGGAGTGGGTGGTGAGTCCTGTATCGCGCCTGCCCCGACCGGGCGATCGACGTCGATCCGAGTTCGTTTCAGAGCAGATCCATGCAGAGCAGAACGCCTGCGGTGCCTTCGCCGCCCTCACTGTCGGTGCTGCGCCTGTCTGTGGCTCCGGCGCCGCCGGGGCCACAGAATTGACACTGTAACCAGCCGCCGCGGACCCGGCGGCGGTTCCGAGGAATAAACCTCGACCGGTTCGTACGCCATCTCGTGGCGGTGAACGCGAAGATCGCCTGTGCGTCGACAAACTTGCACCGGCGGGTGAGCCCGACCCGTCGAACGGAGATCGGGCTACTCGTGGATTACCCTTTTACCTAGCTGAAACCGTAGAGGCGGTGCGCGTTCGTGGTGAGAATTGCGTCCCGAACGACCGGCGCCGGCGCCCATTCCGCAAGTAGGTGCAACAGGTCTGCGATGTTGGGCATCGCACCCCAGAAACCGACATGCGGCCAGTCCGATCCCCAGACGCACCGGTCGGGTGCGGTTTGGATCAGCGAGCGAGCGAAGGCAACCGTGTCGGAAAACGCTGGCACATCGGACAGACGGTAGGCACCGGAGAGTTTGGCCCAAGCGCCGTCTGCCATCAGCCCCAGCAGAATCCTCCAGTCGGGCGCGGTGATTCCGCGGGAGACGTCGAAATCGCCCATGTGGTCGATGACGATCGGTACGGACAGTTCCGACAACCTCGTGTGCACCTCGGCCAAGTGCCACGTGTTGGTGAGCAATTGCAGGTGCCAACCCATCTCCCGGCAGATGCTGTCGTATCGACCGATCTGGTCGAAGCCGAATCCGCCGCCGGCCAGCGTGTTCAAACGCAGTCCCACTACGCCATGTTCGGCCAATATGCCGAGTTCGGCGTCGGCGACATCCGGTGCTACCACGGCAACGCCGCGCAACCGCTCGGCGTTCTCGGCGAGTGTGTCGAGCATTAGGCGATTGTCGGTGCCGTGCACACTGATCTGTACCAGGACTCCGTAGCTCATGCCGGTGCCATCGAGCATCCGCAGGTAATCCGAGGCGGACGCGGGTGGAGGTGTATAGCTTCGTTCGGGAACGAAGTCCGTGCCGACCACGTGCGCGTGGGTGTCGACGGCACCGGTCGGCACGGTGAATCGTGTGGGTTTTGCGGGGTCGGGGTTCGGTCCCGGGCAGATTCGGTCGATCTTGTCAGTGCCGAATTCCACAGCTGCTCCTCGATGCGATGAGGTCATGGTCTGCTGTAGGCGTCGCCCGACTTCTAGGGGACCGCTGTTCCTGCGCGGGCGAACGACCACAGTTGGGCGACGCGTTCGACGTTCAACGCCGTTGGCCAGTCGATGGCAGCAGAACGTGTTTGGGCGATGTAGCTCTTCTTGGCGAATCGGGCGAGTTCGGGGTCGGCGGCCGCTGTGGCGAGCAACGCTCGGGCGTTCGCCTCGACGTCCTCGTCGGCGCATACCGTCCAGGCCAGCCCGGCGCGCTGGGCATCGGCGCCCTCGAGTGCGACGCCGAGCATGCCCATCGCGGCGGCGGTGTCCGGACCGGCGGCTCGGTGCAGCAGATGCATATGGCCACCGCCCGGGTGGAATCCCAGTCGCACGAATCCGGGGATCAGTCTGGCGTTTGTTGCGAGCACCCGGAGGTCGGCGGCGAGTGCCAGATTCAAGCCGGCGCCGACCGCGGCCCCACGGACTGCGGCAACGGTGGGGACCTGTAGGCCGCCGACTCGGACGAAGGCGTTGTAGAGTACCGAGATTCGGTCGAAGTTGGTGGTTTCCAGCGGAGCGCGCGTGGCCGCGTCGAGGTCATCGCGGTCTCCTCCAGAGCAGAACTGCCCGCCGGCGCCCTGGATCACCACACCGCCGATCTCCAGGGAATTGTCGACGGTTTCGCAGACGTCGACCAATTCGCCAGCCATCTCGACGTCGATCGCATTGCGCCGGTCTGGGTTGTTCAACTCTATTGTCGCAATGCCGTTGTCGATGTGCACGTGCACTTTGGGCATAGGGCAATCCTCCAGATGGTTGGACGGTGTCAGGGCCGAGCGGCTTTGATGAAACTCTTGGCAATGGTGTTCTTGAGCACCTCCGCGGAGCCCCCGGCTACTTCGTATGCCTTCGCGTCTCGCAGGTAGCGTCCGAACGGCGAGGTTTCCTGGGTGCCAGCGGCGCCGCACACCTGCACGGCCATGCTCGCCACGCGGGTGGCGAGCCCGGCGGCCAGCAGTTTGGCCACCGAGGAGGACCGCTGATAGTCGCCACTCACGTCGAGGTCGCGGGCTGCCTGGTAAGTGACCAAACGAGCGGCGTCTATCTCGGCCCCGGCTTGAGCGAAGTACCATTGGATGCCTTGGAAATCGATGACTTTGCCGTCGAAGGCGCCGCGCTCCAGGACATAGTCGAACGCCTTGTCGAAGGCCGCACGGGCGATGCCGAGCGATATCCCAGCAGCGAGGGTCCGGCTGTTGGACAGCGTGACCATGGCTTGGCGAAGTCCCTTGCCTTCCACGCCGATCAGCGCATCGCCGGGCAGTTCGACGTTCTCGAGCACGAGGTTCACGTGCGGACCGTTGCGTAATCCGAAGGTCTGCGCGTCGCGAGTCCGACGGGTGCTGACGCCCGCGGTGTCGCGCTCGACCGCGAATGCGGACACACCGACAGGTGTTTCGGCCAGTACTACGAAGAACTCCGCTTGCGACCCAGAGGTGATGAACGCCTTCTCGCCATTAACTATCCAGCCCTGGTCGACGCTTCCGTGGGCTTTGGTGTCGAGTGTGCGAATGTCACTGCCGTGGCTTCGTTCAGTCAGCGCGTACGAAGCGCGTAACCCTTGGGCATAGCGGGGCAGCACCCGCTCCTTGAGGCTTTCGGTTCCGTACAGCTCGATGATCTTCTGGCTTTGCAGAATGGTGATCAGCGATACCCCCAGCGCGGCGCTGCCCGCGCCGAGTTCCTCGAAGACGCCGAGCGCGTTCACCATTGATTCGCCGCTGCCACCGAAGCGGGTGGGAAGTGTCATGGCGTTCCAGCCCATCGCCGCGGTCTGGGCGACGAGTTCGACCGGGTAGATGTCGTCCTGATCGATCCGAGCGGCGACGGAGTCGACGACCTCCGCGGTGAATCGCCGCGCTGGTTCTGCGACCGCTGGGTCGGCCAGGTACCTCCAGAAACTCATCATCGTCTCCTGTCGTCGAGGGTGTCCCTTGTGGTCGGGTGAGGTGCGTGCCATGCGGCGGTGGCGTGCCATCGCGTCACGGGTACAGGCCGCGCATCAGGTGTGCTGTGGCGACTGTTTCCACCGCCAGACTGGTTGCCGCCAGCCTCAGCGACACCTGGCGTTTCTCGGCGTCCGAGACCACCCGGTCCCAAGCGGCATTCATGCAGTCCCGCAGTCGGTTCTGCACATCGGTGCGGCTCCACCAGTAGGCCTGATTGGCCTGCACCCACTCGAAATAGGAGACGAGCACGCCGCCGGCGTTCGCCAGGATGTCTGGTACCACAAGTTGATCGTTCGCCCGGAATATCTCGTCGGCAGTGTGCGTCGTGGGGCCATTTGCGCCTTCGACGATCAGTTTCGCCGTGATATGCCGGGCGTTGTCCGCACGCAGGACTCCCGCGACCGCTGCAGGGATCAACACGTCGATATCGAGACACAGCAGGTTGTCGCGGTCGGGCAAATCTTCGGCGTGTGCGAATCCGGTCACTTTCCCGGCGGTCGCGATGTGTTTTTCCAGTTCGAGAATCGGGATGCCGCCAGGGTTGTGGATCGCACCGTATTCGTCGCTGACGGCCACGATTCGCACCCCGGCATCCGACAGAAACCGCGCCGCGCTGCGGCCGACTTTGCCGAAGCCCTGCACAGCGGCTGTCGTAGTAGTCGGAGTCATGCCCCTGTACTTCATGGCGGCGAGGGCGATGTGGGCGACCCCTAGGGATGTCGCGTCGGCGCGTCCGTGTGACCCGCCCAGTAGTACGGGTTTTCCGGTGACGACGCCGAGGGTGGTGTGGCCATGGCCCACCGAGTAGGTGTCCATCATCCAAGCCATTACCTGTTCGTCGGTGCCGATGTCAGGGGCAGGAATGTCTTGGACGGGGCCGATCAATGGCATGATCTCGCTGGTGTAGCGACGGGTCACCCGCTGAATTTCGTTGGCGGAATAGAGCTTCGGATCGAAGCGCACCCCACCTTTCGCGCCGCCATACGGTACGTTGACCAGCGCGCACTTCCAGGTCATCCACATTGCTAACGCGCGGACCTCGTCGAGAGTGACGGTGCTGCTATAACGCAGACCGCCTTTGGCCGGACCACGAGACAAGTTGTGCTGCACACGATGTCCGATGAGCAATTCCACCGAGCCGTCGTCGCGCCGCAGTGGCACGCTAACGGTTAATTCGCGCCGGGGCGTGGCGAGCATGTCGTAGATGCTCTGTTCGTAGCCGAGGATCGACACGGCTTGAGCCAGTTGCTCCTGCGCGTCGCGCAGCGCATTGGACGATGTCTGCGTTGTGGGATAGGTTTCGGTGCTCATCGTCGGATACTTTCCTCGAGAACTTTTCGTACCCGATCCAGACCCGCAGTGAGACTGTCGGTATCGGTTGCGAACGAGATTCGGAAGTGCCCCTCCCCAGATGGCCCGTACTCCCGACCGGAGCGCACGAGCACGCCCGCGTCAGCCATCCGTTGGGTCAGGTCGTCGGAGGAGATATCCATGTCGACGCGAGGGAAGGCGTAGAACGCCCCTTGCGGTCGTGCCAGGTGGACTCCGGGAATGCCGTGCAAGTTGTCTACTACCAGGTCACGACGATACTGGTACTGCTCGGCGAGCCCGGTGAGCAGGTCGTCGGCGAGACCGAGGGCGGCAACGCCGGCGTGCTGCACAAACGAGTTCAGCGCGCCGTTGACGGTACGATGCACAAGGTTGACGGCGTCGGCGACCGCCGCCCCGGCCACGACGTAGCCCAGTCGCCAACCAGTCATCGCGAACGATTTGGAGAAGGTGCGGCAGCAGACGACGATATCGGCGTACTCAGGCTTCGAGAGTACTGAGGCGAACTCGAGGCCGTCGAAGACTATGTCGCAATACGCTTCGTCACTGATCAGGTAGCAGTTCGACTCGGCGGCTGCGGCCGCCACGGTATCAATTTCGTGCCGGGAGTGGATTCGTCCAGACGGGTTCCCCGGATTGCATAGGATCACCATGCGCGCACCCTGAATTCGCTCGCCGATGGCCTCCAGGTCGAGAGAGCCATCAGGGCCAATCGGAACCCAGTCGACCTGTCCTCCGGCCATCGCGACATGATCGGCGTACAACGAGTAGGTGGGTTCCGGGATCACCACTCGATCACCGGGATCGACCAGGGCGAGGATCGCCGCGGCCAAGCCGGCGCTGGCGCCGTGTGTCGGAACCACCGCCTGCGCGCCGATGCACCGATCGTATTGTGCCGAGAGCGTCTTCGCGATCGCTTCCCGCAGGGCCGACGATCCGGTCAGTGCTTCGTATCGGGTGTTGCCGGACCGGGCGGACGCCATGGCGGCTTCGGTGATGCGGGAGTCGGTGCCCGCGAACGGCTCACCCATCGCCAATGAGATCGCGCCGCTCGGTATGGCGCCGAGCGACGCCGAGCGTCGGGACATGGCGGCGATTCTCGCGGGTGCGCCGCCCAGAGGGGGTGTCGAGCGGCTAGACATATTGCGGCACTTCCACTTCCGCGAGCAGGAGTCGATTGAATTCGTCCATGCCGACTGCCGAGGACTGTTCGGTCGCCAGGTCGTAGGTCCGGATGCCGTTCGTGTACACAATCTCGAGGGCCGCCCGAATACGGTTGGAAAGTCCCAGCGGGGCCAGATCCGGGCACCAGTCCAGCAGAGCGGCGAGCCCCAGCCAGGCACCCGTGGGATTGGACCGCCGTGATCCGGTGCGGTGCGGCGACGAGCCGTGTGCGGGCTCGAACAGCGCGGTGATCCCGGCCCCGAAGCTGCGGTCCGGGTTGATCGTGGCCGATCCGCACAGCGCGGGCGAGCCGGCGCGGGCGCAGACGGCGTCGGAGAGTATGTCGCCGAAAATACCTTCGGTGGCGATCACCGCTGGCAGGTCAGGGTATCGGATCAGCTCGTAGGCTGCGCGATCTACATTGACGTTCTCGAACTGAACCTCGGTGGCCACCGAAACCTGGTTCGCGATAGTGCGCCACAGCCGCGACGTGGCGAACACGCTGGCCTTGTCGACGCTGATGTAGCGGCGGTGCGGTGCTTGTTTCGCGTAGTCGGCTGCCATCGTCAGCACTTCGTGGACTCGTTCGGGAAGCAACCGCACCTCGTCCACGGCGGGGCCGGTGCCGTCGCTCTCCTGCCGCTGGCCAGGGTCGGCGTACGCGCCGCCGGTGATGTTGCGGACGATAGTGACATCTTCGAATCCCGGTACCCATACGGTACGGACACTGATCCGAAGATCGAACAGACTACGCAACTTGATCAGCGCCATTTCGGGATTCGGACATTCGGCAGCGCTGACGCCCGGATGGGTTCCGACAGCGCCGCTCAGCACGACATCAGCCGTCCTGCACGCCTGAAGGGTCTGCTCCGGAAGGATCGAACCGGAGTCCCGCCAGCCTGAGGTGCCGTATGGTAGCGGGCCGGTCAACTCGATCGGGGCTCCGGCGGCGGTCAGTCGACGTAACAGTTCGACGGGACCGTCCAGGATTTCGCTTCCGATCCCGTCGCCGGGGAGTAACGCAATCTTCGTCATGCGATCAACATCTTTCGATAGATAGCGATTCGAAACGTCCAAGCGATGAATACTGTCCTGCCCGAGGCACGGCAGGCTGTAGGTGAACGGTCAGCACGGCCCCTCATACCGCGCTGACCGAACCTCACCACGTCAGCGCCGCCCACGACAGCAGTTCCTGATCGTGGAGTAACCGACGCTGCACCTTTCCTGCGGCGGCGTCACGCGGAATCGACCGCACCTGTGCCACATGGGCGGGCCGCATAAAAGCTGGCAGGCCGGCACTGACCTCGCGGATCGCTTCCATCGGAACCGGGTCGGCGACAACGTAGAGGACGATTTCCTCGTCGATGATCTCGCCGGGGCGTTTCCACAGCGCAAGGTCGCGCAGGGCGGTGATCGTCCCCAGCTGGCCTTCCACGAACGGAATCGGAACGAATTCGCCCTTCACACGGATGGATTCGGCGGCTCGTTCAATGAATATGAGTGTCCCATCCGCGGCGCGGCGTCCTAGGTCACCGGTGGCGAACCAGCCGTCCGCGTCGATGCTCGGATCGATTATTTCATTGTCGTAGTAGCCGGCGAACAGTACGTTCTGCCGCCGTTCTCGGATATGGATCTGCCCGCTCTCATCGATGCGGTCCTCGATGTCGACACGTGGTAGGCCGTATCGGCCGCAATCGAGAGGGATTTCGTCCCCGAGTTCCCACCGGTGCAGGTGGCTCAGCCCGGCCGCCTCCGTCGATCCGTATCCCGAAACGGCTCGCGAGATGCCGAAGCGGGACATGAATTCGGCATCGGCGTAGAACATCGTGCGCACCTCGTGCCCATCGGCATCCACGCCAGTGGTGACCCGCTTCAGAATCTCCACAGGCGGCGCATGCAAGACCAGGGCAGTGATGCGATGTTCTTTGACCATCGGCCAGAACCCTCGCGCGGAGAACCTGTCAACCGTGAGCGCATCAGCGCCGACGCTGAGCGCACCGATGAGACCGTAGCCGAGAGGGTTGATGTGGAACAGCGGCAACGGTGCCAGCATTCGGTCGGTACTGGTCAGTCCGAGGCCTGCGGCCATGTCTCGGCCGAGCCGCAGAAAGTAGCCGTGTGTCTGAGCGCAGAACTTCGGTACGCCAGTTGTCCCGGAGGTGTGCATGAACGATGCGATGTCCGATTCAGTTGCCGCAGCGCCCGGCAGCGCCTGCGGATTGCTCGGCCGCGCGGATCGCACGGTGTGCAGTGGCAACACACGTCGTTTTTCGGCGAAGTCGACCTCTTCCCGGTCGGTGATCACCGCAGCGGGCTCGAGTCGGTCGAGCATCGTGGCCAGCAGGTCGGGCGGATAGCTGCGATTCACCAGTGCCACTGGAACGCCGGCGAGCATGCATGACATCCAGGCGATCAGGTACTCGGTCGAGTTCGAAGCCACTAGTGCGACGCGGCCACGACGATCGACCCCTTGGGCCGTGAGTTCTCCGGCCGCACCCGCGGCAATCTCCAGTGCATCAACTAGCCGGATCTGGTCATCGACAGTCCCGATGACCAGATCCCGTCGCTGCTGTGACTGCTCCAGCAGGAGCTGAACCAGATTCGATGCCATGGAGATTTCCTAATCTGTGCTCGTCTGGGCATGGTGCTGCGGATATCGAAAGCGGCGGGTAGCACCGACGGGTTTGGTGTAGTCGCGCCGGCTTCGAGAGCCGGCCTCCCGCCGACGTTCGAGTGATGGCCTGCCGGTCACGGGATCTGCTCTTCCCATCGCGGCGCCCGCATCCCATGTTGGTTGCGGTAAGCGGCGCGTTGAGGTGGTGTCCAGCTGGACAGAAGAGGCGGGGCGACGCGATACACCTCGATCCCCAGTGGTCGGCAGACGTCGGTCCGGTCGTCCGCCCCAGGGCCCCACAGCGGCACTGACAGATCGCCACCGGGACAGGTGGACAGTGCGCAGAGCAGGTCGATTTCGGCGAAGAACTCGAAGAAGTCGCCCTGTTTGGCGGGGCAGGTTTTGACGAAGTACTGGTCTTCTTCGTTGAGACCGGTGCATTGGAATACGTTGAGTACGTCGTGCACGTCGAATTCGGTCAACCCGTACGGGAGTACTGCGCGCGTCAAGTTCGAATGGCAGTGGAAATCGAAGTCATCGCCGGTCAGCATTCGGTTGACGTAGGGGTCGCAGCGCGAGCCGAGCAGGTCGTGCACCCGCCCGCCATCAACGTCGATGCCGTAGTCGGCGAGTGTGTCGTTGGTGACGGTCAGTAGCGGCCGGAGGAATGGCAGATTCGACCAGATCCGATCGTAGGTGCTGATGTGGGCGCGTTGCAGTTGGCGGGTACGCGCCGCCCACATCCGTTCGCGCGGATCGTGACGGTTCCACACATTGAAATCGCCCACCTGCGGCCCCGCGACGGTGACGATGCGGCATACGTGCCCGGCCGGCACCTCCCATGCCTGGCCTGAGCGGATCGGGATGAAGAACCGCTCGATGAGCTCGCGCGCCTCGAGTTTCCGCGCGATCAGGTCATAGAAGTGACGGTCTACGGTCAGCGGCCCACCGGTGCTGGCCTGATAAGTTGCGGGCGGGGTAGCCATTACATACCCCCCAGCACGGTGTCAGCACGGCGGGCGGTACTCGACTCGGTAAGGTCGGGCGCTGGGTGCAGTCGCGCCAGTTCGAGCATCGCTCGCTCGGATTCGTCCAAATAGCGCCGTAGCTCGGCGGCGGCTGTCGCCCGCAGCCCCGCGATCAACAACTCGCAGATCTCGCGATCGCGTGCTACCCATGGTCGTTGCAGGTCCGCCTCGTTCTCCGCGGCGGCGAAGGCGAGCCGCAACTGTGCGACGATCGTCCGGAACAATGCGTCCAATCGACGGCTTCCGAGTGTGGCTACCAGCGCTTGGTGGAACCGCAGACTCGCGGTGCCGACGTCACGCCAGGCCCCGGCTTGTAAAGCGAATTCGGAGGCCGCCAACGCATCCTGCATAGCCTGCGCGGCTCCCGGCTGAGTCAACGCGATCTCGTCTACAGCGCGCAGTTCCACGACCCGGCGCACCCGGTAGATGTCGCGGATGTCCTCTGCCGACAGGATTGCGACCACCGCTCCGCGGTGACGGTGTAAGTCGACCAGCTCCTCGGCTTCCAATAGCCGCAACGCCTCTCGCAATGTATTGCGCGAGACGTCGAGCTCTGCGGCCAATGGCACCTCCCGTAGCGGGATGCCCGGTGCGAGCTCGCCCTGCATGATCCGCTCACGCAATGCCGCGGCGACTCGTTCGCTGGTCGCCGCGTCCGACCTGACTGCATTGTTCTTCGTCACGCGGTCATGCTAACACCAGGATTGTTCAACAAGAAAGAGTGAATCCGTCTTCGATGGAACATCGAACTGCATCAAAGTGACTTGTTGACAATAGATCGTCCAACAATCAACACTATGCGTGTTAGCGCCGTCACAGCCCTTCGGCGGTCGGCCCGAGGTTCAGGAGACCAACATGAGATTCAAAGGGGAACGTCTCGACGAGAGACATAGCGACCTTGGGCAATCGGCGGGCGCCGCCGAGACAACGACCGAGACGCGGTCGCTTGACGACTTCCCGATGACCGCGTTTCATCGCCGATTGACGGTGTACTCGGCTGGTGGTCCCTTCCTGGACGGATACGTGCTGGGGATCGTCGGAATCGCTCTGACACAGCTCACCCCCGCGTGGCACCTGAGTGGCGTCTGGCAAGGGCTGCTGGCCGCGGCGGCCTTGATCGGGATGTTTGCCGGGGGGCTGGTCGGTGGCTATGTCACCGATCGGATCGGCCGACAGGTGATGTACACCTTGGACCTGATCCTGATCGTGGTGTGCTCGGTCGCGCAATTCTTCGCCGGCGGTCCGGTCTGGCTCCTTATTGCCCGGTTGCTGACCGGCGTGGCGATCGGCGCGGATTACCCGATCGCGACAGCCCTGCAAGCCGAGTTTGCCCCCCGCGCCAAGCGCGGCAGCCTCCTGGGCTGGCTGACTGCGATGTGGGCAGTGGGCAACGTCGCCGCCTACTTTATCGGCGACGCCATCGCCCAACTCGGCCCTGACAGCTGGCGATGGATGTTGCTCTCCCCGGCGGTACCAGCTTTGATACTGGTCATGGCCCGGTGGGGCACCCCCGAATCGCCGCGCTGGCTGGCCTCCCGCGGTCGCACCGACGAAGCCCGCAGTGCGCTCGAGAAGGCCCTTGGCCCTGGCGCCGACCTGCCAGATCTGACGGAAGAACCCGGTCATGCGGGGCTACGCGCCCTGACCGGCAAGCCATACCTCCGTCGCACGATCTTTATCGCGGTCTTCTGGACGTGCTCGATCTGGCCCATCTACGCGATCTACGCCTTCGGCCCGGCGATGCTGGAGGCATTCCGACTCAACAGTCCCGGACAATCCACCGTTGGCTCCGCCATGATCGGCGTGCTGTTCCTGACCGGCTGTGTGGTGGCGACTCTGTTCGCCAATCGTATCGGCAGGCGCCCGTTGCTGATCGTGCCGTTCACGATAGCCACGATCGCCCTGCTGGCCCTCGGTATCTGGCCTGACGCGCCCACAGTGATGATCGCGCTCATGTTCACCACCTACGCCATCGCTATCGGCAGCCCGACAATTATGCAATGGATCTATCCGAACGAGCTGTTCCCCACCGCGATCCGGGCCACAGCAGTCGGCATTGGAACCGCAGTCAGCCGGATCGGCGCCGCGCTCGGCACCTTCCTGACTCCGCTCCTGCTCAACCACGCCGGCATCGGCCCAACCATGCTGATCGCGGGCATCATCAGCGCTGTCGGAGTCGTCGCCTCGGTGCTGATGGCACCGGAAACCCGCGGACGAGACCTGCATCATGCCAGCGGCGCAGGCGATGTCTAGGGACCTACCGCAACTGAGCCGCCCGGTAGCCGACCTTATTTAACTGCCCGCTCAAACCCTTCCGACATCGGCGACGACCGATATGCCGACACTGCCAGGAGGACAACGCCATGCAACTGATTGATCTGAGCCAGACTATCGAGTACGGCATGACAACCCATCCCGGTTTTCCCGGGCCGCAGATCACGGAATACCTCAGCTACGACGCGTCAGTCGAGCATTACGCTGCCGGAACTGAGTTCGCGATTGGGCAGATCACAATGGTAGGCAACACGGGAACCTATCTGGACACGCCAGCTCACCGCTTCCGGAACGGTAAGGACCTGGCTGACCTGATGCTCGAGACCTGCGCGATGCTGCCCGCGATTGTCGTCGATGCCGATGAGGGGCCGTGCGGCCCGGACCTCTTCTCCGGTTTGCAGTTGCAGAACACCGCAGTTCTCGTGCGTACCGGGTGGGACTGTCATTGGGGAACTGAGCACTATGGCGGTCCCGCCCACCCCCATCTCACCGCGGCCGGGGCACAGGCACTGGTCGACGCAGGAGCTCGACTCGTCGGCATCGACTCGGTCAACATCGACGATACCCGCGGAAGGCATCGCCCCGCCCATACCATCCTGCTGGGCGCGGACATCCCGGTGGTCGAGAACCTGACCGATCTCGACCGCCTGCCGAACACGGGGGCCGTGTTCTACGCTGTGCCACCCGCCGTTCGGGGACTGTCCACCTTCCCCGTGCGCGCCTTCGCCTTCGTGCCCTGACCTCCCATCCACGCGTCCGAGCGGGCAATCCTCCGGTGTCTCAGCCACGTACATGCTCGCCGGAACACCTCTCCTCGTACACCGTCGACAGCACAATGATCAGGGCGGAGTAGTGCCAATGAATGAACTCGACATCCGGGAATACGGTGACTCGGGGCTGCTGCTCGCGCTTCCTGGGGACACCGCCACAGCGCGCTGGGAAGGCGCCAGTCAGCTGGCGTCGGCGCTCCGGCTGGCGTTGCCCCTTGGCCTGGTGGATGTCATTGCAACCTTCGAACACGCGTTCATATCCTTCGATCCGCTGATCACCGACCATGCGACCATGCGGCAGGCCGTACGTACACTCCTCGACACCGTGGAACGCCCCATCGCCACAACGCCTTCGCAGTACTTCGAGATACCGGTGGTGTACGGAGAGGAATACGGTCCCGATCTTGCAGATGTCGGGGCCCAGGTCGGCCTCTCGCCGACCGAAGTCGTGCATTTTCATACTGGGAGTCCGTGGACGGTCCGCTTCTGTGGCGCTCCTGTCGGTGCTCCGTTTCTCAACGGGCCCACACTGCCGGCTCCTGTCTCTCGCCTGCCTGACCCGCGCACCCGCGTGCAACCGGGCTCGGTTGCTCTCAGTGGACCCAACACCGTGATCTATCCCGTTGTCTCTCCGGGCGGCTGGCGAATCATCGGCCGAACACCGTTGCGTCTTTTCGACATGACCGACGAGAACCTCGTTCGCTACCGGCCCGGAGATCGGTTCCGGTTCGTGTCGGTGCCAGCGGCGCAATGGCACGTGTGGGCCGATCGATTGCCCGAGACGTCTGCGGAGACTGCGTGACTACCGCGACCATCACCGTGCTGCAGGCGGGGCATGCGGTCGTCCAGGATCTCGGTCGCCCCGGATTCGGCCGAGTCAGTCTGATCGTAAACGGTGCGTCCGACCAGCACTCGGCTGTCGTTGCGAACACTCTGGTCGGAAATACTGCGACAGCTCCTCTCCTCGAGGTGACCGGTTCGGCACTCGGTCTGCATTGCTCTGCGCCAGTGCTGGTGGCAGCGACCGGCGCCGTGGACCACATCCTTGTAGACGGGGTCCCACAGCCCGCGAGCGAACCGCTGGTTGTCGGCGTCGGCCAGCAATTTACGATGCCCTCGCCGACTGCCGGACTCCGGTCCTACCTGGCGGTCAACGGCTGGCTCGCGAGCGAGCCGGTGCTGGGCAGCGTCGCCCCCGACCCACTGCTCGGAGTCGGCCGACGTCTCCATGCAGGAGACAAACTCGTAATCGAATCGGCCTTCGAATCCCTCGATCACCCCTATTCCCGACTCCCCTTGTTCCGACTCTGCGCTCCACAGCAGGCGTACTCACATTCCGCCGTCATCGATATGACGGCAGGGCCCGAGGCCGGTCAATTCGCCTCGGGCATCGTCGGCTCGAACTGGACCTACACCGTATCCCCGCAGTCCGATCACGTGGGCCTGCGCCTGAGGGGTGCGACGCCGGCCCGCGTCGTGCGCGAAGAGATGATCTCGCGCGGTGTCCCGATCGGAGCCATCGAGGTGCCACCGGGTGGTGGACTGCTCGTATTGCTCCGCGGACGACTGCTAGTGGCGGGCTATCCGGTGATCGGCGTGGCCAGCACGACGGCGGTCGACCGGCTCGCCCAACTGGCGCCTGGGGACTCGGTCGCCTTCCGGCTGTCGGATGTGACCGATGCGGTCCGCGCGGTCCGCGCCAGGGACCGGGCATTGCGTGCGTTGGCCGAGCGAGTCAGCGTGGTTTTCCGCTCGACCGGGCTCGGGCACATCGTCCATGCCGGTCATCTGTCCCGAGTTTCCGACGGCATCGGCTGCCGTCACATCAATGGAGGTGACGTCGAATGAGACGCGCAGTGGATCTTGTCGCCGACCTGGGTGAAGGGTTCGGCCGATACCGTATCGGCGACGACGAGGCGCTCCTCGATGTGGTGACCTCGGCAAACATAGCCTGCGGTTTCCACGCGGGCGACCCCCGGATCATGGACGCGACGGTAGCCTATTGCGTCCGCCGCGGTGTCGCCGTCGGTGCGCATCCAGGCTTCGCGGATGTAGTTGGCTTCGGTCGCCGCGCGATGGATCTCAGCGTCGAGGAGGTCCGCACCGACCTGCTATATCAGGTCGGCGCTCTTGGTGCGTTCGCCACGGCACACGGCACACGGATCGCGCATGTCGCGCCGCACGGCAAACTCGGCAACTTGGTTGTCGTTCGCCGCGACTACGCTGAGGCGGTTGCGGACGCTATCGCGGCGCTAGGCCCGGACCAGGTCGTCCTCACTCAGGAAGGTGAACTCGCGGTGGCCGCCCGCGAGCGAGGCATCGCCGTGGGCGTGGTCGGGCTTGCCGACCGAAATTACCTCGACGACAGGACACTGGTACGCCGAACAGAACCGAACGCACTCATCCACGATGATGACGAGGTCGTAGCACGCACGGTGCGCATGGTCACCGACGGCCTCGTTCGCACGATCACCGGCACAGACATCCCCGTCGACTGCGACACCGTCCTGTTGCACGGGGACACCGCAGGCGCGGTGACTCAAGCACGAGCGGTGCGACGAGAACTCGAGGCGGCCGATGTCGATGTGGTGCCGTTGCGTGAGGTCCTCGCCCGGAAGACACGTTCCGGTTCGGCATGAGCCGGCATTCGCCACCACTCAGCAGTTCGCGCCCCACCGACATCAGGCCGGCGAACGCCCCGATCCAATCTTGGCTTGCGGCAGTCGGCCGAGGGTCGCCGGTGTCGTTCCTAGTGGGTGCGCCCGTTAGTTCGTCGGGGGTTATGCCGCGAGCGGTCGGGGTGCGTGCAGGTCGTGGTGGCCGAGGCGGTGCAGTAACTGGTTG
>NZ_JBITGN010000045.1:0-18007 GCF_044457245.1 Nocardia sp. NPDC050630
TCCTGGACCGACGCGGGACGTCGGATACTCGACTACGAGGAATGCTATTGAGCTGCATCGGAACTGACGCCTGCATGGACCGCCCGCACGCTTGCTGTTGTCGGTGCTGGCGACAAGGCATACCGAGGGCACGGTGCCTCCGTTGGCGTGGGGACATCACAGGGGTGTGGTATGTGCCGCTGCTGATCATCTTGCTACACTCCACCGCGCGCAGACTGGCACCGGATCTTCCGGATCGCGACGACGACCGCGACGTTCGCAGCCTCCTCGATGTGGCTCACCAGCTGGCTGTACGCCGAGATCAAAGACCTCGGCCTGACCGGGGCGCCCACCTACATCCCGGCTCTGAACGCCGCTGCCGAACAGATCCCCACCCGGCCCGGGCCATCGTCTGCGGCGTACCCGTCGCGGTCTACCTCGCCTTGGTCACCGCGATCCTCACACGTCACTCGACCAGACGGCGGAAATCAGACTCCGACGCCGGACAGCCCGCGTTCCAGCGCACAGCCATTATCGGAACGTACTCGGTAGTGCGGCACGTCGTGTCCTTTCTTCGTGTTCGCTCGGGGCGATCTGCGCAGTGAGGCCGAGAGGTGTTGGCGGGCAGGGTGTTCGACTGTTCGGCGGCTGTGCGCAGGTCGACAAGCCAGGATTCGAGTCCGGCGCCGAGGAGGTGGGTGGAGGTCGGTACGTCTGCTTCGACCTGCGCTCCCTTCCAGTTCTCCTCGGTGCGCACGCGGACGCCGTGGTCGACAGGGGTGGAGGTCCGGACGTGAGTTCCGTCGTCGATGCTCATCCCGTCACCACTCGCTGGACCGGTCCAGCGGATGCACCGGCCGGGCTGCATCTGCTGGACGGAGGGGTGGTGGTCAGGGTGGTTGCGGGGGTGATGGCGGTGACGGGCATCAGTCGTGCGAACTCGCGTACCGCCTGGGCGAGGGTGGTCTTTTCCGGGGACGCGGCCAGTAGTTCGTCGAGGTGGGCGCGTCGCCCCTGGGATAGGTTGGTCGGCCGGGTCAGCGACCAGCGGTTACCCGTCGTGGTGAGGAGTGATCCGATCGCTGTCGAGGCGGCCCTGGTTGACGTACTTGTAGAGCAGGTTGAGACCGCAGGTGTAGCTGAGGGCCTTGGTCTTGGCATGCAGGCGGAACACTGGGCTCGGCGACGCGACGGGCAGGCAGGTGGTCGCGGTAGCATCGACCAGGCAGGCCCGGTACTGTGGTGGGCGGCGCGGCTGGTCCGGCTCGGGCACGCGGGCGTAGCGTTTCACGGTGGTCAGCGAAAGCCTCAGCCGCCGTGAGCAATTCAGCAACCCGACACCGGATCGAGGAGGCCGTGAATGGCCGTCACCGCTCTAGCGTCGTGTGTTCGTGAGTCAACAGCTGCCGCTTCGGTCCCAGCTTTCGCCCGACAGGCGCTGTGGGGCGGCGACCGCCTTCTCGGCCACATGAGCCAGGCCGTGCCGCAAATGCCACCGGTCTGACGCCTGCCTGGCGGCGGGCAGAGCCCGGCGAGTGTTGCAGCGGCCCGGAATTAGGCATACAAGCCGTCGAACCCGGACCTCAACCGTCACCGATCTGCTATCGAGCGGTACGTTGGCGACGGTCCGCCGGTGACAGTCGTGCACCTGCACCGAACCTGCACCGCAGCCCGGACCGCTGGGCGTCCGAGTCAGCACCAGGATCCGCTGCTCCTCATCGATTACATCCTCCACCACCAGTGGTGACAACCCTGAAAATACCACGGCGGCAGATACATTCACCTCACGCTCCGACACATGGGGACCTCAGTTGCTGGGCGTTGCCACCGAGTGTGGGACAGAGCCGTCTACCGGACAGACCTACCCGGACATCCCTGAGCTGATTCGGCTATCGACCTCTTCGTTGTTGGGGTCGGCGTGCGGCCGCCTGTGCGACCTTGTCCCGAGCATCGCTGGGGACAAGGGTGACGATATCGGCCCGGGAGTTGATTACCAGTTTGCTGAAGATCGAGGCGATCTGCGCATCGACCGTTTTGAATGAACTGCCACGACTGGCTGCGATAGCCGTATTGGTCCAACCCGCCGCGGCGAGTACGGCCACTTCGCGTTCGGCGTTCGACAACTCGTTCCACTTGGACGGACGGTGTCGTCGGACCGGACGATCCAGCGCCAGCTTGTTCAACGACAAGGTGCCCAGGGCCAGTCGAGCCGCTTCGTCGAACTCCGGTCGAAGCATCGAGCCTTCTTGTTTCGCCGCAGCGAAGGCCTGGTGTCCGAGCACATCTCGTGCCGTCGCGATCGCTTTGTCCGTTTCGGTCGCGAACGGCCCGAGGTTGGCGATGTTCACGCCCAGGCGCTTCCGGACCGTGTCGGCACCACCGGCGAGATTCGCGATCTTGGTCGCCAAGCCGAGTACCGAATCGGGCTGGGTACCGTGCTCGACCCGCGCGTCCGCAATCAACCGGGCAAGCGTCCACATCCGGATATGTACCGCCCAGATCGCTCCCCACTGGTCCCGCATCGACAGTTGACTCGTCAGCGCGGTACGCCCGACGGCCAATGCCTCATGTGGATCACCGTGCTTGGTCAGTGCTATCGCCCAGGCTAATTCGGCCCAGGACTGGATCCATCCGGCACGCGATCGCGTGGCGTACTCGAGATACCCCTGTGCGATCTCCAATGCCTGCGGCGCGGTGCCGAGCAGTCCGGCCGCCAGGGCCTGGAACAACTCACTCATGGCGGCCCCGCCGTGGTCGCCGCCGCCGAGGAACCGCTCGCGTGCGCGAGCCAGCACAATCACCGAACGTGGATCGCCGGCGAAAAGCAGCTCGGTGCCACGGGCAAACTCGACGGGCGCGGGCAGTCCGAGATCGGCTGTCGGATCATTTCGCCAATTCGCGCCGACTTCCGCATGCGCGATGCTGGTGGCGACGCATTCGTCGAGCATCTGCGCGGCCTCGTCGTGCACGCCCTGGCACATGGTGACCCACGCGGTCAGCGCCATCGAGGTGGTTTCTAGTTCGACTGGTGGCGGATCGAGACTTCGGGTCGCTTCCAGGGTGCGCATCGCCCAGCGACGGGACTCACGCAGCGAACCCATGAAGAACGGCAGGCGTAGGGCGATCAGCCCGGTCGCGATCTCAAGTCCAATCGTGGACTCAGTGGGTGTGGCGAGGCTGCTGTCCATCGCGGTGAGCAGGTTGTCCCAGGCCGCCCGCGCCCAGTCGAGCAGGTCTTGTTCGGCTGGGCCGAACCATTGGGTTCCGGCGTGGACGACCTTGTCCCGGTAGTAGCGACGGTGCCTGTCGGCCAACTGCTCCCACTCCGCGCCCGCCGATCGCTCGCGCAGCCGCTGCTGGGCGAAGACTCGCAGACTTTCCAGTAGTGAATACCGGACTGAATTCGGTGTCAGGTGCACCGTGACGAGCGATTGGTCCACCAGGCGCTCCAGTAAACCCTCGATCTCGTCGCGAGCGATGCCAGCGCCGTCGTCGTCGGCGCATACCGCCTCGATCGCTTCGAGTTCGGCTCCCGCATCGCTGCCCGATGCGCCGTGATCGTCGTCGGGATTGCTGTCGTAACCAGCGGCGAAGACCGACATGCGCTCGAAAAGCAGGCGCTCGTTGTCCTGGCAGAGGTCGTAGGACCAGGCGATGACATCGTGGATGCGCCAGTGCCTTTGGTCTGCGCCGACCCGTGGGCCATGTGACCAGCCCAGCCGTCGGTCGCCGTCCTCGCCGCTGAGATCACGCAGGATCATCGGCAACGGTTGCCGCGTCAGCCGGGCGGCGGCCAGCCTGATGTGAAGGGGGTGGTTTTGCATGTGCCAGCAGATCGAGCCGGCGAGTGCGGCATCATCATCACCGGAAATGGGGTGGCCGGTCAACTCCGCTCGGGCGCGGAACAAGGCGAGCGCCTGTTCGCGTGACAGTGCTGGGACCGGCACCAATTGCTCGTCGACCCAGCCGATGGCCTCGCGGCTGGTGGCCAGCACGGTCAGGCCGGGCACCGCACCTAGCAGGTCGGCGATCACCTGACCGACGCCGTTCAAGACGTGCTCGCAGTTGTCCATCACCAGAATCGTCTGCGGATTGCGGGTGGCGCAGTCGGTTCGGGTGAACTTATCGATCAGGGCATCCCAGGTCGATCGGTTCGAGAAGTCGACGTCGATGATCGAGTGAGCGAGTTCCTCCTCGACCGCTGTTGCATCCGAACCTGCGGCGAGTCGGGCCAGCCGGACACAATGAATCGGCACCCGGCGCGCCTTGTGATACCGGTGTGCGGCTTCGGTCGCGAGCCGGGTCTTACCGATGCCGCCCGCGCCGATCAAGGTAATCAGCCGCGTCGAAGACAGAAATAGGGTTGCGATTTTTTCCAGCTCTCGTTCTCGTCCGACGAAATCACCGCTCGCCGTCGGAGGGACGCCGCTACCGAGGGGATGCTGCGCTGTCACATTAAGCAGGATAGTCGATCGGTCGGAAATGCGCTCGAATTTACTGCCCACCGCCAATCATCTGATGCGCGGTATCAATCGCCCTCGGGGAGATTCATCGTGCGCCGCGCGCATGGTGGTAGTCCATCGGTATTGATGAAGTTCGAAACGTAATCCGCGCGATCACCTGACGATTTCGTTCTCAACGAAGTGGGTCAATTGCCGGCTGAATGTGAGGAGGAAGGCGAATGGTACTCATTACCGGCGGTGGGGTTCTATCGGATCGCATACCGCGCGAGCACTTCTGGACCTGTGCCTGGCCGATCGGGTACCTCCGCGCCGACACCCCGGCGTGCTCAACGCACTGGAGGCGGCGATGGAGTTGGCGTGCGGCGGGTCTTCGTCGCCAGCACCATCGGCATGCATGCGCGTTTGAATGATGTGTTGTGGCGCGAGGACGCAGCGACACCGACGGTGGTAGGGCTCCAGTTCCCAGGATTCAAGAAGACCCCAGACTTATTCGTCCCGCAAGCTGGCGACAGTGTCAGCCCGACGAATCGGCACGATCTGGGGACCGCCTGACCTGCCCGACGCCCCGTTCTTCGCGCTACCAAGCTTGCTCGGTGTGCCGATCTGGGGCGATGACCCACCTGATACCGCCCACCTCGTCCGCTTGCGTACGCCACAGGCCTATGGATGACCGCGGGCTGGGCGATCGTGCTACTCATTCTCGCGCGGCGGTCCAACCACCGAGTCCAACGTCTAGAAATGGATGGCTGGTACATACAGCGAGGTCGTCGCGGCGATCAACGCTGTCGTTCCTAGCCCGAATATCACCCTCCCGGAGACTCGCAATCCGACGGGCTCAGGGATAACTACCTCGACACCACCACAGGAGGACACCTTTTTCCTGCCGGAGTACGATGTCCAATGTGCCGTGCCGGACTGCGTCGACTGGCTGAGGGGACATGACCGCTAGGTCACTGCACCGACAAGGGGCCTGGCCAAGACTACGATCTCGCCAGCCTCAAGATGATAACGCGAATTTGGGCGTTCGCCGGGAAAACCGCACTCGAACGGTTGTGTGCGGTCCGGGCATTGGATTGACGTCGGTGGCGTGCATCGGCTGGCCGCAGCGGGAGCAACGCAGGATCCTGCCGATCTCGCCGCACGCGTTAGAGCGGACTTCAGCGCCCATGCGGTGTGCGTCGACGGGTACTTCACCGGTCGCGATCCGAGTGCCGAACATCGACGTATTTGTACCTTGAGATAATTTGGGTCGCCCTCGATTCGGGTTATCATGAGTTTCTGGCGAATTTTTGGATTTGCTGTGGGCGGGTTAGTTATTGACATATCAGGCTTGCCGGTCCACAGTTTGGTCGAGGGCTATCCCGTGTTTCCAGGGATTCGACTAGGCGAGTATTTCGGCGCAAATATTCGTGGATTCGGCTTTCTGCGATTGGCGCGGTCCTGTGGCGCGTCGGTGGTAGGTGGTGTTGATTGGAGGGCGTTGGCGGGTTCGATTCGGCGGGCTGTTGATTCACAGGCGAGATCGATACCACGATTTCAGGATCGGTAGCCGGTGCGCATCAGGTGGTGATCGAGGACGGCGCTTGGCACTCTGATCCGCGATGGCACCGCCCCGGTCATGAAGTGGCGGTTGCGTCTCGGCTGTGGCAATCCGATCCGGGCGATCAAGCCGGTGCGAGCGCAATCGCCTGCCGATGATATGCGTCTACTTATCCGGTCATGCTTATCGCGACCTGCCCAAATACAAGCCGGGAGTGTGTGGTGTGACTGGATTGCTGTGGGGCGATCTGCAACTGCTGCGTGCTCGAGCGTTGGTGGGGGCCTGGGCAGTTCAAGGGCAACGGCCGCAACGTGATCGAAGGGGGCGTCGATGGGCGCCGCGCCCGCGATATTGCTCACCTTTCGGACACCGGGCCTGTATTCCGTCGTCGCCGCCCACAGCGGCTGCTACACCCTGGCCTTCGGCGCCGGACAAGCCTAAACCCGCACCATCGTGGAAACCTACTCCGGTAACTCCGGACAACATGTTCGGCCCACCCCCGACCCGACTGGCTGGCTCACGATGTCATGGCGCACGCGGACGCCTTGCGCGGCACCAGAATCTACTTGTCGAGCGGCAGCGGCATTCCCGATGAATACGATCTACCCCGTCAAGTCGAACTCCCCGACACTATCACCGTCGGAACCCGCCCCTTGAAGCCGACGCATAGCCATGTGCTCTCGCACTGGCGAACCGGCTCCCCCAGCTCCAGATTCCGGGCGATGGTTAATCTGCGGCCCACCGGCACTCGCTCCTGGCCCACCATCACCGAAGCACTCGACATCAACCAACTGACGACATGCGCTGTGTTCGCGAAACGTCTCAGTGCGGCGTTGTCAGCGCTGCGCCGCAGCGACGAGGAAAGCTCGGCGGGTCCACGCATCACACGGAAGGTACGGAGTTTGTCATCGATAGGCGGGTTCTTCGGCCGGGTCGGCGTATGGGCTAGCGCTTTGATCACTGTCGCAGTGTTTGTGGTCCTCGCGCTGGTTGCTCGGGTTCCCGTGGTCGCGGTTCGCCATGTCTCCGAGACGGCGTCGGCGACTATCTGTCCGGATGACAAGGTAGCCTCGGCGCCGGAGTGGGCGCCGTCGAGCAGCGAGGTTGATGCTCGCTACGATCGGCATCCGTTCGTGGGCAACGGTTATCTCGGGTTGCGGGTGCCACCGCGCGGTATGGGCTACGCCGTGACGAACGAATTGAGCGGTTGGCCGCTCTACACACCCCGCTACGACGGCGCGTTCGTCACCGGACTATACGGTCACGCACCGGGTGTCGCCGACGACCGCGAGGTGGCGGCGGCGGTTCCGAACTGGTCCGGGCTCACCGTGGGGGTCGGCGACCAGACCTACTCCGCCGCGACACCGGCAGCGCAGATCACGAATTTCGCGCAGACGCTGCACCTGCGCTGCGGGCTGGTGCGCACCACCCTCACTTGGACCACACGCGACGGCAAGCAGACCGATCTGGTCTACGAGCTGCTCACCGATCACATCGATCAGCACGTAGGGGCCGTGCACCTGACCCTCGTGCCGCACTGGAGTGGTCAGGTCGTGGTGAGCGATCTGCTCGACGGTGCCGGGGCGCGCCGGATGACACAAACTGACGGAGGCGCCCGCGGTGAGGACGGTATCCGCGTTGGATTCCGCACCGACGGCACCGCAGTCACCGGTGAGGTCGCCTCGCTGTTGCGAACGAACATATCGGCGGCACAGCAGGTTTCGCCCGCAGTCGGATTGACCGTCGGCCGGGATGCGCGATTGGAGGTGCGCGAGGGCGAGACCTACGAGGTGACGAAGTTCGTCGGTGTCGACACCACACTCACCGCGTGGGATCCCGCCACCGCGGCGTTCGACGCCGCACAGCAGGCCGCGGACAAGGGATGGTCGCGGATGCTCGAAGACACGGCCGCGGCATGGCGGGCGCTGTGGTACGGCGACATCACCACTCCGGGTAATCCCGAGGTCCAGTCCTGGGTGCGGGGCTCACTGTACTCACTGTATTCGAGTACAAACTCCCAGCAGGACAACAGTATTCCACCGGTCGGGCTCAGCAGTGACAACTATGCGGGCTCGGTGTTCTGGGAGGCCGACATCTGGATGTTCCCGACACTCATGCAGTTCGCGCCGGAACTGACGAAATCTCTAGTCGAGTACCGATACAAGACGCTTCCCGCCGCGCAGGCCAACGCACAACAACTCGGCTACCGCGGCGCATTCTGTCCCTGGACCAGCGCCAGCCACGGCGATATGGCCGAATGCCACAGTTGGCTTCCTCCGCACTGCCTCACCCAGATCCACGTGCAGGGCGATATCTCCCTGGCCGCCTGGCAGTACTATCTCGCCACCGGCGACAAGAACTATCTACGCACCCGCATCTGGCCGGTCATGCAGAACGTGGCCGAATTCTGGGCCTCCCGCGTCACACCGAACCTGGACGGCAGCTACTCCATCGACAACGTCGCTGGTCCGGACGAATACAGCAACGGTGTACGCGACGGCGTCTACACCAACGCCGTTGCCGCCCTCGCGCTGCGCAACGCCGCCCACGCCGCGGACCTGCTCGGCGAGCCGAGCCCACCGGAATGGACCACGATCGCCGACCGGCTCCGCATACCGTTCGACCCCGGACGGCAGGTTTTCCTCCAGTACGACGGCTACCAGGACACACCTATCAAACAAGCCGACACGGCGATGCTGATCTACCCACTGGAATGGCCGATGCCCCCCGAGGTGGCGGCGAAAACCCTCGACTACTATGCCGAACGCACCGATCCCGACGGACCGGCGATGACCGACTCCGTTCACGCCATCGCCGCAGCGGCGAACGGAATGCCTGGATGCGCGACGAATACCTACCTCGAACGCGCGGTGCGACCGTTCATGCGGGCACCGTTCGGGCAATTCTCGGAGTCACGCGGCAACGGTGGTCTCAAGGAAATCCTGGTCAGCGCACCGGCTTTCACGTTTGTCACTGCGGCGGGCGGATTCCTGCAGACGTTCACCAACGGACTGCTCGGGTTGCGCCTGCGTGAGGACACGGTCCGCATCGACCCACTCTTGGCGCCCGAACTGAAATCCGGGGCGGCCATTCATGGAATGCACTGGCAGGGAAGGACTTTCGATGCCGAGCTAGGACCGGACCACACGACCATCACCCTCACCAACGGTGCACCGATGCCGGTCGACACCCCGGCCGGCACCCAACACATCAGTCCCGGGCAGCCGCTGACTGTCAAGACCCGGCGGCCGGACCTGGCACACAGCGACAACCTCGCCCGCTGCGCACCGGCCACCGCTTCCTCCGAGGAACCAGGCCGATACGCCGACGCTGCGGTTGACGGCAATCTCGCCACCGGTTGGGCACCCGACAGTACGCAAGGAGACCTCACCGTCGATCTCGGCGCTGAGCAACGCATCGGCCGCATCCTCCCGAACTGGGCCGACACCGCCCCGTCCTACACGATCACCGCATCCGCCGACAACCACACCTGGACACCGGTCACCCTCGACCCCGCCCGGCCATCCGAGAACTGGAAATCAACGGCCCACCACACTGACATCATCGCCGGGGACTATCTCGCTAAGACCGTGTCTTACGTGGTTGTGATTCGGTTCTGCTGCGTCGGATCCAGTTATGCTGCATGATGTTCGGCTTGTTGTCGATGAGTTGTCCAAACGTCTTGTCCCAGACGAACTATGGGCTCTGGCGGAGCCGCTGCTACCGGAGTTCACCCCGCGCCCGCAAGGCGGCGGCACCGCGCCCACCGATGAGCGTGCCATGTTCACTGCGGTGGTGTTCGTGCTGACCAGTGGTTGTGCGTGGCGGATGCTGCCGCCATCGTTCGGTGTCACGGTCCCGACCGCGCATCGCCGGTTCAGTGCGTGGACTGACGCCGGCCTCTGGCGGCGATTACACGCGCTGTGCTGGATGAGCTGGGTAGCAGAGGCTTGATCGACTGGTCGCGTGCGGTGATCGACGCGGCGTCGGTGCGAGCAAAAAAGGGAGACCTTTGACCGGGCCGAGCCCGGTCGACCGCGGCAAGGCGGGTTCGAAGATCCATGTCCTGACCGATCGTGCGGGAATCCCTCTGGCGGTGGGTATTTCGGCCGCCAACACCAATGATGCGCAGGCACTGCGCCCGTTGGTCAAAGCGATCCCCGCGGTCCGATCACGACGCGGCCTCCGCCAGCGCAGGCCCGCCAAGCTGCACGCCGACAAAGCCTATGACGCCGCTGACCTGAGGACATGGGTGCGTGATCGCGGCATCGGCGTCCGTATCGCTCGCAAGGGCATAGAATCCTCCGACCGCCTCGGCCGTCACCGATGGGTGATCGAACGCACCATTTCCTGGTTGACCGGCTACCACCGGCTCAACATCCGCTACGACCGCAAGGCCACGCATTTTGGGGGACTGCGCGAAAAACAACGACCATGGCTTGACCAGCAGTGATGTTGAGTTTCCGGTTCAGGGTTCCCGACTGACCGAAAATCGGGCGGATTTGCCGGAGTCGTTGCTCGAGGGCGGGTCTGGGATTCAGGTTGTGGTCAGGTGGCGGTAGATGGTTTTGCGGGAAACGCTGAAGGTGTCGGCGATCTGGGTGACGGTGTATTTGCGTTTGCCTTGCTGATCGAGTTCGTCGTACATCTCGCGGGCCTTGAGCGCCTGCAGTCCGGTCAGGGCGGGTGGCCGGCCACCGACCCGGCCGCGGGCTCGTGCGGATTCCAAGCCTTCGAGGGTTCCTTCGCTGATCGGGGCGGCGTCCATGGCGGCGATGACGTGGAACAGGAACCGCCCGGCCGGGGTGGTGGTGTCGATGCCTTGTTTGAGCACGATGAGGTCGATGCCGCGTTCGTCGAGCGCGGCGGCGAGTTCGGTCATGTGCCGCACCGACCGGAACGGCCGCGACAGCCGGGTGATCACCAACTCGTCGCCACGACGCAGGTGATCGAAGCATTTGTCCCATTCAGGGCGGCTCGCGAGTTTGCCGGAGGCCTTGTCCACCCAGATCCGTTCGCACCCGGCGGCGGTGAGGGCGTCGATCTGGGAGTCGTCTTTCTGCCCACGGGTGGAGACCCGCGCGTATCCGAACCGTGCCATGCCCGGAACTGTCCCATAAAGGGCTGACATGCCAGGTTTTCGTCCCGTAGATTCCGCACACGAGTTATGACCCACTGGCGGGTCTCGCTGGCCTGCGGATTCTGTCGATTTTCGAAGTCGTGTGCACGGATTTTCGAAGTCGTGTGCATCGGGCTTTGTCCACGGGCTCAGCAGTGGGAGGGTCATAGCGTTCTGGCCGATCTCTCGATAGTGGTGTCCGTCGAGGGATGTGAGCGTTACGACATATGGTGAACTGGCTCAGCCTGGGATCGAGGTTGTGGGTCAGCGGCCCTTGTTGGGGTGCTCCGGGAACATGGGAAGGTTCTCGTAGTCGATGGGTTGGTAGTCGATCGAGTCGTCGGGGCGTTTGGTGCTGTGTTCCCAGTGTGTGATCTCTGCGTTCCAGCCGGCGTATGCCGGGTCTTCGGGACCTATGGCGACCGAGCCGTCGATTTTGGCGCCGTCGGGCTCTTGTGTGGAGTAGCGCAGGAGGATACGTCCGTCGTCGAGGCGCTGGGCCAGGGGATGTCTGTCGCTCATGTTGGGATCCCTATACTCGATGTCAAAGCCTGGTAATAGTCTGTCAGGTGGTGGCCAGCGGCGACCGAGTCGAAGAATCTGGGCTGTTGGGTGTCGTGGAACCAGCCGAAGCCGTGGGCGAACAGTTCCTCTTCTCCGACTCCTCCGGGCTGCGCGAAGTAGGCAGCAGTCTCCGAGCTTTCGTGGGGTATGAGGGGAACGACGTTGGCGTGGACTTTCGCGAATGCCGGCGCTTGGCTCGGCATGCCGAAGGCATGATCGACCGCGTGGCCGAATTCGTGCAGCGCGATGTCACTCTCGTGCGGTGAGCCCGCAAGTAGTGCCCGATGTCTCACGTCGTATGCGCCGCCGACATCGTTCCAGGTTGTGCCCTCCGGCCAGCCTTCCGGCGTCCCCCCACGCGTTGCCGCAGACCATCCCGGATGGTTGAGTTCCAGCAAACGGCCGTCACCTAGCCATATGCCGCCATGGGGTGCTTCTTTCATATAGGCCGCGACAGTACGGTGGAACACCTCAGGTACTCGCGCCAACGAACGAGCGTACGTCCGCGCCATAATGGAGCCGTTGGTGTGGTACCGCTCCCCGTAAATGTCTTTCAAGAACTCGTCTGCCGGATCCGTCTTTCTCGTCCTTTTAGGAAGCGCAGCGACGGGTTGTACCAGGTGGGGATGTGGCTCTCGATCGCCGACGGCCGCGGCGGCGTCCTTCAGCGCGTTCGACTCGTCGGCGGCATGTATCGCGGAAGCCGCGTGCTGAAGGTGTTCCGCGGCACGGCGCGGTGGCGCTGCTCGCACTTCCGCAGCGCTCTTTACGAGGGGGATCAACCCGTCGCGAAGATCCGCCCACGCTTTCCCGATCGCTTTCCCGAACACAGCACGGCCGATCACACGATTTGCCCGTTACCTGGGCAGAATACAAACATGCCTATCGGTCGGTCTACATTCCAGTCCTGGGAACCTGTCAAGGCGCGGTGGCAGTCGAAGCCACTCCGGTGGCCAGCCGCGCCTTCAGCATGTCTATCTGGGGTCCGAATTCGAGCTTCTTGACATACTCCTGCGCATACCCGAAGGCAGCGTGAATTGATCAGGTAGTCGCGGCGTTCAGCCGGTCCCGGTAGATCCGAAATGCCTTGCGGTCGGCTGCTGAAGCGTTCTCGCCGACTGTTTCGGCGGCGGTCAGTAGCGCCTGGTGAACGTGCGGCGGCGCGGTGACGTGCAGGCTGTAGCCCTGGCCGCGCTGTACTTCCCGGCCGCGGTGCAGGGCGTGGCGCTCGGCTTCACCGAGGTCGGCGACGAAACCGGTCAGGTGACGGACGATCTTGCCCGGCAGCTCGATTCGGATCGGGCGAGATTCGTCGATATCGGCGGGTGCGGGTTGTTCGGGGCGGCCGGGTAGAAGGTCGGCGAGGGCAGTGCGGATAGCGACCCGGCTCACGTGGTGCCGGCGGGCCAGAGCGGCGATGCTCGCGCCTTCACGGTATTCCTGGCGCACCTTCTCCAATGCTCCGATAGTGGCGACCTGCGGGCGGCGGCCGGATCTGGTTCCTTGCGCCCAGGCGGTGGCCAAGCCCTCGCGGGTGAGTTCGTTTTGCAGGTCGCGCTGGAACTGGCCGACCGAGATCAGCACGTTGACCAGCATGGTGGTGGTCGCGTCGGTGGCGGCTAGGTCGGTGATGCCCGACAACGCCCCGGACAGCACCCGCAGCTTCACCGAGTGCTGTTGGCACCAGTCGCGCACGGCGAGGATGTCGGCGAGATCGCGGCACAACCGGTACAGCTCGGACACGGTGAGCCGGTCACCGGGCCGCGCGTATCCGGCCAGCTCGCGAAAGCCATCGCGTTCGAGTGCGGGGATCTTGGACGAGGTGGCCGGGTCGGCGAACAGCCGCACGCCGTCGGCGCCGGCGGCCAGACCGGCTTCGGCGAGCAGGTGGGTCTGGCGCACGGTGCTCTGTTCGTCGGTGGATACCCGTGTGTAGACGAGTTCGGCCATCGCAGAGTCCTTCCGTGGCCTGGTGGGATATCCGTTCACCGTACTACCTGTCGTCAAACCCTGTCGTCAATCGGGAACGGATCGCATTGGATCGGGTGGGCTGTTTCCGCGCGATTCCGGTGGGCCTAAGGCGGGCTCTGGGGGCATGTCGTCAAAGGGTCATTTGACGACATCAACGGATCCGTTTCGGCGGTCGGGTGCGCGCTCCCGAGCCTGGACCGACAGGCCACGTCGGTCGCCGATCCGCTGGGGGAGGTCGTCCAGGCGCATGCCCATCTTGCGGATCACTGCGAAGACGTCGTCGTCACACATCGGGCACAGCCGTGTGGCGTACTCGGTGGTCGTGGGCAGAAAGTCGGTGGGGATGTCGAGGGAGACGAGAAAGGCGCGTTCGCGCTCGAAGTGCTCCAGCGTCCGGACCGACAGGGCCGCCAGCGCGAGCAACTGCTGCGCGGTCGCCGGATCCACGCGGGCGCGGTCGATCACTGCGGTCACCTCGGTGATCGCCTGCCTCCAGGCGCTCACGAGCGGTGTCGGCCTGTCTCCCTCGTACACCGGGGTGTGCGGCGGGGTCACCAGCGCCGAGGCGAACTCGCTGTCGGCGGTGATCCGCCGTGCCACGACGAGGTCGAGCGCGACCGCCGCCGCGTGGCGCATCGCTTCCTGCGTCGGCGGGTCCATCAGTTCGTAGGGTTTCCAGGCGCTCAGCCCGCCGCGCGGTCCGCGGCCGGTGGTCTGCCAGATCAGTTCGGCGCTGCTTGGTGCGCTGGCGGCGGCCGAGCAGGCTGACCTCGTCCAGCAGGCTCCGTAGCAGGCGTAGCCACACGGCCACGTGGACTGGGCGGCCGGGCAGGCGAACCTGGCCGGTGGCCAGGCCCTCGTAGGTGAGACGGTCCAGCCTGGCCAGCGGTTCGGGAACCGGGATCGGTTGTGGGCGTTCGTGTTCGGGTAGAAGAAGCTTCCATTTTTCGTGATTGTCGATGAGGCGGCATTCGTGCTCGGCGCACCCGGTCACCAGCGGCAGCTTCCATGCCAGCGCCTGGGGCCGCGCGGGGTCGGTAGTGCAGACTGGGCAGTGCCGCTGCCGGTATGCGGGACCAGGCATCCAGGGCCCGCGCCAGCGCCGCTCGGTCACGTGGTTGCGGCCGGCCTCGCCGGGGCGCAGCAGCACCGAGTTCTGCCGCACGTAGGTGTCGAACACTTCCTGCGCTTCGAAATCCCGCACGCTGGATTTGTCGAGCAACCACGGCGTCCACCCGCCCATCGTCATGGTCTTCAGGTGCCCGGGATCGACTCCGGTCCGCTCGACCAGCGCTTTCGCCAACGGTTCGGGGACCTCCCACCGGTCGTGCTCGATGAGGTGTGGGGATAGTTCGGGCACGAGGGCGGCGAGCAGTTGTTTGACCGGCATCCGGTAGAGCCCGACCAGTCGCCCCAGCCAGGACGACAGTGATTCCAGGGGTTCCGGTTGCGGATGCAGCGGCCATCGTGTGGACGGCGCGGTCACGCCAGTTCGCGTTCGAACATCCGACGGCGTTCGGTCGGCCCGGCATAGGAGGCCATCACCAGCGTCCGCTGGTTGATCGCTTCCTGCCCGGACTCTATGGCCGCGATCGCGGCGTCGGTCAGCAGCACGGTCAGCTCACCGATGGTGCCCTCGCTGCGAGTCAGCAGATAGGTGGCCATTTCCGCGGTCCCGATCGGCGAGGGCCGGTGTAGCGGGAACGCGGCGGCGAAGCTGGCCAGCAACGCACACCCCTGTGCGTCGGGCTGCCACCGGGGAAGGGTGAATGGGGCGAACCGGTTCTCCAGTTGCGGGTCCGAGCGGATCGCCAGATAGGCGTCGGTGGTGCCGACCCCGACCAGCGGGATCCGCAGCTCGTTGCCGAGGAACCGCAGCAGGTTCAGAAACTCCCGCCGGACCGCGCTGTTGCGGCCGCCGTGGATGTTGTGCAGTTCGTCGATCACCAGCACACGCACCCCGGTGGCCCGCAGCAGGCTCAGCACCAGCTGCTCAAGATCGGCCAGCCGTGGCACCCGGGCCCGCATCGGCGCACCGAGGGCAGCCAGCAGCGCGGTGTAGAACCGGGTGACCGACGACTCGGAGGGCATCTGCACCGTCAGCACCGGGATCTGTTCGTGATCCGGATGCGATACCGGCGGATGTGTTCGGCAGAACTTCTCGATGATCATCGACTTGCCGTTGTTCGTCGGGCCGACGATCAGTAGGTTCGGCATCCGCTGCTTGCGGGGCGTGGCCAGTAGCGTTTCCAGCCTGGTCAAGGCTTCGGTGGCGCGGGTGTAGCCGATCCACCGGTCCCCTCGCACATACCGCAACCGCTCCGGGACCGGCAGCATCGCGATCTGTCGCACCGACGGATGCAGATGCGACAGATCCGGATCACCGCTCACCACTGCTCAATCACCTCGAACGAGGCCACCGGACCGGCCACCGAATCGTCGGGCGGCGGCACAACCGGATACGCGCCCCGCCGCGGTGGGGTGTTGTCCCGGCGGCGCTGCCCGTCGCGATGGGCCTTGCGGCTGGCCGCGGTCGCGGTGTCAGTGATGTGGCGCATCTGCTCGACCATCGCGAACAGCGCGTCCTCGTCGACCTCAGTCCGGCCCTGCTCCCGCAGCCGCGCCACCGCCGCGGCCTGCTCCCACACGCTGATCGCCGGACGTGACCACGTCCGGTACGGCACCTCGAGGTATTCACCGGTGTCCGGATGCAGGGCCCAGATGCGGGAGATGTCGCGCGGGTCGCGGCGCAGCACGAACTTGCCGAGCAGTTCCCGGCGCGTGATCAGTGGTTTCAGTGCGTTGCAATAGTATTGGACGTGGTCGAGCCGAAAACCGCTGCGGGTCAGCGACCGCCGCTCCACCGGCAGGAAATCGACCAGGAACGCGGTCTCGTTGGTCACCGTCTTCGGGGTTCCCTGCTCAGCGGCCTTCTCCGTCCACACCCCTGCCGGAGTACGCCCACCTATTATCCCGCGCCAGGAATTCGTTGAAGATATGAGGCGAGTCGGTCGAGGATCTCGTCGGCGGTCTTGGTTCAGACGAACGGCTTCGGATTGTCGTTCCAGACGGCGATCCAGTCGCGGATGTCGCGCTCGAGGGCCTGGATCGACCGGTGGGCGCTGCGGCGTAGCTTCTTGTCGGTTAGCCGCAATGCCGCTCAGTTAGGTCGTGGGGTCTGGTGTCAACTCGGGTGGTTCATGCAGGTTGATAGTGATGTCGACGGTTGGGTAATTGGTGCGGTCGATGGCACCTATGGCGCGGTGTTTGGAGATTGCTCGTTTGACAACACGGGGGCTTTGTCGTGGTCGGCGTGCGGGTAAGAGGTCGGTCAGGACCGCGCGGCCGATCTGCCCGACGAGGTCGATGACTGTGTCGGCGATGACGGCGGCGGCGTGGATGACCTGGTCTCGGGCGGTGTTGAGCGCGATGGTGAAGCTGGCTTGCAGCGCTGTGGCATCGGGGTGGGTGGCGGTGGCGTCGGTGATGGCGATGCGTAGGGCTTGGTAGGTGACCAGGAGGGCGTAGACCTCTTGGTCGATCCCGGCGGGGGTGCGAGCGCGTAGCACGCGGCCACCGAGCATGGTCGATTTGAGTTCGGCGTAGGTGGTTTCGATCTCCCAGCGCTGGTGGTAGAGCCGCACCAGTTCCGTGGCGGGGTAGCGACGGTGGTCGGTCAGCGTGGTGAGCAGCCGGTAGCGTTCGCGGCGGCGCGGCCCGCCGTGCGGTGCGATCTCGATGTCGGCATCGATCACTCGCACGACCACCGGGCCTTTAGGGGCGAGCCACGACCCGTCGGGCAGGTGCTCGATCAACGGCATCACACGGTTGGTCTTGTCGCGGATCAGCAGGTCGGCCTTGGTTTCGGCGATCTGTCCGATCAGTGCTGCGACAGCGAAGTTGCGGTCGGCCAGCAACAACATGCCCTCACTCAGGCACCCGAACAGCTTTGGGGCGTAGGCGAGTTCGGAGACACCGTAGGTGCCGAACACGGCGTCGATGACGCTGCGGGTGCCACACGCCACCACCGCCAGCAGCCGCAGCATCGGATACCCCGAGTCGCCGTTGCCGCTGGTCTGGCGGTGGAAGGTAGCCAGGTTGGCGTCGGTGTCGGGCACGAACATGGTGGTGCCGTCGACGGCGCAGACCAGCAGGCCACGCCAGCGGGCCGCGCCGGCGGCAGGACCGGCGAGCAGGCCGAACAACTCCCGCAACGGTGCGCCACCGACCCTGCGGCGGGCCTGGGCCAACGCCGAGGAACCGGGGTGGGCCAGGGTGAATCGCCCCGTGTTTCGTGCCCACTCTCTTTCTTGAGAGGATGGGCAGACCATGCCATCGAAGTACGACGAAGCGACCAAGGCCAAGGCTGTG
>NZ_JBITGN010000046.1:0-15666 GCF_044457245.1 Nocardia sp. NPDC050630
CCATCGGGATGCTCAGCCCCATCTGCTATGAGCAGTCCCTGACAGTCGCAGCGAAAGCTGCTTGAACCCCTGTCCACCATTCGGGGTGAACCTCACCCTGCCACGACACCCCCTTCAGCTTTGAGGATCTTGCGCAGAGTCTCGCGGCTGATATCGGCGATCTCGTTGGTGACCAGCACTTCTCGCAGTTTTGACAGACTCCACACCGAAAACGGCCAGCCCAGATCCCGCGGGCAGCACCGGGCGATGCAAGCGATGCGTTCACGCGCCGCCCGATCCACCTTCTTCGGCCTGCCCGCGCTCCATTTTGGGTCCAGCGCCTCGAACCCCCGTTCGTTGAACTCGTGGATCACTTGCCGCACATAAGCTTCGCTGACCTGCATCAACCTCGCGATCGCGGGTACCGGCTGACGCTGCGCCGAAGCCATCACCACGATCGCACGGCGCGTCCTGATCGGCTGCCTGCTCGTCTTCGTGATCTTCTGCAACCGGCGCCCCTCTTCCGGGGTCACCGCTCGCACAAACACTTCCGGCCTCCGGGCCACCGGCACCACCTCCACCGGCAGCATCACCGGCCACGCGCCCACGATCAACCCGACACCCGGTTACCGGGGCAACCTACTTAGACGAGGCACTAGCGTCATCCCGGCATGGATAGGTTTTGTCCTCCACTCCTGCTGGGTGGCAAGCTGCAAACGTCCAGCCTGTCGCTACCAGAAAGACATCTCACGTGGATAAGAGTCAAGCCGCTGATGCTTGGGAAGGAGGTGGGAAAGCGCGATGTTCATTGTAGAGCTGGCCGGTTTGCAGTCAGCAGAGCAGTTGACCGAGGAATTTGTTGACCAGGTGCCTCTGGGCTTGCGCGACCCAGTCGCCAGCGGCGCGGCGGGTATCGAGGTGCGCTCGCGCGCCGGGCGAGGCCCGAAGCGAGGCCAGCGCCCACATCGATGTGACCGCAGCCAGCCTGCGGTTCTTGATATGCCGGTGCAGGACCACCTTCTTCTTGCCGCTGGCACGGGTGATCGGCGCGGTTCCGGCGAAGGCTTTCAGCCCGCGGGCGTGAGCGAAACGGGCTCGGTCGTCACCGATCTCGGCGAGCACCCGGGCACCCGACAGCGACCCGAGGCCGGGGAAGCTGGTCAAGATCTTGGCGTCCGGGTGCTGTTCAAAATGGGCGATCGCCGCCCCAGCGAGGTCCTCAGCGGCAGTGACCGCGGCGTCGAGCTGCCGCAGCAGCGCGGTCAGCTGGATGCCCATCGCAATCTCGACCTGTGGCGGCTGCTGCAGATAGGTGCCGGCGAAGACCTCACGCAGGAGCTCGACGTCGCGGTCGATGAAGCGTTTGCGCCCGGCTCCGGTGAGCAGTTTGCGCAACTGAGCGCGTGTCAACCGCGCCGCGGCGGACGGGGTTGGTGCCGCAGCGAGAACCGCACGGATATCTCGGCGGGTTAGTCCGCCCTCGGGCAATCCGGCACTGGCCGCCAGCGCGGCCGGGTAGTAGTCCTTGAGCAGGTCACGGATCTGGTTGCTCAATCGCTGGCGCGCCCAGACGGCGTCTTGCTGGGCGCGGGCGAGCACCCGGATAGCTTGGGCTGCTTCGGTGTCGGCGGGCAAGCACTGGTGCTCGGCAGCGTCGGTGCGCAAGATGTTGGCCAGCAGCACCGCGTCGACGGCGTCGGATTTGGCTCCCGAGACCTGGTGACGGGGCCGATACCGAGAGGCCTTGAGCGGGTTGATCGGGTAGATCGGGCGGCCGGTGGCGCGCAGCGCCGCGACCCACAAACCACGATCGGTTTCGATCGCCACAGGGACCGGCTCGGTGTCGCTGTCCCCAGCTTCGGCCAGCAGCGTCAGCAACAGCGCGAATCCGGCCGCGTCGTTGGTGACGCGAGCGCGGGTGATCACAGTCCCGGCATCGTCGATGATCGCGACATCGTGATGGGCGGTGGCCCAGTCGATTCCGCAGTAATAGCGCACTCGGGTATCGCTCCTTCATCAGGTGTTGCGGGTGCTCTCAGCGGAATCACGTGGCGCCCTAATCACAGGACTCATCGGTCCGACATCTCACTAGCCATCCGTGACCCCAGCCCACCGCAGAACCCCGTGCTGCCTTCAGAGCTCTACGGCTCGCGAATATCTGACGGAGGTCGATCCTGCGGTGGGCTCGAGCAACGGCATCACACCACCGGACGAACGAGCCCGCCACCGCACGCACCGTTCTTTCTCGAGACGTCACAGCGTCGGGAAACACAAGGCATCACCCGGCAGCGAGCCCGCTCCAGAACAAGAACCCTCCGGGCCCCACAGGCCGAAAACTCCAGTCCCAACTACTGATTAGGAAATCTATGCGGCCGAAACTTGCCGACATTGCGATTGCGCTCGGAGCCGCGATTTGTTTCGCGTTGGCTCTGCCTGCGGAGGTGCGCGCCGCGCCAGATCTGAGAGCCCATTGTGAGGTGTCGAGAAGTTGTCAGATAAAAGACATCACCATTGATGGCCCTTGGTTCATCGACATCGTTGTGGATAACGGGGAACCCAATACTCCGGGGGTGTTGTGGGCGGCTTATGATTCCCAAAACAAAGTCGTCTGCGGTGGAGTGGATAAATTGGACGAGAATGGCCACTTGGCAAAATCATTTCCATGCAATGCCAGCCGGGTGTCCCCATATGTAGCCGGTGGAGGATTTGCCGCTGTCCACACTGCAAATTGGCATTCGGCTACCATAAGTAGAAGCGGAACCTCAGTCCAGTCTCGGATTTGCCGAGTGTTAGGGATTCGTGAGGTTTCGGATAGAAATCGAAAGCGGTCCGGGCGTGCTGTCACAATCGGTGACAGCACGCCTGCCACGAAGCGTAAATTGTCTCTTTCTCCTGTGGGGTTGAAATTCGTATAATCCGGTTCGGTCGATCGAAGTCGCCCACGAGCCCTTTCCGTTTATCTTGGCTGCCCCTACACAGGCTGTATGGTCTGGCATGGCCTCCAGTGCTTGAGACTGCCGGCCGACCGGCGTCGGCGCGATCGCCGACCGAAACGAGCAATGATCAGAACCTGTGGATGACCGGGAAGGATGTCAATGGCCACTTGTAGGTGGCTCTGTCCCACTTTCGATGATCGGCGAGTGTCGATTGTGTTGGAGTGCTGCGGATTACGGTAGAAACGCCGGTTGTGGTTGTTGATGGTGCAGCAGATGTGTTGTGGCAGTTGATGTTCCCGCATTTGTCGGGTGTGTGTGTGGTGGGTGTGAGCAGGGTCGGGCCGACGATCCGGTTCGATGTTGTGACCAGGGAGAACCCGCAGCCGTGCCCGGTATGTGGTGTGGTTTCTTCGCGGGTTCACAGCCGCTACTCCCGTGAGGTCACCGATGTCGCGGTCGCGGGCCGGGAAGTGTTGCTCAGGTTGGGGGTTCGGCGGCTGTTCTGCGGCAACAACGGGTGCGAGCGGCGGATCTTCGCCGAGCAGGTGGCCGGGTTGACCGTGCGTTATGGGCGTCGCAGCCTCCCGCTGCGTTACGTGCTGAGAAGGTTCGCGTTGGCGCTGGGAGGCAGGCCCGCGGCGCGACTGTGCGCCGGGGTCGTCAGTGCGGTCAGCAGGATGACACTGCTGCGGATCATCCGCGCACTGCCGCAACCGGAGGTCGGCGAGCTTACTGTTGTCGGGGTCGACGAGTTCGCGTTTCGCATGGGCCGCAACTACGGAACGATCCTGGTCGATATGGCTACCCGCCGTCCTGTGGACCTGTTGCCCGAAGCCAGCTCCGATGCGTTGGCCGTCTGGCTGACCGATCACCCCGGGATCGAGGTGATCTGCCGTGACCGCGCCGGCTACTTCGCCGACGGCGCCCGCCGCGGAGCCCCGGCCGCGGTTCAAGTCGCGGACAGGTGGCATCTGCTGGCGAACCTGACCACCGCTGTGGAGCGAGTACTCGGCCGCAAGCGGTCCTGCCTGAACGGGCGAGACCCGGACCGGATCCCGGCACTGCCGATACCGCCCGCCGATCCACCCGATGGCCCGTTGGCGCAACGGATCACCCGACGACACCCGCAGATCCAACAGATGCTGGCTTCAGGGCTGGACGATCAGCGCGGTCTCGCGTGAATTAAACCTCGACCGCAAGACCGTCCGACGCTACGCGCGTAACGAGATCGACGGTCTCCTGAATTCCGGAGTACGGCGCGCCAGTCTGATCGACCCGTTCGTGCCCTACCTGCAACGCCGCTGGCGTGAGGGCTGCGTCAACGCCGCGGTCCTCTATCGAGAGATCACGGCCCAGGGATTCGGCGGCAGCGTAAAGACGGTCCGCCGATACCTGCAGCACTGGCGCGTGGCCGGTGTCCCCGCCCAGGCGCCTCCCACGATCACACCACGCAAGGCCGCTGGTTGGATAATGCGCCGCTTCGACGAACTGAACGACGACGAACGCGAGCAACTTGCCGCGATCATCGACCGATCCGACGAGATCGCCACCACCGCCGGACTCGCCACCGAGTTCGCGATGCTCCTACGGCAACTTTAGGGGCAGAGCTCGCAGCCTGGAGTCAGCGCGCACAAGCCAGCGGAATCCGGGAGATCTGCTCGTTCGCGACCACTCTGCATCGCGGCTGGGACGCCGTGGTCGCGGGACTGACCCTGCCCTACAGCAACGGCCCTACCGAAGGAAATGTCAACCAACTTTTAAGCTAATCAAGCGCGCCATGTACGGCAGAGCACAGTTCGACCTACTCCGACTCCGCGTCCTCGCCACCACATAGCAGCCACGCCGATCATCGAAAGTGGGACAGAGCCAGTCTTGGTGAGCGCTGTCGCCACCTGATCGCTTCTGCCACAAGTATTCTGCGCACCTGACTACGACCCACGACAATGCCCTCGGCGCGTAGGGCCGCGGTCAGCGAATCCAGCGTCCAGCTCGACTGTGCCCCGTCATACTCGGCTTCCGGGGTGCCATCGGATTGCCGCGTCAACCGCCCCGGTGGCGTGGTGGCGACCAAAGCCACGATACGACTGCGCTCTATCTCGGTCAGTCGAGGTCTACGTCCCGACCCCGGCCGATCGCCCAGCCCCTACAGACCGTGAATGTTGAACCGGTGCAAGCGTTCACGCACCGTCTGCGGATGACAACCCAACTCCTGCGCGATGTGGGCGGCGGACTTCCCGTCCCAGCTCGCCGTGATCATCCGCGCCCGGCGAATCCAATCACCCGGAGCATGCCGAGCACCAGCGAGCTTACGAATCTTCCGCTCCTCCACCACATCCCGCGCAGGACGCGCGACCAGCACCTTCGGCAGAACCCACCCCATCACACCCGAACCAACAAGACCCACAACAAGATACATGATCATTGAGGAACGCAGCGCTAGGAGACGGTTACGTTGGTGGCACTCGGAGTATGTGGGTAGTTTGTGTTGAGAGTGAACTCCACTTCGCCGGACCCAGATATGGCGTAGCCGCCGCCTACTCGATCGCTGAACAGTGGAATAGCCCAGAAGTATACCGAATTGCCTTCTGCATACATGGGGATCTGTACAGACCCGGATTTGCCGGTATCGAGGTTTCGCCACTCCACCGTGGCGGCAAGCTGGCACCACGGTGCGGGGATCCCGAAGGCCTTCAGTGATCCCCGCAGGCGTATATCGACCCATCCTTGGTGATTTGGATGGGTAATAATCTGGCCTGACACGTCGCCTGCGCAAGCGAACCCATCTGCGCCGGTGGACATCCTGGGTAGATCGAATGTGGGATCTTCGGCTTCGGCGGGGGCGGTGCCAGCGAGTAGCGCAGCGAAAACCAGTGCGCAGCCACTCGACACCCGAACCACCTTTTGATTAAACATCCTCCTCCTTGGCCTCTCTTTGTCGTGGAGCTGAGCCTGAGCGGTTGAAAGTTACTGGAGGTGGGCTGCCGCTCGCATCGGTAGTCGATACGTGTAAGTGAGCGTCCGGGAACTCTCGTCGGCTATGGCCAACGGTGCGGTGCCGGTAGGTTTGTTCGCGCCGGATTCGGTGGTGCCGGGTGGGCGAATATGGTTGCAAGTGGTATCGCCGTCTACTTCACCGACCCGCACTCACCCTGGCAGCGCGGGACCAGCGAGAACACGAATGGTCTTCTGCGCCAATACTGTCCGAAGGCGACCGACCTGTCCAGATGGACGGCGAGCGAGATCGGAGCGGTCGCTGCGGCACTGAACGCCAGATCCCGAAAGACACATAGCAGCCATGCTCGGACGTCGTCACGAAATCCCATGGGGAAAGTGGCTGTTCGGCGGTCGATCCACGATCGTGTCGGTGATTCTGTGCCGTCGATCAGTCGGCCGCATCGATCGAGCACGGGGCGAGATTTCGGCGCATTTCGCGGAGATTCATGGTGCATCGGTGTCCGTGGCCATGACAGAGTGGCTCTGGCGCACATTTGGTGCCGACGTGCTACTCGACCAGGAGAACGCGGCGGCGAAGAAGGTCGAAGTTGGCTCTGCCGAACATTTGCCGCTTCAGCATTTTAAAAGTTACGTGGAATCTGGCCCCGGGGTGATCATGTCTTCTCGGGGTGACCACGGACTTTGGAGGCAGAGTGGCGGCGCGGTGGCGCTGGTGGAGTAGTGGCCGGTGCTCGGACGGCACGAGCAGGCAGCGGTCTGGCTGGGGATCTGGGTTGATCTCGGGCGGGCGCCTCGCACGATCGATGCCTATGGGCGCGGGCTGGCGGAGTATCTGCTGATGTGCGAGCGCGAGCAGGTGGATCCGGTGACCGCGAACCGGTCGCATGTCGCGATGTTCGTGCGGGAGTTGACGTCCCGCCCTCACCATCGCGGGCCGAACGTGGTGTCGCTCGATTCGGGTGCGGGCTTGGCGAATGCCACGATTCAGCAGCGATTATCAGTTACGTGGAATCTGACTGCAGCGGAGACTATCTCGCTGCGGTATGACCACGAACTGAGGAGATGTGTTGGGCACGGTAGTGCTGATGGAGAAGTGGCCGGTGCTGGGCCGGCACGAACGGGCCGCCGTCTGGCTGCGGGTGTGGGCTGATCTCGGTCGTGCGCCACGGACGATGGACGCCTACTCGCGCGGACTGGCCGAATATCTCGAGATGTGCGATCGGGTGCAGGTCGACCCGGTGGAGGCCGATCGAGCCCATTTCGCGCGGTATGTCCGGGAGATGGCGGAGCGGCCGAGTCGTCGGGGCGCGAACGTGATCTCGAGCACCCCGAGGCCGCGGACCCGGCCGACTGGACGCGGCAGACCTGCGCCGCCTGGGTCGCCGCGTTGGAACGGATGACAGTCGCTGACTACGCCCAGCGAACCATCGGCCTCGGTGACCGCCTCGGCAAACCACTGGAGGCGCCCACCAAGGAAGGCCCGCTCGCGGCGCTGCGGCGGTTCTTCAGCGACTGCCAGGAGTGGGAGTGGCTGTCGAGGCGGTTCGACCCGCAGCGCGCGCTGGCCACCCCGCGCAGCATCGCCGCGTTACTGGGGCCGAATCCGCGGATGATCGCCGATGATATTTGGGCGAAACTGTTGTGGGCCGGGCTGAACCTGCAAGCAGAGGACCTGCCGGTCACTACCTCCGGCCAGTTCTACCCACTCGAGCTGGTCCGCGCCGTCACAGTGACCTGGCTGTTCGCCGGCCTGCGCAGCAACGAAATCGCCCGTCTGCGAGTCGGTTGCATCCGATGGCAACACGACGGCGCTGCGATCGACGGCGACTCCGGCGAGATCTTGGCCCGAGACGCGGCCTGCCTGCTCGACGTTCCCACCAACAAGACCGGCACCGCGTTCACCAAACCCGTCGACCCGATCCTCGGCCAGGCCGTGGACGCCTGGCAGGCAATCCGGCCTGCCCAGCCGCGTCTGCTGGATCACCGCACCAGCGAACAGGTCGATCTGCTGTTCGTGTTCCGGGCTCGACGCATCTCGACGGCCTACATCAACAACACCGTCATCCCGATGCTTTGCCGCAAGGCCAGCGTCCCGGACGCCGATGTCCGCGGCAGCATCACCAGCCACCAGCCACCAGCCACCAGCCACCGGGCCCGATCCACGATCGCGAGCCAGCTCTATAACGCCAAAGAACCGATGACGCTGTTCGAACTGCAGGCATGGCTCGGCCAAGGTCAAGGCCCTCAAGAGGCAGTGCTTTGGTAGATCGAACCTGGACCTGCTCCGGAAGCGAATACTACTCAGCCACAACGAGTCCGGCTCCACCTCGGAAATCCGGCGGCCCTCGAAGTGATCACGGTATCCGCGTCAGAACCCGAGCATGGGACCGTGCTGTTCCGGTGGAGGGTCGTGTGGTGATGGTGCCCCATGGGCGCGTTGCTGGTCAATCCGGTGTGGTGGATCTCCACCGCAGACGTCGTGTGGCTCTCGGGTCGCCGGACTCGGCCATCGTGCGGACTTCAGCCATCCGGTCGAGCCGGATCAACTGCGCTATTCGTGCGGAGTGGGCGTAGAAACCGTTGTCGGGATCGCTTTCCATGGCTTCGAGCTGTGCGAGCCCTGCCTCGTCCTCACCGCGGCGGAAGTGCAGTTGCGCCAACCACAGTCGGGCGCTCGCGAACTCGGGCGCCTCCGCGCGAAGCCGGTCGATGCTGTTGGTTCGGACCAGATATTCCATGAGCGTCGCGAACGCGCGGTCATCACCGTCGTGTGCTAAAAGCCGCAGGTCATCGACACGGTCTGCGTCTACCATGATCTCGATCACCCGGATGAAAGCGCAGCGGTCGCCGTCGTAGGCGAGTTCGCGTAACCGTGCCTCGTCGGCAGCTGCTTCGAGCCGGTCCATTGTCTGTGCGCAGGCTGAGGTGGCCTCGGGTGTGCCGTGGATGTCGTATCGGTGGGCGGCACTGTAGTACGACCATCCTGCCCATTGATCGGCTGTGTGAATGCTGTAGCGGCGCTGCATCACCGGTCTTCCATCCCCTTTCTGGTCGGCGTCGCTGCTCGGGCATCAGCATGGTCAGCTCGTGCTGGCTGCGGACCGTGTGGTGATTAGTGCCCGAGACTGGCCGCTGGATCAATCCGGGTGGCTGTTTGCTGCGGCGTGGCTTCTCGTGTTGCTGGTAGGGCTCACCCTCGACAACGAGTTCGTAGGTGGCTGATTGGAGCCGGTCCATCGCTGATTGGGCCAGTAGCGGGTCGGCCATCATGGTCAGGATCTGCGGGGGTTCCCGGTTGCTGGTGATGATCGTGGAGGCTTTGCGGTGGCGTTCGACGATCAGTTCGTAGAAGTCGTTGGTCTCGACCGCTTCGAGCTGCTGCAACGCCAGGTCGTCGACTAATCCCGAGATCGGGATTAGTCGACTTATCCCGACCCGGTGATTATCCCGATGTCGTGGGTCAAAGTGGTGGGATTTCTTGTGTGGCAGTGGTTCTCCGGCATCTGTTGTCGTGGATATCGGGATATTCAGAGGCTCTCCAGGAAGGCGAGTAGGTCGTCCGGGGGCCGGTAGCGGCCGGGTTTGGTAGTCGGTGGTGTGGTGCGGGCCAGGGCGCGTTCCTTGATCGCCATGTCGGCGTGAAGGTAGGCGGCGGTGGACCGTGGGTCGGCGTGGCCGAGCCAGAGCGCGATGACGGCGGAATCGACGCCGCTGTGCAGCAGATTCATCGCGCAGGTGTGGCGAAGGGTGTGGGGTGAGAGTCGTTTGCCTTCCAACGACGGACATCGCTGGCGGGCGATGTTCTTGTAGAGGTTGAGACGTGCTTCGACTGCGTCGTCGCTGAGTCGGCGCCCGGTGCGGGTGGGGAATGCGGGCTGGTCGAGGTGTCCGTGGCGTTCGTGGAACCAGACGCGCAGGACCGCCGTGGTGGCCGGCGTGAGCGGGACGCATCGCTGCTTGCGGCCTTTGCCCTGGCAGCGCGCGTGCGCGCCGGGGCCGAGTTCGATGTCACCGCAGGTGAGTCCGGTCAACTCCGACAGCCGTAGCCCGGTCTGGATTGCGAGCAGGAGCAGGGCATGGTCCCGGCGGCCTTCCCAGCGAGAGCGATCGGGTGCGGCGAGCAACGCGTCGACCTCGTGGGGTTGCAGAAACGACACATCGGTTCTGTCGCAACGTTTCTGCGGGATAGCGAGCACTTGCCCGATCAGCTCGGCGTGTTCAGGGTGCCGAAGCGCGGCGAACCGGAACAGGGACCGCAGGGCCGCCAGTCGCGCGTTGCGGCTGCGGCCGCTGTTGTGACGGTCGGTTTCCAGATGCTGCAGGAACGCCGAGATCACCTCAGCGTCGAGATCGGTGAACTCCAGGGCCGAGGGCGCTTTGCCGGTGCGGTCACCGACGAACCGCAGCAGCAGTTGAAAGGTGGTGCGGTAGGAGGTGATCGTGGCAGGGCTGGCCTGGCGCTGGTTGATCAGCCGTTCGGTGAAGAACAACTGCAGGGTGGGCGCGAGCGAGCTCATCGGAGCAGTCCTTCCGTGGTCGGGTTCTGCAGCCGCTCGGCGGCCAGCGCCAGCAGTTCTGGGGCGGCCGACAAGTACCAATACGTGTAGACCGGTGTGCGGTGACCCATGTAGGTCGACAATCGCGGCAGCAGTGCCGCGACATCGTCTCCGTTGCGATACCAACGCACGAGAGTGTGGACCGCGAACGAATGTCGCAGATCGTGGATGCGCGGGTGGATGGCCGAATCGGTGCCGACGCCCGAGACAGTCACCAGCCGCCGAAACAGGAACCCGAAGTCGGAGTAGATCACCGCGGTTCCCTTGCCCGAGCAGAAGTAGTTCCCTGTCGCCGAGACCGGCACGTGCCGGTCCCGGATCGCGGCGTAGGCGGTCAACGCGTCGGTGGCGGTGGCGTCCAGCAAGACCTCACGGTTCTTGGTGAATTTCGACGCGCGGATGGTCAGCACCCCGTCGACGCAGTCGACATCGTCACGGGCCAGCGCGATGGCCTCGCCCACCCGCAGGCCGGTGCAGGCCAGCAATCCGATCATCGTCTCGACCGTGGCTCGGCGCAGCGTGGTGGGCACCACCACCGGCACCGCGCGCAGCAATGCCTGGATGTCGTTGGCGGAGTAGATGAACGGTGGTTTCCACTGCTGGCGGTGAATCACCAGCCCATATGGGGGAATCTCGGTCGCCGGGTCGATGCCCGACATATAACGGGCGAACCCGCGCACCACGGTCATCCGCCGTGGCCATATCGAACACTCCGGACCGACGTCGCGACGCCGAACCCATTCCAGCGCAACACCGGTGGTGATCCTGGTTGCGCCGATGACATCGAGGTAGGCGACGAAGCGTGGAAGCAACCGGTGTGCTTCGGCCAGGTCATGGCCGAGGCTGCGGCGCAACCGTAGGTAGTCAGCGGCATGGCCCGCGAAGTCGGTGCTCATGACCGAGCCGCCGGCCACGGCGCCACGACCGCGCGCAGCGCGGTCCGGTCGATCTTGGCGTAGTCGGAGGTCGTGCCGAGATCGGTGTGCCGAAGCACCTGTGCGATCTCGACCAAACTCCCGCCTTGGCGCAGCATTTCGGTGGCCAGCCCGTGACGCAGGCGGTGCCCGCCCACCGGCCTCACTCCGGCGCGGCGGCAGGCCCGGTAGACGATGTTGGGGATGGTGCTGGGATGGATCGGCCGTGGCGGCGCATACAAGGTCAAGATCGCTTGCGGGCCGGTGCAGCGTGGCCTGTCGTGGCGCAGATACTCCGCGACCGCAGCGCCCACCGAGGTCGGTAACGGCAGTCGGTCCAGGCGCCGTGCCTTGCCACGCACCACCAGTTCACCACGCCGCCAATCGATATCACTGAGCTGTAGGGCAGCGACCTCGCCGCTGCGCAGCCCCAGCCGCGCCAGCAGATTCAGCACCGCGTAGTCGCGGCGCCCGCTCACCGTCGACCGGTCGCAGCTGGCCAGCACCGCATCGACCTCCCCGGCGCTGGGACCAGTCGGCAACCCGGTGCCCCGCCATGCCGCGACCGGCGGCATCGCCGCACCGAGGTCTGCACCGATCCTGCCGCGCAGATACAGATACCGCAGCAGCGCCCGCAGGTCGGCGGCCTCCCGTTTCGCCGATCCCACGACCAGACGCGCCCCGGCCGCCAGCAGGAAGGCGTTGACTTCCCCGCCGGTCAACCCCTCATCACCCACCTCGTGACCGGACTGTGAAGACCGTTGCGACAGAAATCTTTTGGCGAACCTCTCGTATCGCAACACGGTGCCTGGCGTCAGGCCGCGCTCGTCGAGCAAATAGTGTCGATAGCCGACCAGCAGCATCTCCCGCGCGGTCGGGGCCGCCGGCTCGACCGCACCGATCACACCACAGTCGGCCAGATACGACAGCAACGTGGCCGCGGTCGCCATCGTCGGAACCCGTCGACGCCCACCGGCCCGCGCCTCGGCCAGGAACTGCTCGAACACCGCCGCCCGAAGATCACCTGCCACCAGATCCGTACTGGTCATCCACCGGTTCAGCTGACCCATCAGGCCGAGATGCTTCGCGATCGCACCGGGCTTGTGCCCACGCGCCAGCAGCTCCTGCTCGAGCCCGGCAGCGAATCCCACCAGCGGACCCTCGCCAGCCCTCCACCCAGTCGTTCCCATCATCACTCCTCTCCGGACACGGAAACACCTTGCTCCCGCAACCAAAGAGTGCGACCCCCGGAATTACCCCGAGCCAAGAACCAGCAACCAAAACTAATCACACACCGCCACAGCGACTCTCATGTCAACCACCCACGACATCGGGATAATCACCGGGTCGGGATAAGTCGAGGATGAGTAGGTCGACGCGGTGCAGTTTGCACATCTCGTCTTCGTAGCTGCCGTCCAACCGGGCACCACGCAATCGTTTGAACAGTTTGTCGGCGCGTTCGGTGTGAACGGTGTGGTGGCGGCGGACCGCGATGTTTCCTAATGCGTTGGCCAGAAACGTCTTTCCGGCCCCGGCTGGCCCCATGATCAATACGTTGTAGGCGTCGGCGAGGAACCGCAGCGAGGTCAGCTCGACCCTGAGTTCGCGGTCGAAGGTGACCGCGGTCGAACCGTTCCATGCCGTCAGGTGTGTCTGCGGGTCCTGGTGGGCGGTTTTGGCGCGGCGTTGCTCGGAAGCCCAGTCGCGGCGGGTGACCTCGTCGGCGAACAGCATTTCCAGGAAATCGTGGTGGGGCAGCCGGTTCGACCGCGCGAGTGCGAGGCGTTCGGGGAGGCTGTCCAGGAGCTGGCCGAGCTCGAGTCGGAGCATCATCGACCTCAGCTCCGGGGTGACCATGATCGGTTTGACCGCCGGGGCGGCGGCGGGACGGCGGGTGGTGCGGCCTCCTGACCGTGAAATCGGTGGTGGACCGGATGAACCGGGACGGCGCCGGTGGCCGGCAACAAGGTCAGCTGCTGGGCGATGGTGGCGCGGGTGAGCATGCGGTCGATGACCCCGACGTCGACGACCTCAGCGTCCAGCGACCGTCGGCCTGCTTCATCGACGGCGTCGGCGACGTGACGGCGCACCAACCCGAGCAGCCGGTAGACTTGCCGCATCGTCGTCCAAGGCAGTGGATGCTCGGGCACCGCCGCCGCATAGGCGCCGACCTGCACGCCTTAGTCGAATGCTTTGCGTTGCAACGTAGTCAGGTCCCGCATCGCAAAAGCCGTCAATTCCGACGGCAGGTCCGCAGGATCGGTCTGCCGGCGGCCGGGCCCAACCTTCGGGTCGACCTTGATCAGCTCACCACGGAAGTAGAGCTTCACCGTCTGCGAGTCGACGCGAGCGGTCAACCGCTGCCCGAGGAGATCACCGGGAATGCTGTAGAGAGCCTGGGAGATCTGACCATGCCGGTCCGGCGCAACCTTCGGATTCACGCAGACCGGAATGTCGAACACGGTATCGGGCAACGGTTTGAGCTTCGGCGCCTCATCGGTGGCGAACACTTCGACCGGACGCAGGCGCGTGGTGCCATGTATTCTCATCCCCGCCGTCTCACGGCACCACCGCTGCGTGCGTTCCCGGCAGTTCTGGAGATCCCGGAATTATTCTCCGGCAAAGAAATTCGACCGTGCATAAGGAACGCATCGTTCGACGCGCCGCTTGGATGACGTCGTCGACTACACCCTGTCCCGACGATCAGTTCCGCCGAGTGCGGGTGACTCATCGGTTCCATCCGTCGTTCGGGCAGGAGTTCGAGTTCGTCGAGCACCGCTTCAACTGGGGTGAGGACCGGGTCAGCATGCGCGACGAACACGGCGCGTTGTTCTCCCTGCCAGCAGGGTGGACCGATGTCGCCGCGCCGGATCCGTTCGTGGTGATCGCCGAGGGCCGGTGCCCGTTCACCACGACCGGGCTTCTCGAGCTGGCCGAGCTGATCGATGGACTGCGTGCGTTGCCGGACGGCGAAAAGACCGTCAGACAGATTACGCCGTAGACGTCAGATGGATTATGCCGCAGCAGAGTTATCGAGGTCTGATCGACTGAACGGATCTGTCTGCGTATTTGGTGAGTCTCCTGTGGTTTGTTTCACCGTTCCGGTCTCGGATCCGTTTGTAGTGCGGCATAATCTGTCTGACTGTTTGATCGTGAAAGAGGTTGTATGGCGCGGCGTGGTTCGCCCGAGGATCCGAAGGTCGGCGAGTTGCGGGCGGCGCGGTGTTTGAATCCGCGTCCCGACGCGGTGACCGACGAGGTCTTCACCGGGCACGAGTTCTTCGATGCCCGGGACGTGGTCCAGGTCAAATACGAGATGGTCCGGCGGGTCCGCGTCGAGGGGACACCGGTGACCGAGGCCGCCGCAGCGTTCGGGTATTCCCGGCAGTCGCTCTACGAGGCCGCCGCCGCGCTCGACGTCCACGGCGTGGACGGGCTGGTGCCGGGCAAACCAGGCCCCCGCGCAGGTCACAAGCTCACCGACGAGGTCTGCGCGTTCGCCGACGCCCAGCTGGCCGCCGACCCCACCCTGCGCGCGAAGGACCTGGTGGGACCGATCGAAGAGCAGTTCGGGGTGCGGGTGCATCCCCGCTCGATCGAACGCGCCGTGGACCGTTACCGGGACGGCCACTCTAAAAGTCCTTGAGCCGCAACCGAATCAGCCACCGGCCGCACCGGCGGCGGAGCCGGCCGGGTCTGGATTGGATGCACGCTATGAGCAGCTGCGTCACGCCGCCCTGCATGCACGGGCCGAGGCGTTCCCGCTCGGGTTCGCTGTCCTGACCCGTCGCGGGGTGATCGCTTGGCGAGCTGCGCTGACCCGGATCGCCGTAGTTGCCCCGGTCGCGCCGGCGCTCGCCTCGGCGCCGATCACGTTGACGTCGCTGCCCGCGGATATTGCTGCCGAGCTGGTCGACGCATTAGCCGGTTTAGCGCTCACCGGAACCTGAATCATCTTTCAGGTCAATCATTTTCGTGTTTCCCGCCGGAAGAATCCGGCGGGAGGAAGGAGCATGTTCGTGTTCGTCGAGTCCGCGGTGACGAAAGTAACCGCCGCGCATCTGGGCAAGGAGGCGTTGTTGTATGTCCGCCAGTCCACGCTCAAACAAGTTCTGCATAACATCGAGTCCGCGCACCGGCAATACGACCTGCGGGGCCGGGCGATCGCGCTGGGCTGGCCCGCCGACCAGATCCAGGTCATCGACGTCGACCAAGGCCAATCCGGCGCCTCAGCTTGTCTTTTAACCTCTGACGGCGCTGTTGGCGGGTTCGTCAGAGGTTGCTTGGTGGCGAGAAGTGTTGGTGCCGTGTGGATTTCGTTCGTTC
>NZ_JBITGN010000047.1:0-13665 GCF_044457245.1 Nocardia sp. NPDC050630
CGGCACCAAAAACAAACAACCAGCCCCACATCAACCCGTCGGCAAAACCCCCACAACCTCCACCGGCACAGCCGGTGGAGGTTAAAAGACAAGCTCAGCGGCGGACCGGGAAGGGTTCCAGCACCTCGTCGCCGAAGTCTCCCTGGGGCGGGCGGGAATCGTGCTCGGCCTGGAATGCTCCCGGCTGGCCCGTAATTCGGCCGACTGGCACCAGCTGCTGGAGCTCTGCGCGATGACCGGCACCCTGATCTGCGACGAGGACGGCCTCTACGACCCCCGCGACTTCAACGACCGGCTCCTGCTGGGCATGAAGGGCCAAATGTCGGAAGCCGAACTGCATTTCATCAAGGCCCGCCTGCGCGGCGGGGTGCTGTCCAAAGCCCGCCGCGGCGAACTGATCACCCCGCTGCCGGTCGGGCTCGTCTACGACAGCACCGACCACGTCGTCCTCGACCCCGACCAGGCCGTCCAGCAGGCCCTGCGGCACCTGTTCGGCACCTTCGCCGCCACCGGCTCCGCGACCGCCTGCGTCAAAGCGTTCCGCGCCGCGGGCCTGCTGTTCCCGTGGCGGCATCTCAAGGGCCCGAGCAAAGGTGAACTGGACTGGAAACCATCGGCGCATCACACCGTGCTGCGGATACTGCACAACCCCCGCTATGCCGGCGCGTTCACCTACGGCCGTCACGGCCGCGGCCCGGCCGGGATCGACTCCCGAGTGAAACTGCCACGCGAGCAATGGATTTCGTTCATCCCTGACACCCACCCCGGCTACCTCACCCTCGCCGAGTTCGACACCAACCAAGCCCGCCTCGCTCAGAACGCCGCCGCCCACGGCCGTGACCGCGCCGCCGGACCACCCCGCGAGGGCACCGCGCTGCTGCAGGGCATGATCGCCTGCGGCAAGTGCGGAAAACGCATGACCGTGCGCTACCACCGTCGCCGCGGTCGCGACTTCCCGACCTACGTGTGTCAACGCGAGGGCATCGACACCGCCCAACCCATCTGCGCCAGCATCCCCGGCGCCGACCTCGACACCCGCATCGGGCAGTTGCTCATCGACACCCTGTCCCCGCTAGCCGTCGAGGCCGCCTTCGCCGTCTCAGCCGAACTCGACCAACGCGCCACCGAAGCCGACCGCATGCGCGCCACCGTGGTCGAACGCACCCAATACCGCGCCGACCTCGCCCGGCGCCGCTACCTGACCGTCGATCCCGCCAACCGGCTCGTCGCCGAAACCCTGGAAGCCGACTGGAACACCGCGCTGCGCGAACTACAAGCCGCGCAACGTGATTACGACACCGCCCGCACCCAACAGACCGGACAGCTCACCGACACCCAACGCGCCCGCATCCACCAACTCGTCACCGACCTGCCCGCCATCTGGAACGACCCGGCCACCCCCGCACGAGAACGCAAACGCATCGCCCGCCTGCTGCTGACCGACGCCACCGTCTCCCGCGACCGCGACACCATCACCGCCCACATCCGATTCCCCGCCGGCCAGCACACCACCCTGACCATGCCCGTCCCCAAAACTGGGCCCGAAGCACGCCGCACCCCCGCCGAGGTCGTCACGCTCATCGACGAACTGCTCGACCACCACATCAGCGGCGAGATCGCCGACATCCTCAACCAACGCGGCCTGCTCAGCGGAACCGGAGAACCGTTCCACCGCTTGATCATCGACCACATCATCCGCGCCTACCGACTCCGCACCCGCCGCCAACGCCTGCGCGCGACCGGGATGCTCACCCCCGCCGAGATGGCCACCCGCCTCGGAGTCGCCGCCAGCACCCTCAAGCACTGGCGACGAGCCGGACTTGTCACCGCCGTGCGCTACAACGACAAAGGCGAATCCCTCTACCACCCAACCGATCCCGAAAACCCACCCGAACGCCCCCACATCGGACGACCACCGAAAACACGCTGACCAGCACGAAAACAAACAACCATCGAACCACACGAAAGAGGTGCAGTATGCAACCAGAGGTTTGTCCTGCGGGCTGCGGATCCGCGCCGGATCAACAACGAACCCACGAGACTCGGCATATTCGCGGAACGAATCGTTCAACCGAGCCTCGGTCGTGTTCGCGCGGTCGAGGCTCGCTTGCATGTTGTCCGGAATCGCGACGGCGAACACGCCATCGAAGAACACCCACGCGGCCTCGAACCCGGCAATCACATCGTTGAGCGTTTCCCGGTAGGTCGGGAAGACAAAGATGTGCCGCGAATACACCGCGGTGAAGATCAGCCCCTTCACCCGCCGCCGGCCCTCGACGTCGGTCAGCAAGTTCAGGCGCCCGAAGTCGACCAGCACTTCCGCGCCGGGTTCGCAGTCGGCCACCCACACGGTCGTGCGCCGCTTCCCGAACCCCAATTCTATTGTGGCATAACAGTTCAAAGTCCGATACGACACCACCACACCACGGCGGGCGAGCAAAATATGAATCTTGGTCAGGGTCAGGTCCTGCTCCAGCCACGCCTTGATCTGCTCGGACTGACCGGCCAGTGTCTCCCACACATCGCTCTTACCGTTCGGTCGAGACCTACGAACCCCGGCGATCACCGCCGCCCGCACCTCATCGGTCAGGATCGATGAGCCGCATCAGTGCGGCCGGTGACAACGCGGCCATGGAAAGTTTCTTCGCTCTGCTTCAGAAGAACGTCCTCGACCGTCGATCCTGGTACAGCCGTAAGGAATTGCGTATCGCGATCGTCACCTGGATCGAACAGCCCCACCACCGTCGACGGCGTCAAACCGCCCTCGACCGTTTGACGCCAATCGAATACGAGACCATCATGACCCCACCGGCCAGCCAGGCAGCGTGATCGAACCTGTCGCCCGATCGCGCAGTAGGCCCCTCGTTGTAATCGTGGATTTTTTGCAGCACGTACGACGGTTTACAGATCAGGACGCAATCCGGCGAAATCGAGCTCCTTTACTTTCGACACAAGTTCTCGCGAGATCTTCGCCATTGCTTCCTCAGTACGAGCCCGCACCGAGACGTTTATCGCATTATCCATTCTGTCCGGATCGTCAGCAATGCTGACCCGAGCCATGTCTGCAGTTGCAATGATCGATTTTTTTGCAAACTCGATCATTGCAGCCGCACCATATAGACGCTCACCGATGTTCGAATGCTGGCGAGACGCACTAGCGCACAAAGTGTTTGTCTCACATACGTTGCCAAGCCCTTCAGGCAATGCCGCGCACAGAACCTCATCGACGACAACGCTAGTATTGAGTTTGTCGGCAATCTGGGAAAGCCTCTCCGAGCTCTGTCGCCAGGCACCAGCCAACCGTCGCATAGCGTCCTCGTCGGCTTGCGGAAAGTATCGGCTGACCATATCCGCCAACCACCCCGGATAATCCGATGTAATTCTCACAGTCATAGGTGTGCCTTCGATTTAAACTAACATAGAATTACTAATCTCCACCTGCGTTTGCGGCTGCAATCCGTTTCGTTCACCACTTCACCTCACCAGCTGCTCCTAACCACGAGCCTCACACAGCGACCGACCAGACACACGACATTAAGCACTGTCCAATCAGGGGCTCCCAAGCGCAATGCAACGCCATTTTGGCATTAGATTCGCAAGTCACAACTCTCTCTTCAGATTTAGGTAGGTTTCTAGAGATAATCTTGACTCGTCTATGGACACCACGCATCGGTGGCGAGTAGGTACCGCCGCGACCCCACCGCGCCCGCCTGGCTAGGCAGGTGGATTCTGGCGTAGCCTCGAATCGATGACCACCGCCCAGGAAGCCATCGCTCACGCCGGACCGGTGCTTTCGGGTGACCTTGTCGGAAAGGTGGTCATTGGTTGCCGCCGGCCGGACATGGCGCGCTCGGCGGACTGATCTCGACGACCGCGCCCAGGTTCCCGTCACTGTCCACGTTGTTATTGATGTGATGGGCATCGATGTGGGTCGCTGCGTTGGGTGCGCGAAGAGGCGATTGACCTGCTCGCGCGACGGGACGATGCTGCGTTCGGCAAGCAGCGGTTGCAGGACATCGACTGCTCGGTCATCGCAACCCGCAGATGCCAGTCGTAGGTCATTTTCTTGATCACGCCTGCTCACCCCACATGGGACGATTCAGCGACAGCGTGAGTAGTTGGTCGCGGTAGCTGTTGGATCTCTCTCTGGCGAAGATCGCGGTTGTGCTCGCATAGCTGTGCCCGACTTGTTCCTACATTATCTTGAGTCCCCAGCGGCGTTCTGGGCTCTCACCAGCGGTTTTCGCTTCGTCGGCGGTGTTGTCATCGCGGCAATGGCGTGCATGCTGATCGCCTTTCAGCAGGGTCCGAGTCGGAGCTGCGTTGCCGGGCCGGAATCGCTGGCGTGGGTGCGCGAGGTCCGGTGTCACGAATGCGTTCGATCTCGGCGCGGATACTGGGCGTAGAGCCCCCCGGCCCCCGCCTTCGATTCAACGATGCGGGTAGCCGTCGACGCGTCGAGGGTCCTCACGCTGCATACTGCACCTGTCATGGCGATCCGGGGGTGCGGCGCAAGGTGTCGAGGCTTCTCACCAGGTCGACCGTGGTCGCGTGCGCCCGCCAGTGGCATGCGGATGGGCACGCACGATCGTCGAATCCGCCGACACCTCCCGGTCCGATACCTCGACGGCCTCGGCGACCACCCGCACCTTCTGCACGAGCATCGCCAGGGTTCCGTTGCGTGACCACACTGTCGACCTGGACGGCCGGTGGTGCATCGCTCTGCTGGTTCCCAAAACCGGTCCGGAGCAAACTCCACGCGCTTCTCGACATTGGGAATCACCCAATCGTGAACGTAAGTTATGATGACATTGTTAACAATACGAAAATATTGTCAATGCGAAGTGGGTGCACTGATGGCGTCAGTCGAAAAATGGCACCGACGAGGTGTTGTTGCATGAGTTTCGGTACCCGGTATGAGTTGGAATCACCGGAAAGCCTACGTCAATCGGAGCGGGTCGCATCATCGCTGAGACAGGCTGGATTCGATGCCGAAACGATCTTAAACGCACTTCGCGAGCCGGTAGCGGTCAAGGTGCTCGGGGTGTTCTCCGCCGCAGATGCCGCTCCTATCGTCGCCTCAGCGGCCGACAACGGCCGCGACGAGGCGAAACGGATCAACAACGACGAACTCGGTGACGTCATCCCTTACGGCACGCGCAGTGGTGAGGTCTACCCCTACCGGGTCTGCCAAGTGATAGACGTGGCAGTGCGGGCAATCATGGCACGGTACGACATCGCCGGGACTCGGATGCACGGCCCGGAAGGCGGTCTGGCCATTGACATCGGGGATGCACATCCGCATACGGACTTTCCGGGCAGCGCTGCCGACGCCCCTATCGATGACGTGCACGGGTTCAACGTTCATGTCACTTTGTGTGGGAAAGGGGTTGTCCGATTCAGTCCGGTTCGGAGCTTTGCGCGCGTGCAGAACATCGCAAGCACCATCCGGATCGCTCAACGCGAGGGCAGGTCTATTGTCGAGATCAACGAAACCTTCCCCGAGTTGTATGCCGACGTGATGGCCTCAGCCGGTGATCCGGTCTCCCACCAGGTTGGGGACGTGCTGCTGTTCCAGTCCCGCCCGCATCGGTCGAAGGGGCTACTGCCGATGGTCCATCATTTCGAGAGTCGCACCGATGATCGCTGGCACAATGTTTTCGTTCCAAAGGCTGGAAATCGTGACGAGATCAATATCCGGCGTGCCCGAGTGATCGACCTGTATCACCTTGAAAAGCTCGGCTATACAACTCTTCCAGATAGGGCGGGGTGATTGTCGAGATTCAGTGGAATCACTATTCATGGAGGTAGAAGGCAATGTCGCAGAGCAGGAAGATCGCTGGATACGTTCCCTTGGAGCCAATGGATGATTTCCCCGAATGGGAGGCGAAAACTGGAGGAACCAAAATGACCGAACGGCTGGCGCAGATGCTGGCCGAACAAGACCGCCGAGCCGCCGGACAGCAGGCAGAGCAAGGATAGTCACACCACGCAGAGCCGCGCCCGTCCCGGGCGCGGCTCTTCCGCACACCGCCCGCTCCGGCGGAATATGAGGCTCCCGATGACTCGAAAACAACCGACATTGACCGGAGACACCGTCGTGGTGATGGGAGGCAGCAGGGGGATAGGTTTCGCAACGGCTCGGGCTGTCCTACATGCCGATGCGAACGTTGTGATCGCCGGCAGGAACCAAGCATCACTCGACGATGCTATCGTCCAGCTTCGATCGCCTCAGTTGACCGGAGCCCGGGTGGATGGGCGGTGCCCCGACCAAGTGCGATCGTTCTTCGCTGATCTCGGCTCGATCAATCATCTCGTTCTCGCCTTCGGTAGCGACTTGTCTTCGGCGCCCTTCCGGGACTTGACGATACGAACTTGGCGGCGGCACTTCGACGACAAATTCTTCGCGCACCTGCTCGTCGTACAGGAAGCACTGCCGAGCATGCGTGTCAACGGCTCTATCACACTGGTGACCGGTGCCGCAGCTCGGTCACCCGCGGCGGGAGCTGCACTGTGGGCAGCCACCGACGGAGCCCTGGACGCCGTAATCCCAACGCTCGCACTCGAATTAGCGCCACTGCGAGTCAATGCAGTTTCACCCGGAATGGTTGACACCTCATGGTGGGACCGTGTTCCCAGCCACAACCGCCGCGCGATCCAGACCGCCATGGCAACACAGCTTCCTGTCGGGCGCATCGGCGAACCCGACGATATTGGTCACGCCATTCGGTTCCTACTCGAAAACAGCTACATCACCGGGACGGTCCTCGCGGTCGACGGCGGCATCGCACTTGCCCGGTGATCGCCAAACCGAACGATAGAGACCTGAAATGACCACCGAACAGACGCCATCGGTCCCCCAATGGGGGAGCATCGCAACCTACCGTGCGGTATTTGCCGTGCCTGGGGCGACTCGGTTCATCACGGTCGCGCTACTCGCCCGGATCCCCGCGACCGCCGCACCGATAACACTCACCTTGCATGTGGTCCACACGCTCGGCCTCGGCTATGCGGCTGGCGGATTCGTCGTTGCCGCCTACACGAGCGGGGGCGCACTCGGTGCTCCACTGTTGGGCAGCCTGATCGACCGGCGGGGGCTCCGTGCCATGCTCGCGCTTGCCATCAGCGCCGAGATCGCCTTCTGGACCGCCGCATCCTGGATGCCCTACCCCGCACTGGTCGTCGCCGCCTTCACCTGCGGACTTTTGGGAATACCCATCTACACCGTGGTGCGCCAGTCTCTCGCCGCCATGATGCCACCGCCATGCCGCAGGCCCGCATTTGCCCTCGACTCCGTGTCGACCGACCTCGGATACATCTTCGGACCGGCACTCGCCGCGGTCTTAATACTCGCTATGTCCTCGACGGTCGCGCTGGTATCGATCGGCCTCGGCTGGACCGCTGCGGGCATCGCTCTGTGGCTGCTCGACGCCCCTACCCGCACCGCATACGGCGAGGCTGGCCACACCCCGGCCGCCTGCACACCATACCCAATCACCACCCCGCTCGTAGCCACGCTCATTACGACCACCACTGTCGTCATCATGGTCTATGCCACCGAACTCGTGCTCATTGCAGGACTCGAGTCCACCGGCCACTCCCACGCCATCGCGCCGATCTACAGCGCATGGGCCGCCGCCTCGGCTCTCGGAGGATTCATCTATGGCGCTGTGCGCCGAGCGCCCGAGTTCTTCACCCTCACAATCTATCTCGGACTGGCGACCCTTGCACTGGGGTTGGCAGACGCGTGGTGGTCCTACCTCCTCCTACTCGTTCCGGCCGGTCTGCTGTGCGCCCCGCCGCTGGCCGCGAGCGCCGAAACCATCGCCACACTCGCGCCGAACGAAGCGCGAGGAGTGGTCACCGGGCTGCACGGATCATCGATCACCCTCGGAGCCGCCATAGCCACGCCGGCCACCGGTGCGTTGATCGACCACGCATCACCGTCAGCCGCCATTGCCGTCATCGCCATCACCGGCATCGGCGCAACCATCACTGCCACAGTGACGACAACTACCGCACCTAACCACAGCCGGTGACTTACCAGGCCGGGACTGTTTCGCCAAGGGTGTCACCGGTCCTGGGTTGCGGCTTATCGAATCCGTACCGACAGGCCGCATCGAACTCACTCGTAATGTTGTGGTGGCCACTGCCGCAACAGATCCCGCTCACGGTTCAGGAACTCGGCAAAGGTTGTGGCCGGTCGGTCGATGAGATCGCGGACGACCGAGGTAGTCTCGGCGAGATGCCCACCCGCGACGTCGGTATAGAGCGCTGCCACGTCGATGGAGAACTGGGCGGGGAGTCCCTGAGCTACGAGGTTGTCCGCGAAATCCGCTGGTGGCTGGTCGATATAGGACACCGCCCGACCGAGTGCCTCGGACAGCCGGGCCGCGATCTCGGCGTGCGTGAGGGCCTCGGGACCGGTGAGCACGAACCGTTGTCCACTACCGAGGTCTCCGCTTAGCAGGACTGCGGCGCAGTCGGCGATGTCGGCGCAGTCGATGTAGGACACACGGCCGTGCCCGTAGGCGCCAAGGAGATCGCCGCCGCTGATGAATGCGCCTGCGCCGGTGAGGAAGTTCTGCATGAACCCGCTCGGCTGCAGGATCGACCAGTCCAGCCCAGACGCCTCGAGCAGCGCCTCGATCTCGGCGTGCGCCCTCTCGGCAAGCAGACCACCGGGCCTTGCGCCCGGGACCGAGACCTTCACGATGTGTCGCGCTCCCGCGCGTACTGCTGCGTTGATCACGGTGGTCTGCTGGGCAACCATCGGCTGCGGGCCCGTGGCCGGTTCCGCCCCCGGTGAACAGAGGAACACCCGGTCGACGCCGGACAAGCGTGGCCGTGATCGAGTCCGGATCGTCGAAATCGCCCACCACCAGGTCGCAGTCGAGTTCGCGCCCGCGGTTCGGGTCCCGCACCAGCGCCCGGAACGGTGTGTCCTGCTGCCGCAATCGGCGCACCAGATGACGGCCGATCGAGCCGGTAGCACCCGTGACCAGGATCATCATCTACTTCTTCTAAAATCGAGGCGTCCTCGAAATATATCTCGAGGGTGCCTCGACTTAGAAGAGTTGTGATGGAAGAAACCACATCCCGGGTCCGTCGCCCGCGCGCGGATGCCCGACGCAATCGAGAGCGGCTACTCGCCGCCGCAGACGAGATCTTCCGCGCGGGTGGCGCGGACGCGCCACTGGAGCATGTGGCGCGGCTGGCCGGTGTAGGTGTCGGTACGCTGTACGGGCATTTCCCGACTCGGCGCGCGCTCATCGCCGCGCTGCTGGCCGAGCGCAGCGAGGACCTGTTCGAGTATGGTGACCGGTTACTCGACGGACCGGTCACAGCTGACACCGTGTCCGAGTGGGTGCGGGCGGTGGTCGAGCACGCCGCCACGTATCGGGGCCTGGCTGCGGTGCTCGTGGATAGCATGGACGATGACCGCAGCGAACTACACGCATCCTGCCTGCGGATGAACGGCATAGGCGAGGAACTCGTCGACCGTGCCGGCCGATCGGTGGCGCTCAGGCCCGATGCCACCACCAACGATGTCTTCACACTCATCAACGCGGCGGCTTGGACACGCGAGCACGCCGGTCCCGATCAGGCGGACCGCTTGATCGCCTTGGCACTCAATGGATTACGCGCATCGACCGACTTGGCATAGGCGCGTGTTCGTGGCGTGGGGGAACTCCCCAGACATCGCCAGCAGCGACCGCGGCGATAGCACCCACCGACCACGGACTCCTCGGCAGCAACCGAACGATGAAACCTGAGTCGGGTTGTTGACAGAGGCATTCACTTGCGCCAGAACGATGGCAATACGTCAGATCAACTCAGTCTCGCCTGATCAGCATCCCGGAAGGATTGATCAGAGCTCGAAAGGGGCCCCTCGCGTCGAGGGCGGGTTTGGAGCGAGATCGGCGCCCGCAGCTGTGGAGATGACGAACGGAATCAGCAGTCGGGCATGGGATGCGGCCGGTTCGGGTTCAGTGGGGTGAGGATGACGGGCGGTGAAGCGGTAGAGCTCAGCGCGTAAGGATTGGGCCGGCAAAGTAGTCCAGCTGAGATGCAAGCGTTCTGTTCTGCGGGCAGCCAGTCGTTGATGAACTGGAGCAGTTCGGCGAGTTCTGTGGCATCGGCATGACCGATCTGGATGCTGTTGTCGGACATCGAACGGCTTGATTAGGGCGAACAGGCGCCAGATAGTGTTGCAACAATTGTTCGTGCGGCATGTTGGACTTGGCGTTGGCGGTCGGCTCCGGTGATGCCTTGCAGGTGAAATGCCCAGTGCGCCTCGAACAGGCACGCCAACGCGTATGCCGCGCGGGCGACGTCGTCAGCGTTCGCCGAGGGGTATTCGGTGTTGAGTTGCCGTTCGAGCTCCGGTAGCCACTGCTCAGTCCACAAGGCACAGAGGCGTTCTCGCACGGTGGCGTCGCGCGCGCCCAACGCTACGAGCTCGATCCATATAACGAGTTCTTCCCTGCTGCGGTAGGCGCCGGGCTCGAACATCGCATCTATCCGACGATCCACGGGCTCCTCGGTGTCGGCACGCAGCATGGAGGCGCCGTAAGCACCGACAGCCCCGTTGACGAAAGCTTGCATCAGGCCATCACGACTGCCGAAGTAGTGCAGCACGAGTGTTCGCTGCATGCCGGCCGCGGAAGCCACTTGTGACAGGGTCGCATTCGCTAGCCCGTCACGGGCCACCACGCCAGCCATCGCCCGCAGGATGTGCGCGATCCGTTCTCTGGCCTTGCTCGGCCGACCAACTTTGTTTACTGTCACGATAGTAAATATATCCGGAAGGTGAGCTGATGCGGATTCTGGCGCTGGGTGGAGCCGGGGAGATGGGCCGTGTCGCGGTCCGCGCTCTGGTTGATGACGACATGGTCGATCAGGTGGTGGTGACCGACCTCGATCAGAGACACGCTGTGCGCGTCGCACATGCGTTAGGCCCGAAGGCGTCGGGCCGGGGCCTGAATGTGGCCGACCGCGGTGAGCTGTCGGCCGCAATCGGTGACTGCGATGTGGTCGTCAACACCGTGGGCCCGTATTTCCGGTTCGGTATCCCGATCTTGTCCGCGGCGATCGAGGCGGGCCGCGACTACGTCGACATCTGCGACGACTGGGAACCCACCCTGGACATGCTGGCACTGCATGATCATGCGCGCGCCGCGGGCGTGACAGCACTGGTAGGGATGGGTGCCAGCCCGGGTATCGCCAATCTTCTCGCGGTGACGGCAGCGCGGGAACTCGACACCGTCGAAACCATCATCACCGGTTGGAATATCCAAGCGACACAACCTGATCCCAGCCCGGGCAACCAGCCCAGCGCGGCCATCGTTCACGGGATGCAGCAGATCAGCGGCGCGATCAGGGTCACCCGAGGCGGTGCTCTCACCGATCGACCGGCGCTGGAGAGAGTCGAGTTCGAGTATCCGGGCATCGGGCCGGCGCACGGCCGTAGCTTCGGACACCCGGAAGCGGTCACACTCCACCGCGTTTACCCAAATCTGCAGGACAACACCAACATCGTCGTCGGTGACCGTTTCACCCTCGCGGGCCTATCGGCCGTGCGGTTTTGCGTCGATCACCGGATCCTCAGTGCCACCCGGGCCGCCCGTATCGCCGCGTTCGCCGAACGAGTGCTGCCCACGAACCCAGCGAATCTTCTCAAACCCGGTGGGCTCCCACCACTATTCGCGGTCGCCACAGGCGCACGCGGGAACGCTCCCGCAGCCGCCGCGACTGCGCTTGCACAGGTCCCCGGACTCACCATGGCAGAAAACACTGGAATACCGCTGGCGGTCGCGACACTGATGCTCGCGTCTGTGCGACGACCGGGCGTCCATACGCCCGAAACTCTGATCGATCCCGATGCATTCTTCGCCGCGCTGGCAGGACATTGCATCGGCAACCCGGCTCCTGCGGCGATGACCTCGACAACCCGCTCATGGGCGACACCCCGAGCGAACGCCGACAGCTTGACCGCGTCGCTGCTCACCGCCTTTCTGACACAGAAGCCTGCACCCGCCGCCTACTGATTCAGCACTGGGCAACTCACCCTCGCGATCTTGTGTGGCGGTGACTGGGCGACCAAATCTGGCAGTGACTCACACCTCGGATGGTGGAAATGCCAGCCGAGGAATCGAAACGAAGAACGAACGAGGGAGCGCTTCCGCACCATGTCGAGCACTGACCAGAATGACACGGCGTCCGAGAACGAGCTGCCAAACCGGATTGCTCTCGCGCTGGCAGTTGCGGGCCCGGCGGGCTGGCAACGGATAGATGCAGCATTCCTCTCGGCATCCGCCGACGCTGGGCGCGTCGTGGTCTTCGACGGCAAGGGGCAGGCTATGCCGGCGAAATACATTGAGGGCCTGCGGGAATTGATCGCGCGGGCGCAGACGGTCGAGGCCGTGCGCTCGGGAGTGATGGCGGAAACCTACTACGGATTGCTCGTCGGGCTGTCTGCTGCGATCTCCGCCGGAAGTCCCTGGCAGATCGCGGCCGAGGTGATCGTGTCGGGCCTGCGACCGCCATCGGGCACGATCAACGGCGACGCTCCGTCAAGCACCTGACGACAGACGGTCAAGCACGTCCTGAGCCCTCACAGTACCGTGCCGGATCAGACCATCGTGGCCGGAATATCCAACGGCGCGTTCATGTCTCACCGATTCGCGCTGGAAGCAGCCGACCTCGTGCCGGTCTTCGCAGCGGTCGCCAGTGGACTCCCGGCAGCGTTACTCGGCATGCGGCCCAGCCATGCTGTTTCGGCGATGCTGATCAACGGTGACGCCGACCCGGTCTAGTCGATCACTCACGGCACCGCAGACCGGACGGCCAATTCCGTGGCTGCACACTGGGATTGACCGAATCAGCGGCCCACTGGCGCATGCTCGACCGCTGCCAACCCGACGGACGCACCGTCCGCACCGAGACATCGAGCCGCCACACGGTTACCGGCGGCGTCGGCGGCGCCGAGGTCACTGCGTGGACGGTCTTCGGCGGCGGGCACACCTGGCCGGGAACGCCCGTTCCCCCGGAATGGGCAGGCGCACCGGGCTCGGATGTCACCATGGAATTCGATGCGGCCGAGGAAATCTACCGATTCGCCCGCCCACTGCTCGCCCCTGCTGATGACCGCGAACTGCGTAGTCCCTGATCGCTCGAAGAGACCCCGATGTTTGCATACGGTGCTTTAAGCCTGAATCCACCGATCTGATACATGGGGGGACGTTCTATTCATCGAGACTGCCTGTGCTGCAACCACTATAAGTGCCCGCGTCGATATTCCCCGATTCATCTGTGGAGTGATCGGCACAGGCAGCTATGTGAGTGGTTCTAGGGTGGCGTCGAAGGGGCGCACGTTGAGGGTCACCCGCCACTCATGAGTGTGCGCGCATACTGCTGAACCGGGTCGTCCGGGTCGAACCTGCTGTGTGTGAGGATTACCCGAGTGCCCTTCCCCTCGGGTGTACGTCCCAGGAAACGGTCCGGTCGTAGGGGCTGGCGGCGTTGGCATCTGTCCGCTGATTCGGAGACGTTGCTGCTCGGGCTGGAGGATGCCGAGGTCTTCGAACGTGACGTGGCGGATGACGATGGTGGTGTAGGTCATGCGGGTTCTCCTGCGCAGTCGGAACTCGTGGCCACCGGAGA
>NZ_JBITGN010000048.1:0-10713 GCF_044457245.1 Nocardia sp. NPDC050630
CCCGGAGAACTGATGTCCATCAGCCCGGAGATCTGCTGTCCGCCCAGCCGGACCCGCCGAATCCATCCGCCCGGATGTCCCGATGTCCGTTGACATCCCGCTTCATCGACGCCTGCCACCGTCGATGAGCCGTCCACCATTCCCGAATCCGATTACTGTGCGCCGGTCGTGTCCTCCTCGGCGACACCCGCGGCCGGCCCTCTGGCCGTCGACAACGAACCCGATATCAAATTCGTGTCCAACACCTTCCCGAGCACTTCGGTCTGACCGGCCAGTGTTCGAGCATTCGAGGTTGTGGGCCGCGCGGTGTCGACCCTTTCCCACCACACGCGGTAGCTTCGCCCGTGGTCTGCGACTCCATGGTTTTCGCCCGGCGGCGACGTTGAGCGTTCTGGTCCAAGAACGTGCGACGGTCTGCTGAACGGTGTCGAGCTGGCTACCGGACGTCCGTCGTTCACCGGCGCGATGAAACACCGTGCGTGCCAGTGCATCCCGGCCACGTTCAACCCAACATCCAGGCGGACAACATCTATGCGTCGTCGCGCAATGACGCCACGGTTGAGCATTGGCGATCCGAGTCGCGCTCATCGACGCCGGTGGCAAAACCTCATCTGGATCCTGCTGGGTTGCCGAGGTGATGCGCATGCCGCTGACCGTGGCCTTGGATTGTTCGACCTCTCCAGCGGCCGCACCACCCGCTGTCTTCGGTGGCGACGCGAAACAGCCCGGGGGGTGCCCGGGCTGTTGATCAGTAACTTGTGGGAGGTCGTCCTTTCGGCTAGCCCTGCTTGCCACCTGATTTCGATCGGAACACCTCGTTGAGCAGCTGACACGGTGTGGAGGGTAACTCCTCGCCGCTGGTGTTGACACCGAATGCGATGGAGAACCGTGTGGCGCTGCCGGTGGTCAGGGCGTCGATGACGCGGAAGCTGACTGCTCCGGAGATGCGGTGCCCGGTGACGGTGTAGATCACCGCGCCGGTTCCTCATGGGGGACCTCGGCGGTGGTGGTGCTGACCTGACCCCATGATTTCGGATCAAGGTGGACCGAATCACGGGGTCCCGTCAGTGTCGAAGCGCCCTAGATCGAATTCGCGGGTGTTGTGTGCGGGTGTGGTCACGATGATGGTTTGTTCGGGCATGGCATGTTCTCCGGGCGTGATCGAAAGTGCGGCAGGTGAGTTCGGGCAGTTTCCTGCCCGAACTCACCTGCAGACGGGGAAAATGCGTGATTGCTCAGCGCGGGTGGTTCCAGAGCTGGACCGCTGTGGGGGCGGGGTAACCCAAGATTGCGGACATGTGCTGGTCCCATCGCCGGTTGATGGCGGCGACGAGACGCTTCGTGAACTCGACGTTGACGAAGCCGACCCGCTGGGAGTCGTCGATGGTGACCGCCGCGAGGTGGACGCGGCGCTGTATCGCTGTGCCGGTGTTGGTGATATGGCGTACAGGGCTGAGTACAGCGACGACTGGCGGAGCGTCTGGAGTGGGGACGGTCCGGCACCAATCAGGGACGGCAACGAATTTGGAAGCGACTTGGGTGCGGTCGCAGACACCGACCACGGTGACGTACGGGGGCGTCGAAGGGGTGGCAGCGGTATCGGTAGCGGGTAGATAGACGGGCAACCGGATCCCGGTGATGACGTGTCCGGCAGCAGAGGCCAAAGCCACTGTGCCGTGCGCCTGCAGTGCTTGGAGAGCTGAAATATGGGTCATGGCTGTGGTACTCCGTGATCGTGATCGGCCCAGCGTCGAGCCGAGCCGGAGAGCATTGGGTGGGTACTTCGAGACGAGGTGCCGGGCAGTCGCGAGCTGCCCGGCACCCCACGGTGGTGAACCAGAAGAGAATTCGGGGGTGGTCGGTGGTCCACGTACGCTGCGCGAGTGTGGCGTCGTCTGTTCGTGCACGCGGGTCAGCGGGGAGCGCTGGGATGTTGTCCCGACAGCAAACCGACGATCATGTCGATCCCGGCGCGTTTGGCCGCGTCGATTGTCGGATAGGGCGCGGCTTCGACGATGACGTGCTCGTCGTAGCCATGGGTGTCGGGCAATGTGGAGTAGTTGCTGTCGCGGAACACCCACAGGGCCGCGACGTCGCGTTCGTCCGTGGTATGGACCACCGCAGCACCCCAGTCGAGCGACCGGAACCGCCATTCGGTGGTGGTGCCGATCGCCTCGCCAAAAAATGGGTCGCTTTCGTCGTTCCACCCTTCACTGGCTGATCCGAACAGGGTGTGTTGACACTTCCAGTGCTCGGCGCGGGCTTGTGCGAGCTTGCTGCCGTGTGCGAACGCTGGGTCGGGCCGGTCGCTGTATTGCGACCAGGTGCAGCAGCCTGCCGCGAACTCGTCGACGGCATCGACGACCACGACGTCGCCCAGGAATCCGTTGGGGCATTGCCACCCGATTTCCATCGCTTCGAAGCGGGCGTTGCCGAGCGCGGCGGTGGGGCATTCGCAGAGCGCCCAGGTTTCGACTTCGTCGTCGTCATCGTCGCGGGTGGTGCGCACCGCGACGTGGGTCGTCTCCCGGTTGGTGGGTTGTGGTGGTGGGTCGCTCCAGACAAGGCGGGTTCGCCCGTCGTGTCCGTGGATGGAGGTGACATGCGTGATGGCATCGAAGGTGACCGTTGATGCGGGCTCGCCGATCCAGCGCATCGCGGCTGTCCCGTCGGGAAACCGGATACCGTGCGCCACGATGCCGGTTCCGGATCGGCCGGTGACGTCGACGTCGCGGTGCAACTGCCACCGTTGGGCGGGGTTGTTGCTGGCCCGGCCCGGGATGTGGAAGCCGATCCCGAAGTACTCGAGGTTGGTGAAGATATGGGAGGTGTGGTCGAAGTACTCCCGGACGTAGACATCGTGGGCGAATCGCCTGCGCAGTACCGACACTGCCCGCGTGAATACTCGTTCGAGCTGGGTGCGCCGGAATCGGCCGACGCGGCGTTGATACACCAGGATGACCGGCGTGGCCGCCGCGTAGGTGCTTTTACCGACGCTGTTGCTGTAGAGCGCGGTCAAGGTTGCGGTGTAGCAGCCTCTTCCACCGGTGGCGGTTTCGTAGGTGACTCGAAGCTCGGCATGGGGCTGCCAGCCTTTGGGGTCGACGCGGCTGATCGGCCAGCGGGCTGTGACTGTCCGGGGATCGGCACCGACACGGATCGGATCCTCAGCAGGGCCGTGCAGTGCGGGATCAAGGGTAGATGCTGCGTGAATCACAGAAACGAATGTCCTTTGACGACTAGATGTTCGGCAGATGCGCCGACTTGGGGGTCGGCGTCGGCGAATCGGCCACAGGAGAGCCGTGGCCGGCGAGGGTTTAGCGTGTAGGTTCGTGACGGGCACCGGGCAGTCGCGAGCTGCCCGGTACCCGTCGCGGGGTGTCAGGGGGTGTGGAGTTCGGACTCAGGATCGAAGTAGCGCGCGACCTCGGTGTCGGCGGTATCGAAGCGGCGTCGCAACTCGGCGAGCGCCTCCTGGGCGAATCCGTTCAAGGTCTTGGCCGCGAATCGCGGGGCTTCCACGCGGTGGATCGTCAGTCCCGGGCGGCCCATCATGTTCTTGTAGTGATGGGTGACCCATCCGTCACCTTGAGCTTCCCTCCGCTCCTTGAGCTGGGCGACATAGCCGCTGCCCTTGAAGTAGTGGATGGAAAGTTCGGCCTGCGGCTGCTGCCCGCGATCGGGGTCGCCGACGTTCCAGGCCAGGGAGATCGCACGCTCCTTGGGAACTCGGATCGGCGTTTGGTGCGGGCCTTGCTTCTCGGTGGTCTGGGTGGTGCTGGTCATGGTTTGTTTCCCTTCGTTTCGTCGGGGCGATCGAGGCTGATGCCTCGCGGATGTGAGCGGAACCCCCTACGGGGCCCACGGATTTGGTGAAGACGGTGGCGTCCGCGTGTGGATTGCGCAGCGGCTGCGGCCGCGTCGATGTCAGCGGGTGTGACGCTCGGAGGTCGGGTCGAAGTAGGCCCTGACCACAGAATCGTTGGCGTCGAACCGGCGCCGCAGTTCCTCCAGTCCTTCCTCGAAGACCTTGTTCAGCGTCGTGCGATGGAAGCGGGGTTTACCGGCTGTACGCGTGATCTCGGTGACGGTGATCGTCTTGTGGTCGAACAGGATCCTGACGAAGGGGCCGTCGTGCTGTTTACGGTCGGCTCGCAACCGCACGACATAGCCCATGCCAGCGATGTGGGTCGCGGTCAGTTCAGCGCTGGCCTGCCATCCGTCACTGTCAGGGTCGGTCAGCGTCCAGATGGCAGTGACACAGCGGTCACCAGTGTCGCGATTCGGCTCGGTGTGAGGCGTGCGCGGTTGGTCGGTGCTCGTGTCGTCAATGGCTGGAGTGGTCATCGAATGTTTCCTGTCTTCTTCGGGGACGGGGTTTTCGGTCGTCGGCGTTGTAGGCGGTGGCCAGGTCAGCCGGTGACGACATTGACCGGGCCGAGGTAGGTACCGTCCTCGCCCAGGCCCATCTGCCAGTGCAGGCCCTTCCAGTCGGGGCAGCTCGATTTCCACCGGGCGACGGTCTCGGCGGTGAGGCTGTCGACAGTTCCGGCGTACTCGTGCAGGCGCTTGGCCTCGTACTCGTCGATCTGGAGGATGTTGACGCTCATTGCTGCGGATGACCTTTCGGTTGATCGGTGTGATGCCGAGGCGAGTGGCTGCCTCATACGCCGCGCCGGCACAGCGGCGTGCGCCGATGCGGCGGCGTGCGGGATCCACTCGGCGAGTGCCGGAAAGGGGTATGGCGAGTGAATTGGCGTGCGCTACTTGTCGTCGAGCTCGATGTCGTCGCTGAAGCGCACATTGAGTAGTGGTGTCGTGCGCTGGTGATTCAGCGCTGTTCGGCGGCTTGCGAATTCGCGCTACCGGGCTCGGCGCAGATGGCGGTCAGCCGTTCAACCACTTGGCGGAAGCTTTTCACGGTGTCGGAGTGGTCGCCGTAGATTTCGGTCAGTTTTGCCAGGGCCGCTGTGGTCCAGAGCGGGGGCCGACCCATGGCGAACACGGCGGAGTTGTCGGTGACGGTGACATGACGGGAAGTGCCCGTCAGCTGGGCGGCTGACTCGGCCGCCTTGGTGTGGTGCGGGCGCAGTTGCAGGAGTTTGATGGGCGCGGCGGGGTGCAAGATCCGCGGGGTCCCGATTGCCGCGCGTTGTGGTCGTCTATGGCGACTTCGACTCCATGCGGCGTATTCCACAGCGATAGGTGCTTTTCTCCATCGCCGATTGCGTCGAAACGTCCGATATGCGCGAATGCAAAGGTCATGCGATTACTCCGTGAGGAACGGGATTCGGGAGATTCGGTTGCTCAACAACCTGCAATCAATATACACACTATACACGTTATACACAACTCTCGCGATTGAAGTCTCTGCCAGCCGAGATAGCTGCGTCATACGCTCGGATGGCCGTTCGAGGCTGTCGGCGGGGAGTGGCGAACCTCGGCGGAGAAGTGTGAATTGTGTATAGTCCGGCCGGTGCAGTCATTTCCAGTGAGCGCGGTGCAGACGAGATTCGCCGACATGCTCTTGGTCGTGCGCACGGAGGGCAAGGTCGTGGTGACCTACCACAACCGCGCTGAAGAGGCGGTGCTGCTGATTCATCCGGACATGTGGCACGACAGCCGTGACGAGTTTCCGGTTGGCGACGACAAGATCCTCGAGCCGCTCGGGATCAAAGAGGCCCGCGGGCGCTTCGGTCAACTGCGGGAGATGGTGGTGTACGACGGCTTCCATGCACCGATTACCCGCCATGGCCGCGAACACGCGATCGTCGTTCCGGTGTCGTGGGCGCAGGAAGCGGAGATCGTAGAGGGGCCGGCCTCGGGCATCCGGTGACGGGTGCAATCGAACAGCCGCCGGTGCCACGTATTCAGCTCTGCGGCAGGCGATTCCGGCTGGCAAGGGCCTGGTCGGATGCTCCGTGAGCGGTGTAGTCACTCATTGGGTGTGTCGCGATTCGAGCCGTGCTAAGGCTGGTCCGGCTCGGCGAGTTGACGGCGATGGGGACAGATTGGGCGGCCTCGCACCACTCGAATGCAGCACCTCAGGCCTACGACGAAACCGCGTCTCCGGCTCTGAAATCCGGGCTGGCAATGCACCTACGACAGCGCCCAGCATGGCCCTCCGATAGTCGTCGACGATCCGCCCGCGATCACCTATGAGCATCGCGGGCAGCGGTGGTCAGGGAGGATGATTCAACTGTGACCATCGAGGAATTCATCGCGGCCCGGCTCAAAGAAGACGAAATCCACGCGCGCGGCGCGCACAAAGAAGGCGCACTAAACGGCGATAGTTGGAACGTTTGGAAGGTCTGGGACCGCGAGGGCCTATTCGATGGCGGCATCTACGTGTTCCCTGTCGACGCGCCGCCGCATGGCGATGGTGTTGTCCGGAAACGGGACGGCGAAACCTCCCACATCGAGCGCTACGACCCGGCGCGCGTGCTGGATGGCGAGATTCCGATGAAGCGAGCTTTGTTGGAGCAGTACGCCAGCGCCAAACGCCGTTTTCCGAAACCAGCCGACGATGAACCATATTCGCGCAGCGACATCGAGACCATGGCTCAGTTCGGCGTTCTGCGCGTGCTCATCCGGCACACCGCGGCCATCTGGTCCAGCCACCCCGACTACCGGCAAGAATGGGCCGCGTGACCATCGACGAGTTCATCCGCGCGCGCTTGGCCGAGGACGAGGAGACCGCGCGCTCAGCTGCGAGCGAAAAGGGCTATGCGGAATGGGATGTCGTGACCGACGGCAATGCCGAGCAGGTGATCCCGCAGGCGGATTCGAGGGGCGCGCATCCGATCAGCCGCACCGGACTACACATCGCAGTTCACGATCCGGCGCGAGAGTTGCGGCAAGTCGCCGCTAACCGCGATATGTTCCTGTACATCCTGGAAACCTCCGGCATGTGGGAACTCTTGGTAGGCGCCCGACCGCCGTCGGCCGAGAAGGCATCGGCCGACATCGCCGAAATCCGCGCCGTGCGCGCAATGGCGGCGATCTGGTCGAATCATCCGGACTGCCGGGAAGAGTGGAAAGTCGATCCGTGAAATCCCTGGCGTCGAATCGATAGCATGAGCGACGACGATATCGATGTGTCCGGCCACATTGCCGCACTTGGACCTATGCCGGAACGCCTCCGGGACAAGATGATCGCGATCATGCGTGGCTACTACCAGAAGCACCCCGAGCGCATCCCTTGTCGAGAAGCGGACCAGCGCCAATGAAGCGATCCGTCGTCACGCAGTGTTTCGTGCCATCCAATCGTTCTTACCCGAGGCTGGGCACGGGGGGCGGTAGGTCTTGCCGCCCCGGTCCTGGTTGCGGAAGTGCTCGACAAAGATCCACGGGTCGCTGATTTCGTTGCCCCGTCCCTTGCCGTTGTTTTGGACCTCGACATTTTCCCAGCAGACCGGGCACTGTTGCGTCTTCACAGATTGATTCTCGGGGCGGCGTCAACCTGGTACGAACGTACAAATCTACGGCTGATCGATCCTGATCACGGCGCGCCCGTTTGTGCGCAAAACCCCAGCTCGCTACATTTGAGACTACAAACCGCTGCTGACGACCCGACCCCAAGTCCGGTCCGGTGGCGGTTTTTTCATGCCCAGCAGGGCCGCAGGCGCCCTGTGTGGCACGGAGGTCAGGGCAAATGGGAGATCCCATCGACTTATCCGGCAGTGCAGCGCGCGACGCCGAAATCATCCACGGCGAAGCGCTCGCGACCATGCGCCAATTGGGAACTGGCCAATTCGACGCCCTTGTCACCGATCCGCCGTATTGCAGTGGCGGCACCACCACCGTCGAGCGAACGAGCCGTACGGCGCATCAGAAGTACGTGAGCACCGACTCCGCGTCAGGGCACGCCATGCCGGACTTCGGCGGCGATCAGCGCGATCAGCGGTCGTTCACGCTGTGGTGCACACTATGGCTCGGCGAGGCGCTGCGTTTGGTGCGCCCAGGCGGGCAGGCTCTCGTATTCACCGACTGGCGACAACTGCCGGCGATGAGCGATGCCATCCAGTCCGCAGGCTGGCGCTGGCGCGGAATCGTAGTGTGGGCCAAGCCCGGTGCTCGACCACAGCCCGGATTCGCCAACGGCGACGAGTATGTCCTCTGGGGATCGAACGGCGTCATCGACCGAGACCACCGGCCGCCATGCCTGCCCGGTGTTTACTCGATCACCCGGCCAACCGGCACGCAACGCATGCACATCACGGCCAAACCTGTTGAGCTGATGCGGCACCTCGTACGCACCGTTCCGATCGGCGGCCGCATCATCGACCCCTTCGCAGGTTCCGGTACCACCGGCGTCGCCGCCCTCACTGAAGGTCGACGGTTCCTCGGCATCGAAGGCAGCCCAGCCTACGCCGAGATCGCATCGAAACGGTTGGCCGAATACATCGGCCTCGACAACGCGGTGTAGCGCAGCGGTAGCGCGTCAGCTTCATGTGCTGAAGGTCGCCGGTTCGAATCCGGCCACCGCAACGGGAATGTTCCCACCCTCAACACAAGGAGCACGAAATGCTGTCCACCCTGTCTGCCATCGCCGCCGCGGTCAACTGGGCGGAGGTCGCACGCGGCCTCGGCATCATCGGCCTGGCTGTCCTCGACGCTATATTCTGATAGCCCTGCGGGTTTCGCCCCGCTCCCGATCTCGCAGTGCGTCAAACCGAAGCAAGGCTCGGCAAGCGATCCATGATCCCGCGCCCGTCCACCCTGTGATCCGGCGGGCCGCGGAGTAGATGCGGCTGCGCGCTGCGACCCCAAGCCCCTCGTCGTTCAGCGATACGCGTATCCGAACGACGGGGTTTCACTGCCAGCAGTGAAACCCCGTGTAGATCTGTCTACAATTGCGTACGGTGACGCTATAGAAGAGTGGCCCTGGTGCCGTAGGCGCGGAACCAGGGCCGTCGGATGGTTTTAGAACCAGCCACTCTCCTGTAGGGCACTGACAACCCGGTAGACCGTCCACACGACGTTTACCAGTGAGGCCGCTGCGGAAATAATCACCGCAGCGGCCTTCACATTGTCCATGGTCAGCCAGGGCAAGCGTTTGAGCCTCACAAACATCAACCTCCATCTTGGTGTCGCAATCCCGATGCGGGATAGTCAACGACCCAAGACGAAGGTCGAGTTGTCCGACTTCGCTTGTGTCAGCGCTGGTTTGATGTTACCCGCTCCAGTGACAAGTTTGAGAACCATTAGCCCCGCCGCATACGCGAGTGGCATGGGACGAATTCGCTGCCGAGGTAGTCGACGATCTCGGTCTGTGCAACGCCTCGGCCGTCATGGCGGACGCAAACCAACCGATCACCCAGGAGTCCTGATGAATCTGCTCTCGATCATCGCGCACGCCCTGGTCTGCCACCCCATCCGTACGCTGGAGCAGCCGCTCACGTACGTCACGCCGATTCAGGTATGGATGTGGTGAGTGCCTGGCTCGACGACGCGCTCGCGTGGGTCGCTCGAATCATCGCTCGCATCACCGGCATTCGCTGATCCAATGGCCTGGTCGACTGCGCCCGGCCGATACCGTGGCGTCCCACGCGCCCAGGCGGATCGAATTCGCGAGCGCGATAACCGGACGTGCCAGAAGTGCGGGCGCCACGGATGGCAGGTCGACCACAGGAACAACGTCGCGGCCGGCGGGACCGATGACGACGACAACCTGTGGGTGCTGTGTGACAGCTGCCACCAGGCCAAGACCCAGGCCGAAGCCGCGGCCGGTCGAGCCAAGCTGAGCCGGTACCGCGAACCCGAAGAGCATCCTGGGCGGCTGCCGCGGCGCTTCAGGTCCTAATCAGCCAGGAACCAGAACGGACCCGATTCTCTTCGGGCGCAATCGATGTCGGTATGCGATGAGATGCTCGGCGTGTGACCCCGTGGCTTCCACTCATCAGTTCGCTAGTCATTGCATCGGTGACGCTCTTCGGGATCCGTGTCAACAACCGCACGAACAGCGCTGCGATAGCCGCGGCTGACGAACGTGAGTACCGCAAGTGGCAGCGTGAGACGGTGCTTCGTCAATGCGCTGAGGCGATTGAGACGGCGATGATCGCGGAGCATGCGTACGACCATTGGCTCATGGGCTCGGCGAAGGATCTCGGCGAACTGAAGGCGATGATGCTCGAGTACTGGCGCAAGCTCGGTGCCAACGCCGCGATGCTCAAGATGCTCAACGCCAACGCGGTTGCTGATAAGTGCACTCACTTGCAGCAGTTCGTTTGGAATGTGTGGGAATCGGGCGAGGAACTCGTAGAGCAACACTCGCCGGACGCGTTCCAGGACATCCTCGGGGATTTGATAAACATCAACGAAACGCGATGCGCGCTTGTGCAATTGGCAAACGCCGAGGTACACCAGATTGGCCAGCGCGATAGCGGGAATGAGATCACCTCCATGCGAGAGCGGTTCCTACGTGCCCGCCGCACCGGCGGGTGATAGATGGGGGTGACCCAGACGAGGCCGGTCGGACGGCGGAAGGCATAGCACTTCAGACCATGCGTGCGCCTCGCCCTTGTTTTTCCGCAGGTCAGAGCGCCGTGCTCGTCGGCCGCCCTCGGCGGGTTGACTGGAGCCCTTTGAGCAGGTCCAGCGGTTGTGAGAGTTCTGATGCACCAGAATGGGTGCAGGAGGACGAGATCACGACATGGCGCGACGACGACACACCCCCGAGCAGATCATCCGCAAGCTGCGCGAGGGCGAGAA
>NZ_JBITGN010000049.1:0-10336 GCF_044457245.1 Nocardia sp. NPDC050630
GTGTCTACCCCATCGATGCCGTGCTCCTCAATGGCCTCGGCCACGTCGAGCGGTCCTCCGATACGGAAGGGAATCGGCTGCCCGGCATCCGGGTGGTACGCCCCCGGACCGTCAACATACAACTCCAAGCCGGTGTCGTCGGGCCGGTACAGTCCGTCACGGAGCGGCATCTGGCTGGCCTCCCACAAGCCCTCGACCATTCCCATCGCCGATCCCACCGTGTAGACGAGTTAGTGCCGAAATCTGGCTGCGCACAAGGACACAGGGTGTCCAAGATCCGGTTGTGACGATCGACCTGAACACCCTTTGACCACACACTACGTGAAGATCGACGACGAGAGCGGCTGAACCCGCATCGGCAGACCACCCTTGCTCAGCGACTCCGAACTCGTCTGCCTGGCAGCGGCCCAGGCCGTGCTCGTCTTTCACTCCGAGGCCCCGATGGCTGCGTTTCGCCCACGTCCACCTGCACGGCATGTTCCCTCGATTACCGCAGCGACCGGGCTACAACAAGCGGCTGCGTGCGGCGCTCCCACTGGTCAAACGGGCCATCCGGCTCCTCGCCGCGGACACCGCCTTCTGGTTCGACAACGAATGGATCACCGACCCCACCCCCGTGGAGGGCGGCCGCTCACGGCCCACTGTCGAGTGCTCCAACCTGGCAGGCTGGGCCGCCTACGGCTACTGCCAGAGATATTGTCAAATCCTGTGGATAAGAGCGTTCGGCAGTAGCCGCTGTCAGCGGAACTTGGTCCAGGTGAAGGGGTCCTGCCAGCCTGGTCGATCATCCATCCAACCGGTGAAGGCCGCCAGGACCGCGTCCCGGGACTCTGTGGTGGTCTGGAAATGGTCGTGTGGGCTGCCGTTGCGGTATTCCAGGTCGAAAGTGTTGTCATGGTGTCGGTAGGCTTGGATGTAGACCTGCTCGGCGTTGAGCCGCTCGAGGATCAGGAAGTTATTGTTCGGTGCGGCCAACTCCGCTAATAGGGTGGACAGCGTGTGCTTCGATGGGTCGTCTTTGCAGACGCCGTTTTCGCTCATTGCGCGCCATGATGCCCCGGCAGCAGGTGCTGAGCCGTTCGGGCCCAGAAAGAATCCACATAGCGGGATCTCCAACGCCCTCTCCTCGTCAGGATGGGCGCTGCCTTCCAGGGTGTACCCGATGAATGCCCGCAACGCCTCTTCACCCAGCGCCAGCGGATGGAACGGCAGCGGGTAATCCTCGACGGGATGATGTCCGTCCCAGTAAGGTTGCTCGAACGGTAGCGGCTTTCCGATGTCCTCCCGCACGCCGTCATCAGGGGACAGACTCAGCGACCTGATCAGTGTGTGGTCCTCCCACACCGCGAAGGCCAAAGAGTCAGTCATGCTGAACATCGAGTGTGCAAAGACCCGTCGCCCCGGTTTCGGGTCGAGCAGATAAAGCGGGAGGGTCGAGGGTCTATGAGTGGACACCTCGGCGCTGTAGACGATCCGCACACCGGGAAAACAACCGATATAGACCAGACCCTCGGCTGGAAACGCGAGCTCACCAAGCAATCCATCCTCGACTGCTTCGATCGACCGGCCCGGGAACAACTGTGTAACCGCTTCATCGGCCGCGTCCCGGTCGAGTGCGGGCTCGGACCGCAGCACTGTGATCGGGTCCTGGTCGGAATGGACGAGCATCGCGGTCTTTGCCCCCATCGAGTCCTCCCGCGTTCGATGAAACCATTTCCATGAGCGTTTGCGCCCAGAATCAGGGCGGGGAGGGGTGTTGTCAAATCGTCCGGATGACGGTTTTCAGGCGACCTCTGTTGTGGTGCGGGTGGGTCGGTAGCTGTTGGCTCGGGTGTTATGGAGGTCGGTCGTTGCAGCAGTTTGCCCTTGTGGAACCGTGCGCCGTTGCGGACGAGGGCGACCAGGTGCGGGCGTTAACCGCACGCCAGCGGGCTTGGGCGGCCTCGATCAGCTTGAAGCCCATGGCGATTCCGGCCGAGCGGGAGCCTGGCCTCTTGGTGACCTTGGTTCGTAGTCGCACGGTGGCGAAGGTTGACTCGATCGTTATCTGCAGTGCCTCGAAGGGTGTCTTCGATGTGGAGCACGTGCTGTTGAACTGCTCAGTTCTGCGTGCTGGATGTGGTTATCTACCGCGGTCTAGGAGGCAGATCTCAGGGAGGCGGAGTGCTTGTTACGCGGGTGGTTTCGCCGGTCTCGTCGCGTGAGTCATGGACCGTTCTCGGTGATGACGACCGACCGTTGGGGCCGGTAGAGCGGTATCTGGCGTATTTGACCGATATCGAGCGGTCCCCGAACACGGTCAAGGCGTATGCCCACGATCTGAAGGACTGGTTCGAGTTCCTAACCTTCCGTGGCCTGGATTGGCGGGAAGTGCGTTTGGAAGACCTCGGTGGGTTCGTCGGCTGGCTGCGACTGCCACCTGCAGCGCGAGATGGCGGGGTCATGATGTTGCCCTCAGTCGCGCACCATTGCACGGAATCGACTGTGAACCGCAAGCTATCAGTTACGTGGAATCTGACTGCAGCGGAGACTATCTCGCTGCGGTATGACCACGAACTGAGGAGATGTGTTGGGCACGGTAGTGCTGATGGAGAAGTGGCCGGTGCTGGGCCGGCACGAACGGGCCGCCGTCTGGCTGCGGGTGTGGGCTGATCTCGGTCGTGCGCCACGGACGATGGACGCCTACTCGCGCGGACTGGCCGAATATCTCGAGATGTGCGATCGGGTGCAGGTCGACCCGGTGGAGGCCGATCGAGCCCATATCGCGCGGTATGTCCGGGAGATGGCGGAGCGGCCGAGTCGTCGGGGCGCGAACGTGATCTCGATCGACTCGGGGGGCGGGTTGGCGAATGCCACTCTGCAGCAGCGGATGGTTCCCGTAAGGCTGTTCTACGATTTCTTGGTTGAGGAGGGTGTGCGAAAGTCGAATCCTGTTGGGCGGGGCCGTTATACGTCACGCGGCCGGGGCAGTGGGCATCAGCGTGGTCTGATCCCTCGGTTGACCAAGCTGCCGTGGATTCCGACCGAGTCGCAGTGGTTGGAGCTGCTGGCCGTGGCGGCCGGGGAGCCTGTCCGTAATCGGGTGATGCTGGCTTTGGCCTATGACGCGGCGTTGCGGCGGGAGGAGTTGTGCTCGCTGCGCACTGACGATCTCGATCCTGCGCGCAGGATGCTTCGGATTCGCGCGGAGACGACGAAGAACCGGCTGGAGCGGGTGGTGCCCTATTCCGCGCCGACGGGTGCGCTGCTGTCGGGCTACCTGGCTCACCGGGCGACGATCAGCCGGGCCCGGGGACCGCTGTTCTTGTCGGAGTCGCGCCGCAACCGGGGAGCGCCGCTGACTCTGTGGACATGGTCGAAGGTGGTGCGGCGGCTGGCGTTGGCGGCCGAGCTGCCGCAGTTCTCCACGCACACCACTCGCCACCTGTGCTTGACCGATCTGGCGCGCATGGGCTGGGAGTTGCACGCGATCGCCACGTTCGCCGGCCATCGCTCGATCGACTCCACACTCGCCTACATCCACCTGTCCGGCCGCGATCTGGCCGAAAAGCTCAGTCGGGGAATGGAACAGATTCACGGCTGGCGGGTCCGAACCTTGGCTCAGCTCGCGGACGAGTCGGAGGCGGCCAAGCGGTGAGGGCATCATCTTTGGCGGTCGTGACGATGACGCCCGCAGCTCCACGCTGGCGCTGGCCGGTCCGTGCTGACCAATACGACCGCACCGCGGCACTGTCAGACGCCGAGCAAGCAGCGCTCGCAGCCCTCGGCTGGGAGGTCCGCAGTTGGCCCGACCGATGGCGGGACCCCGAGCACCCGCAGTGGTCGAGGGTCCATCGGTTGGTGCATCCATTGGCCCGAGCAGCTGAACACCTTGCAGTGGTGGATGATTGGCACCATCGCCGGTCGGCCCGAGACGCCGTCGCGGTGATTCTGCAGGGCTGCGCCACGCATAGGCTGAGTTTCTGGGCCTGGGACGCGGCCGACTGGGCGGCCATCTTGGGAACGAGCGGAAATGCCTTCCTGACCAGCTATCCGCGGTGGGCACGCACGTCGGCGAGGTCCTATGCGATCGCCCTGGCCTACCTGTTCGGGTTCACCGAGTTGAACCTTCTGGGCAGCGTCGGTCGCGGGGCGGTCGCTCGGAAGGTGTTCGGCGAGGCCATCATCGACCAGGCCGTGGAACAGGTCACCTCGGTATTGCACGGCTGGGGCCAGCGATCCCCGCAGGTCGCCGTCCGCACTGCGAGCCTGGTTTGTCACGCGCTGCTGCTTAACCGGAGTCCGTTACTCGCCGACCTGTCCGAGGATGCGCTCGATGGGTTGCGGGCCAATATGTCGATTCCGTACTCGCTGCGCGCGAACATCCATAGTCTCCATCGGGCGCTGGCGGCCCTGGGGTTTGTGGGGGCGCCGCGGCCGCCGGCCCGGCTGCCGCTCGCGCCGGTGGAGGGCGTGGATCCCGTCTGGGCCGAATGGGTGCAGCGCTGGCACGACACCTCGCCGCTGCCGGTCTCGAGCAGGAAGGGGCGGCGCAATCAAATGTTGCGGATGGGACGGTGGCTGGCCGCCGAACATCCCGACATCCAGGAGCCGAGCCAGTGGACCCGAGAACTGTGTGCTGCCTGGGTCGCCGCCGTCGACCGTTTCCGGATCGGGGACTTCACCCAGAATGACGAATCGTTCCGCGACCGCATCGGTGAGCCGCTGATGCCGCGCACGAAAAGCGGCCTGCTCGCCGGGGCCCGCCAGCTGTTCCGGGACTGCCAGGAATGGGGCTGGATCCTCCGGTGCTTCGACCCCGCTCGCGCGCTGGCCACCCCGCGCAGCATCAGCGCCCTCATCGGCCCCGATCCGCGAGTGATCGCCGACGACGTCTGGGCCAAGCTGCTCTGGGCGGGACTCAATCTGGAGCACAACGACGTCTACACCGACCCTGTCGGCCGCAAGCACCCTATCGAACTGCTGCGAGCGTTGGCGCTGACCTGGCTGTTCGCCGGACTACGCAGCGACGAGATCGTGCGCTTGCGGGTCGGGTGCATTCGCTGGCAGCGCGAGGACGTGGCTCTTCCCTGCGACACCGACGAGATGCTCGACAAGGATGCGGTCTGCCTGCTGGACGTTCCGGTGCACAAGACCGGGACTGCCTTCACCAAGCCGGTCGATCCGATCGTCGGCCAAGCCATCGCTGTCTGGGAGGCCGTCCGACCCACACAACCCGCTGTCCTGGATCGCAAGACCAGCGAGCGGGTGCACTTGCTGTTCTCCTACTGGGCGCAGGGAATCGGCAGGCAGTACTTGAACATTCGCATCATCCCCGCGCTCTGCGCCAAAGCGGGCGTGCCGACCGCCGACGTCCGCGGCAACATCACCAGCCACCGGGCCAGGTCGACCATCGCCAGCCAGCTCTACAACGCCAAAGAACCGATGACACTGTTCGAGCTGCAAGCATGGCTCGGTCACCGAAGTCCCTCGGCGACACAGCATTACGCCAAAATTGCCCCAACCACCCTGGCGAAGGCCTACAGCGACGCCGGGTACTTCGCCCGCAACGTCCGCACAATCGAAGTGCTCATCGACCGCGACGCCGTCACCTCCGGACAGGCTGCCGCTGGCGAACCCTGGCAGTTCTACGACCTCGGCCACGGCTACTGTACCTACAGCTTCTTCGAACAGTGCCCTCACCGGATGCCCTGCGCCCGTTGCGATTTCTACACACCGAAAGACTCCAGCAAGGCACAACTTCTGGAGGCCAAGGAGAATCTGCAGCGCATGCTGGCCAATGTCCCACTCACCGAGGACGAACAGGCAGCGGTCGACGACGGCCAGGCCGCTCTCGATCGTCTGCTGGAACGTCTGATCGACGTCCCCACCCCCGACGGCGCAACACCCCGTCAGATCGCCGCGCCAGCGACCGCCAGCCTCCTACCGATCGTCGCGGTCAACCAGCGCAAATAGGGCACGGACTTGACATTTCAGATTCCACATAATTTCGGCGTTGAGCGCCTTCTATCTCCACGCCGTGCGCCAGGGCGTTGATGTTGGTGACCTGCTGGTGTCCTGGCAGCCGGCGGGTCGTGGCAGGGGCGGCTGGAAGCCGTTTCTGCATCACATCAGCAAGGGCGACCCGGTCAAAGCGCGAACCATCAAGCTGAAGGCGCCGAAGAAGCTGCCGCGAGTTCTCGATGTCGTTGAAGCGCAAGCGATCCTGGATTCCTGCGGACGTTTGCGGGACCGCTTCCTATTCGCGGTGCTGCATGAGACCGGTGTCAGGATCGGTGAAGCCTTGGGGCTTCGGCACGAAGACATCGCCGCTGCCGAGCGCGAGTTGACGGTATGTCCGCGGGACAACGACAACGGGGCACGCACGAAATCATCGACCTCGCGCAGTGTTCCGATCAGCGCCGAGCTGGTCCGGTTATATGCCGATTACCTGCATGAGGAATACGGTGATCTCGATAGCGACTATGTGTTCGTCAACCTTTGGGGGCGCCCGCATGGGCGCCCGATGACCTACTCGAACGTCTATGACCTGGTCGGGCGTCTGCGCCGCCGCACTGGTATTGATTTCGATCCGCATTGGTGGCGTCACAACGCCGCGACCCGTTTACTGCGTGATGGTGTCCCGATCGAGGTGGTGTCGCGCATCCTTGGCCACGTCGACATCACCACCACCGAAACGGTTTACGGGCACCTCACCGTCGAAGACGCTCGCCGAGTGTTGGAGCGGGCGGGCTGGTTCAACGATCAGGAGGTGCGCTGGTGAACACGCCTGTCACGAAGCCCGCACCCGCCGCCGCCCCGGGGATGCTGGCCAAACTGATGGCAGCGGTGAGACCCGAATACCGCAGCACTACACTACGGTTCGCCGCCGAGGATCCTGTGTTCGGTGGAGGTCGATGCCGCGTCGAACAGTGCGAGCGAACCGCACGCTCGCGCGGGATGTGTCCCGGTCATCATCAACGCTGGGCCGATGCCGGTCGACCCGATCTCGAGGATTTCGCTGCATCGACCGACCACCGTTGGGCGCGGCAGCGTCCGAACATGCGCTGCCGGGTGACTGGCTGCGGTTACGGCTGCGCGCGCGGCGGGATGTGTCAGCTGCACGCCCAGCGATGGTCCCGGGCGGGTCGCCCCGACCTGCAACAGTGGTTGGCCGAACCGCTGCCGTTCAAGCGGCCCGCACCGGGAGTGACCTGCGCGATCATGTGTTGTGACCTCTGGCCGAAGGCGCAAGGCCCATTCTGTCATTCCCATGCCGCCACCTGGAAGGTCAACGGACGACCCGATATTGGCGAGTTCGTTCGACGCTTTGACGACATCCAGATTCCGAGCGGGGAGACTATCCGGCTCGATGAGCTCGCGACCGGGATGCGCCTGGAGATGCAATACGTCTTGCAACACCGTCACGACCAGCGCGAAGGCGCCATCACCCCGGACACGGTGATGAGGGTGGTGCGCCTGCTGGCCAACTCGACGGCGTCGTCGCTGCTGGCCTTCGACGAATCCGCCTGGCGCGCTCTGGCCGGCGAACACTGGCCACGTGACACACGATCTATCGGTTTCCTGAACTACGCTCGCCGCGTCGTCGAGGATCTCGCCGATCCGACCGGGTGGGAAACCGAGTATCCACGCGATGCCTGGCGCATGCACCGGCTGGGTTTCGATGGTCGAAGAGTGTTGCGGTTCAACGGTATTGCTCAGCCATGGCTGAAAGCATTGGCCAAGCGATGGGTTCGCTGGCGGCTCTCGACCGGGCTCGGGCTCGAAGCCGGCGGCGGACGCTCAGTCCTGGCGATCACCCGATTCTCCCGATTTCTGGACCGTGTCGGCGTCACCGAGATCGCCGAGGTGACTCGGCCGGTTCTGGAGCGATATCTAGCTGACCTGCGCGGCGAACCCGGCGGCCCGCATCGCCAGGGCACCCACATCGGTCTGCTCAACGGGTTGTTCGCCGCCATCCGCCAACATCGTTGGGACACACGACTTCCCGCCGAAGCGTCCTTCTTCACCGAGGACTATCCCAAACGCGACGAACGAGCACCCCGAGCTTTGCCCGACAACGTGATGGCCCAGCTCGAACAGCCCGACAACCTCGACTGCTGGGACAACCCCACTTACCGGCTGATCACGCTCACCCTCATGCGCTGCGGACTGCGGATCACCGACACGACGCGCCTGCGCGGCGACTGCGTCGTCACCGACGCCGACGGCGCACCCTATCTGCGCTACTTCAACCACAAAATGAAACGCGACGCCCTGGTCCCTATCGACGAGGAACTCCGCGAGCTGATCAACAGGCAGCGACAGCGCGTTCTCCAACGATGGCAGGCCAGCACCCCGTGGTTGTTTCCGCGCCCAACCAAGAACATCACCGGTGAGCACCCGATCGGCAGTTCCACCTACCGGCTGGCGCTCTATCGCTGGCTCGAGCACTGCGACATCCGCGACGAACACCACGCCCGAGTGCGCCTGACCCCGCATCAATGGCGTCACACTCTGGGCACCCGGCTCATCAACCGTGACGTCCCCCAAGAGGTCGTCCGCAAGATCCTCGACCACGACTCGCCGCAGATGACCGCGCACTACACCCGCCTGCACGACACGACCGTCCGCCGGCACTGGGAAGCGGCCCGAAAGGTCGACATCAACGGCGACACCGTCAGACTCGACCCGGAAGGGCCGCTGGCAGAGGCGGCCTGGGCCAAACAGCGGATCGGCCGCGTCACCCAAGCCCTGCCGAACGGGTTCTGCGGTCTGCCGGTCCAGAAAGCTGCCCGCATGCCAACGCGTGTCTGACCTGCCCCATGTTCATCACAACACCGGAATTCCTTCCCCAGCACCGCAATCAACGCCAGCAGGTTCTGCAGATCATCGGCGTCGCCGAGGCCCGCGGCCAGCAGCGCCTCGCCGAGATGAACCGGGGCGTGCTGACCAACCTCAACCAGATCATCGACGCCCTCGACGACGAAACCCGAAGCAACCCGAAGGCGGTCCACGATGCGAGCTGACAACACCGCACACCTGATCACCGCCGCCCAACGCCGTCACGAGCTGACCCGCGCCAAGGCCATCCAAGCTCTTCACGAGCTCGATCAAGCAGGAACAGCGATCACCTTCGAAGCCCTCGCCCAGCACGCCGATGTCTCCCGCTCCGGGCTTTACAGCCAGCCCGACATCAAAGACGAAATCCAGAGGATCCGCGCCAGCCAAGGCCCAAACATCAAGGCTGCCATACCATCTCGCCAGCGAGGCAGTGATCAATCGCTGCGTCAGCGGCTCGACATCGCCAACACCCGCATCCGCCAACTCACCGAGGAGAACCAGAAACTTCGCCGCCAGCTCGAACAGACCCTCGGACAACTCCGCGCCGAGCGATCAACGAAACCAGCTGCACAGCATCGCAATCCGGTAACAATCGGACCGTGCTGAACAGTCGACGCAGCGGCTACCCCGCTGCGTCGACAACACCATCCACAACACATCCGCGCTGGCCACAGCACCGCACCGACCTCGGACTAGAGATAACAATTGGATTGGTGGTGCGTAGGTGGATCCAGTGCTCGGCCGGGTATTTGTAGAACTCGAGCAGTACCTCGAGATCGTCGAGAATCTTCGCGACGGCTTTCGGATACTTCGCGCCGTAGTCGATGTCGAAGGCTTTCACCGCGATTTGCGCTTTGTCGATATCTTCTGCCATGTAGATGTCCTTCATAGCCGCGATCGCGCCAGGGTGTGCTGATTTCGGCAGTGCGGCAAGGACGTTGGCCTGCTGGTGGAACCAGCAACGATGCTCACGCGGTGCGGGAACACATCCCGCAACGCTTTCCAGAACCCCAGCGCCCCATCACCGACTGCGAGCACAGGTGCGGTCAGGCTGCGGCGGCGGCAAGCACGCAGCAGATCCGCCCAGGACTCGGTGGATTCACGGTAGCCGTCGGTGAGCGCAACCAACTCTTTGCGGCCGTCGGCACGCACCCCGATCATGACCAGCAGGCACAGTTTCTCCTGTTCGAGCCGCACCTTCGTGTGGATGCCGTCAACCCACAGGTACACGTAGTCGGTGCCCGAAACGTCCCGGGCGGCGAAGGCATGGGCCTCGTCTTGCCATTGCCCAGCACTACGACGTGCACATCAAGACCTCAAGCAATCAGAAAGCATCCAAAGCTGCCAGGCCGCGACCACGCCGCACAGGTAAAAGCCAAGGCTAGTGGTGCACCGGCGTCGAATCATGGCTGATGTGGCGGTGCGTGTGCTGCGGGGGTGAAGGCGACGAGTCGTTGCCGGGCGTCGCCGGGTAGCTCGAGGTTTTCGTAATTCACCGTGACGACACCCATTT
>NZ_JBITGN010000050.1:0-6201 GCF_044457245.1 Nocardia sp. NPDC050630
TCCGTCCTGCCATGTCCTTCAGTGTCCCTTCCAGCCCCAACCAGGGCCAACAAGGACCCTAAAACTGGACGGACTCATTCACCGGGGACAGGCCACCTGGACCGGGGCAAGTTGCTGGGGCAGTCCAGCGCTATCGGGCGTTCCTCCGGAAATTTGGACATAAGAAAGGTTGCGACACTCACCGATCCGCCAAAGTTGTCGGTCCCATGGTCGATCCTGTTGGACGATTGCGGGACAGCGCGTGATTGAACGGCCAAGTCGCGGCTCGCTACACAAACGTTGAGTTTCTATGGTGTCAAAGACATTCGAGCGAAAGGGGAAGAGTCTGATGTATGAAGGCGGTTGTCTGTGCGGCAATATCAGATACCAAACGACACTATTCGCGAACATCTACTTCAACCTGGCCATCACCGTGTGAATCACCGGGACAGCGATCCGAGTGCTTTGGCGCGGATGGTCCGAGCTGAATCTCAAACCGCTGGAGTGGCTTCGGAACCGCGGTCACGGCTCAGGTGGCACGGGGAGCGTCCTCGCGCTGGACCTGCTCAGGCCGTTTGTCCGGTCGCAGCCCACGCCAGCTCGGTTGTGTATAGCCGGTCAATGACCAGATGTCTTGAATCAACCTCTAGGCACGATCTGGCAGGTCAGAAGGTTGACGCCACGGATGGCAAGGTCACCCGAGACTGCTCGGTAGCCGATGAGTGAGCACCTGATCGGATTGACATCTTGCATTGTCTAGGTATTTCAGTTAATACTGAAATACCTAGACAATCATGAAAGGTAGCCGAATGGCCGAGTCGGATCCGGAACCGGACCGGGTGCTGGAGTGGGTTGAGCGGGTGGCAATGTTCTTCGCGACCGAATACGGGGTGCCACCTATCTCCGGCCGCATCCTCGGGTGGCTGATGATCTGCGATCCCGCCGAACAGTCGGCAGGGCAGATCGCCGATGCAATCGGGGCGAGCCGAGCCTCGCTGGCGACCAATATGCGGGTGCTCACCGATGCGGGTTTCGTCCGCAGACGCACCAAACCCGGTGAACGTACCAACTATTACCGCGTGGACGACGACTCCTGGGAGATCGTGGTGCGGCGCAGGCTGGCGAGCCTCGTCGCCTTTCGTGATGTCGCGGCCGACGGTATGGATCTGGCTGGTAGCGGCAGCGCTCGCGCGCAGCGGTTACGCGCAGCTCACGACGTATACGACTGGATGGCAAAGCGATTCACCGATGAGCCGCTGTCTTCGACTCGCGCGGGTGACCGATGAACACGAGATCGGCGATCGTGGCCGGAGCGGGAATCGGCGGACTCGCCGCGGCTATCGGATTGCGACGAGCCGGGTGGTCGGTGACGGTGTTGGAGCGCGCTGCGGAACTGCGTGAGGCCGGGGCCGGCTGGTCGTTCGCGCCGAATTCGGTGCGCGCAGCCGATGCGTTGGGCTTCGGCGACGTGATGCGTTCGGTCTCGGTGCCGACACGGGCGGCGGCGAACCTGCTGACTCCGTCAGGACGTTACCTGATGCGTTTCCGCGAAGGACGTGACACGCCGCTGTTGGCCAACCATCGAGCCGACCTGCATCGGGCCCTGCTCGAGCATCTCGGCGCCGACAGCGTGCAAATCGACGCCGAGGTGACCGGAATCGCTCAGGACCCGCTCGGGGTGGCCGTCGATTACCGGACCACGGACGGGCTGCGGCAGATCGTGGCCGACCTGCTCATTGGTGCTGACGGCATCCACAGTGCCGTGCGCACCGCACTGTGGCCGGGTGTGCCGAGACCGGTCTATCAGCGAATCCTCTGCTGGCGCGGGGTCACCGAACCCGGCTCGGTTTGGCCGGTCGACGGTTTCCAGACCTGGGGTCGCGGTGCCAGGGTCGGCGGACATCCACTGCCACAGGAACGCGTGTTCTGGTTCCTCGCCGTCCGTGAACCCCAACCGCGCACCCACTATGCCAACGATCCGGCCGAGGTGCGTCGCCGGATCGGCGACTGGCACGATCCGATCCCGGCGCTACTGGCCGCGACGCCGCCGAATTCTCTGCTGCACAACGATATCGACGATCTCGATCCGCTGCCGAACTACACCGACGGCCGGGTCGCGCTGCTCGGCGACGCCGCCCACGCGATGACACCGTTCCTTGCCCAAGGCGCGGGCCAATCCTTCGAGGACGCGGCGGTCCTCGCCGCCTGCCTCACAGGCGACACCGAAATCTCCTCGGCCTTGACCGAATACGATCGACAGCGCCGTCACCGCAGCCAACGGGTCCAGCGGATGGCTCGCACCGATCCGAAGGTCAGCCTAGCCACCAACCCTGTCACCTACGGTGCGATGACGACGCTTACCCGACTGGCCGGACCCGGCGTCGCCGCACGCAAGGCCGCCCGCATCTGGGATTGGACACCACCGCAGATTCCGGTGGTGCCCGGCGGAACCACCGGTCGGCGATAGCCCGGTTGGCGGGATCGACTCGTCGAACCCGACCGCTGATATCCGGAAACGGCGCATATCGGTCGTTCGGGAACGCTGTGTTCGCGAATCGACAGTGCGATAATCTGCTTCACTTCAGTACGGCTGCGGTGATTCCGCGGTTGCCGACGTGGTGGTCCCACCACGTCGGCAACCGACAAGTCGGACAGAGTTGAACTGGTCAGTGACCGCGATCGTCCAATCTCGGCGTGTCGGCGGCGTCCGGTGTCTAGGTTGTCGCGGTGCCTGTTTCCGGTTGGAGGTTGTGCTACTTCCCGGGCGAGCTGCTGACCCCATCGACCCCGCCGTCGTTTGCCTCGCTGACCGCTGATGAGTGGGCTGGATGGCTTGCGGCGGAGCCGATTCCGGCGCGGACTCCGTTTCTGCTGTCACCATCGTTCGGCTACGACGTGGCGTTGAACAGCTTCTTCACCTCGTAGGCCCACCGGTCATCGTCGCTGGGCAAGACGCCGGGCGCCGCCAGCATCGCGGCGTAACGCGGCAGCGTCGTCACTCCCGCTTCGCCGCCATCGCCGGTCCCTTCGCGAACTCGAAAGCCGCTCGCAAACAGCCAGGATAATACCAACCGGTCCTATTGGATCAGTCTCGCGAACCCCGGTCCGGGGCTCGGGCAGCACCCACCCGTTGTCCCACTGCCAGACCGGGCCGATCTTGACCGGGTCGTATTCGAGGTCGACCGGCGGCACCGTGGTAGCGAGTTGCTCCTCGTACCAGGCAATGATCTCCGCGAATTCGTACTCAGCAGTGGAGATGAGAGCAGGGCCAGCGCTACGCGCTCTGGCCACGAGTCGCCCAGCGGGCGTTCGCCGCGGCGCGGGCCGCCGTGCTCCGCGAATCCTTCTCGCTCTCGCCGCCAGCGTCGGGCAGCCTCAGCTGGCGCAGCAGGCCGGCCAGCGTCACGCGATGCTGACGCAGCTCGGTCACCCGCGGGTGGACCACACGCTGACCCACCGAGCCCAAAATCATGATCGAGTCCTTCGACAACGCCAACTCAAGGGCGTCGATCAGGTCGACCTCGCGCGCAGCCTCTCGCAGGACGCGCAGCTCATCGGGGCGCAACTCCCACTTGCCGACGATGTCGGTCCGCAGTTTCCGCCCGCCGGGATGTAGTCCCTTCGGTGCAGCGGTTTCGATGCCATATGAACCTCCAGGGCTCTCGAACCGTCACCAGGGCGGCTGGCAGATGCAAATGATGATCGGCGTGGTTCCGCGGCGCTACCGTCACGACGTGGACACCATCGGAGATTGGCTTGAGCTGAGCGGCACGCTGGTCACGTTCTACGGCCTCTGGTTCGCGTGGAATCGGAACTCGAATAGGCGCCTTCGACAACGGATCACGAGATCGACCGAGTACATCATCAACCGGACCAAGCACTTCTTGGCGGTGGTATTTCCTTGCCTGCGCCGCAGCGCGGCGGTCGTCGTTTCAGCGGCTGAGGCATCAGCGGCCGCCAACAACGCCACGGTATCGGTGCGATCAGCAGTCGACCCGGGCAGACCGGTCCTGATCCAGATCCAGCAACTCGCGGGCCAGTTCGAGGCAATCAGCAACGACATACACGCCTTGCGCCAGAGGATTGATCAAGTCGAGGCCACCGGGCGTTCCCAGAGGACGCGCGCAGAGAAGGCTGCGGTCCAAGCGATAGCCGACCTGCGCGCGAGCAGCAAGATCGATGCGTTTACGGATCTGAGCATTGCCCTCAGCGGGATCTTGATCACCGCTACCGGCATCGTATTCGGCATGGTCGCGGAGGGCCGATTCTCCTGGCTGCCTTGGGGGTAGGTCAGCATCTCCCGACGCAGGCGAGATCGGCCAAATGGCGGACCGAGTTGGAAAACGGCCGCCCCGTCACCGTGACGTACCGGCCGACCGAGGGCCGCTCAGCATGCTGACCATCGGGCGTAACGTAGCGGCGGCCTCGGCATTCGGGCAGCCGACCCCAGACGTGCAGGCCATCCCCGCTCGGCGAAACCTCAATGTATGTCGGCGGCGGCGTCGCAAGGAACTTCAGCGCGGCTGGCGTCGGCTCGCCGTTCACGAGGCAATGGTCCAAGTCGATGCAGCCGACGCCTCGCCAAGTACGTAGCCCTTACGCGCGGCCGGACGGACTCGCGGCCAGGGTGACCACGTCGCGGGGTTCGTCGACGAGGCGGGCTTGCCGGTCGGCTGGATCGGGACCTTCGTCGGCAGGCCGCCGCGGTAGGCCTGCTTCCACATCACCCAGCGGTCGCGGGTGCGCAGCTCGGAGAGGATGACCTGACGCGCTCGAAGTGTACTCGACGTGCGCGCACTCGACTTCTCTTGCGAAATAGGCATTTGCTAGTGGACCACGAGGTTGGTCTCGTATACCGATCTGCCATTTTGCCATTGGATGCCGATTGTGATCGGATTTACAGCCTTGTGCGCGAGTAGTTCTGGCCCATCCATCCAAATTGGCCATCGCAGCATCTGCCAGCCGCCCGTGGCAATAACCAAGGGAAGCTGATAACACCGTATGTCTCTATCGTTGGAAGCATTATCGCAGTATTTCGGAATTTCATGCTCATGCCTCCGAAACCAAATCCCATTTCCCTCGCGACTATACAGGAGCCCGACGTCCAGGATGATGACGGGTCTATTTCCTGTATTTATAAGGTGTATGTTCAGCCATGTTGTAGAAGCCTGGAGTTCTTTTTTATTTAGTTCAAACTTATCCTCGCTGGGCGTCGTAACCTCAACTATGTTCGTCAGCTTTTCGGAAGGCTCGTACGTTACCGTGAAGGCGGGAGTATATTCCCCCTTTGCCTCACGTTGAGCAAGCGCCGCTTGACTGCTGGCGATGACGCGTGCATTATCGGCGATTTCGTTGGAATCCCTACTCTGGTAGCATGAACCAACCGCCGATAGCAGGGCGCCAAGGCTGACAAGTAGAGCGAGAATAGAAACAACTACTGTCAGTCTATCTTTTCTTCCAACTTGCGATGCCCTCGAGGTTTGGTCCATTTGAGGGCTTGGATAGTAGCCCATCGTCCCGTCCTGGTCAGAGCGTGTTGCGATCGTAAATCTTAATTCTAGCTATCATTGGGTGGACTCGACAGCGCCTTGAGCGTGGTGAAGGGGATAAAACCAATGGTTGGAATGACGCAGGGATTGCCTTCTCAAAGCTTGCATCAATTACGCGGAAGGTTTCGCACCAAGACGTGACTACTTCGACACCGACGAGGAGATCGCGTGATGACCGGATTGGCCACCCAGCAGGAAGTTGATCCTCAACGCCCTGGCCGCGCTAGAAGGGGGGCCGGTCCGGGCAGTCGGGCTCGGATTGGGCCGGTGTGGAGTCCGAGCTGCCGTGGTGGGCGAGCAGCTGTCCACCACGACGGCGGCGAGACCGCCCTCGATCAAACCAAGGGCCCGCTGTACCGCGCGCTCGAGCACTATACCGACTCGTGACGACTTCCCTCGCGGTGCGCCGCCACGCGGCAGCGGCCGGAGCAGTAGCGCGGGGTCGGACCCTTGCGCGGTGCACCCAGGTCACCGCCGCATCGCTCGCACACACGCATAGCCATGGCACTCAGCCTGCCAGCGGGATGTAACGACTAAGAGTCCGTCACCAGCGGTTATGATGCCGGGGCGGATCGACCCTGACTGGGCCCCGATGGCAGGTCCACCGGCTATGCGAGTTGTAGTTGCTGCTCGAACTCGGTCGGTACCCATTGCTCACGGAATGCTTGCGGGG
>NZ_JBITGN010000051.1:0-5912 GCF_044457245.1 Nocardia sp. NPDC050630
ACCCCGCAAGCATTCCGTGAGCAATGGGTACCGACCGAGTTCGAGCAGCAACTACAACTCGCATAGCCGGTGGACCTGCCATCGGGGCCCAGTCAGTGATACCCGACAACTCCAACTCCACCATCATATCGACAGATGCTGGCTCCATGTCCGGCGACAACGGCGTCTTCAAGATCAAGGCGGCGGACGGAACAGTCCTGCTACAGCGAGCTGTCGTTCCGGATAGACGATTTCGTCTTTTCCGATCGCAGCCGATATCCAAGATCACATCGTCACTCTGACTCCGTAATTCGGCGTCGGGCACGCGTAGCGACGAGCACGGTTGCGAAAAATGCCGCAGGGCCGTGCGCGCAACGCCGCGGCGGCGGCCACGCGACCTCCTACCGTCAGGAGCGCCAATCAGTCATGCGTCGGGAGTTCAGATGCCAGTCGAATACCGTGTCGCCGCTGTCCAAGCCGAGCCCGTGTGGCTCGACGCGGACGCCACCGTCGAGAAGACCATCGGTCTCATCGAGGACGCAGCTGCTCAGAACATTGCACTGCTGGCCTTCCCGGAAACCTGGGTCCCCGGGTACCCCCTATTTCTATGGCTCGGTTCGGTAGCCGGGCAGATGTCGTACATCGCCCGATATCACGCCAACTCGCTCACCGTGGACGGTCGGCACTTGGCCGCAATCCGGCAGGCAGCGCACCGGACCGGTGTCACGGTCGCCCTCGGATACAGCGAGAAGGATCGCGGCAGCCTTTACATGGCGCAGACCCTGATCGCACCTGACGGCACCATCTACCTGCACCGTCGCAAACTCAAGCCCACGCATGTCGAGCGCAGCCTTTTTGGCGAGAGCGACGGCAGCCACCTGAAGGTCGTCGACACACCGCTCGGTCGGCTTGGCGCACTCAACTGCTGGGAGCACCTTCAACCGCTCAGCAAATACGCGATGTACGCGCAGGGCGAGCAGGTTCATATCGCGGCATGGCCGGCTTTCGGGCTCTACAAAGGCATCGCGTACGCGCTTGGAGCGGAGGCCAATATGGCAGCCACCCAGACTTATGCCTTGGAAGGAGGCTGCTTCGTCCTTGCGCCCACACAAGTGCTCAGCGAACGCGGCATCGAGATCTTCGCGTCAACCGATGACCAGCGTGCCCTGCTCTCCGCCGGCGGCGGTAGCTCTCGTATATTCGGCCCCGACGGAACGCCCCTTGGTGAGCCGCTCCACGAGGGTGCTGAGGGTTTCATCGTTGCCGACATCGACCTCGCCCTGATCGACCTGGCCAAGAATGCCGCCGATCCTGCTGGGCACTACGCGAGGTCCGATTCGACTCGCTTACTACACGACGATCGTCCTCAGACCCCTGTCGTACGTCCCGGCGAGGTTGTAGGACCGTTGTTCCCCGATCTCGACTTGGCCGCGCTAGATGATGTTGCCTCGTGAAGTGTTCCACTTCGATATCCGGAGTGCGCGTCATCGAGAGGTGCATGTGCATTGTGACCCGACGCTAAGTGAAGGCTGACCGACTGCTGGGAGCGGGCAAGGAGATCGCCGATGTAAGTCGGGTCCTGCAGGTCACCGAGGCCACCTACTACCGGTGGCGCCAGTTCGGCAGCGTGAAGGTAGAGATGCCAAACGGTCGCAAAACCTCGAACGCGAAAACTCCACCCTGAAACGGCTTCTCGCGGAGGCGGAACTGGAGAAGGCGGCATTGAAGGAGACTGCAAATTCTGAACCCGAACCCCGGCGGGCGCCCATGGAGCATCCGATGCGGGCGCTGCAGGTCTGCGAACGGCTCGCCTGCCGCGTGACCGGGCAACATAGAAGTACTCAACGCATCGTCCCGGCTGGGCAGAGGACCGCCAATCCTGATGCGGCACCACGAAACTGGTTGCGCGACTGGGCCCGCACTCATCCCCGGCAGGGTTCCGTTGCCCCTATCACGACGCCCGGGCGAGGGCTGGACGGTCAGGCCGCGACGCCGTGCGGGGCGAAAACCACGGGCACATCGGTGACCTATACAAAGTACAGTTCCGCTTATTCAGCGCGACCGCTGCCCCTCAGTTCGGCGGGCGTGACGCCGTATCGCCGCACAAAGGCACGAGTGAACGTTGTACGGTCGGTGAACCCCACCGCCGAGGCGATACTTGTAATCGTACGGTGGGTCTGCCGAAAGTCAGTTAGCGCGCGGTGGGCGACACGCAGGCGTTCGGACCTGATATAGGCAGCCGGCGACACGTCGGCTTCGGCGAACAGTTCGCCCATATAGCGGACCGAAATGCGATGCTGGCGAGCCAGCACCTCAGGGGTCAGCCGGGGATCGGTCAGATTTTCGCTGACGAAGGCTCGCATCGCGGCGAGGAGTGCCTGCCGCCCCACCAATGCCGCCTTCCTGCCATCCGCAAGGGTGCGCAGTGCGGTTGTCAGTAGGTCGACAGCGGTGCCACCGAGTTCGGCCCGCTGATCGGCGGTCAGATCCGGGGCGACTGCCGACAGCTCACGCAAGAAAGTCGCCAGGATGCGTGTCGCCGGCTGCTCGGCGGGCAGAGCGAGGCCACAGATCTCCTCGATGCGTCCGAAACGGTGCCGCAGATGCTCGCGGGGCACCTGTAGCACCACTTCCCAAGTATCAGTGGGGAAGACCAATCGATAGGGGCGCGCTGCGTCGTACAGCGCGCCGCCGCCGTTCGGCATTGGAGTCTCCCGCTCGCCCTGGAAGACGACTCCAGAACCGTGAAGATGGAGAGAAAAGATGAAATCGTCACGGGGGTTGGTGCGAGTCAACCGTGGCGTTCGGGCCACGACGGAGGAGCCCTGGGTCCGGACTTCCGTCACAGTAAGACCGGGTTGCAGAATGCTCTGTCGTACCGTGCCTTGAAACGATTCGCCCGCTGCCGCGAGCGAGAGCGGCACGAAGCTCTCGCTGATTACGTGCGCCCATTCTTCGGCACCATGCGCGACAAATACCTTCATCGTTGGTGGCCATCCGCCATGAAGATCACAACATCATGTCGTGAATCATACGAAATGATTTCCAATATCAAGATACTAGCATGCCGCCCAGGCGCCGTGATGCGCTCAGTCTCGAGTGGGGGCTTTCGGGTTCGATGGCTGCTGAGCCGAGCGCTTCGGTCAGTGCGTCCATCGAGATGTTTTTCCCTAAGTTTGTAGGTGTCTGGGGTTGGTGCCCTGGATGCCCAGGACGGTGGGGTGTGGCTGATGTTTGCTTGCAGCTGTTGTGGCTCCGAAGGAATGGCCGCCCCACCGTGCTGGACGCTCCGGCCTCTGATTGAGATCTGATGCGGTTCGTCGCTGGTTAGGGACCTGATGGCGGGGTTGTCCACGGGCTACGGTCGCGGGAATGGGAGTGTGGGAGTGGTACTGCGCCAACGGATTTGGGTGGGTATCGATGTCGGCAAGGCCACTCATCACGTGTGCGTGATGGATGAGTCCGGCAAGGTGTGCTGGTCGGGCAAGTTCGGCAACGATCAACGGGCGATCGAGGCGGTGATCGACCGTGCCCGCAAGACCGGGGTCGAGTTGCGGTGGGCGATCGATCTGACCAGTCCGCTGGCGGCGCTGCTGATCACAGTCCTGCTGAGTGCCGGTGAGTCGGTGGTGTATGTGCCCGGCCGCATGGTGGCCACGATGACCGGCGTGTTCCGCGGCGAGGGCAAAACCGCCGCCAAAGACGCCCGCGTTATCGCCGACACCGCCCGCATGCGTTCGGATCTGCAACCGGTGACCGCGCCCGATGACCTGGTGGCCGAGCTGACCCAGCTGTCGAGCTACCGCACCGACCTGATGGGCGACTGGGTACGCGGGATCAACCAGCTGCGTGCCATGCTCGCCTCGATTTTCCCCGCCCTGGAGGCCGCGTTCGACTACTCGACGCGCTCGCCGCTGATCCTGGTCGCCCGATTCTGCACCCCGACCGAGATCGGCGACGCCGGAATCGACGGTGGCACAACATATCTCACTGAGAACAGCGCATGACGCAAAGGCATCGGCGCCATGGCCGCACAGGCAATGGCCGCAGCCGGAACCCAGGACATCGCCGTGCCCGGCGAGGCCACCACCGCCACGCTGATCAAGCGGTTGGCGGCTAAACTGCTCGACCTCGACCGCGAGATCAAAGACCTCGACAAGCAGATCACCGCCCGCTTCCGCGAACACCCCCAAGCCCCGATCATCGAGTCGCTGCCCGGCATGGGCCCGCACCTGGGCACCGAGTTCCTCGTGAGCACCGGCGGCAACGCTGTGGCCGAGTTCGCCACCCCGGGCCGGCTGGCCTCCTACGCCGGGCTCGTGCCCGTGCCGCGCGACTCCGGCCGGATCAGCGGCAACCTGCACCGCCCCAAACGCTACAACCGCAGACTGCGGCGCGTGTTCTTCATGGCCGCGTTGTCCTCGATCAAGAAAGAAGGACCCTCGCAAACCTTCTACCAGCGCAAACGCACTGAACGACTCATACATACCCAAGCCCTTCCAGCATTGGCCCGGCGCCTGGTCGACGTGCTGTGGGCACTGCTGCGCGACAACCGGCCCTTCGACACCAAGCCCCCGAACATCAGCGGAGCCCCAGTCGCGGCTTGACATCGTCATTGAGATTCCTTCGATGGTTACATCTTGCCCGTTTCCTGTTGGGGAACAGCGCCGCACCGACGCCGCCGACATCTCCAGCCCGGCCTTCTCGGCCAGCAGGCGGCGCAGCTCGGTGCCGGTCCAGACCTCACGCTGCGCCGCGGCCATCCGCAGCCGCCACCGGATCCTCATGCCGATCTGCCCTCTCCGCTCAACTCGGCCAGCGTCGAGGTGACCGCCCGCCGATACGCGTCCCCGATGAACGTTGCCGCGTGCCGGACGACATACCGCATCGTCGACTCGATCGCCCCGTAACCCAAAAGCTGTTGAATCGCAACAAGGTCCACGCCGCGCGTTCATAGTTGTGGGTCGCACACGCTCGCCGCAGCGCATGCGGGCTGAACCAGTCCTCACGCGGCTGGCCTTCCAACTGCATCAGATACCGCAACCGGTTTCGGATCGTCCCGCGATGCAGTTGCCCACCGGATTCGTCGGCGAACAGCACCAGCGAATCCGGGAACTTCGGGCGCACGTCAGCGAGGAACCAGCGCAGCATCAGATCCAGCCCATCCAGCTTCTGGCACCCACCGCGGCCGCGGACCCGACGTTCTGGCGCCCTTGCCAAAGCGCGCACGCAACTTCCCGAACGGGCCACGATTGAAATGCACATCCGGAACATCAAGCATCGCAGCCTCTTCCGCCCGTAATCCGGCGTGATAAAGCGTCCCGAATAGTGCGTAATCACGGGCGGCGGGCGCGTATTTGCGGGCGGTCGCGATGCGCTACTTCATGAACTCGAAGAACTCCGCAACCCGGGGTCAGTGGCGGCGGCAACTCCGGTGAATCGTCACCCACGTGACGCGAGGCGTTGAATTCATCGATCGGGCACACCAGTTTGACACCGAATCCGGCCTCGATCTCGACGGCCTTTGCGGACCTGCAGCAACCGGTGAAATCCCTTGAACACTTCGACATAACCCCGCCGGGTCGCCAGAGCCCGGCCCGCTACCGCCATCTCGCCCACCACCCGACCGATGTCCTCAGCGGTCACCTCCCACGCCGAACGGCCCAGTGCGATCAACACCCGCTCAAGCACGCCGATGTCATGGTCGATCGTGACCGGACTGAACCCGCGAGCACGCCACGACGCGACGAATGCACCCACGCAACGCCGTTGGAACACATATAGGGATCCGACGCGATCGGCACCGTCGGCACGACACCACCGGGAACAGCCGCAGACCCTGCTAGCGGACACGTGATAATCCGGCTGGGCGGACATTTGGCTCCGGGCTGGCGGACATGATTTCTCCGGATCGGCGGACATCTGGATCTCTG
>NZ_JBITGN010000052.1:0-5475 GCF_044457245.1 Nocardia sp. NPDC050630
TCACCGCCGCCAGGTGAATCACTCACCAACCCAACGCCATCCAACACACCACTGTTCGCCACAGCCAGCCGCCAGTCCCCCTCCGGCAGCACCAGGGCACCGGTGTCCGCCGGTGCCAACCTGGGCACAAACACCTCGCCGTCGCGGATCGCGACCTCCGGCTCGCCCAACGCCCACAATCCCGCGAAATCCAGCTCACCGGCATCGCCGCGCAGGTCCACCAATAGGATTCGCCCCGGCTCCTCGGCCTGGGCGGAACGCACCAGACCGCGCACCGCTGCGCCCGCGAGTCCGCCGGTCAAGACGACCAGCCGTGCATGGTTCAACTGTTCGTCGGCCACGAACCACTGCACAAGCTCCAACGTGTCGACGACCGTGTCCGAAACGCTACCCCTACCGGAGCAATTCACCACGAGCACCTCCGGCGCCGCCCCGGCGTCGATGGCTGACCGCCAATCGGCCAGGTCCACGACCCGACCCGCGTCGCTGTCGGTGACGACGTGCCGACCGTGCACCGCGAGCCACTGCACCTGTTGCAGCGCAATCGTTTCCCGGTCACCAACAAGTGCCAGCTGGTCCGCGGTGACGGGTCGGGTCACCAGCCGCCGCACCGACACCACCGGACGTCCCGCACCGTCGAAGCCATCCAGCTGCCCGATATTGTTGTCCGACAAGGTGATCCGGACGCGAAGTCGACGCGCATCCCCCGCCGACAATGCCGTTCCCTCCCACACGAACGGTAACCGCAACTCCGCGCCCACATCCACCGACCCGAGCGCGGCCGCATGCACGGCGGCGTCGAGCAACGCTGGATGGATACCGAACCCGGCGACCTCCACCGAATCGGGCAGGGCCACCTCCGCGAACAATCCATCGTGGTTGCGCCAGATACTTTGCACCGCCCGGAAAGCCGGGCCGTACCCGTATCCAGCTGCCGCCAACCGCTCATACGCGGCCTGCGCGTCCAGTTCCACCGCATCGGAGGGTGGCCATGCCGGGTGCATCGGGACCGATACCGTCTGTTCAGTGGCCAGCACTCCCTCGGCGTGGCAGACCCACCCGCCGTCGCTACCTTCGACCCGCGCGTACACCGACAGCGAGCGCTCCCGCGCACCCGAGTCGCCGCGGACGACCACTTGTACAGCTACCGCACCCTGATCGGGAACTACCAGTGGCGCTCGCAGTGTCAGCTCGCGAACGACCGGGCACTCGCACGCCGAACCGGCCTGCAATGCCAGTTCCACGAAACCCGTTGCCGGAAACAGCACGTACCCCAGCATCCGGTGATCGGCCAGCCACGGCTGACCCGCCACCGACAGACGACCGGTCAGGCGCAGCCCACCCGAGTCCGGTTCCTCCAACCCGGCAGCCAACACCGGATGCCGCCACTCGATCAGCCCCGAACCCGAAACATCACCGCGCGACGCGGTCAGCCAATAGTGCTGCCGCTGAAACGCATACGTCGGCAGATCCACCCGCCGCGCACCTGTTCCCGCGAAGCAAGCGGCCCAGTCGACGGCACCGCCTGCGGTGCACAGCCGACCCACTCCGGATATCACCGAACGCGCTTCCGGCTGTCCGTGCCGCAGCAGCGGGATCGTCGTCGCCGCGGCGTCCACCGTTTCGGCAACCATCGCCGATGCCGAACTGCCGGGTCCCAACTCCACGAATCGGGTCCCACCTGCGGCCAGTGCCGCGGTGACGCCGTCGGCGAACCGCACCGGTTCACGCACATGCCGCACCCAGTATTCGACCGTGCCGTACTCGGCGTCGGCCAACCGTCCGGTCACATTCGAGACCACCGGGATTCGCGCCCGCCCCGGCCTGATCTCCGCGATTGCCGCCGCGAACTCGTCGAGCATCGGCTCCATCAGCTCGGAATGGAATGCGTGACCGACCCGCAGCCGCTTGGGGCCGCGTTCCGCCCAACGCCGCTCGAGTTCGGCTATTGCGGGCTCCGGACCCGAAACCACCACCGACCCCGCCGTATTCACCGCCGCAATCGACACACCCGCGGGCAGCTCACCGATCTCGTCGACCGTCACCGCGATCGAAGCCATGGCACCGCCGCTCGGCAGCCCGGCCATCAACCGCGCACGCACGCCGACCACGCGCGCCGCATCCGCGAGCGACAACACCCCGGCGATGTGAGCGGCGGTGATCTCACCCACCGAATGCCCGATCACAAGCGCGGGTCGGACACCCCAGGCGGCCAGCAGTCGCGAGAGCCCCACACCCATCGCGAACAGTCCGCACTGCGCGACGATCGTCGCCGCGACCGCTTGCTCGTCGTTGCCCCACAGGGTATTTCGCACGGGCACGGCGCCGACGAACGGCTCGACCGCGGCCAGCGCGGCGTCGAAGCCCTCCGCGAATACCGGGAACACCTCGGCGAGCGCGCGGCCCATACCCGCCCACTGCGCACCCTGACCGGGAAAGACGAATACGGTTTCACCGGAAATGCCGCGCGTCGCGGCGATATCGGCCAACCCGACGACCAGTTCCGCGCGGTTCTCGCCCACGATCACCGCGCGATGTCCGAGCTGAGCCCGTCCGGCGAGCGAGACTCCGACATCGAGCGCCGTCGCCGCGGGGTTGGCGGACAGCCACTTGCGCAGCCGATCGGCCTGGGCGGCAACCGCCTGCGGGGATCGACCGGACAGCACCCACGGCACCGCAGGTAGCACCGCCACCGGTGTCGTTTCGGGAGCCGGTGCCGCTGCCTCCTCGAGGATCACATGCGCGTTCGTGCCACTGATCCCGAACGACGATACGGCCGCCCGCCGCGGCCGCCCCGGCGACTCCTCCCACGCCCGCGACTCGGTGAGCAGTTCCACATTGCCCGCGCCCCAATCCACATGCGAGGTCGGCGCGTCCACGTGCAGCGTGCGCGGCATCATCCGATGGCGCATCGCCTCCACCATCTTGATCACTCCGGCGATGCCGGCCGCCCCCTGAGTGTGGCCCATGTTCGACTTCACCGAACCGAGCCATACCGGCTGATCCCGATTGCCTCCGTAGGTGGCCAGCAACGCCTGCGCCTCGATCGGATCGCCCAGCCGCGTTCCGGTCCCGTGTGCTTCGACGAGATCGATATCGTCGGGCGCCAAACCCGCATTCGCCAATGCCGTCCGGATGACTCGTTCTTGCGACGGACCGTTCGGCGCGGTCAACCCGTTGCTCGCACCGTCCTGGTTGACCGCACTCCCGCGGATCACCCCCAATACCCGGTGTCCCTCGGCTCGAGCGCGCGACAGCCGCTCCAGCACGACGATCCCCGCGCCCTCGCCCCACGCCACGCCGTCGGCGGACTCCGCGAAGGACTTACATCGTCCGTCCGGCGCCAGCGCGCCCTGCCTGCTGAATTCGACGAACATCGGCTCGGCCGTGGCCATCACCGTGACGCCACCGGCCAGCGCCATATCACAGTCATCGGAGCGCAGCGCCTGACATGCCTGATGCAGTGCCACCAGCGAGGACGAACACGCGGTGTCGACCGTCACGGCCGGGCCGATCAAGCCGAGTGTGTAGGCGACTCGCCCCGATACGACGCTTGCCGTCGCGCCGACCGTAATGTAGCCCTCCACTTCGTCGCGGCGCTCACTGCGCAAGGCCGCGAACCCGTAGTCGTGTTGCATGACCCCGGCGAATACACCGGTGTCGCTACCGCGCAACGAGTGCGGATCGATACCCGCGTCTTCTAGTGCCTCCCAGGAGATTTCGAGCAGCAATCGTTGCTGTGGGTCCATCGCCGCCGCCTCGCGCGGGTTGATGCCGAAGAACTCGGCATCGAATTCGGCAGCGTCATAAAGGAATCCACCCGTCCGGGTGTAGGACTTGCCGCGTGCTCCGGGATCGGGATCGTACAGGTCATCGGCCCAGCCGCGGTCGCCCGGGAACTCGCCGACGACATCGCGGCCCTCGGCAACCAGATCCCACAGACCGTGCCGCGAGGACACCGCACCCGGAAACCGGCATCCGATACCGACGATCGCCACCGGCTCCCGCGCGGCCTCGACCAGCTCACGCTCGCGCTGGCGAACCTTGCGCAGTTCGGCCGTGACCCACCGCAGATTCTCGAGGAGTTCGTTCTCGGTGACCACTACGGTGCACATCCCTTTCCCACTGCTTGCGTGCCGGTCATGACTTGCCGAACTCGCGTCGGATCATGTCGACGAGTTCATCCGCGCTCGCCGAGCGCAGATCGTCGTCGTCCGGGGGCTTCGGCCGGCCGCGCGCGGCGATTTCCCCTACCAGCGCCGCCAACCGAGCCGATACCTCCATCAGGACATCGTCGTTCGGCTCGAGCTGTGCCAGCGACGCCTCCAGACGCGTCAGCTCCCGCATCACCCCTGCCGGCCGTTCACCGACGACCTGCCGGTGGAGGTATTGCGCGAGCGCGGTGGGTGTCGGATGGTCGTAGACCGCGGTTGCCGGAAGTTGCAGGCCAGTCACGGATTTGACGCGGTTGCGAAGTTCGACCGATGTCAGCGAATCGAATCCGAGGTCGCGGAAGTTCGCGACCGAATCGATCTGGTCGGACCGTCCATGCCCGAGCACGATTGCGATCTGTGTCCGGACGGTCTCCAGCAACTGCTTGACCTGCGCGTCGTCCGTGAGCCCGGCAAGCTCCAACCGAGCGTGCGCGACAGGCCCCTGCGCCGCGGCCGGGCGACCGCCGACGAGGTCACCGAGAACCGGCACCACGCGTGCGGCATCACGTAGTGCCACCGGATCGAAGTCGGCCGCGACCACGACAGGATCGGCCTGTGTCACGGCGGCATCGAACAAGGCCAGCCCCGCTTCGGTCGACAACGGCCGCACACCGTCGCGTCCGATGCGTGCGGTATCGCCGGTATCGAGGGTGCCCCCCATTCCGGCCTCGCCGGCCCACAGGCCCCAATCGATCGACACCGCCGCCAGCCCCGACCGCTGCCGCAACGCCGCCAGCTCATCCAGAAAGGCATTCGCCGCCGCATAATTCGCCTGCCCCGGCGAACCGAGCACACCCGCGACCGAGGAGAACAACACGAACCACGCCAAATCCAGCCCACGCGTCAACTCGTGCAAATGCCACGCAGCATCAGCCTTCGGCGCCAACACATTCCGCAATCGCTCCGGCGTCAGCGCACCGAGCACACCGTCGTCGAGCACACCAGCCGTATGAACCAGCGCGGTCAGCGGGTGCTCGCGCGGTATCTGCGCCAACAACTCCTGACACGAATCGCGGTCGGCGACATCGCATTCCACAATGCGCACCTTCGCTCCTAGCTCGGTCAATTCGGCCGCTAACTGTCCCGCGCCTGGTGCCGCCCCGCCTCGGCGGCTGGCCAGGACCAGATGGCGCACCCCATGTTCGGTCACCAAATGCCGTGCTACGAGCGCACCCAACCCACCCGTACCACCAGTAATCAGCACCGTCCCACCCGGATCCGGCCGCCGCGGCACCCTCAACACGATCTTCCCCACATGACG
>NZ_JBITGN010000053.1:0-5364 GCF_044457245.1 Nocardia sp. NPDC050630
GACAACGCCACAGACCCGAAAAACACCACCGCACAACCACTCCCACGTCAAACCCGCCAGACATCGGGATAATCCCCGGTTCGGGATAAGTCCACGCTCACCACCTGCGGCACCGGCCGCTGTGGTCACCAGCGGTGAAAGCCCCTTGCGGAGAATCTATTTGCCCGCGATCTTGGTGTGTCCGTAGGACGCGCCTTGTTTCTGGTGACCGTAAAACCGGGCGCAGCAGCGAGTCGATGTCGACGAACACTCGCACATCCGCGCCAGGCAGTAAATCGACGCGGACAGCGAGGGCGGCCAGGTACTCACCGAGCACCACGTCCAACTGCGGTGCGTGGCCGAAGGTGAACTCCCGCAACAGTGTTCCTGCCGTCGAGGGGGGGGTACACGCCCTCGAACAGTGCTTTGCAGCCGCCGCTGCGGAGCAGGTCGATGCTGTCCGCACCCGCGCACATGCCCGCGATCAGCATGGCCAGCTTCGGTGCCGCGTTGGCTGATCCGGACTTGATCCGCGGCGCGGTGATCGTGACTTTGTCGGCCAACAGCCTCGTCAGGCCGGTTTGCTCGGCCAGCGTCATCACCGGGACCAGCCCGGCCACCGACACGATGTTGTCATCATCGAAGCACGCCGACTCCGGTTCACCTTCGGGCCCGCACATGTCGGCGAAAAGTACTCCGAAGTCGGTCTGCTCGATGTTCAACTGAGCCTGTACGGCAGGAGAAGTGAGGCCGACCTTGCGTCCAAGGATGGTTCCCCTGCTTGCTGCCGTGCGGCTGTGTGGAGTGCCTGCACAGCGTACGCCGCAGCGATGTCGTCGGCGCCGAGGAGATCACGGACCGGCGGGCAGGGGTTCCGCTGGCCGCGGCGGCCAAGAGTCGTGCGGACGCCAGGCGAATCGGCTCACCCTGCTCGAGTGTCTTGGCGGAGTTGGTGTTTGTGTTCAACGTCGTTCGTTTCTGTAAAGGAGTCAGCTTCAGCGCGGTTGGAGAGACCGATGAGCTGGCAGTAGGCGTCGGCGACGGCATCGGGGCCCAGGGGGCCTACAGGGGCGTACCACCGGTGAGTTTCGCTGACCATGTTGAGGATTGCGAAGGTCAGGACCGCGGAGGGGGCTTGGGGAAGGCTGCCGCTAGCCTGTGCTCGTTCCACGACGTCGTGGACGGCGGCAATGAATGCACGTTCGTCGCCGTCGACCTGCTCGGCTACTGCCGGTTCCAGCCATCTCAGTTCCGATCGGTAGACGGCGAAGGTGAGGTGGTTGGTGACGACTGCCCGGGTGAATTCGGTGATGATGGCTCGGAGTTGCGTTATCGGGTCCGGACCCGCTGCCAATCCCCGTCGCAGCGCGTCGAGCAGGTCGTGGTCGACCTGTTGGGCTATCTCTCGCAGGAGATCGGCCTTCGATCCGACATAGTGGTAGATGGCGGGTTGGCTCAGATCCAGTTCGGCCGCGATCTCCTTGGTGGTTCCTTTGACGTAGCCGCGTTTGGAGAAGACTGCCGCCGCACCGTCGAGTATCAGCCGGCGTTTGTGGTCCCATGCGGTGTCCTGCCCGGCCGAGTCCGGCGCTTCCATGACAGCCCTCCCTATGCGCGTGTTTCATGCCTGGCCAGCAGTCTATCGCGTTTGATCAATCGAACGATCAGTCGCGGGTTGCGGACCTGGTTCGCTCAGTCGCCGGCGCAGCGCGCGTCGGTCCACCTTGTTCGCTGGGCGTATCACCCGGATGCCGGGCAGCCGATTCCCTTCCGTATCGGAGGACCGCTCGACGTGGCCGAGGCCATTGAGGAGCACGGCATCGATGGGGTAGACACCTACTTCGAAAGCCCGCTACCGAACGGTTCAGGGCGGATGTCTGGTGGGGGCGGCGGCGGGATGGGCAACATCGGCTACCTCGCACGTCTCAACGCCGACAGCTCGTTGCGGTGGGTCGCCGTGATGTTTTACTCCAACCCGTTCATCAGAGTGCACTACAAGGGCATGAGCGCCGTTTTCACCAACGACTGGGGGAACCGGCTGATGCTTGATCTTATGAGCCCTGCTCTTCGCTGACCCCGCCGGTGTCCACGATGGCAGGTTTCCCTTCGCGGTGATCCAACGGACAGGCCTGGACACCTCGCAGCCGTCCCTGGCCATGACCGACAACCCGACCGAACTTCAGAACTACTCGTCTCAGGCGTGCCCTCGTTGCCGTCTCCCAGGTGGGAGTCGTGGGGAGGAATCCGACAGTCCCACGACGGGGCGCTGACGAGCACACCGCACGAGCCCAACTCCGACAACGGGATCGACGGCGCGCTGCCGTTCCTTTCTGCTGCCCGGGTATGCGCCATCCTCGTTCGTGCGACTAGTCGGACTGATCGCTGATTGGACCGCCCAGCTGCGTAGCACCGCAATGGCTTTCAGCATTCGTACATATCGGATATCACTGCAGTCATGGCTGCGACCGCTGTCGGCCGGTGCGGCGTGGATGCTTCACTGCCTCCGACCGGACTTGCCCGATCTGATCTTCGGGAATCAGTTTGATGATGTCGTCTCGGGACGTAATCACGAGTTTCCGGAAGATCGCAGCCATCTGTGCGTCAACGGTCTTGGTGGAATTCCCGCGGCGGGTCGCGATCGCGGAGTTCGTCCATCCCGCTGCGGCCAAGATCGCCACCTGCTGCTCGGCCGTCGACAACTCATGCCAGCGTGCGGGAGTGTTTCGCCTGGCGGGATGGTTGATCGGCAACCTCTCCATCGACAGCGTCCCCAATGCCAGCCGCTGCACCTCGTCCAGCTCCAAACGCAACAAAGAACCCTGCCGCTGTGCGGCGGCGAACACCTCTGGTCCCAATGCCCGGCGAGCAATGTCTATCGCTTGGGTCGTTTCCACGGTGTAGGGCCCCAGATTGCTCTTGTCGAATCCCATCGCCGCTCGCAATGTAGCGGCCCCACCGGCAAGTTGAGCAACTTCGGTGGCCTGTGCTCTGAGTTCGGCATGGTCGATGCTTCCTACCGAGATCATGTCGCCAACTATCTGCGCCAGGGACCACATTCGGATGTGTACCGCCCACGTTTCGCCCCATCGGTCATGTGTCTGGAGGAGGTATGCCAGTGCGCTACGCCCAAGGGCCAACGCCTCAGTCGGACTGCTGTGCTTGGTCAACGCGATCGCACGTGCCATCTGTGCCCAAGCCTTCGACCACGCAGCGCCCGACGCCGTGGCGTAATCGAGGTGGCGTTGACTGGTCTGCAGGGCTTGTTCTGCCGATCCGACGAAACTTGCGGCCCATGCCTCGGCGAGTGAACTCCTGGCCTCGCCACCGTGATCGCTGATGACACGGAACTTTTCGCGGGCGCGCGCGAACACGCTGATCGCCTCGGGGTTTCGCTGAGCTAGCCACAGTTGCGCGCCCCACGCGTACTCGACGGGAGCGGGCAGGCCGATATCGGTTTCAGGTGTCTGCCGCCAGCCGTGCCGGGTTTCCGGGTCGCGGATCGAGGCGGCGACACATTCCTCGAGCATCCGATCGGCGTCGTCGTACTTACCCGCGATCAGGTCGAGCCACCCGATCACGGTCATGGCTTTGATCTGCAAGTCGGTAGGCCGCGCGGTCGGCGTGCCGGTGGCCTGCAGCGTGCGTTCAGCCCATCGCCGCAGGTCTCGAGGTGAGGATCTGACTTTGTAAATGTCGATCAGGCCTACGGAGATTTCCAAACCAAGTGCCGGCTCACCCGAGGTCAAGCTCGTTTCGATCGCCCTGACCAGGTTGTCCCATGCCGCACGAACCCAGTCCAGGAGGCCTTGCTCGGCAGGACTGAACCAATTGCGCTGCACCGCAACGATTTTGTCCCGATAGTAGCGGCGATGACGCCGCGCGAGTCGCGCGGGTTCATCCACCTCGGGGGTGGAGTGTTCATGCAACCGTTGTCCAGCGAACACGCGAATGCTTTCCAGCAGCGAGTACCGCACCGCGGTCGGGGTGATGTGCGCGGTCACCAGGGATTGGTCGATCAGACGATCGAGCACACCCTCGACCTCTTCGGCCGCCAGCCACACCGTCTGCCCCGGACTGCTTGCCTGATCCTCCTCGTGCGGGGGGTCGTCCGCGCAGATCGCCTCGATGGCTTCCACGTCGACGCCGACATTCGGCACGGAGCTGGTGCCATCCTCGGGATTGATGTCGTATCCGGCGGCGAAGACCGACATCCGGTCCAGTAGCAACCGCTCTTTGTCCGGACACAGGTCATAGGACCAGGCGATGGCGTCACGGACCCCTTGATGTCGCGCGTCTGCCCCGACCCGCGGTCCATGCGACCAGCGCATGCGCTGGTCGCCGACCTCGCCACTGAGTTCTTCGATGATCGAGGCCAACGACCGCCGTAACAACCGCGCCGCAGCCAATCGGATATACAGCGGATGGTCGTTCACATGGCGGCAGATCAGCGTCGCTTTGGCGATGTCGTCCCTGTCGACGATGGAATGACCGGTGTATTTGGCGCGCTGACGGAACAAGGTTACTGCCTGCTGCCGCGTCAGCGACGGAACCACCACCACGTGCTCGTCGGCCCACCCCACCGCCTCACGGCTGGTCGCCAAGATGGTCAACCCCGGAACCGCCTCCAGCAACTCCGCGATCACCCGGCCAGCACCTGCCAGCACGTGTTCACAGTTGTCCATCACCAGCACCGACCGCCGAATCCGTCCCGCCTCGTCGGTCGCGCTCAATGTGTCGACCAGCGCGTCCCATCCGGACCGTCCCGAGAAGTCGGCATCGACCACCGCGGCAATGACTTCTGCTTCGACCGCGGTCGCGTCGGAACCCTTGAGCAGCCGTGCCAGCCGCACCCAGTAGACCAGCGTACCCCGGGTTTTGCGGAATCGGCGGACGGTCTCGGTGGCGAGTCGTGTCTTCCCGATGCCGCCTGGTCCGATCAAAGTGATCAGCCGGGCCGCCGACAGCAGCAAGTCGAAAATTCTGTCCAACTCCGAATCCCGGCCAACGAAACGATCCGTTGCCGCAAACAAATCCCCTGTCCGCGCTCGGCGCTCCGCAGACATACCGATAGATTAGCCTTGCCGCACACCACTGGCTATCCCCGATCAGATTTGATCGTCCTTCGGTGTCCGCTGTCAGAAGGATGGGCTGTGGCGCAGATAGGGTGTACATCCCGCCGGGGACGACACCGGCACAATAACAATCGCCACCCGTCTCGCCGACCGACTACGTCAAAGGCGAGTAATCACCGCCGCTGGTTCGCCGTCGGCTGTAACAGGTCCGAGGTGGCCGGTGCGTGTGCTGCGGGGGTGAAGGCGACGAGTCGTTGCCGGGCGTCGCCGGGTAGCTCGAGGTTTTCGTAATTCACCGTGACGACACCCATTT
>NZ_JBITGN010000054.1:0-5322 GCF_044457245.1 Nocardia sp. NPDC050630
CCAACCCCGAAACCCTTCCCGACCGGGGGCGATAGCACGCGCCCAAACACTGAAACACCATCGAATTGACTTCGCCTTCATAGGCTGCTCAGAACTGCCCGTGCGGCTTTCACCGCAAGCAGCTCAAGCGAGCCGCGAGAGCGAATCGGGTTGCTATGCAGTGCTTCTGCGTTGTCGAGCATGATGCTCGCTTCGGCAGGAGCGGTGGACCAGGCGGGTTCGTTCTCCGTCCGCTGAGGTGGGCCGTCCGTCGTGGACGAGGTAGTCCGCGGCGATGGCCTGACGGATGACCAACAGCCACCATCGTTCCCATTCACTGGGCGATTGCGGTGGCTGGTCCGGTGACAGCAGTTCATTCCGGCAGAGCGGGCACCGGCCATGCTGCTCGATGAGCAGCCGCCGCGTGTAACCGTCGACTGGAGGTTTGATTCTGCGTCGCCGTTGTTCCCAGTACTCGGCCAGCGCTGGGTCATCGGGTGATGCCCTGCCCTTGACCAGAGTGTGTCGGACGATGTCGGTCCAGGAGAACCGTGGCAGGTGCGCGCCGCTGGCTGCGTCGCCGAATACCCAGCGGTTGTTCCTGAACTTGTTGAACTTGCCGAAGTAGCGGGCCGATACCCACCACTTCGACTTCGTGGGGTGGCTGTGGGTCGCCCACTTGTAGGTCAACGCCCACAGATAGTCGTCGAGAGCGCTGAACGTCCGCTTCGACACCACGCCCCGGTAGTAGGCCGCCCAACCCTTGATGATCGGGGTGAGCGTGGCGATGACCGCCCGCGCATTGGAGCCGCGCAGTGCGCGGATCTCCGTGCGCAACCGTTCCCGCATTCGCCGGACTGCGGCTTTCGATGGTTTGATCAGCAACTTGCCGTGATAGCGGCGAACATTGAAACCCAAGAAGTCGAACCCGGACTCGCCCACATGCACGATCCGGGTCTTGTCCTCGTTGAACGCCAACCCCCTGGGTGCCAGCCACTCGGCGAGCCGTGCTTTGACCTGCTCGGCCTGCCACTGGGTGTGACAGAGCGCGACGAGATCGTCGGCATACCTGATGACCACCGGGGAGTCCGTTCGCGTCGATTCGGCAGTGCTGCCGGACTCCACGTATCGAACTCCTGCCGCGTGTTCCAGCCCGTGCAGGGCAATGTTCAGCAGTAGCGGACTGATGACTCCGCCTTGGGGCGTGCCCTCGTCGGTCGGAGCAAATCCCTTGCCCGCCTCGATGATTCCCGCTTTCAGCCAGTCTCGGATCATGTCCCTGGCTGGGAATGACCCGATGGCTTCGAGCAACCGGGAGTGATCGATTCTGTCGAACGCCGCCGCCAGGTCCGCGTCCAGCGCCCACACCCGCTTGGCCCGAGGGCCACGGCAGACGGTGTAGATCGCCTGGATCGCATCGTGGCAGCTGCGGCCCGGCCGGAACCCGTAGGACTTGGGCTCGAACCGGGCCTCCCACTCAGGTTCCAGCGCATTGCGGACCCTGCCCTGATGACAGCGATCCGCGATCACCGGAATCCCGAGCGGTCGCAACTTCGCACGGTTTCCCGCCTTCGGGATATACGCCCGCTTGACCGGCCGGGGCTGCCAGGACGCCGCATCACGGTGCACCTGCACCGCCAGCTGCATCCGGGCCTTCGAGGTCAACGCGACCTCACCGTCGACCCCGGCGGTCTTGCGTCCCGCGTTACGCTGCGTCGCCTGCCTCACGCTGATCAGCGTGTTGCTCCAGCTGCGCAGCATCATTTTCTGCAGGTTCCTGACCGTGGCCAGGTTCCCGCTCCGAGTCGCTGTGAAGATCCGCAGCCGCAAACGCCGTACGTTGTCCTCGTGCTGCCGCCAATCGACGGCATCCCACGAAAGGGCAACGCCCTCAGGTCCGTTCACCATTCGGTGTCCAACTTGTCCTTCAGTTCCGGCGGTTCGAGACCGCTTCGTTCCACCAGCTCACCTGTCCACGTCAGCGCCTCTTTCGAGGCCCGGACACTCGGTCCGGTATCCGGCCAGTTATCCAGCGACGACGGCCCAGAGGTGCCGCCACAGTGCGCTGGTTTCCTGCTGGCTTTCGCCCGCCGGCCTTCGCTTCTTGGACATCCTGTTCCCGCCAGAGAATTCCGCTCTCCTCACGGTCGGCCTACCGGAACATCACACCGATGTTCCGGACTCTGTCGGGGTTTCCGTGTTCCGCACGCATGAGATGCGGCCGGGTTGGGTGCCTTCTTTCCCCCGGGGCAGCGGTGTCCTCCCGACCAGCACAGCCTCTCTGATCGGCGCCTGCCGCTTCTCAACGGCCAGCCCTATACCCCGCTGGAACGACCCACCTGCGGAGCTGCTGATAACGGGGCATACGAAGATTCACTTCCGTTCACCCGTCCGGCCTTCCCCTCGCCCGTCATCCCTGGGTGGAACAGGGACGCTTCGGCTTTCACCCCAGGCTTCGCACCCCGCGGTCACCCACGACGCACGCCAGGGCGGGGACGGTCCCATAGACACTGGACCGGATCACGTCCTCGTCGAACAACCTCCAATCAAACGCGACCACTCACAACGTGCGACCTCACGTCGCACAGCTGCCCCCAGCTTCACCGCCCTGCTGCGACAGGAGGGAGGCGAAGATCTCCCACCTCCCCACAATCAATGTGAGGTCGACTCGGAGCGCCCTGCCGGTGTTGCCACCGGTGGGTCTCTAAAGCCTCCCACCGAACCGGACGTGCCCGCTTTCCGGGCATCGCGGCTCTCCAGTGACTACTCCGTGAGTTGTGCGGCAGGTTCTCCGGTATGGATGTCGTCATGACAATGCGCGCAGACCACAAGTGTCTTGCGGCGGCGTTTCGCCATGATTTCCGCCCATGCCGGTCGGTCCGCCGGCCCGAGCTTGTCGAGTTCGGCAAGCTTTCGGATGTGGTGTACTGCAACGTTTCCCGAGCGCTCGCAGATCTCGCATCGGCTCGCGAGGAGTCTGGTGACCAGCTCCTTGGGGCCGACTGCTCGTCCGGGTTGACGATCTTGCAGGACCGCCTTCTTCTGCCATCGCAGCGGTATCCCGCCATACCGAGCGATCAGTGGTTTCCTGCCGTCGGCGCGTTCGACGACTGCTTCGAAGCACGTGCGCGGCCCGTGTGGGGTGTCGAGTTTGGCTTTGTGTTTCGCCGCCGTCTTCGACACGGTCGAGCGGTGCTTGCCCGCAAGCGTTTTCAGCATCGACGTCTCCATGACCCAGTTCAACCGGTTCAGTCGGTAGACGTCGCTGGCCAGCAGGTAGTACTGGACCAGCCCCCGATATTCCGCCCCGTAGATGGAGACGATGGTGTAGTCGTTACTGTTCATCAGTCGGGTGCGGCGCGCGGGTTGACTGCGCTTCATATAGAGGGCGCATTTGTCCTTGATCACCTTGACAGGGACCCGGAGCCTGACGGTCGCATTGCTCGACCGCTGGCCGTTGGTGATCGCCTTGTCGTTGTGCTGAATGGTGATCTCGTAGCCGAGGAATCGTGCCGCATCTGTCCGAGCGTGCGTGATCGGCGTTTTCTCCTCTGACAGTTCCAGCTTGAGTTCGTCACGCAGAAACTGTCCGAGGCGTTTCTTGATCTCCTCGGCTTCGGATTTTGGTCCGGTGAAACCCAGCAGGGTATCGTCGGCGTAGCGGCAGTAGCGCAACCTCCGGTAGCGAGGATCATGAAAATCCTTACTCGGTAAGCTGCGCAGTCGCTGACGTAGCAATCGCGCTTCGATGCGGTCTCCACGCTCACGTGCTCGTGTGAGCGCCTTCTGAACCTTGCGGTATTCGGGGTTCTTTACCCGTTCTGATCCTCGGTTATACTCCGGTATGAGAACCTGCTCGACAAAGACGTCGAACCGGTGTAAATAGATATTGGAGAGCAGGGGTGATAGCACGCCGCCTTGTGGTGCTCCGGAGAGCGTGGCGTTCCATATCCAGTCCTCCAAGTATCCGGCTCGAAGCATGTTCCGCACGAGCCGCAGAAACCGGTTGTCGCGGATTTTCTCCGACGTAATCCTGACCATTATTTCGTGATCCAAAGAACCGAAACAGTCGGAGATATCGCCCTCGATCAGCCAGGTTGTTCCCGTCCAGGTATTGGCCACCTCGCGCAACGCGGTGTGGCAGCCCCGGCCGGGACGGAACCCGTGAGACCGGTCGGAGAATTGGGGTTCGTAGTACGCCTCCAGCAGGAGCCGCATCACCTCACCCACCAGTTTGTCCGACCAGCCGGGCAGGCCGAGGGGCCTGAGTTTCCCGTTCTTCTTGGGAATCAGAACCCTTTTGACTGGACTGAACCGATAACGTTCGTGGCGCATCAGCTCGATGATCCTGTGGATCTTGTCCAGCGACATGCCGTCCACGGTCTCTGCCAAGACTCCGGGTGTCGTCGCCCCCTTGTTGGAGTAGATACGCCCGTAAGCCATGAGATACAGATCCGGGTTGAACATCTGCCGATAAAGTTCGTCACAGGACAGGCCGCGCCTGCCGCGTTCGCGGAGGACACCCAGCACTGTTTCGGCGTTCTGCAATTTTCGCATACCTCCCAGATCCTCAAGTGTCCGATCACCTGGCCCCCTTCGCCCTCATTCCGGCTTTCCCGGACTTCTCGACCGGTCGTTACTCCGGCGACTACTATGGAGCCTCCGTCACCATAGGATTCGTATCCCTTAGGTGATCCCGCGTTCATCTCTGCCGTACGTACCAGCGCAACTTAGGTGCCCCACTCATCTCCTTGAATACCCTCATTGGGAATCGCTCCACATCCCGGAAGTTGCGTCGGCCGCGAAAGAATGCCGATGCAGGACGTGGCGCCGGTTTCAGGCGTCTTTCCGACGGATGGACATTTGCATCAACTGGAGATTGGGGTTCAGGCAGTATAGCTTTCACCGTATTGCGCGAATCGCGCGATGCACCGTTCCATACGCCTGGACACAGCCACCGCTTTCCTGACATGCTCTTGTCCCTCAATATCCTTTCGGATCGAGGTAAGTCATCCGATTCAAGAACGTTCCTCCAAGTTCTTCCCGACTTCGCCGGGAATACGACAGAGCGCCTCGCGGCGCAATTTCGCCATATCACACGGGTCCCGCGACGCGCCGCCTCCGACGTCTGAGCACGGCCGCCGCTTCAATGACATGCTGCTGTCCCCTTCACCTTTCGGCTCCAGGTAAGCCATCGGACCCAAGAACCTCCTTCCGAGTTCCTCCCGGCTGAACCGGGGATACGACCGTGAGGTCGGCCCGGAGCGCCCTGCCAGTGTTGCCACCGGTGGGTCTCTCCGAGCCGCCTCCCGAACCCGGCGTGCGCCGCCAAGCGCACCGGGC
>NZ_JBITGN010000055.1:0-5211 GCF_044457245.1 Nocardia sp. NPDC050630
CCGGATCGGACTGCGCTCCGCTCCTACCAGGCTGCTGCGACAGCCCAGCGAGAAGGTCTTTCACCTCCTTCGATTCCTGGCGCCTCACGGCGCACCAGCGCCTCATGGCGCACTGCCACCTGTCTCCGCATTGGGTGGCCTGCGGTGCGCCACGGCGAGCGCCCTCCAATGGTGAGATCAGTTATTCGAACTGTTGGAATGCGGTATCGGGCTCTGCATTTCGTTGACTGACTTCGGCGGCATAGGTGGCCCAGTCTCCGGCGGACAGCTTCTGCCATTGGATCGCGGACTTGATGTGGATCCCGAGCATCTTGGCCAGGATCGCGGCCGGGATTTCGGCGGCGAGCGCGAACAGTCCGGTCTTCCGGCCCTGAGCGGGACGTATTCCGAGAGTTCGTAGGCGGCGGGCGAGCGACTCCTCGCTGAGGGGTTGTCTCGGCCAACGGCCCGGGAACAGCCAGTCAGAGGGAACCTTGACCAATACGCTGCCCGGCGGCCTGCGCGTGGCCACCAGCTTGCCGACCAGGCTGTCTATGGTGGCGGTAGCACGATGGGACGTGCGCCGAGGAACAAGAGCGTGTGATCTTCCTCGTGACAGACGTGCTGGGTCGTCAATGTGGTGATGGTGACGGCGCTCGCCGAAGTACTCGAACAGGCAGCCGCCAGGGTGGCGTATGAACATGAACTGGCTTCTTGTATTCGGTGGTCAGGACTGGCGCGGTGGCACACAGAATTCGCACGGCACTTCTCCTGGGCTGATCGCTCTCAACGGGTTGTCCGACGGACATCTGCGGTTCGCTGATACAACCGCCGAACTCTCGGCAGCGCCGCACGCCAGATGGGTCGCCATAGCAGTCCGGGAAGATATCTGCTGCGTTCCTCGCGTTGAACCCGCCCGCGGGGATGCTCCGCCCATTTGGCTGAGCCCGGCTCGTAGCGGAGTAGGTACTCGATTGTGCATACATGTCGAACGCTCTTGTAGCCGTAGAGGGCTGGTACAACAAGGCGCACCGGTGCGCCTTGGTCGCAGGTAAGCGGGAGGCCATCAAGTGTGTCAGCGAGAATTACGTCGTCTGCGAGCGCGTCATCGAGGAAGACGCAGCTGCGATATCCGTCCAGCCCGGTGAAAGCGATCCATTTGCAAAGCGGGTGTGGCTCCACCAAGGCTGTAAGAGATTCGTGGACGGCACGGAAAGATATCCCACCCCAAGCCAGGCCCAGCGAGCTCCATGTCGTTACACAGTGCAGGTCGCTGCATTGTTCGCGCCGATCGGTCAGGGCGAGCAGGTCCGCGAGTGGGATCTGCGTCGGATGGCGGACGACGCCTGTCACTGTGATGACGGGTTGATCCTGCTGTTGCGGGTATGGCTCGGCGAATTGGGGGAGGCCGAACCGTCGATGAGGTGCTGGTCGCTGGCCTCGGGGAAGGCTTGCGTTGGGCACCATGTCCGGTGTTACTCTCATTTGACTATATTAGAAGGGGTGCTCTATATCGGCAATCGGCTCGATGATCAGCAGTCGCGATGCGCGATCAGAAGGACCAGTGACAACAAGTCCGTAGCCGCGGCGAGGATCGGGATGCGCGGACGCAGCAGCTCGCCAGCTGTAGCGCAACCGCGAGAAAGAAGATCCTCGGCGTTACGGCGTCGCGCCGCCAGTTTTGTGGCTGGCGTTCGCTGGTCGGGGTTTGTGCGGGATGCTGACGGGACCCCGTGATTCGGTCCACCCGGACCGAAAACCTGGGGTCAGGTCAATGCCCCCGATACGCTGCTAACCGAGCGCACTGAACATCGTCCCTCGTCGGCCGAGACGTGTGGTAGACATGGATGGTTCACGATCTGCTCGTGTGCGTAGAGCGCGTCGCGCAAAAGTTGTCGAGATGGTTGACTGGTCAGCAGTTGCACTAACTCGTTGCATCGTCGCTCGAATAAGACGCCGCGTATATTCGTCGCTTGATCGCCGATCCGCACTCGGCCCAGCTCGACGCCCTCAACACTGACTTGGTAGAAGCGCAACGTAGAAGACAATAGTTGATCGGCAACTTGCAGGGCCTTCCCTTGGTTGCCGGCACTGCAACTCCGGCCTGAACTGCGGTCGAGATTCGTTACCGCAGGCGCCTCGATTCCGCGGCATCGCAGAGCTGGCGCGAACTCGTCCCACCCGAACGTGTGCATCCATCGCCAGATACGTGCAGCAAGCCCATATCCGCCAATCAGGGACTGTGCCAGCGTATTCCACCGCCACATTCGATCCATTCGGACTGAGACGGTCGACCGTGCTTGAGGTAGGAGTCGGAAGGTCATCATCGCGGTCGGTGCCTCTGTCGACGAACTGCTCGATCGCTGCACCAGGGAGGTTAACTCGGGTATTCAGATCGATCGGTCCGCAGGGCAGCCGCGTAACGAACCCAGCCAGCGCCACGAACCGACTCGGCAAGCTCGGCCGGGTGCTGACGGCTGTCCACTCGCCAGATCATTGTTTTCGGTCAGTGGTAGTGATCGTCTGTGACACCGTCGGTCGTCTCGCCTTCCTGCACTGTTTCCAGGCCCTCCCATCCGGCTCGGCCGGGGGCCGGGACCTTCTTGTCGGGAGCGGCCAGCATATGGTCCGCGGCGAGTCGGTCAGCGTTTCCGGAGGTGATGTCGGTTGTGGCATAGAGTGATTCGCTGCCAGGGGTGAAGTAGTGCAGGTGGGCCTGTCCGCTGTAGTAGATCGGCGAGGAGTAGCTCGGCGGTGTTTCGGCCTTGATGCGGGTGGCACCGAAATCCGGGTCGGTAGGGTCGGCCTGATCGCCAAGGCTCAACGCGTTCAGATAGGCATGGCCGGCGTGCGCGTTCAGGTCGTTGGATGCCTCGCCGACGTACACGTGTCCGCCGTCGAGGTGGTAGTCGGCCGCGTGGTGTGCCTGGTCGGTGCTGACGGGTCCGAGCAGCACCATGTCGTTGGTGTGCAGGTGACTCGCGGCCGCGGCGTCGGAGGTGACGATGGCCCCGGCGGAGTATCCCACCGTGGTCACATGTGAGGAGCCCTGATGCGTCGCCCACAGCCCATCGACGTCGCGGGCCAGGAGTTGGCCGCCTGCACGTTCGGCGGTGGGGTCGCCGCTGAGCACAGCGGTGATTCCGTTGGTGGGCGAGTCGTAGCCCATCCAGGCCACTACCGCGGTCGGATGACTTGGGTCTGCTTTGTTCGATTCGGCGTACAGATTCTGCGCTTGTTCGCTTTGGACAGCGAACCAGCCCTTGTCGGATCCGTCGCTGGCACGCACGCTCTGACTTGCACCCGGCACGAGGACCGCGGTATTGGGTGCGGTGTCCGGGTTGCCGATAGCGATGGCGGCCCTGCCCTTTCCATCGAACGCGAGCGGCTGGTACGCGTACAGGTAGGTCGGCGGATGCTGCTCGGAACCGCTGTAGGCGTTCAGGCCAGCTAGGACGTTGTTCGCGTTGTGATAGCGCGTCACGTCGTCGGCTGTCAGGCCGTATTTCGTCGGGTCCTTCTGGATCGCCTCGACCGATACGCCCTTGGCTTTTGCCATATCCTCGATCCGGTGGATGTCGGCGTTCATGACCTGTCTGTTCGCGGTGTCGCGATCGGCGACCGGTATTCCGTTGAGATTCCCGATCACATCCGGATGGTCGGCGATGAGCGCTTGCTGTTCGGCGGGAGTGAGCAACGTCCACCATTTGTATACGGCCTTCGGATCGGTGTTCGAAGCGGCGTCCTCAAGCTGCACTGGTGGGAGATAGCCGGTCGCTTCGAAGTCCTTCATCTGCGCGTCGAGAGTATCCTCGTAACCGGCGACGACGCCCTGCATCTGCCGATAGGTCGCGGCCACCGCGGCGGCCGCGGTCTGCTGTACCTCTGACAATCCCGGAGTGGGGAACTCGTTTTGCATCTTGCCCGAACGGCGCGGCAACCTCAGGTATTCCGATTCGAGTTCGGTCAGCTCATGGTTGAGGGCATCGATCGGAGGGTGGGTCATGTTCTGGGCGTTGGCGAGGGCTGCCGCGATCTCTTCCAGGCCGGTGCCGATCTTGGCGAGCGCATCCGCGGACTCATGCAGTCTGGACTTGGCGTCGTTCACGATCGGTGAGTCATCGATCACATCGGTTCGATCGCCGGAGATGTACGCGTTCTGAAAATGCGCACGAGCCTGGTCGAACGTGCTGTCCGCCTCCCCGGCGTGTGACCCGCTTCGATGGAATGCCTCGGCCATCGTGCTGATCTGAAACGGCTTGCCCGCCAACAATTGATCCTGCAACTGCCACGGGTCGCCTCCGGCGGCCTTCGTCAGCTCGGACACGGAGAGAACGGACAGTTTCGGCGTATTCACACTCATGGGTCGACAGCGTCCCCGCGGCGTACGGCGTCGGCGCCCGCGTGGTCCGCCCCGCCGAGAGCGGTTGCGGCCCCGGCCGTGTTCTCGCCGATCCACGTCAGATTTCGATGGTGATCATCGAGCGCACGTGTATGTCGTTGGTGGGCTCGGGATGTGACGGCCTCGGCATTCGTGGCTGCCTCGGTCTGGCCGAACATCCCCGCGGTCACCTCGACCGACCGTAGATGATTGCACGCCTCCTGAACGTGGTCGGTGGCGCCATAGGTGTGATTGCTACCACGCAGCAGCCGATCCGGATCCGCGTACATCCGTATCCCCACCTTTCGAAGTCCGGAGAACCCGGCAGAGGTACTCATCCGCCCGAGACTCATACCCTCGTCGCGCACCAACCACCATGAGCAACCCCAGCCGTGTCAAATGTGTTGTCATACAACATTCTTCGCAATCATTGAGCCGCCGGACCGTCAGTACCGGCATGATGCCGGTTTCTGGCAGCGGCGATCTTGTTGATGGGCGTTCGTGGAGCGCTCCAGGATCCCAGCCGCGCGCTCCGCGCCGCGGTTCGGCCCGGGGCGGCGCATTGCGCGTGCCCGTTTGATGGATAGTCATGTTTTGATGTCGAGTGCATGGGCGATGGTCGGCCAGGACCGGGACAGTTCGTCGGCCCAGTACGGCCAGGAGTGGGTGCCGGCGGACCGCAGGTTTACCGTCGCGGGGATCTGCAACTGCGTCAGCCGGTTCGCAAACATGGAAGCGCATTCGTAGGCTCCGGCTCCGAACACCAGCAATGACACCCCCGCTACCGAGGCAACCCCGCTGGTCGCCTGCCACACCACGCGCTGCACAAGAAGCCGCACCCGCCGTTCGGC
>NZ_JBITGN010000056.1:0-1416 GCF_044457245.1 Nocardia sp. NPDC050630
AAGGATGTTCCGGCGGTGTCCTACTCTCCCACACCCTGTCGAGTGCAGTACCATCGGCGCTGGTGGCCTTAGCTTCCGGGTTCGGAATGGGACCGGGCGTTTCCCCACCGCTATAGCCGCCGTAACTCTATGAAACTATCCACAAACAGCGCGACAACCCCACAGGAAACACAATCCCTGACGTTGTCTGCTGCAGTGTCTGTGTGTTGTTTCAGATACCGCACAGTGGACGCGTAGCTTCTTCGTTGGTAAGTCCTCGGCCGATTAGTACCAGTCACCTACACCCGTTACCGGGCTTCCAGTTCTGGCCTATCAACCCCATGGTCTGTAGGGGGCCTTAACCACTCGAAGGTGGTGAGAAACCTCATCTTGGAACAGGCTTCCCGCTTAGATGCTTTCAGCGGTTATCCCTTCCGAACGTAGCTAACCAGCAGTGCCCTTGGCAGGACAACTGGCACACCAGAGGTTCGTCCGTCCCGGTCCTCTCGTACTAGGGACAGCCTTCCTCAAGTTTCTGACGCGCGCGGCGGATAGAGACCGAACTGTCTCACGACGTTCTAAACCCAGCTCGCGTGCCGCTTTAATGGGCGAACAGCCCAACCCTTGGGACCTACTCCAGCCCCAGGATGCGACGAGCCGACATCGAGGTGCCAAACCATCCCGTCGATATGGACTCTTGGGGAAGATCAGCCTGTTATCCCCGGGGTACCTTTTATCCGTTGAGCGACACCGCTTCCACTTGCCGGTGCCGGATCACTAGTCCCGACTTTCGTCCCTGCTCGAGCTGTCACTCTCACAGTCAAGCTCCCTTGTGCACTTGCACTCGACACCTGATTGCCAACCAGGCTGAGGGAACCTTTGGGCGCCTCCGTTACATTTTAGGAGGCAACCGCCCCAGTTAAACTACCCACCAGGCACTGTCCCTGAACCAGATCATGGCCCGAGGTTAGAGGTCCAATACGATCAGAGTGGTATTTCAACGACGACTCCACCAACACTAGCGTGCCAGCTTCACAGTCTCCCACCTATCCTACACAAACCGTACCGAACACCAATACCAAGCTATAGTGAAGGTCCCGGGGTCTTTTCGTCCTGCCGCGCGTAACGAGCATCTTTACTCGTAATGCAATTTCGCCGAGTCTGTGGTTGAGACAGCAGAGAAGTCGTTACGCCATTCGTGCAGGTCGGAACTTACCCGACAAGGAATTTCGCTACCTTAGGATGGTTATAGTTACCACCGCCGTTTACCGGGGCTTAAATTCTCAGCTTCGCCACCGAAGTAGCTAACCGGTCCTCTTAACCTTCCGGCACCGGGCAGGCGTCAGTCCGTATACATCGTCTTACGACTTCGCACGGACCTGTGTTTTTAGTAAACAGTCGCTTCTCTCTGGTCTCTGCGACCCAACCCAGCTCCGG
>NZ_JBITGN010000056.1:1511-3015 GCF_044457245.1 Nocardia sp. NPDC050630
CATCACCAGATCGGGTCCCCCTTCTCCCGAAGTTACGGGGGCATTTTGCCGAGTTCCTTAACCACAGTTCTCTCGATCGCCTCAGTATTCTCTACCTGACCACCTGTGTCGGTTTGGGGTACGGGCCGTGTACCAACTCACTAGAGGCTTTTCTCGGCAGCATAGGATCACTGAATTCACCTCAATCGGCTACGCATCACCTCTCAGGCTCAATGCTGTGCGGATTTGCCTACACAACGCCCTACAGGCTTACACCAGTACAACCACTGACTGGCCCAGCTACCTTCCTGCGTCACCCCATCGCTTGACTACTACACCCAGGATCCCATGCAGCCGCTTCAGGTCTCCCGAAGGAGATCCCTCCACATTTGGATGGTTAGCACAGATGATTCGCCATTGGGCGCGGATACACGGGTACGGGAATATCAACCCGTTGTCCATCGACTACGCCTGTCGGCCTCGCCTTAGGTCCCGACTCACCCTGGGCGGATTAACCTGGCCCAGGAACCCTTGGTCATTCGGCGGACGAGTTTCTCACTCGTCTTTCGCTACTCATGCCTGCATTCTCACTCCCACAGCCTCCACAACTAGCTCACGCTGCTGCTTCCATGGCTGCAGGACGCTCCCCTACCCATCCACACCACTGCACAACCCCCCACAGGAGGAAGTGAATGTCATATGTGAATGCCGCGGCTTCGGCGGTGTACTTGAGCCCCGCTACATTGTCGGCGCAGAATCACTTGACCAGTGAGCTATTACGCACTCTTTCAAGGATGGCTGCTTCTAAGCCAACCTCCTGGTTGTCTTCGCGACTCCACATCCTTTTCCACTTAGTACACGCTTAGGGGCCTTAGCCGGCGATCTGGGCTGTTTCCCTCTCGACTACGAAGCTTATCCCCCGCAGTCTCACTGCCACGCTCTCACACACCGGCATTCGGAGTTTGGCTGATTTCGGTAAGCTTGTAGGCCCCCTAGACCATCCAGTAGCTCTACCTCCGGCGTGAAACACGTGACGCTGCACCTAAATGCATTTCGGGGAGAACCAGCTATCACGGAGTTTGATTGGCCTTTCACCCCTACCCACAGCTCATCCCCTCAGTTTTCAACCTAAGTGGGTTCGGGCCTCCACGACGTCTTACCGTCGCTTCACCCTGGCCATGGGTAGATCACTCCGCTTCGGGTCTAGAACACGCGACTCACAACGCCCTATTCGGACTCGCTTTCGCTACGGCTACCCCACACGGGTTAACCTCGCCACATGCCACTAACTCGCAGGCTCATTCTTCAAAAGGCACGCCATCACCCACCCTAGCAAAGCTAGGCGCAGGCCCTGACGGATTGTAAGCGCACGGTTTCAGGTACTATTTCACTCCCCTCCCGGGGTACTTTTCACCTTTCCCTCACGGTACTAGTCCGCTATCGGTCACCAGGGAGTATTCAGGCTTACCGGGTGGTCCCGGCAGATTCACAGCAGATTTCACGGGCCCGCTGCTACTCGGGTACC
>NZ_JBITGN010000057.1:0-4743 GCF_044457245.1 Nocardia sp. NPDC050630
TGTCATCCTTGGTCTGTGACTTCCCTCGACCAGCTCTCGCCCCTACTTGAACGCTTCCGGGTGCGAACCCGCTTGTTCCATGCGGGACCGTTGTGTGGCGTAACGACCTTCGACGCACAACTAGGACGAGGCTTCCTCCACGTGCTCCGACACGGTGAGATGGCAGTGACGCACCGAGGCGTCAGCGGTCGGCTGGAAAAGCGACAGATCGATAAGCCCAGCCTGCTGTTCTACCCACGCCCGCTGGAACACGCCTTCCACAACGCACCCACCGAGGACTCCGACTTCGCCTGCGCGACACTAGACTTCGACGGCGGCCCGACTCATCCCCTGGTACGCACTCTCCCGCCCGTGATCGTGCTCCCGCTGGATGCCGTCGGCACCCTCGAACCAGCGCTCGATCTGCTGTTCGCCGAGATCGACAACGTGCGGTGCGGCCAAAAAGTGCTGGCCGATCGGCTCTTCGAAGTCGTCCTCATCCAGCTCTTTCGCTGGATTCTCGACCACGCCGACGAGCTTGCGCTGTCCACCGGGCTGCTGACAGGGCTGTCCGATGAACGCCTCGCCCGGACACTTGTCGCTATCCACGAGTCGCCGGGGCGGCCTTGGACACTCGCCACGATGGCGCGCGAAGCGCGCATGTCCCGCAGTTCATTCGCCGCCCGGTTCAAAGTGATGGTGGGCCAGCCCCCCGCCGAGTACCTGACCGGGTGGCGGGTCACGGTCGCCCAGGACCGGCTTCGCGCCGGCGCCTCGGTTGCTCGCACGGCTGCGGAACTCGGGTATGCCAACCCTCCGGCGTTCTCGCGGGCGTTCACGCAAAAAGTGGGATCCTCACCACGCGCATGGTTGGCGACTGCTCGCTGAGTCAGCGGCAGGCATGGGCGCCGCCATGTCAGATCATCCCCAGGGACGCCTTTGCAAGATCAGATCCGTTCGTAGTCCTGGACCGACGCGGGACGTCGGATACTCGACTACGAGGAATGCTATTGAGCTGCATCGGAACTGACGCCTGCATGGACCGCCCGCACGCTTGCCAGCGTGATGGCGCCGAACCCGTCTGTGACCCTCTCGCCGCGGCGGTGCGGTCGGGTGATCTCGACGAGGCGTTGCGGCTGCTGGATACACCTACCCGTGTTTCGGCCACCTACAACGTCGAGTACAAGCCGCGCAGCGCCGACGAGGTCGCCGCCGACCTGCTCGCCGCGGGGATGGACCCGCCCGTGCGATACGGCATTCGGGCGGTATGTGATCTGATCGCCGACGACGACGCCAAACACGACCCCGAGTTTTTCGACCGGCTGCTGCGGTTGGAGAACGCCATGGCTGCGCGGCGGCCGTATCGGGATGCGGCGCGGTATTTCCACCTGGTCGCCACCAAACCTGTGGGCGCCGAGGACGTTGCCGCCGCGATACGCCGGCGACGCGTCGCGATGGACATGGACGATTACGAGACGCGGGTGCGGACCGAGCCGTGTTTCATCTGCGAGTTCTTCGCTGGGACACCGGGTTTCGAGCACGAGACCGTCTACGACGACGGCGACCACGTCGGGTTCCTCAACAAGTACCCGACCCTGCCCAGCTATGTCCTCGTGGTGCCCCGCCATCATGCCGAAGATGTGGTCCGCGACCTGACCCCCGAGCAGTATCTGCGGCTGCAAACGGCCGTCCACACCGTCGCCGCCGTCACCAATCCTGTCTTGCGTCAACCTCTTGGCAGGATATAGCAGGTCGGAAGGTTAAACACCAGGGACGGCAAGGTCACCTGAGAACGCGCGGTAATGCCGATGTGCGGACGAACCGGACCGAGTTCGGGTCATGCTGTGGACGGCTCCGATGGACCGAGAAGGTCCCACCGGTTGCCGGATATGTCGAGGAAGACGGCGACTCGTCCATAAGGCTCGCGACGAGGCTCGGTCACGAATTCCACTCCCGCAGAGGTCATTCGGCGCTGTGCCGCATCGAAGTCGTCGACGCGGAGGAAGAATCCGACGCGACCGGCCACTTGGTTGCCGATCGCGGGACGTTGCACGTCGCCATCAGCTCGGGCCAGAAGGATGCCCGTGGAAGCAGAGGGCGGGCGCACAACCACCCATCTCTTCGGGCGGCCGTCGTTTGTCAGCGAGGGCGAATCCTCGATCAGGTCGAAGCCGAGGACCCGCACGAAGAAGTCGATGGCCGGGTCGTACTCCGCGACCACGATCGTGACCAGTTCCAAATGCACGGTGCCAGCATATTGCGCACAGAGCTCCAACTAGTTGGGTAGGCCGTCCAGCGAGGTGCCCGCGGTGTGCGGGTCCTTTTCCGGGCGGCCTCCCGCCGAACCGGACTTGATAGTTTCCTGATCATCCGGCTCTCCAGTGACTACTCCGTGATGGTGGCCCGGGTGTGGTCGGTGTGGATTAGGTCGTGGCAGGGCGGGCAGACCACGAGGGTTTTGCGTCGCTTGCGTGCCATGATCGTGTCCCATGCCGGTTGGCCGGGGCCGGTGGGTGCGAGGTCGGCGAGTTTCGCGACGTGGTGGACGTCCACTGTGCCGTGATTCCCGCAGAGCTCGCAGGTGTCGCGCAGGAGTCGGGTAATGACCTCCTTGCGGGACAAGGGGTTCCGGGTGTGGACGCGATCGGTGAGGATCGCGGTCTTTCGCCGGGTGAGGGGGATGCCTGCGAACCGTGCGACCAGGGGCCTGCTGTTGTGACGGTGGCGGGTTGCCTCGAGGCAGGCGCGCAAACCGTGCGGGGTGTCGATGCTGGCCCGGTGACGGGCCGCCATCTTGGCCACCGACGATTTATGCTTGCCTGCAAGCGTTTTCAACAGCGAGGTCTGCATCACCCAGTGCAGCCGTTCGAGACGATAGACGTCTCCGGCGAGCAGGTAATAGTTGACCAGGCCCCGATAGATGCCCCCGAATGCTGCGACGATGCCGTAGTCGTCGAGATTCTGCAGGGCGCGCTGCGGGGCGGGTTTGCCGCCCTGCAGGTATGGTGCGCACGAGGTTTTGATCACCGGGATCGGCACCCGCAGCCGTATGCTGCCTTCGGCGGTGCGGCGGCCGCCGGTGCCGGTCTGGGTGGTGATCTCGTATCCGAGGAACCGTGCCGCGCGGGTGCGCGCGTGGGTGATCAGCGTTTTCTCCTGTGACAGCTCCAAGCGCAGGTCGGTGCGCATGAAGCTGGCCAGCCGCTGTTTGATGTCCTCGGCCTCGGTTTTCGGTCCGGCGAATCCGAGCAAAACGTCGTCGGCGTAGCGGATGTATCGCAGTCGACGGTAGCCGGGATCGCGGCAGTCGACACTGGGCAGGCGAGCCAGCCGAGTGCGCCACTGCCGCACCATATCTCGGTCACCGCGTTTGCGGGCTCGCGCCAGCCGGTGACGGATACGCTCGTATTCGGCGTTCCGGGTTCTTCTTGTCCCCCTTGTATATTCGGGAATGAGCGTGTTCTCGACGTAATCGTCCAACCGGTGCAGGTAGATATTGCACAAGATCGGCGAGACCACCCCACCTTGCGGGGCACCCGACACGGTGGCATTCCATGTCCACTCTTCCAGGTATCCGGCCTCGAGCATGTTGCGCATCAGCCGCAGAAACCGGTTGTCGTGGATCTTCTCCGCCAGGATCGTCAATAGCACTTGATGATCCAGCGATCCGAAGCAGTCGGAGACGTCTCCCTCGACGAACCAGATTGTCCCGGTCCAGGTGTCGGCCACCTCGCTCAGAGCGGTGTGGCAACCTCGGCCGGGACGGAACCCGTGGGACCGGTCGGAGAACTGCGGCTCGTAATACGCCTCCAATAGCAGGCGGATCACTTCACCGAGCAGTTTGTCCGACCAGGTCGGCAGCCCGAGTGGGCGTAGCTTCCCGTTGCGTTTGGGAATCCAGACCCGCCGGGCGGGGCTGAACCGGTAGCGCTCGTGGCGCACCGCATCGATGATGCGGTGAATCCGGTTCAGCGACATGCCGTCCACGGTTTCTGTGGTGACCCCGGGTGTCATCGCGCCGGTGTTGGCGTAGATGCGTCCGTAGGCCACCAGATACAACTGCGGATTGAACAACTGTCGATACAACTCATCCAGCGGCAGCCCCTTCCTGCCGCGATCACGGAGGACACCCAGCACCGTTGCGGCGCTCTGCATTTCGCATACCTCCCAGTTCCTGTGGTGTCCGATCACCTGTCGTCCTTCGCCCTGCGGACGGCTTTCCCGTCCCCCTCGGCCGGGCGTGACTCCGGCGACTACTACGACGACTCCGTCGCCCTAGGACTCGCGTCCCGTAGGCGATCCCGCGTTCGTCTTCGTCGTACGTATCGAGCGCGACGTAGGCGGCCCACTCATCTCCTTGAATATCCTCACTGGACATCGCTCCGCATCCGAAGGGCGAGCCGGCCAGCGGATGAGACCGGCCCGGGACACGGCGTCGGTGACAGGTATCTTTCCGACGGGCGGGCATTTGCACCGTCTGGAGATTGGGCTTCAGGCAATCCAGCTTTCGCCTTATCGCACGGGTCTCCCGACGCACCGTCCCTGATACCTGGACCCGGTCGCCGGTTTCCTGACATGCTCTTGTCCCCCTTAGCCTTTCGACGCAGGGTTAGTCATCAGACCCACAGACCTCCCTCCAATCCGTCCCGGCTGCGCCGGGGATACGACGGTGAGGTCGGCCCGGAGCGCCCTGCCAGTGTTGCCACCGGTGGGTCTCTCCGAGCCGCCTCCCGAACCCGGCGTGCGCCGCCAAGCGCACCGGGC
>NZ_JBITGN010000058.1:0-4619 GCF_044457245.1 Nocardia sp. NPDC050630
CCAGAGATCCAGATGTCCGCCGATCCGGAGAAATCATGTCCGCCAGCCCGGAGCCAAATGTCCGCCCAGCCGGATTATCACGTGTCCGCTAGCAGTGCGTCAACGCCGCCGCCACCACGGCCGAGACTGTCCCGAGCGACACTCGTGCCCAGGGTGGCCCGATCCGCCAGTGCTGCAGGCACTTCGACCGGGAACACGACCATTGGTTCCGGCGCAACAACCTCACCCTCGACTGCGCACGCCAGGTAGCGGCGGGCCTGCAACGGCGAACACCTAAACCGCCCCACCGGCACCCGAGCCGTCTCCACCACAGGTAGTCCAGCATCGGCCAGCTCCACCGGCCAATTGACACGGTGCGCGAATTCAGCAGTGCTGCACCGATTTCCAGCCATTACACGGCTGTCATACTAGACATGCCACACCGTCCTGAAAACGCGGCGAGGACCTCCAACCGGCGGTAGCTCAGCGTGACATCGAAGCAGAAGTTGCCAACTGCGTTGGGGCGCACCTGTTCGGCCCTTCGCAACTACGCATTACCTATTACCCGCTGATGTGCGGCGCTGGACATCGGCCGACGATGGTCTTTCGATAGCTGCGAGCGACGATGACAAGGACAACCGGGGACCGGACATAGCCGGTGGTGAAGAGGTAGGGAGTATCGGTCGACAATGGTCTCTGAACTACCCGGGGTTTGGTGTGCACCGGTTTATCTGTCACCGGCCGCTAGCTCGGCGCGGTGCGCCGAACCCAGCGCTGCCGGGTTCCCGCTGGGGGATGCCTCACAGGCGGATCCACGGGATGTCACCGACGACACCCGAATGGATGAGAGCTTTCGGACGAGGATTGCCGGTCATGTCCGGCGGGATGGGTAGGAACGTCGGTGGCCATCACGGATATCCGAGCGTTCGCCCACCTCATCGAGGCCGACATCGAGGCGCTCGGTCGCGAACTCGACCGGATCCGCACAGATGTGGAGCGATCGCTCGGGCAACGAGACGCGGACTATATTCGGGGCGTCATCAGGGTTCACCGTGGCCTCGAAGCGGCTGCGCGGCTGTTGTTGTGCGCCAGTCGATATCGGGCGCCGCGAATGGCCGGAACCGTGATGCTGGCGGCTGCCAAGATCATCGAGATGATGGAGCTCGGCCATAATATCAGTCACGGTCAGTGGGATTGGATGAACGATCCCGAGATCCATTCCATCAACTGGGAGTGGGATTTCATTGGTCCGTCCGCTCATTGGAAGCGTTCGCACAACTATGTTCACCACACCTACACCAACGTGTACGGCTTGGATGAAGACCTCAGCTTTGTGGTGCTGCGGATGACCCGCGATGAGCCGTGGCGTCCGGTCCATCTGATCCAGCCCGTGGTGAGCCTGGTCGTCGCGGCCGGGTTCGAATGGGCCATCGCCGTACACGACTGGGCACTCGAGCGACGCCACACAGGCGTTCACCGCGGTCAGCGGGGGTCACAGCCGAACATTGAGTTCGCGCGAAAGATCGCCAGCCAGGTCGGTAAGGACTTCCTGCTGTTCCCGGCGCTGAGCGGGCGGGGGTTCCGGCGGACGCTCGCGGCGAACGCCTCAGCGCTGCTGTTGCGCAACTTGTGGTCCTACGTGGTGATCATGTGCGGGCACTTCCCCGACGGAGCCGAGAAATTCACCACCGAGCAACTGGAGGGGGAGACCCGTGGTGAGTGGTATCTGCGGCAACTGCTGGGAACCGCGAACTTCACTGCTCGCCCGCTGCTGGCGTTCCTGAGCGGCAATCTCTGCTACCAGATCGAGCACCACCTATTTCCCGACCTGCCCAGCAATCGCTATCCCGAGATCGCCGAGCGTGTCCGCGCGCTGTGTGACAAGTACGACCTGCCCTACACGACCGGCTCGCTCACCGGACAGTTCTGGCTGGCCTACCGCACCGTCTGGAAACTCGCGCTGCCGGACCGGTTGCTGCGCCGGCCCTCTGACGATGCCGCGGAAACCAGATCAGAACGGAAATTCTCCGGAATTTCACTCACCTCGAGCGGCCGGTCGTCTTGGCAGGCGATCGACCCGATCACCGGTGCGCGACAGGGGCTTCGCGCTGCCCTGGCGGCGGCGGACTCGTCGAGGTTGCAGACGGATCACGGTAGGGGCCGGTGGTTTCAGTGGCGATGGACCGCCTCGATTGCCGGCTAGCGCTGAGGACAGCAGTGAGAGGACAGTCGTTGACGAAGGAACGGCCCGTAGTTCGGATTCTCGCTGGAGTGGCAGGTCGCAGCCTCACTCTGATGGTCGGGATGGCGATCGGTGCGGTGGACGCGCTTGCGGCCCGGCGAGACCAGAACAACCGGCAACCAGCCCCGGCGTTGCAACCGGTCGTCGTGGGCGTGAGCGGCGGCGCGATCGCGGCCGCGGCGATCGCGCTGGGCATGACTCGTGACCAGGCCCGGCAGATCGCGATCGATCACCCTGAGCAGAATGTCCTGGGCACGAAGAGTTTTCGTGCCCTGCTGACCCGACGTGTGCTGTACCCGCAGGCGCGGATTCGGGAACTCGCCCACGCGATCGTGGGTGATCGCACCTTCGCCGACTTCGCCCTCGACCCGAAAACTTTCGGACAGCAACCACACCAGACGCCATCGTCTCTACTCATACCCGTCTTCTCTGCCGAACACGGCACACTGCTGCTGCCCCGAGATCTTCCGAAGCTGAGCCTGTCCGACCTGCCTGTCGCCGATGCACTGGTTGCCGCCACCCGGATACCGGGAGCTCTGCCAGCGGCGGCGGGACTCAAGGACATCTTCGATGGCGGCTGCCAATACCGGGTCCCTCACGACATCTTCGCCCCGCACCCTGCCCTGGTTCTGGACCTGTACGGTCCGCAGCCATACGACAGCCGCGGCGGATTGATGTTCCCCCTGCTACATCCATCGCTGCCCGCAATCATCCATCGCCCGCGCCCGTTCCACGACAAGACCCTGCGTGAGTCGACCATCTTCGCCCACCAACCCTACGGTGCAGCGCTCAAAGCTCCTGCACGGACATCCGAAGAACTGTTCGACACCGGCTACGACATCACCACGACCTGGATCTGTTCCCGCACCGACGAACAACTTCTGAACATTGTCGACTCACAGGTTCTCGGCTTGCCGACTGAAACCGCCGCGCGGACAATCGAATCCAGTCGATCGCCTGACGAAGTCGTTCATGGACATAGCTAACCGGGCTTCGCTACCGGCGCTGCCGCTCCGACGTCGAGCAGCGGCACGCCTTGCCCGGCCCATCCCTCGCATCCAGATCCGTTCCATCTCGGAACTGTCCGTGTCGGGGATGCGTAACACACGCAAGTCGATCGAAGCGCGTGCAACCGGAACGGCTTCGTGGACATCCGCGCTTCTCCTGCCGCCGAGGGGAGGCCGACGACTCACTGTGTCCTCCCACAACGTTGGGGTGCGATAGTGCGTCTTTGGGAGAACGCGTGGGAGGAGTTCATTCCGTTCCTCGACTACGGAGGCTGTTGCAGAATCGATTGCTGCCGAGGGGGGTTGACTGGGATTATGTGGTGTGGCCAGTCGTATCGTCCGGTACTGCGGGATCAGCCGATGTTGCTGCCGATCGATATGCACGAGTGGTTACCGCAGGATCACCTGGTGTGGTTCGTGCTGGACACCGTCGAGGTCCTGGACACCTGCGAGCTGGAACGGACCACCCGGCGAGGTGGGCGGGCGGGTGCGCGAGGCTACGACCCGCGAATGTTGCTGGCGCTGTTGGTCTATGCCTATTGCCAGGGTGTGCGGTCGTCGCGGCAGATCGAACGACTGTGTGTTACTGACATCGCGTTTCGGGTGTTGTGCGCTCAGGACGGACCGGATCATTCCACGATCGCCAGATTCCGCACCGAGGCGCGAGATGTGTTCAGTGACTTGTTTTCTCAGGTATTGATGATCGCGGCAGAGGCTGGTTTGGGCCAGTTCGGCACGGTCGCGATCGACGGGACGAAGATCGCCGCGAATGCTTCGATCGATGCCAACCGCGGCAAGCAGTGGTTCGACCAGCACGTGGCTGAGATAGTCGCCGAATCGGAGACCGTCGACCGCACCGAGGAGGCGGCCGCGGCGGGGATGCACGACAGGCAGGATCGCGTGCGGGCCGGTCTGGGTGATCGGACCCGGCGAGCCGAGCGCATCCGGCAAGCGGCCGAGGATCTGCGCAGCCGGCACTGGCAGCAAGCTCACGCCGACCAGCAGCCCGGATCGGCTCATCGCGATCGGCAAAGATCACGATCAATCCGTCGCCGCGACTAAAGACCCAGCTGGCCGGTCCCCGATGATGCGACGGCGCGCCAGATCAACAACCACAGGCTGCGCACTCCAGAAGGCCGAGCGCTTTACAAAAGACGAGGCGCGACTGTCGAGCCCGGCATCGGCAACCTCAAGAAAATCATCGACAGGTTCTCATGCCGCGGTCTGTCGAACGCAACAAGCGAACTGCACCTGGCAGCAACGGCTTTCAACCTCATGAAAGTCCACCGGGCAACCTGAGGTTCACCCCGAATGGTGGACAGGGGTTCAAGCAGCTTTCGCTGCGACTGTCAGGGACTGCTCATAGCAGATGGGGCTGAGCATCCCGATGG
>NZ_JBITGN010000059.1:0-4513 GCF_044457245.1 Nocardia sp. NPDC050630
GCCACACCCACCACCCCGTGGCCTGCGACATCAACTGAAACTGGATCGAAAACAACCCGGACTCAAAGACCGGGTGGTCCCGTCATCGGGGACCGGTCACGACCACTCCCCAACGAAACCGCCGAGTCGTTCGTGATCCGGCTGGCCACTGCAAATCACCTACGCCCCAGCTATCTTCGCCGCCACGTCACGCCAGGGCGGCAAGGAACCGGCTGCATCGAGCCCGCGAAACTCGCCGCAGTTTCCGGTCGCACGACCCCAATAATCCTGCGCATGTTCCCCGAACTGGCCCACCGCCGCCGCCCGAAACGCCAAGGCACCACGCAGGCGCAGCGAGAAGCCAAGCAGCGCAACGAGACCATCAAGCACGCCATCTACGTCATCATCCGTCGCGACGCTGACAAGGGGCTTTCGGGGCGGGCGATCCAACGCAAGCACAACGTCGGATATCGAACCGTCCGTGCTGCGCTCGCTTCGACCACGCCGCCCCCGCGCAAGAAATACCGCCGGGATCGAACAAGCTTGCAGGAGTTCGTTCCTCACGTCGAGGCCATCCTCGAAACGACCCCCGAGGCGACGATTCAGTTCGTCTGGGAGCAACTCCTCGATCAACACCATGCGGACGTTTCCTACAGCGCCCTCCGGCACTACATCGCCGAAGTCCGCGGTCCCGGCCCCAGCCGTCCGCCAGCCAAGTTGGCTCATTTTCAGTGACAATTTCACCATCGAAGGTTTGCCACCGAAACTGAGCCATGCAGGTCACGGCACTACGCATGGCTCACATTCACAGGCACCGGACAATTCACCGATAAGTGGTGGCAAAATTCGTACTTACGGCCAGACACAATCCAGCGTGTTTGGCCCAGGTGCGGGCGCAGTCGTATCGAGCGGGGTCGCCGGTCTCGGCGAGGATCGCGGCCGCACCGACGACCGACAGCCCGATGATGGTGGTGACCAGCGCGGACAGTTGCAGGGCGTCGAGGACCTCGACCATCCGGTATTCGACATCGGTGATCTGGCCAACGGCGTGATGCCAGTCGGCGAGCGCGTAAGCGGCGCGTTCGCAGGCCGCGGCCCGCTCGGTCTCGACGCCGCCCGGTGGGAGCGCGGCGTCGAAGATCGCGCGCAGAATACGCAGGTTGCGGCGAGTGGCGCCCCAGCGAGGCAGTTGCTCGCGCACCGCGTCGGCGAACGCGCCATCGCCCATCACCACGATCCGGCCGGGATCGGTGGACACGGCCATTCCCGCCCGCCACGTCAGCGCATCCAGAGGGTTACTCGCTGGCGAAAGCAATGCGGGCCAGGCACATTCGAGAAGATCCCGCAATCGTTGCCGGGCCGATCCGGCAGCAACGAGCTGGTCAGCACGGCGGGCACCCAGAGGTCGCAAGCGGCACCAACGCCCCTCCAGCACACAGGGCACATAGCAGCGCAGCTGCGCGACGCGTTTGGCGATGATCGTGGCGTCCTTGAAGTCCGACCGGTCCCGAGTGAAGTCCTCTTCCTCCCGGCCGCGGTGCACCAGCATCGGGTTCACACAGACCAACTCCAGTCCCCGGGCGCGGGACCTGTCGAGCAGCGGCTTCCAGCGATGCCCGGTTGGCTCGCATCCCAGCACAACACCCGCGTAACCGGCTTTCGCCGCGATCGGTTCTGCCCAGTCCAGGATGTCGTCGATGACCCACGCGTCGCCGGTGAACATGCGCCGCCCCAGCACCATCGAATCGTGATCGGTGACCACCGCCGCCTGTTTCGCCGACGCCAGATCGACTGCCACCACGGCGAAGTCTCTGCGCACGATCGACCGCCACCGGGCCAACCGCTCATTCCTGCGACGATCACCACGCGAAAGCGCCCTGCCATGGGACACAACATTCTCCTCGGTAGCTCCTGGACCAGAACCAGAATCCGAACACTCCCGAGAAGGAGATGCAGCGCAACGAATCCGGCTCAACCTCTACCGGTAGTTACTAGTCCGTGTTTTCAAAGTCGGTGAGGGTGGCACCTCAGACTCTGTATGCCCAGCCCTCGCTCGTGATGTACTCGGGGGGACTGAATCGCCCGGCGAAGTAGTGTGATCGGTGTAGGTGGATGCTGTTGGACCTTATGGATTGGTGTTGAGCGATGCCCGACTCCGCTGAGTACTGGGGTGGCCATCGCATGGCGTCCTCGCAGGACATGGCCGAACGAGCGGAGTTAGCCGACCGCGTCGTGGCGCAGCTGCAGTTCGCCGGGCTTCCCGCCTACATCGCGTCACACGAGACCTGGGACATGGTCGGGGCGGCTGTCACATTCGACAAACTGCACGCCACCGAAGGTGGTGGCATCTCGGTGGAATGGCGGCCCGACCAGCGACTGGTGCGCGCCGGGTTCGGTCTCGACCCCGACAGCGAACTCGACATTACGGCGGTCGACGCCGCCGAGAGGCTGAGACTGGCGGAAACTCCGGCCGCGAAGCAGGCGATACGTCACCACTTGGAGATCGACCGCAACATGCAGAGCGCGATCATCGGCATCCTCACCTCGGCGGGACTACGGGCATACAACCCGGACAATGACTACGCTCCCAGCGAAATCGCAGCCGAGTCCCCCTAATCCACTGCGGCGACCGGCCACACCGCACTGCCCGTGAATGGTAGGTGAGGCCTGGCATTGACCCGGCTTCACCAGTGTCGGAGCCATTGGTCGATGGCGGCGATCTGAACGGTGGCCTGGTAGCGGACGGCGAGTTTGCCGTACCTGGTTGCCACGGCACGATATTCCTTCAGCTGCCCGATACCGCACTCCACGGCGTGGCGCAGCTTGTAGTCCTCGGGATCGAACGCTGGTGGACGCCCGCCGGCAGAACCATTCTTCTTCCGGTTCGCGGCCTGGTCCGCCTTGATTGGGATGATCGCCTTGATCGCACGTCGGCGCAGGTAGGCGCGGTTCGCGCGGGAGCTGTATGCCTTGTCGGCAAGCACTTGTCCGGGGCGGGTACGTGGTCGCCCGGCACCGAGGCGGGGCACCGAGATCGCATCGAGAACCGTGGTGAACTGCGGACAGTCGGCACGCTGTCCGGCGGTGATCACGATCGACAGGACCTTGCGGCCCCTGTTCGCAGGACAGGTGGGTCTTGGTGGTCCACCCGCCACGGGAACGTCCCAGCCCGTGATCGGGCGGGCTCGGTGTCGACGCCACCAGGCGGCTCGACCTGGGCGTGGCCGTCGTGGCGGGCTCCGGCCGCATGCCGGTGTGCCCGCGCGACAGTGGAGTCCACGCTGACCTGCCAGGTGATGGCCAGCCGCGTCGGCGAAGGCCTGCAGCATATTCCAGATCAACGCCCACACTCCCGCGCGATTGCCAGCGGCGGAACAGCCCGTAGATCGTCTGCCCGTGTCCGTAGCGTTCGGGCACGTCCCGCCAGGGTGTCCCGCACCGGGACCGCCATCGGATCCCGTCGATGAGCTGCCGTTTGCTCCATTTCGGCGGGCGGCCCGCCTTCTTACCGCGGGGTAGCAACAGTTCCAGCCGCGCCCATTGGGCGTCGGTCAGGTCCGCGCGCCGCGCTGCCGCTACGCTGGCCACGAGGTCTCCGGTGTGCAGTTCTACTTGGTCGTTGAACCACTTACCGGAGACCTCGCCACGTTCATATCATCGACACACCAACACGCACACCAGGCTCGGCGAAAGACAGCTGCATGCACTTTCAAGACACAGGCTAGCGGGCGGGGGTTCAGCAATGGACTCCCGCTACCCGACCAAGCAGATCCGAGCAGTTCGCTACCGCGAGCACCGTCACGCATCGTGGACATAACGTTCTCGTGGATCGACAGTTCCGGGTCCCGGCACCGAACCGGCTCCTAGTCGCCGACTTCACCTAATGGTTCGACGGGGGTCGGGGTAGGTGTCTGCGGCGTTCGTGATTGACGCGTTCTCGCGGCCAATTCTCGCGCAATATCCTGCGGCGTCGGCGACCTCGCAGGATATTGCGCTCGTGATGGTCGAGCTCAGAAGAGGAACTTGCGGAACGAGTTCTTCTCCACAATCAGGCCGTCTTTGAAGCGGTAGTAGTCGACACCATGCGTCTCGATCGGCTCTCCGTCCTTCTTCGCAGTGAAGCGCCATTCGTTGTAGGAATCCTGAAGCTGGCCCGAGCCGCAAAGTAGCTTCACGCGCAGGCCGACTCGCCTACTGTTGCCGGGCGTGCGTCAGGAGTGGTCAACCGAGGATTTGATCGGGTCGTGGACGCTGGTCGGGGATGACTGGCGGCGGGTGGGGAACAAGACCGGTGCGACTCGTCTCGGGTTCGGTCTGTTGCTGAAGTTCTTCGAGATCGAGGCCCGATTTACTGACCGGCCGGAGGAGCTACCGTCTGTCGCGGTGGCGTATACGGCCGAGCAGGTGAAAGTCGATCTCAGGCTGCTGAGTGAGTACCGCTAGTGGGTGCGACCGTTAGTTCGTCGGGGGTTGCCAGGCGGTCGGGTCGTTGAGGTAGAGGCCGCAGGCGCAGTCGAGGGCCTCGGCGGGAGTG
>NZ_JBITGN010000060.1:0-4307 GCF_044457245.1 Nocardia sp. NPDC050630
ACTCCCGCCGAGGCCCTCGACTGCGCCTGCGGCCTCTACCTCAACGACCCGACCGCCTGGCAACCCCCGACGAACTAACGGTCGCACCCACTAGTCGGCTCCGGTTCGGAACGCTGGGCGAGTTCGGCGATCAGCGGTTGTGCCGCGTCGGGGATCTGCATATCGGTCCAGTGATAGGTGCTGGTCCGATGGCCGTCGGTGACGGTGAGTTCGTAATTGAACTGATCCGGTATAGGTGGACGCGGCGGCGGTGTGTCCCGCTCGGGCAATGTGTCGTTGAGCAGGTCGGTGATGACCGGCGCCTGCTCGGCGGGCAGATCGCGCGCGTCGACCGATGTTGTCATCTCTATTCCGGCGAGGCCGCCGCTTCGCCGGAATTCGAGATGTAGGTCGGAGGTGGCCATAGGCACGATGGTATTCGTCGCTGTCGGGTTCAGCGCAGCGTGACTTTCACGGTATCCCACGCCGATTCCACCGCACGCGCTTCGTTGCTGACCCTTCCGAAACGGTAGCGGGCCTGCTTCAACGTCAATGCGGCGAAGTTGCCGAAGGTGGCGTTGGGCTTGAGCCCAGGGTCGACGAGCGCGTCGTACCAGATTGTTCCCGGCGTCTTCCACGCTTCCCCACCCAGCGTGGTGGCGAGCACGTAGAAGGCGTGGTTCGGGATACCCGAGTTGATGTGGACGCCGCCGTTGTCTCTGGTTGTCTGCACGTACTTCGACATATCGGCGGGTTGGTTATCGTGCGGGTTGGCTGTGCCGGGGGCCTTCAGCGATCGCAACGCAGGTGACAGCAGCGGTCCTACGATGTCCCCACCGATCAACCAGTCGGCTTGATCGGCGGTCTGGGCGAGGTGGTACTGCTTCACCAGCGATCCGAACACGTCGGACAAGGATTCGTTGAGTGCGCCGGACTGGTTCGAATAGGTGAGATTCGCCTCGAACTGGGTGACCCCGTGGGTCAATTCATGCGCGACCACATCGAGGCTGCGCGTGGTGTCGGTGAATATCTGGCCGCTGCCGTCACCGAAGAACATATGCCCCTGCCCATCCCAGAACGCGTTGTCATATTTGGTACTGAAATGCACCATCGCGGCGATCGACATGCCCTGATCGTCGATGGAGTCGCGTTGGAAGACGTTCCAGTAGAAATCGTAGGTGGCCCCGAAGTTGTCGTAGGCGGCGTTGATCGATGGGTCGGTAACCGGCGGTTGGCCTTCGGCTCTAGCAAGCGTTCCCGGCACCATCGCGGTGGAATGCTGCTGGTCGAAGATCGTGCGCTGCGGTACACCGTTCGATACCGTGCCCACCGCTTGTTGCGGTTGTGGTCCCTGTCGGCCGACGGCTTCGGCACGCAGCATTCGGATGCTGTTGTCCAGATCCATCGATGCGAGCAGTTCTGCTCGCTGATCCGGCGGAAGTTCCCGCGCGACCGACTGCAGTAGGTCGGGTGGGAGGATGCACGCTGTTGGGTATCGCATTTTCTGCTCCGTTTCGGGTGCTGTGCGGCGGCTGATTGTGGATGCGGGCGGGCCGGTGTGGGCGCGGCGATGGCTAGCGCGGGGGCGAGGTTTGCCAGGACCGTTCGGCCGCTCGCCGTTTTTCGGGCGTCTTATCTACCGAAAACGCTTGTGGCGCTGTCGACCAACTCGTTGCCGTGCGATTGCCGAACAGATCAATGGCTTGTGTATTACCGTCCGGACCGGCTTCGACCTGCACATTTATTCTCGGATGTTGAATAGCTACGGACACGGGTAGGCGACTACTCCTTATCTCTTATCGAGGCGACCTAGCAGGTCGAGTAGTGGCCCCGGCAGGGTAAGCGGTTGCATGACGAGGTCTTGTGCGAAAGGCCGCGCAGGCCTTGCTTTTAGGCCCACTGGCACCGTGCGGCGTGTCGGCAAAAGTTCAACCGACTTCGCGGCACAATCAGCGGATGGTGATCAGCCGAAGATCGTTGCTGGCGTTGGCGGCGGCGCTACCTGTCGCCGGGCACGCGGCGGCCGCGCAGCGGCCATCTTCGGTGTCCCGGTACACCATGACCGCGTTCACCGATGCCAGCGAAACCGATCTGTATGTTTACGAATCCGACGATGCGATCACCTTCCGGCAGCTGAGCGGCCCCGCCTACCGGCCCCCGACGGGTCTGCTGCGCGACCCCAGCGTCTTTCGCAATGTCGATGGCTATTACTACCTCACATACACAACCGGCTGGGAAGGGCGAACCATCGGTTTCGCCTACAGTGCGGACCGGCTGAACTGGAGTCATCTCTACGACATCATGGTGCCGCTGCCGGGCGTCACATCGACCTGGGCGCCGGAGTGGTTCATCGACACCGACGCAAGCATCAATGTGATCGTCTCACTGTCGGACGGCTACCGGTTCACACCGCACCTGACCACCGCCGATCCGAAACTGCGCTCATGGAGCGCGCTGAGGCCGATGATCGGGCTGGCCCAGCCCGACAACACCTCCTACGGCTATATCGACACCACCGTGGTCCGCGCCGACGGGCGCTACTACGCGTTCACCAAGAACGAATCCACCAAATACATAGAACTCGCCGTCGCCGATCATCTGCTGGGCCCGTACACCTTTGTGGCAACCGATGATTGGGCCGGTTGGGGCGCGCCCGTCGAAGGACAATGCGTCATCGCGCTACCTGGCGGCGGCTGGCGAATCTATTTCGACGCCTACACCGATCATCAGTACCTATACAGCGACTGCCACGACGACTTCCGTACGTGGACAACACCTCTCGAACTGCCCGACTTATCGGGCACAGTTCGTCATTTCACGGTCTACCCGGAGTTCATCGAACAGCCCGATAGTTGATACGACCCTGCTCGAACGTCAGCGGGCGTCGGCCCACTTTGCCAGCCAGCTTTCGTTTTCGACGGCGATGGCGTTCTCGCAGTCGTCGACGAATTCCGCCCATTGCGGTGGATCGGTTGGGGATCCCGCTGTTCGCCACTTGTCGAGCAGTCGCTGTAACCGGTTGGCGGTCGCGAGATAGCTGACGACCAGGAAGTCATATCGCTTGCTTGCGAGATAGGCGACCAGCGCACCGCTGAGTGTGGTCGAAACGGCAATCCATGGTGCGATTCGGGTGGCGGCGTCGGCGCTTACCGCGGTGTTGACCGAAGCAGCGATCGTGGCTGTCAGTCCTAGCGCGATAGCGACCCGACGCAGGAATTGTGCTCGCGCGCGATACTGTCGAGCGGACGGGCGATAGTAGTTGGCGATCTGGCCTTCCACACGTTTGCTCACATACTGTTCCGGCGTCAGCGGCCCCGGCGCGGGTCCCACGCTCGGCGCCTCCTCGAGGAAGCACAGCAGATCCGCGGCTGCCTGTTCGAGCTCTTCGATTTCGGCACAAAGCCGCGCGACCGTGCCCGGAATCGCGCGAAACCTGAAGATCTGCTGCCGCATTCCTTCTGACACTGCCCGCGCGCGGGTCCACTGACGGACCGCCTCCGAGGTCAGGAACTGAGCTCCGACGTAGGTGGCACCTGCCAGCGCCGCCGCACCGGTGGCCGCGACGATGCGGGAGAGCAGCCCGGACTGGCTCGGCACCGTAGCCGTCAGTGCGGCCGCGATCGCTCCCCAACTGCTCAGGTACAGCACCGTCAGACGGAGCCGGTCGATCCGCAGTTTCATCCGGGTGGCGGCATGAGACCAGCGAATCCGCTTCTCCCACAGGGCATTCACCAGCTCGTCATCGGAGGCCACGGTCATTTGCCCACCTCACCGTCGATCGGCAGGTTCTGGCACAGTTTGTGGTACGGGATGTCCGGCGAGACCGAGGAGTTCCAGGTTTTCCGGCTCATATTGGACGTCATCTTGTCGCACAAGATGTCTTCTGACGCAGTCGGAATGGGCCAGACACGGATGGTTCCGTCGTAGCTCGTCGACACGGCATCCTTGCCGTCGGGGCTGAACTCTATGTCCGCTGCTCCCAGTGAGCGCGTTACGTTGCGGCCGGACGATGCCCATCGGCAGGAAATGGCGGTCATCGCGATGCAGGCGCGGCAGCAAGCCCGCCCGCAGAAACGACGATTTGCCGACGCCCGACGGCCCGAGAATGACGAGCATCCGACCCTCGCAGCAATTGCGCATTCCCCGTATCGCATTCAGGGCACGACCGATCTGGGTGCCGCGCCCGAAGTACGCCGCGGCGTCCACTTGTTCCAGTGGCTCCCAGCCGCGATACGGTGTTGTCAACGGACATCGGGACATCCGGGCGGATGGATTCGGCGGGTCCGGCTGGGCGGACAGCAGATCTCCGGGCTGATGGACATCAGTTC
>NZ_JBITGN010000061.1:0-3402 GCF_044457245.1 Nocardia sp. NPDC050630
GTGGACTTATCCCGAACCGGGGATTATCCCGATGTCTGGCGGGTTTGACGTGGGAGTGGTTGTGCGGTGGTGTTTTTCGGGTCTGTGGCGTTGTCGGTATCGGAATATTCAGAGGCTCTCCAGGAAGGCGAGTAGGTCGTCGGGTGGCTGGTAGCGGCCGGGCTTGGAGGTGGGTGATGTGGTGCGGGCCAGGGCGCGTTCCTTGATCGCCATGTCGGCGTGCAGGTAGGCGGTGGTGGAACGGGGGTCGGCGTGGCCCAACCAGAGCGCGATGACCGTCGAGTCGACTCCGCTGCGGAGCAGATTCATCGCGCAGGAATGACGGAGGGTGTGTGGTGAGATCTTCTTGCCTTCCAAGGACGAACAGTGCTGGCGGGCAATGGTTTTGCAGAGTTTGAGTCGCGCTTCGACGCCGTCGTCGCTGAGGCGGCGGCCGGTGCGGGTGGGGAAGGCGGGCTCGTCGGGGCTGCCGTGTCGTTCTCGAAGCCAGACGCGCAGGACAGCGGTGGTGGCCGGGGTCAGCGGGACGCAGCGTTGTTTGCGGCCTTTCCCGCGGCAGCGCACGTGTGCGCCGGACCCGAGTTCGATGTCGCCGCAGTTGAGCCCGGTCAGCTCCGACAGCCGCAGCCCGGTCTGGACGGCCAGCAGCAGTAGAGCGTGGTCACGGCGACCTTCCCAGCGTGAGCGGTCGGGCGCGGCAAGCAGAGCGTCGATCTCCTCGGGCTGCAGAAATGAGACGACTGTCTTGTCGAAGCGTTTCTGCGGGATAGCGAGCACCTGCTGGATCAACTCGGCATGTTCGGGGTGGCGCAGTGCCGCGAACCGGAACAGTGACCGCAGGGCCGCGTGTTGCGGCTGCGGGCGCTGTTGTGGCGACCGGTTTCGAGGTGCTGTAGGAACAACGAAATCACCTCGGCATCGAGGTCTTTCCAGTCCAATGCCGAGGGGGTTTTGCCGGTGCGATCGCAGACGAACCGCAGCAGCAGCTGGAAGGTGGTGCGGTAGGAGGTGATCGTGGCCGGGCTGGCTTGGCGCTGGTTGACCAGCCGCTCGAGGAAGAACAACTGCAGAGTCGGGGCGAGCAGAGTCATCGACGGGGTCCTTCCTCGTGCCGGTTCTGCAGTCGTTCGGCGGCCAGGGACAGCAATTTCGGTGCGGCGGACAGATACCAGTAGGTGTAGATCGGTGCGCGGTGACCCATGTAGGTCGACAGTCGCGGCAGTAACGCCGCGACATCGTCGCCGCTGCGATACCAGCGCACGAGTGTGTGCACCGCGAACGAATGACGCAGGTCGTGGATGCGCGGGCGAACCGACGAGCCGGAACCGACATGTGAGGTTTCCACCAGCCGCCGGAACAGCAGGCCGAAGTTGGCGTAGATCATCGCGGTTCCCTTCCTGGAGAGGAAGAACTTCCGGCTCACCGGCTGCGGCACGTGCTCGTCGCGAATCGCGGCATAGGCGGCCAACGCGGCCGCCGCGGTGGGATCGAGTAACACTTCGCGGGTCTTGGTGAATTTCGATGCGCGCACGATCAGCACGCCCTCGGCGCAGCCGACATCGTCACGGTCGAGAACAATGGCTTCTCCCACCCGGATTCCGGTGCAGGCCAGCAGCCCGATCATTGTCTCGGCCGTCGCCCTGCGCAGCGGGGATGGCACCACCACCGGCACCGCGTGCAGCAGGGCCTGGATGTCTTCGGAGGAGTAGATGAACGGCGGATTCCAGCGCTGCCGGTGAATCACCAGGCCCAGCGGGGGGATCTCGGTGGCCGGGTCGATGCCCGACATATAGCGGGCGAACCCGCGCACCACCGTCATCCGGCGCGACCAGATCGAACTGGCCGGGCCGACGTCGCGGCGCCGAACCCAGTCCAGGGCAACGGCAGTGGTGATCGTGGTGGCTCCAGCCGCATCGAGATGATCGACGAAACGCGGCAACAGCCGGTGCGCCTCGGCCAGCTCGTGGCCCAGCGCCCGACGCAACTGGAGATAATCGGCGGCGTGAGCGGCGAAGTCGGTGCTCATGATCGCGCCTGCGGCCAGGATTGCACGACCGCGGCCAGCGCGATGCGGTCGATCTTGGCGTAGTCGGAAGTCGTGCCCAGATCCGAGTGCCGCAGCACCTGCGCGATCTCGACCAAACTCACTCCCTGATGCAGCATTTCGGTGGCCAGCCCGTGGCGCAGCCGGTGCCCGCCGACCGGGCTCACCCCGGCGCGGAGGCAGGCCCGGTAAACGATCCTGGGGATGCTGCTGGGATGGATCGGCCGTGGCGGCGCATACAACGTCAAGATCACCTCCGGGCAACCGCAGCGAGGCCGGCCGTTGCGCAGATACTCCGCGACAGCTGCACCCACCTGACTCGGCAACGGGAGTCGATCCAGCCGGCGCGCTTTGCCGCGCACCGCGATTTCCCCGCGCCGCCAGTCGATATCACCGAGTTGCAGGGCTGCGACCTCGCCGCTGCGCAATCCCAACCGGGCCAGCAGAGTCAATACCGCGTAGTCACGGCGCCCGCTCGTCGTCGACCGATCACAGCTGTCGAGCACCGCGTCGACCTCGTCGGCACTCGGGCCGCTGGGCAGCCGGGTGCCCCGCCACGCCGCGACCGGCGGCATCGCCGAGCCGAGATCGACATCGAGCCGGCGCCGCAGATAGAGGAACCGCAGCAGCGCGCGTAGGTCGGCGGCCTCTCGTTTCGCCGACTCCACCACCAACCGGGCACCGGCCGCCAGCAGATAGGCGTTGACCTCCCCGCCGGTCAGGTCCTCGTCGCCGACATCGCAACCCAGCTGCGAAGACCGCTGCGCCAGAAACCGTTTCGCGAACCGCTCGTATCGCAACACCGTGGTCGGCGCCAGGCCGCGTTCCTCGAACAAATGCTGACGATAATCGATCAGCAACCGATCCCGTGCGGTCACCGCCACCGGCACCACGGCTGCGATCACACCCCGGTCCGCCAGAGACGACAGCAACACCGCCGCGGTCGCCATCGTCGGAACCCGGCGCTGACCCTGACCACGAGCAGCGGCGAAGAACTGCTCGACCACCGCTTGCGTGAGATCCTGCGCAGCCACATCAGCACTGGCCATCCACCGATTCAACTGGCCCATCAACCTCAAATGCTGGGCAATCGCAGTGGGCTTGTTACCCCGCAGCTCCAGCTCACGCTTGAACCCGGCAGCGAACCCCACCAGCGGACCTCCATCGGCTACCCACCTGGTCGTTCCCATCGTTGCTCCTCTCCGACGCGGAGACACCCTGCCTCCACAACCAAAGAGTGCGACGCCCGAACTTACACCGAGTGACAAACCAGCAACCCGAACCAATCACCCAGTGCTACAACCACTCCCACGTCAATCCCGCCAGACATCGGGATAATCCCCGGTTCGGGATAAGTC
>NZ_JBITGN010000062.1:0-2553 GCF_044457245.1 Nocardia sp. NPDC050630
TGTCAACGGACATCGGGACATCCGGGCGGATGGATTCGGCGGGTCCGGCTGGGCGGACAGCAGATCTCCGGGCTGATGGACATCAGTTCTCCGGGTGAGTGATCAGGCCAAGGGCATCACGCCTTTGCCAGCGAGGGCTTCGGCCAAGCGGTGTGAGTCCCCTTTTGTCAGCACGAGATGCGCGTGATGGAGGAGCCGATCCACTGCCGCGGTGGCCAAGGTCTTGGGCATGATCGTGTCGAATCCGGAGGGATGAATATTGCTGGTCACCGCGATGGAACGCCTCTCGTATGCGGCGTCGATCACGCGGTAGAACGCCTCGGCGGCCTCCGGGCCGACGGGCAGCATCCCGATGTCGTCACAGACGATCAGGTCGCAGGAGCAGATGCGGGCGACCGCGCGGGCGATCGACCCGTCGGCTTTGGCCTTGCCGATGGTGGCCGCGAGGGATTCGAGGGTGAACCACGAGACCCGCAGGTCGTTCTCGATCGCCGAATGCGCGAGCGCTTCGACGAAGTGACTCTTGCCCGTGCCGGAGGCTCCGGCGACCACAAGATTCTCGTGTCGCCCAATCCATTCCAAAGTCGCCAGGGCGTTCTGGGTGGGCTCGGGAATGGTCGATTCCTCCGGCAGCCAGGACGAGAACGTTTTGCCGGTGGGGAAATTCGCGGTCTTGCGGCGTTGGCGCCGCGTCGCCGAATCACGGCCGGAGACTTCCTCGCTCAGCAGCACTCGCAGCACTTCGGCGGGATCCCAGCGTTGAGCTCGCGCGGTCGCGAGCACGTCGGGCGCGGCTTTGCGCAGATAGGGCAACCGCATCCGGCGGCAGATCTTGTCCAATTCCTCCGGCAGCACCGGGGCTTTCGGGGAACTCATGCGCCGAACCTCCCCCAACCAGCGGTTCCGGGCTGGACCGAGTGCGCTTCGTCGGCGCGCACCACCTCGGCCAAGCCGGAGAAGCGGGCCAGATGATCGAGGATCGAGGCGAGATCACCGTCGTCGAAGCGGCCCGCGACCGCGGCGACACCGAGTGCTTCCTCGACCGCGTCGGCGCCGGTGAGCGCGGCCAGCTCGAGCGCGCGAGTCATCTTCGCGCGAATCCGCGACACTCCGGACGCGGATGCCTCGGTCAGCCAGCGGCGCGCGCCCTCACCGAGGTCGAGGAACGCGATCTCCTCGACCGTTCGCGGTCGCAGTTTCCGCACCCGCGGCAGATCCCCGCCCTCGTGATGCGGGTAGTGCTCATCGAGGATCCGCGGATTGCCCGGTGTCGAGAGCCGATGCCGGGCGATCTCGGCCAGCCCCAATGGATTTCGCCCGGTGATCACCAATTCCTCACCGGCGACGCGGCACCATACTTTCTGTCCCTGGTATCCGTCTGGGGTCGAATACCGCACCGATCCCCACCGGATGGTCTGATCGTCACCGACCAGGCGCTCCTCGCCGAGCGCGATGGCATGCGGCGCGCCGGGCAGCACATGCAGATGCGCCCGCTCTACCGCGAGCCGGGTGATCGGCGCGAGGCCGGTCTCGCGATGCGGGCGCGCGTTGACCCGTTCGCACCAGGACCAGCACGCGTCGGCCAGTTCGGTGAACGACGAGTATTCCGGCAGAAGGTTCGCCGTGGTCGGCACCAGATCGGCTTTCGCGATCTTCACCGTGTGCTCGGCTCCGCCCTTGGATTCCGGATCGAACGGCTCACAGGTCTCGACCTTGCAGCCGTAATGCCGCCCGGCCGCAACGATTTCCGGATGCCGCACCGGCAGCCCGGCGATCCGGTCCACCGTCACCGTTTTCGGGTTGTCGGTCAGCAAATACGTTGGCGCACCACCAATCCGGCGCAACGTCACATCTATCCCGAGTACCAGCGAACCCAGGGTTTGATCCCACGACGGGATCACCACCCGATACCGCGACCACGCCAGCCACGCGCAGAACAACTGGGTCCGCCGCCCATTCACTCGCGGGCCTTCGCCCCAATCGAATTGCAGCCACATGCCCGGCTCGGGCAGCCACGGCCGATATTTTCTGCGGTGGCCGGCCTTCCACGTCGCCTTCGCTTCCGCGACCGCGCGCCGCGTCGACCGGTCGGTCCCCTCGAACCCCATCGCGACCAACCGCTGATGCACGACATCAGCACGGATCTTGCCCTGGGACTTGTCCACCAATTCCTCGATCTTGCCCATGAACGGGTCGATCGACCGCGACCTACGCGGCCTGGCCAGCGGATCACACCCCTCGTCGCGGATCGCGACATACCGGGCGACGGTCTTCTCATCCACCCCCGACAACGCTGCCGCCGAATGCGCGCAGCGCGTCAGATCGAACGCTTCCAGAATCTCCATGATCTTCCTGTCAGACTTGGTCAACGGGATCCCTTCGACGCAGTTGGCAAGCGATCACACACCGCCAGCCAACTCGCCCGAAGAGGTCCCGTTTCGCATTTATTCAGGCGTGTCCCAGAGATCCAGATGTCCGCCGATCCGGAGAAATCATGTCCGCCAGCCCGGAGCCAAATGTCCGCCCAGCCGGATTATCACGTGTCCGCTAGCA
>NZ_JBITGN010000063.1:0-2118 GCF_044457245.1 Nocardia sp. NPDC050630
CTGACACTGCGAGCGCGATCAATCGGCTGACGAACCAATACCTCTACAACATCGCCGGAAAGAAATACGCTGGATCGGCCGCCGGGACGTCCGCGGCCGGGCAGAAGGCGGTCGAGGTCGCAATGGCCCAACAGGGCGATCCGTATGTGTGGGGTGCCGAAGGTCCGAATTCCTTCGACTGCTCCGGGCTGATGCAATACGCTGCGGCTAAGGCGGGGGTGAGCATCCCCCGCGTGGCGTCCGCCCAGTATCAACAGCTGCCGAAGGTCAATCCGGCCGATATCCGCCCCGGCGACTTGATCTTCCCCGACGCCCAATTCAACAATGGCAATCCCGGTCACGTCATGATGTACATCGGAAACGGCCAATGCGTCGAGGCACCGCATACCGGTGATGTCGTCAAAGTTGTCAAACTGCCGAGCGGTTACCACGCCACCCGCTGGTCTTGACAGTCGAACCCCGACCGCGTCGCCCGCTCAGTACCCGACGTAATGTCCGCCGTCGTGCATCGCCTGGATGCCGGGCACATTGCTGACCGAACCGTAGCGGTGGATGGCGTACCGCACGCCCGCGATGATGTTGTCGACCGGGTTCCAGATATCGCGGTGGCCCGGCAGCGCATAGGCATTGAAAGTGGGATCGATGGTCTGCATCAGCCCCTTGGACGGAGTTCCCTTGGCCGCGTTGCTGTCCCAGAGATTGATCGCATTCGGATCGCCCGCGGATTCGTGCTGGATGATCGCGGCGATATCGGCGGGATTGATGTGCCGGGTGTCGTAACCATTGGCGGCCAGGATGCGCAGGGCGTCGTTGATCCACTGACCCTGACGACCGGACGGGCGGGTGCGTGGCGGACGTGCACTCGATCCGCTGGTGCTCGGCTGGGCTCGGCGCTGTGGCTGCCGGGTCGGGCGCGCGTTCTGCAGGAACCGGTCGGCAAGTGCGGCAACCTTATCCGCGGTGATCGCGGCTGTGGACTGTCCCTGTCCGAGCACAGCGCCTGCGCGCTGTAGGGCATTGCTGAGTGTGGTGATCAGCATCTGACGGCCCGCAGTGGTGTCGGCGACACCTCCGAGTGCGGTCATTGCCGTATTCACTTCGGCGATAATGCCATCGATGGCCGCTCGGCCTTGGATCGTGCTATCCGCGGCACCGCCGAGCAAACGGCCGAGTTCGGCGTTCAACGATTGTGTCGATTGTCCGCGTCGTGCGGTGTCGAGATTATTCGCCGCGTACCGGTCGCCCGATTCGCCGGGCCATGAGGTCGGTTGTCCGGATCCGAGCGCGGGCGGTGCATACGGCTGGCCTGTATCGGCGGTGGGGTTGGCATTGCCGTACTGCGCGGCCATGGATGCCAGCGCACCGAGCGCCGCTGCGGCGTACGGCGCGCTCGAACCGAATCCGGCGAGTGCGTCGGGGCGAGCGACGGCAGGCGATCCGGCTGAGGTGGTACCGGATTCGGCGATAGGCGCTCCGGTCGGCCCGCGCGTGGCCGCGGTTGCGGCGGGTGGCTGTGCGATCGCGGCGGGAGTTCCGGTCGGTGCCCGGGTCTGACTGCGCCGTGCCGGGTTCCGACGCGGCGCGGAGGTCGTCGTGCCGGGCCGGGCCTCGTGTGCGTTGTCGAGGCTCGGATCCGGTGTATCCCGCTGCGGTGGTGGCATCAGTAGGGCTCGTACGGTCGACCGGCACGCACGGCCTTGACGCCCGGCACATTGCTGACCGAACCGTATCGGCTTATCGAGTAGCGGACCCCGGCGACAATATTGTCGACCGGGTTGTAGATGTTCTTGTGTCCGGGCGCGGCATACGAATTGAACGTCGGGCCGATGGTCTGCATGAGGCCGATCGACGGTGTGCCCTTAGCGGCATTGCTGTCCCAGTTATTGGTGGCATTGGGATTGCCGCCCGATTCGTGCTGAATGATGATCGCGATGGCCTGCGGATCGATCGTGCTGATGTTGTAGCCCATCTGCTGCAGTACCTGCAGCGCCTGCTGGATCCAGTCACCGACTGTGCCGCCGGGCATCTGGCCACTGGTGCCGCCACCAGCATATTTTTTCCCGGCGATACTGTACAGGTATTGGTTCGTGAGCCGATTGATCGCATTGGCAGTAGCGT
>NZ_JBITGN010000064.1:0-2034 GCF_044457245.1 Nocardia sp. NPDC050630
ACACGATTTGAGCTGGGAGTAGATGCAGACGCGGCTGCGTTCGACGTGCCAGTAGATCATCACCCCGGGGCCGCCGTAGCGCTGGTGGTATTGGGTCATCAGGTTCGACTCCCAGGAGCCGAACTTCTTCGAATCGCTGGCACAGGCGGTGCCCGCACCCCACCAGTTCGGATCCCGGGCGGCGAAGGTGGCGTTCACCAGCGTCCTTGTCGCGCGGCGCAGGTTGTCGCGAGTGATGAAGTGCCGGCGCACATGCCGCAACGCGGCCTCGGACTCGGAGTGCTCGCCGGTATTGACGATCGCCCGGATTCCCATGTTCGTTCCCAGGGCGAACAGGTCGAGCAGCAGGCGTCTTCGCAGCGTGTCGCGGTCGATCACCTCCCGTGACGCCACGGAGGTGAACTCGGCGGTGAAGTCGGTGAGGAAATCGGCGTCCTTGAGCACATCCAGCAGGTCCAAGGTGCCCCAGCGGTGGGCGACCTCGGCCTTGATCTTCTCCAGATTCTCCGGCTCCGGCTGTTTCTCAAGCTTCGGCACGCTGATCCACTGCTCACCGCGCCGCCGCGTCAACCGGATACCGCCCGTGGTGTTCTCGGCGAGGCCCGTATCGAGGCGGGTCAGGGCTTGGCTCATGCGCTGCTTGAGCCCGGCGATGAATTCGGTCGGATCCAGCGGCTGGCGGATCGCGGCGTAGTGCACCTCGCGGGCGGTGTCGAAATCGCCGGGCAGATCGTCTTCGGGGTTGCGCCACCGGTTTCCGCCGTCGACGTAGATCTCGCGGCGGCGGATCGCGTCTCGCAACGCGACCAGCACACACAGCTCGTACGGGATGCGCTCGACGCGGCCCTTCTCATCGACCACCGCCTCCCGCCACGCCTTGGACACCACCCCGTCGAGCGGGGCCAGGGCGTGTTTGTCGTAGAAGCGGACCTTGCTGTCGATGCTCGCGTATCGCTGCAACAGCTCCATCGCGACCATGACCGGCCGGTAGGCGGTGTTGTTACACCGGAAATCCAGCGCCGCCAATAGTGCCGGCAGCATCCGCCGATAGTGGTTGGAATACGAGCTGCGCAGCACGGTGCGCACCCGCGCTTGGAACACCTGATCGTTGGCCTTCGCCTCCTTCACCAGCTCCCGCAGCGTCTTCTCCCCGACCACCAGGTACAGGGCCTCGCGCACGATGTGATCGGGATGGTCCACGGCCGCTTGCGCGAGGCGGAACAAGATGTTCTCCTTGCCCCGCACCCGGCGCAGGTCCTCGGTCAGCTCCTTCTCCACCCGCCGATCCGCCCGCGTGCCGATCTTGTGCACCAGCTCGATCAGCAGATCCACCAGCGCGTCGGTGATCTCTCCCGACCGGACCCAGCACAACGCCGCCAGCAGCGTCAGCATGGTCGGGGCCGGCATATCCCGCAGATCCGAACCGAACATGCGTGCCGCCCGCACCCGCCAGGCATCGACCAGCTTGTCGCTGGCGTCGGCGAACAAGTCTGCGGCCAGTTCCAGCGCCCGTACCGCGGCCAGCTTGACCACTTCCCGCAACAGCGTCTCGAGACTGATCTTGCCCGGGTCGGACTTCAACTCCGCCAACAGATTCCGGCCACTCGCCAACGGCGCAGCACCGACAGCGACCAAGTTGTTCAACCGGTCGACCGACAGCTCACCGAGCCGTGAGACGGTCCGTTCACAGAACTGTTTCTCGAAACTCGCCCGCGCCGACCCGATCAGCCGGTCGATCCGGCCCGGCGTCGTCGGTTCGATCCGCTCGGCCCGGCAGCGCACCAACAGCGCCTCACGCAGCTGCTCGTCGCGCAGCTCCACCGGGCACATCTCGGCCGCCAGCCACGCCGCCAGCTTGTCCTCGTCGCTGCGGGAGAACTCCCGGAACCCAAACGCATCGTGCACCTGCGCCCGGTGGTACTCGATCGTGCGCCGCAGACTAGTGGGTGCGCCCGTTAGTTCGTCGGGGGTTATGCCGCGAGCGGTCGGGGTGCGTGCAGGTCGTGGTGGCCGAGGCGGTGCAGTAACTGGTTG
>NZ_JBITGN010000065.1:0-2030 GCF_044457245.1 Nocardia sp. NPDC050630
TGGATGTTTCCTCATGCCGCACTCGGCCACGGCGACGCGATCTTCGTGCCCCGGTAGTAGTAGCGCTTTGCGCTGACTCGTGCGGGGTCGAACAGGCTCACACCGCCGTCGCCGGGCCAGATGCCGTAGCGTCGACGTAGTTGTTTCCATGGGGTTCGCCGATGCTTACGCTCCTGCCACCTGACGATTTCCTGCCAGAGGTAGGCACGCAGGTAGCTGAAGGTCGCGTTCGAGCATCCGAACCTGAAGTACGCGGTCCAGCCTCGCAGCATCCGGTTGAGATGGATGAGCAGGACCTTCAGCGGCAGGTTCGTGCCCTTGCGGCACCACGTCTTGATCTTGGCTTTGACAGCGACCAGCGCCTTCTTGGCCGGGTAGACGTAGACGTAGCGTTTGTTCGTGCCCCGTTTCCGGTGACGCTGGATGCGCCAGCCGAGAAAGTCGAGGCCGTCGTCGATGTGGGTGACCAGGGTCTTTTCCGGCGACAGGCGCAGGCCCATCGTCGTCAGGACCCCGGTGATCTCTTCCTTGAGGGCTTCGGCGTGTGCCTTGGTGCCAGACACGACCAGGCACCAGTCATCCGCGTACCGGCAGAGCCGGTAGTTGGGCAGACCGTGACGCCGCCGCTTGGCCCGCTCGTAGTTGCTGGCCGCCGGGCCTCCAGGCGCTTGGGCGACGAAGTCGTCCAAGACCGACAAGGCCACGTTGCTGAGCAACGGGGAAAGGATCGACCCCTGCGGAGTACCCGTACTGGTGTCGGCCAGCGTGCCGTCCTCGGTGAGGATGCCCGCCTTCAGAAACGCTTTCACCAGCGCCAGAACGCGTTTGTCCCCGATTCTTCTGCGCACCCGATCCATGAGTGCCGGATGCGAGATTTCGTCGAAGCAGGCTTTGATGTCTCCCTCCACCACCCACTCATACGAGCGGGACGCGAAATGATGCACCTCGGCCACCGCGTCATGAGCACGGCGGTTCGGGCGGAACCCGTAGGAACACGGGCGGAAATCCACCTCGAACACCGGCTCGAGTACCAGTTTCAAGGACGCTTGGACCACTCGGTCGCGGATCGTTGCGATCCCCAGATAGCGAACCTTGCCGCCCGCCTTGGGAATCGCACGCTGCCGGACCGGAAGAGGCTGGAAACTCCGGGCTTTCACATCGACCCGCAGCTGAGCCAGGAACTCGACGGTCCCGCGTTCGGCCTCGACATAGCGGGCGGTTTCACCGTCCACTCCAGCCGTGCGTGCGCCCCTGTTGTTCCGCACCCGATCCCACGCGACCAGAAGGAACGCGGGATCGGCGACGAGATTGAACAGATCATCGAACCTGCGATGAGGATCATCAGCGGCCCAACGGTGCAGCTTGGTTTGGATCCCCAGTACCCGACGCTCGGCCATCATCAGCTCGAACGCCAGCTCGTCGGTATTCACCGACGATCCTTCCAGCATTCCACACTCCTCCCTGCTGACTTGCTGGCTCCCTTCGCCATGCACACGCCTCTCGCGTGCTCGGACTACTACGGAGCCTCCGCCCCACCTGAAATCTTCAGCCGACGACGGGCCTATCCCGCACTGGCAGATGGATTCCGCAGCGCGGGAACGATTCCGAGCGGTTCCCGTGTTCACCAGAAATCGATCGATCGGGTAGGCACCCAGCTTTGCTCCGGCAGCATCGCCATGGCTACGCCGCAGTCCTTCACCATGGCCTCCTCACCGGCACGCTTAGCCGGTTTCGGAGTCGACCACCCGTAACGGGTTGTCGTGCACTGCGTCCCGGCCCATATCCGCCAGATTTGAGCCGGTGCCTCGCTTACGAAGCTTTAACCACTGGTTCCTGTCGTATGCCGTCCGATCTCGCTCGCCGGACCCGGCCCGTCTGGCAGTTCCGAACCGTCCCGGCTACGGCAGCGCTGCTTCCCGCCCTTCCCGGCGTCTCCCGGATCGGACTGCGCTCCGCTCCTACCAGGCTGCTGCGACAGCCCAGCGAGAAGGTCTTTCACCTCCTTCGATTCCTGGCGCCTCACGGCGCAC
>NZ_JBITGN010000066.1:0-1811 GCF_044457245.1 Nocardia sp. NPDC050630
GGATCGACACCCTCGTTATGACCGCCACCTGGGCAGACGGCAACAAGGACATCCTCACCATCGCCTCCGACGGTAAGCGCCCCACCGCGGCCTGATCCGGCCACCGATGTTGCTGAAGTTTCGTTGCGTGAGTTGCTTGTTCCGCAACCCGATGAGTCATGATCCCATGTCCGACATGCTCGTTCGCTCTACCGATTCGGCTCCAGGACCAGCAGCACCACATTCGTGTCCCGACGAAATCTGTGAACAAGCGGTTCAACACGGACCGGCTGCGGCGGGCCGGTGCAGACACGAGGTCCCTCGTGACCGCAACATCTGCGAGCACTGCCCGAACGCCCCCACCAAGTGGCAGGAAATCGTCAGGTGGCAGGAGCGCAAGCATCGGCGAACCCCATGGAAACAACTACGTCGACGCTACGGCATCTGGCCCGGCGACGGCGGTGTGACACTGTTCGACCCCGCACGAGTCAGCGCAAAGCGCTACTACTACCGGGGCACGAAGATCGCGTCGCCGTGGCCGAGTGCGGCATGAGGAAACATCCACTGCCCGAAGGGATTTGTGGAGAGCCCGGTGCGCTTGGCGGCGCACGCCGGGTTCGGGAGGCGGCTTAGACTTTGCCCGGTGGCAACACCGGCAGGGCGCTCCGAGTCGACCTCACCGTCATATCCCCGGCGCAGCCGGGAAGGATTGGAGGGAGGTCCTTGGGTCTGATGACTTACCCGGCGCCGAAAGGTTAACGGGGACAAGAGCATCTCAGGAAACCGACGGCCGGATCCACATATCAGGGGCGGTGCGTGGGGGGCCCGCGCGATAGGGCGAAGCTGGATTGCTTGAAGCCCAATCTCCAGACGGTGCAAATGCCCGCCCGTCGGAAATGATGCCTGATCACCGACGCCGTATCGAGCCGGTCCCACACTTTGGCCGGCTCGCCTTCCGGCAGGCACGTACGAATCCCGCCAATGGATCTACACGCCCGCCAGGTGTCGAGCCGGGCTCGCTCGTCCCGTTGGCGACCGCCGTACGCGAGGCAACCGGGAAGCCGGTCATCGGGATCAGCCGCCTCGGCATGGACCTCGACAAGGCTGCGTCGTTCGTATCGTCGGGTGCCATCGACCTGGTCGGCATGGGTAATAAGTCAGCTCGCTGATCCATCCACTGTCCATAAGACCCGCGAGGGCCGACGCGCCGAGATCCGGCCGTGCATCGCTTGTTGCAGGGTGCGCTCGGGAATTCGTCGCGAAACAGAAGCGGATGCAGTGCGTCGTTAATCCCGAGCTCGGGAACGAATTCCGTCGGCCCCTTCAACTGACAGGCGGCCGCGCCGCATCGCGATCGTCGGCGCGGGACCCGCGGGTATGGAAGCGGCCCGGTCAGCGGCACTACGCGGTCACGAGGTGGTGGCATTTTATGAGTGCAGAGCAGCTTGTCGGCGGACCGGGGACATCGGTCCCGCGCCGGGGACGGGCTCTCGGAAATCGAGCGGCCCGCGATTGACACCCGCTGATCGTGACCAGGAGGTTTGGCCCACCTGCAGAGCTAATTCCGCACCCCGGCCCGCCCCCTCGCCGTGCCCCGCTCAGCGAGGGACTGCTACATCCGCCGTCCATCAGCCTCGATTCCGACCTCACTGCGGGCGAGCTCACTCGATAGATGCATCCACAACCGCTCGTCGGTCTCCTGCTTGGCCTCAGTAACCAGACGCTCCGGCATGGTGATGACTGGAGCCCTTTGAGCAGGTCCAGCGGTTGTGAGAGTTCTGGTGCACCAGAATGGGTGCAGGAGGACGAGATCACGACATGGCGCGACGACG
>NZ_JBITGN010000067.1:0-1712 GCF_044457245.1 Nocardia sp. NPDC050630
CTCCCGCCGAGGCCCTCGACTGCGCCTGCGGCCTCTACCTCAACGACCCGACCGCCTGGCAACCCCCGACGAACTAACGGTCGCACCCACTAGTGCCTCGTCCGATATGGTTGATGCGGTAATCGCCGGGGTGGCGGGTTGAACCCGCGCCGGTGACCGGCGATGCTGCCGGTGGAGGTGGTGCCGGTGGCTCGCAAGCCGGATGTGTTCGTCAGAGCGGTGACCCCGGAGGAGGGCCGCGAGCTGGCCCAGATCGCGCGGCGCAGCAAGCAGCCGGTGCGGATGAGGCGCGCGGTGGTGGTGATGGCCTCGCGCAGCGGCAGCCGGTCGGGTTGATCGCGAAGTTGATGCAGGTGTCGGAATCGTATGTGCGGCAAGTGATTCACGATTTCAACGCTCATGGGTTCGGTGCTTTGGACCCAAAATGGAAAGGGGGCAGGCCGAGCAAGACCGATCCGAGGACGCGTGAGCGGATCTGTCATATCGCTCGGTGCTGCCCCCAGGATCTGGGCTGCCCGTTTTCGACGTGGAGTCTGTCGAACTGCGGGATGTGTTGCGTATCAACCAGATCGCCGGCCTCAGCCGGGAGACACTGCGGCAGATCCTCAAGGCCGGCGGGTGTCGTGGCAGGCCACCAAGAGCTGGAAGGCCAGCAACGACCCCGACTTCACCGAGAAGATGAACCAGGTGCTCGACCTCTACGACCACCCGCCCGCAGACGGGCGGGTGGGTCTGTGTGGATGAGTTCGGGCCGCTCAACCTGCAGCCCCGCACCGGCCGTGGCTGGTTCACCCGCCGCAAGCCGAAACGGTTGCGGACCACCTACCGCCGCGCCCAGGGCAAATGGTCGGCGCGTTGGACCTGCGCACCGGCCAGTGGTACTACCGCATCCGTGACCGCAAACGCTGGTCGGAGTTCTTGGCGTTCCTCAAGACTCTGCGGGCGCGCTGGCCAGGTCAGAAGCTGTATCTGATCTGCGACAACTACTCGGTCCACAAACGCCGCGAGGTCCGGGAATGATGTACCGGCAACGACATCGAGCTAGTGTTCCTGCCGACCTATTCGTCCTGGTTGAACCGCATAGAGTGCGAGTTCGCCGCGTTGCGCTACTTCGCGCTCAACGGAACCGACCACCGCAGCCATGAAGAGCAGGACGCCGCGATCGGCGACTACATCCGCTGGCGCAACCAGCTGCCGTTAAAATCCTTTGCCGCCAACCAGATCTAGCTGACCCTGGTCATGCTCGCGCTCGACCTGACCGTCTGAATGCAGACACTGGCACTCACCGGCCACGAAGCCCACCGATGGGAATCGAAAACCCTTCGCCTGTCCCTGTTCTGACTACCCGGCCGCCTCGCTCGCCATGTCCGAAGAGCCCGACGACACCTACCCGCCAAGTCCCGACCACCCCATTACTCCTCACCGCAATGACCCACTCGAAGCGTCCTGACCAGCAAAAACCATCCCTACAACCTGGAAAAAGACCACCACCGGACCCGTGGATCCCGCCAGCCACCCGCTGACACGGGGCGGCCAGCCACACCCACCAGCCCGGATACCCCCGAAAACCGCAATCCGAACCCGATCAGACCAGCATGTCAACGGTCATCGGGATCTGGCTCTGGCACAAAGTTGTTGGTGGCGTTGCTGATCGGGTCATCCGTTGAGGAGCAGGAGGCGGCGGAGAAGGTCGAAGTTGGCCCTGCCATAGG
>NZ_JBITGN010000068.1:0-1640 GCF_044457245.1 Nocardia sp. NPDC050630
AGCTTGTCTTTTAACCTCTGACGGCGCTGTTGGCGGGTTCGTCAGAGGTTGCTTGGTGGCGAGAAGTGTTGGTGCCGTGTGGATTTCGTTCGTTCGGCAGCGTGTCGGCGTGACATGAGGCGGCCACCGCATCATCATCGTCGGGTTCCTTCCAAAGAGCCTGAAAAGAGACGCGGTGGCCGTGGATGCCAGTGTGCCTCGAGCGACGGGTTCGGTCGAGTCAACGCGCTCGTTCGAGCTGGATTGTCTTGCGGTATTTCGTAATTCGTTCTATCGGTGTCTCGAGATGCGAGCCGACGCGCTGTTCGAGTTGGCCGACGCAGTGCTGTGCAGCGATGGGCCGGTCACCACGCTGGTCGGCCTGTCGTTGGTGGCTGAGCACCGCCGCGGCCACGGTGGGCTGTATGACGGTCTGGGCAGTGGCCGCATCGACGTTGCTGGGCTGCGGCGATCTTTGGCTGCTCTGTTGGTGCCGCGTGATGGCGATGGTCGGATCATGCTGGCCGTCGATGTCAGTCCGTGGCTGCGTCCGGACGCAGCGACCAGCCCGGACAGGGCGTTCTGCCATGTCTACGGACGTGGGAAAGGCCAAGCGCAGATGATTCCGGGGTGGCCCTATTCGTTCGTGGCGGCGCTGGAGCCCGGACGTAGTTCGTGGACCGCGATGCTGGACGTGGTGCGCATCGATCCCAACGACGACCTCACCACGGTGACCGCCACACAGGTTCGTGAGGTCGTCGACCGACTGCGTCGGGCCGGCCAGCATCGGCCCGACGATCCAGACATCCTGATCGTGTTCGACGCCGGCTACGACGTCACCCGGCTGGCGCACCTGTTGACCGACCTGCCCGTGGAACTGGTCGGCAGAATCCGCAGCGACCGAGTCCTGGCCTTCCCTGCCTCTGCCCGGCCGGCGGCCAGGACCGGCCGCCCGGCCAAGCACGGCCCGGAGTTCGCGCTCGCCGATGCCGCCACCCACCCCGAACCGGCGGCAGCGACCCGCGCCGACACCGACCGCTACGGCGTTGCCGAAGCCTCCGCCTGGAACCGGCTGCACCCCAGACTGAAACACCGCGACAACTGGGCCGGCCACGCTGGACCGTTGCCGACCATCGAGGGCACCTTACTGCGGCTGCGAGTGCAACGACTGCCCGGCGATCGCAACCCGAAACCGGTCTGGCTGTGGTGCTCCAACCCTGAAGCCACCGCCCCCGAGATCGACAAATACTGGCGAACGTTCCTGCGCCGCTTCGACATCGAGCACACCTTCAGATTCTTCAAACAAACCCTCGGCTGGACCCGCCCCCACCTGCGTGACCCCCACGCCGCCGACCGCTGGACCTGGCTGGTCATCGCCGCCCACACCCAACTACGCCTGGCCCGCACCCTCACCCACGACCTGCGCCACCCCTGGGAGAAACCAGCCTCACGCCCCCACCACCTCACCCCGGCACGAGTCCGCCGCGGGTTTCGGAACCTCCGCCCGACAACAGCCCTACCCGCCAGAGCACCGAAACCCTCCCACCCCGGCCCCGGACGCCCACCCGGCACCAAAAACAAACAACCAGCCCCACATCAACCCGTCGGCAAAACCCCCACAACCTCCACCGGCACAGCCGGTGGAGGTTAAAAGACAAGCT
>NZ_JBITGN010000069.1:0-1282 GCF_044457245.1 Nocardia sp. NPDC050630
CGGTGCGTGTGCTGCGGGGGTGAAGGCGACGAGTCGTTGCCGGGCGTCGCCGGGTAGCTCGAGGTTTTCGTAATTCACCGTGACGACACCCATTTCGGGGTGCCGGAGACGCTTCCTTCCGTGTGTGCGCACCACCACGTCCCCTGTGGTCCACAGCCGAGCGAATTCTGCGCTGGCAGTAGACAATTCACTGATCAGGTCGGCGATTTCCGGGTCGTTCGGATGTCTGCCGGCGACGACGCGCAACTGTGCACTTGTCGCGGCCGCCACATCCGTCCAGTCGACATAGAACTCGCGCGCCCCAGAGGCGAGGAATAGCGAGCGGGCCAGATTCGTGTGCTCGCCGAGAGGCTCGAACAGTCGCTGCGCCAACCCGTTTACCGCGAGCACCGTGAAGGTATCGGTGATGACCATCGCCGGGACGGCATTCATGAGGTCGAGCATGCATCGCAGTTCCGGTCGCGCGTCTGTGCGGGTTGGCTGGGGCTGCCGACGTGATGGTCGAGCCAATACCCGCAGATGCACATGCTCCACGGCATCCAGCCGCAGTGCTACGGCTATGGCGTCGAGAACCTCGTCGGATGGACTGGTGGCACGTCCCTGCTCCAAGCGCTGGTAGTACTCCACGCTGATTCCCGCCAGCTGAGCGAGTTCCTCTCGCCGCAACCCGGGAACCCGTCGGCGACCGCCGCCGCGCAGCCCTACCTCGGCCGGGTCGATCCTGGCGCGGCGAGTGGAAAGAAAGCTGCCCAGTTCGGTCACCGTCCCGAGTTTAGACAAGCTGGCCTTTGCAGTACCAGTACAACTTGGGCGTGGTTCACCCGAGCTGGATCGACCAGGCTGAAAGTCATGAACGAACGATACGAGCGAGGGCTGGCTCGCCAGCGCGAGATGGGTGGAGCGACAGCCGCCCGTGCACGCGTCTACGACACTCTCGCCGATATTGCTCCGGATTTGCAGCGCTTCGCCGTCGAGTTCGCCTACGGCGACGTCCACGCCCGATCCGGGTTGGACATGGGCAGTCGCGAACTGGTCATCCTCGGTGTACTGATAGGACTCGGTGGGGTCGAACCGCAACTCGAGGCGCACATCACCACCGCACTGAACGCAGGAGTACCGCCCACCGGTGTCATCGAAGCGATCATCCAGGCGCTGCCCTACGCCGGATTCCCCCGCGTACTCTCCGCGATGACCATTGCTCGGCGTGTCTTCGCCGATCGAAAACTACTGCCGCTCAACAACTGAGGAGAAACTAACATGACCTCCACACAGGAACGCGCCG
>NZ_JBITGN010000070.1:0-1210 GCF_044457245.1 Nocardia sp. NPDC050630
TGAATCGCCCCGTGTTTCGTGCCCACTCTCTTTCTTGAGAGGATGGGCAGACCATGCCATCGAAGTACGACGAAGCGACCAAGGCCAAGGCTGTGCGGCTGGTCGTGGACCATCGCGGCGATTACGACAGTGAGTGGGCTGCGATCAAGGCGGTGTCGGCCCGGCTGGGGATGACGGCGGAGACGCTGCGGAAATGGATCCGGCAAGGCGCGGTCGATCGGGGTGAGGTCGAGGGGGTCTCGACCGAGGCGGCGCGGATGATTCGTGAGCGGGACCGTAAGATCGCCGAGTTGGAGCAGACGATCGAAATCCTTTCTGCGGCAACGTCTTTTTTCGCGCGGGACAAGCACCCGCGACACCGTTAGTGTGTGAGTTCATCGCCGAGCAAAAGGCTCGGTTCCCGATCACGGCGATGTGCCGGGCACTCACGGCGCGCGGCATCACGATCGCGCCCCGCACGTTCCATGCCTGGAATACTCGTGCGCCGTCGAAGCGGGCATTGTGGGACACCGCGGTCACCGAGATCCTGGCCGGTTACTACGAGCCCGACGAACATGGCCGCCGCAAACCCGCGTCGCTCTATGGCGCGGAGAAGATGTGGGGGCATCTGCAACGTGAGGGCATTCCGGTGGCCCGCTGCACCGTGGAGCGGTTGATGCGCGCCCACGGCTGGAAAGGTGTGGTGCGCCGCAAGGCGATTCGTACCACCGAATCCGATCCGGCCGGGGCGCGGGCGGCGGATCTGGTCGACCGGAACTTCCGGGTCCCTGCGCCGAATCTGCTGGTCGTGGCCGATTTCACCTATGTCCGGTTGGCCGGCGGCGGTTTCGTCTATACCGCGTTCGCGGTCGATGCCTACGCCGGGCGGATCGTGGGCTGGGAGTGCTCGACCAGCAAACAGACCGCGTTCGTGGAATCGGCGATCCGGCAGGCGGCAGCGTTGCGGGCGAGGCAGGGGCGCCCCTGGAACGGCTCTACGATCCATCATTCGGACGCCGGGTCGCAGTACACATCGGTGAAATTCGGTGAGACACTGATGCTTTCGGGTCTGCGCCCGTCGATAGGGTCGGTCGGTGATGCCTTCGACAATGCCCTCGCGGAGACGACGATCGGGCTCTATAAGACCGAGGCGGTCCGTGACGATTCACCGTTCCGGAGAGGGCCGCTGAACCGGCTGGCTGATGTCGAGCTACTCACCCATGAATGGGTC
>NZ_JBITGN010000071.1:0-1195 GCF_044457245.1 Nocardia sp. NPDC050630
GAACTGCGCTGCTACGTGCCCTATGTGATGGAGGGGCACTGGTGCCGCCTGCGGCATCTGGGTGCGCGCCGCGTCGACCAGCTCGTGGCCATGGGGTCGGCCCGGCAACGATTGCGTGATCTTCTCGAATGCGCTTGGCCCGCAGTTCTTTCCGCTGCAAGCGATCCCCTGGATGCGCTCACCTGGCGGGCGGCCATGACGGTGTCCACCGATCCCGGCCGGATCGTGGCGATGGGCTATGGCGCGTTCGCTGACGCGGTGCGCGAGCAACTGCCTCGTTGGGGCGGCACCCGACGCAACCTGCGTATCCTGCGCGCGATCTTCGACGCCGCGCACGCACCCGGCGGAGTCGAGACCGAGCGGGCCGCAGCCTGCGAACGCGCCGCTTACGCGCTCGAGGACTGGCATCACGCCCTCGGGCAGGTCACCGACGTCGAACACCGGATGATCGAGGTGCTCGACGCCCTCGATCTGTCCGAACTGGTCACCACTATCACCGGACTGTCGGTCGTCGGTGCGGCCGCAATCCTCGCCGAGACCGGCGACCCCGCCCGCTTCGACTGCGCCCGCACCTGGGCCAAACACGCTGGATTGTGCCCGCGCGCAAACGAATCCGGGAACTTCCACGGCAGCACCAAAGTCTCCCGCCGTGGACGCCCCGGGCTGCGGCTGGCCGCCTGGCGAGCACTGTGGGGCGCGCTGCGCCACAACCCGGTCTACGCGGCCCGCTACACCCACCTGACCACCCGCGCCGACAACCCACTCCGCGACGGGCAGGCACGCGCGGCCATCGCCGCCGCCCTGCTTCGACAACTGTTCATCGTGGTCACCCGACGTGTCGCCTGGGACCCAGCCATCGCCGCCGGAACGGGGGTGGTGCCGCAGGCCGCATAGCGCGACACTGGTCGCGGGCGGGGCGAACCCGACTCCCCCCTTGGGAAAAACCCGATTCTGAGCAGGGGCGCCCCGCCCACCCTCCACCCGAGCTCGCATGAGGGCTGTTGGGAAGAACCCGGTTGTTCGCTAGGTCGAGCACGGAGGGTGGGCGACGGCGCTCGCCGACGCTGCCAGTCACATCAACCCACCATCCGACCGCCAACCCAACCCCGAAACCCTTCCCGACCGGGGGCGATAGCACGCGCCCAAACACTGAAACACCATCGAATTGACTTCGCCTTCATAGGCTGCTCAGAAC
>NZ_JBITGN010000072.1:0-1193 GCF_044457245.1 Nocardia sp. NPDC050630
TATCGTCGTGTTGCCGCGCAGTCCGCATGTTGTTGTCCTGACCGTCGAGCTGCGGTCGCAGCTGGAAGCGCTCACACGCCGGTCCTCGGCGCCGGTCCGACAGGTGTTGCGGGCGCGGATCGTGCTCGCTGCCGCGGACGGACAGACCAACGCCGGCATCGCATGCAGCCTCGGCGTCGATGTCAGTACTGCCCGAAAGTGGCGGAAACGTTTCTGCTGCAACGGGATCGATGGATTGGCCGATCTTCCCCGCAGCGGCCGGCCCCGCAGGTTCACCGCAGAGGTCGTTGCTGGGGTCAAGGCCCTGGCCTGCGAACTGCCGTCAATGTCCGGGCTGCCGTTGACCCGGTGGAGCTGTCCCGAGCTGGCCCGCGAGGTCACCGCACGCGGGGTCGCCGACCAGATATCGGCATCGACGGTGCGGCGGATCCTGGCCGCCGACGCGATCAAACCCTGGCAGCATCGCTCCTGGATCTTTCCCCGTGACCCGTATTTCGCGCGCAAGGCCGCCCGAGCGCTGGACTTGTATGCGCGGATGTGGGAAGACGAGCCACTCGGCGCCGACGATTACGTGCTCAGCGCCGACGAGAAACCCGGCGTCCAGGCCCGCCGCCGCGTATGCCGCCCTCTGCCACCGGCCGCCGGTCGGCCGATGCGGGTCGAATCCGAATACCGCCGCGGCGGCACCCTCGCGTATTTCGCCGCCTACGACGTGCACCGCGCCCACGTCATCGGCCGCTGCGAGCCCACCACCGGGATCGAACCGTTCTCCCGGCTGACCACCCAGGTCATGACCCAAGAACCATATGCAAGCGCCCGGCGAGTGTTCTGGATCGTCGACAACGGGGCCTCACACCGCAACTGGGCAGCAGCGGCGCGTCTCAACGACGCCTACCCCAACGCGCACATGGTGCACCTGCCGGTGCACGCGTCGTGGCTGAACCAGGTGGAGGTCTACTTCTCCGTCGTGCAACGAAAAGCGTTGTGCCCCGACGACTTCGCCGACCTCGACGAGGTCGCCGACCGGCTGCTCGCCTTCCAGCAGCATTACAACAACACCGCCCGCCCGTTCGACTGGACCTTCACCCGCGACGACCTCAACCAGTTACTGCACCGCCTCGGCCACCACGACCTGCACGCACCCCGACCGCTCGCGGCATAACCCCCGACGAACTAACGGGCGCACCCACTAG
>NZ_JBITGN010000073.1:0-1181 GCF_044457245.1 Nocardia sp. NPDC050630
TGGCCCGTCCCCAGTGAATGAGACCGCTCGGTATTAGAGTCCTGTTGGCCCTGGTGAGGGCTGGAAGGGACGATGAGCGACATGGCTGGACGCAAGCGGCATTCCGCGGAGGAGATCGTGCGGAAGCTGCGCCGTGCCGACGAGTTGGCGGCGGCGGGTAGGTCCGGGGAGGAGATCGCCGCGGAGCTGGGGATCTCGGCGGCGACGATGTACAACTGGCGCCGCCAGTACGGCGGTGTGGACACCGATGCGGCGAAAGAGCTCAAGGAGCTGCGGGAACAGAACGCCCGGCTCAAGCGGCTGCTGGCCGATGCGGAGTTGGAGAAGGACGCGCTGCGGGAGATCGCGAAGGGAAAATTCTGAGCCCAGCGGCCAAGCGTCGCGCCGTGGACATGCTCAAGGACGTGATGAGTGTGTCGGAACGGTTCGCGTGCAAGGTGGTTGGGCTGTATCGGTCCACGTATCGGCGGACCCCGGCCGCGCAGACCCCAGCCGATCCCGACGCTGGTTTGCGGGCCTGGCTGCGCGGCTATGCCACGAAACATCAAGGCCATGGGTTCCGCCGCGCGTGGGCGGCGCTGCGGTTCGACGAGGGCTCGCAGGTGAACAAGAAGAAGGTGCACCGGCTCTGGCGCGAGGAAGGCTTGCAGGTGCGCGAGCATTCGCCGCGCAAGCGGGCCGGGTGCTCGTCGGCGTCACCGGTCGACGCCGACGCACCAAAGGTGGTGTGGGCGTTGGATTTCCAGTTCGACTCCACCGTGGACGGGCGGGCGGTGAAGATCGCGTCGATGATCGACGAGCACACCCGCGAGTCGCTGCTGCATCTGGTGGAGCGGTCGATCACCGCCGAGAGACTGGTGGCCGAACTGGAGAAAGTGTTCACCGCGCGCGGCGGCCCGCCGAAGGTGCTGCGGATGGACAACGGTCCGGAGATGATTTCGGCTGCGTTGCAACAGTTTTGCGGTGATCGGGTCGGGATCGTCTACATCCCGCCGGGCACGCCGTGGAACAACGGATTCATCGAGTCGTTCAACCGTCGACTGCGGTCGGAGTGCCTCAACCGCAATCACTGGACGAGTCTGCTCGAGGCGCGGGTGGTGATCGGCGACTTCAAGCTCGAACACAATCGGCGGCATCGGCATTCGGCGCTGGGCTATCTCACCCCGGCCGAGTACGCTGCC
>NZ_JBITGN010000074.1:0-1080 GCF_044457245.1 Nocardia sp. NPDC050630
CTAAGTGAGCGTCCGGAAACTTCGGTCATGCTCGGGTGAGTCGGCGTGACATGGTCATGATGGTGGCGATGTAGATCATGGCTTCGTGGTGGTCGGGTCGGGTTTCGTAGTCGCGGACGCAGCGGCGGTGTTTGCTGATCCAGGCCAGCGTTCGTTCTATGACCCAGCGGCGTGGCAGCACGACGAAGCCGGGATCGGTGCGTTTGACGATCGTCACGGCCAGGTTCAGGACGTGCTGCGCCCATCGCACCAGCCTGCCTGTGTAGCCGGCATCGGCCCAGGTCAGTGTGATGGTGGAGAACCGCTCCCGCAGCCTGGCCAGCAGCGGGTGAGCGCCGTCGCGGTCCTGGGTGCTGGCGGCGGTGACCACGACCGCCAGCAGCAGGCCCATGGTGTCGGTGGCGATATGGCGTTTGCGGCCGCCGACTTTCTTGCCGTTGTCCCATCCGCGTGATGCGGCGGGCACGGTGTCGGCGGCCCGCACCGATTGGGAGTCGATGATCGCCGCTGTCGGGGTCCGCGAGCGGCCCGCGCGCACCCGGATCCGGTCGCGCAGCGCGTCGGCAATCCGTTGCCACACACCAGCTTTGGTCCATCGGCAGAAAATGTCGTAGACCGTCGTCGGAGGTGGGAAGTCGGTGGGCAGCGCCCGCCAGGCGATGCCGCCACGCACAAGGTAGAAGATCGCATCCAACACCAGGCGACGGGGATGTTTCTCACCGCGTCCGCCCTTGCCTGCGGTGTTGCCCGGAGCGGGCAACAGTGGTTCGAGCAGCGCCCACTGCTCGTCGCTGCACGAGGACGGATACGCCGGACACGGCGTCTGCGACTCGCCGTGGGCCGGGCATGACGAACACAGACAGGTAGGCGATACTGGCACACGAACTCCTGGCAGAACATGGTCTCGACAACCGCTGCTCTACCAGGAGTTCTTCATGTTCGGGCTACACCACGCCGGGGCGAACATCATTCCCCCACAACCACATTCGCCGACCCGACACCATCGAATCCCGCACGACCGAATCCGTTGGCAACTCACCCGCGGCCACGGCTGACAAGAGTTCCCGGACGCTCACTAAG
>NZ_JBITGN010000075.1:0-1057 GCF_044457245.1 Nocardia sp. NPDC050630
GATGCCGAGGTCTTCGAACGTGACGTGGCGGATGACGATGGTGGTGTAGGTCATGCGGGTTCTCCTGCGCAGTCGGAACTCGTGGCCACCGGAGACGGTCGGGCTGGTTGTGACTCCTGAGGAGGGCGGGCGCACGTCCGAGTGGATGCGCGCCCGCCGTGGAGCGATCTACGACCTCGCTGCCCCTGATCGCCACATCGAGCTGACCGCCGCGATGGTCAGGGCTGCCCTCCACGCGAGGGTGTCGGCGGGATAGGAGCTTCTGGTCGGCGTCGGCACCGGTGGAACGTCAGGCGGCTGGCCGCAGACTCACCCTGGGGAAGTCGACCGGGACTGCGAGGGCGACGTTGATGTAGTTGGTGAACAGGTTGAGCGCGACCTGCCCGATGACCTCGACGATGTGCTCATCGCTCCAGCCCTGATCACGGAGAGCCTGCACGTCCTCTGCCGTGACCTGGCCGCGCTCTTCCACTAGCTTCAGCGCGAAGTTCAGGAGTGCCGCAGTCCGAGGGTCATCGGACCGGCCCGTCTGCGCGGCTTCCAGCGCCGCGCGGCTCACCCCGGCCTTGCGTCCGAGAGCGGTGTGCGCGGCCAGGCAGTACTCGCAGGAGTTTCGGTTGGCGACGGCCACGGCGATCTGTTCGCTGAGCGCCGGTCCCAGGACACCGCCGCCGAAGGCGCCGAACGAAGCCCACATGCTCGTCAGGGCGGCAGGGGAGTTCGCGACGGCTCGGAACATCGCGGGCACGGTGCCGAACGCGGTATGGATCTGATCGAGCTGGTCTTTGACGGTTCCGGTCGCGGACTCGCGCTCGACAGGGGGGACAAGAGACATGGAGTGCTCCTCGGGTTGTGGTTCGGACGACGCCTCCCGCAGTGTCTCGCCGGGCGACGCACTCTCAGACTGCCTGGACCACTTGGACTGATTGATGCATATCGTCTCGATCTCCTACCAGATCGTCTGTCATCCTTGGTCTGTGACTTCCCTCGACCAGCTCTCGCCCCTACTTGAACGCTTCCGGGTGCGAACCCGCTTGTTCCATGCGGGACCGTTGTG